>JAXMOF010000043.1:0-36142 GCA_034670045.1 Amylibacter sp. | reverse complement strand
ATTTTTTGAAGATTTTTAACAAAAATGGGCGTTTTTGCAGAATATCCGAGCAGCGATTTTCCCAATTTCAAGCAGAATTCAAAACAGTGATTCTACATCATTCAACCGCCTTGCAGGTAACTTCTTAACAACTTGCGCTTTCCATAAATGCGGAACAGGCTATTGTACTGGAAAGCCCCTAGAAACGGTTAACAAGAACTATGACTGACACAATTCCCTACGGCCAGCTAATGCACCGCGCCATGCGCGGGCTGATGCGCGAGCTATTGATCGATATTTCAAAGATCGGACATCTGCCGGGCGAGCATCATTTCTTTATCACATTTGACACCACACACCCCGGTGTCGACATCGCCGACTGGCTGCGCGCGCGCTATCCAGAAGACATGACCGTTGTGATGCAGCACTGGTTCGACAATCTGGTGGTCAGCGAAGACCGTTTCGCCGTTACCCTGAATTTCGGCGACCAACCCGAACCATTGGTCATTCCATTTGATGCAATCCGCACCTTTGTGGACCCATCGGTCGAATTCGGGCTGCGGTTTGATTCCCATGAAGATGAAGACGAAATGGAACTCGACGACGTTCCCGAAAGCCCGATGATGGTGATCGAAGACGAAGAAGACGACGCACCCGCGCCAAAAGGCGATGCTGAAGTCGTCTCGCTTGACAGCTTCCGCAAACATTAACCTTTTTAGCGCCAAAAAACCTTGGGGGTGCGGGGGGCAGCAGCCCCCGTTATCAGGCCTGCTAATGGGTCAGCCGACAAAAGCATGACGCCTTAATCGGCGCATCGGCGCGGGCATTGGCAATATCAAGGCGCTGCTTGATAAACCGCGCCTCCGCCACCTGCCCCGTTTTCATCAGACATTCATGCAGCCCGTGCAAAGCCCAGACGTTGTCAGGGTTCTGACAGGCCCGCGCCAGTTTGCCGTCCAACCCCAAATCGGCACGGTAGACCGCCTCGGCTTCTGCCACCCTGCCCTGTTCCAGCAACAACGCCCCAAGCGCGTGGCGGCTGGGTTGCATCCAGCCCCAGGGTTCCTCGTAGGGCAGCGTGTCATCCAGCGCGACGGATTTGCGCAGATGGTCAAAAGCCAGATCATAGTCGCCTTTGCGATAGGCCAGTTCGCCTTCCAGCATTTCGGTGCCGATGTTCAGGATATCCGAACACAGGTTGTTAAACAAAACCCGTGTTTCCGGCACAGCGGCTTTGGCGGGATAAAATGCCGCGCGGTGGATTTCAGCGCCTGCCACATCGCCGCTGGCCGCACAGGCCACCGCTTTGGCATAGGCTGAAACCGCATGGGTAAAGGCAAACAGCTCTGCGTTTTGCGGTGGGGTATAGGCTTTGATCGCCTCCCATTGGCCAAAACGGATCAGCGCGTGCAGGCGCATGGGATAATAGCTTTCGATCCAGTCCGCAGCCGGTTCGATCACGTCTGGTGTCAGCAGGTTTTCCAGAAAATCCGCTGCCTCCATCGCGGGACCGATCTGGCCCAGAAACATCGCGCCATAAAGCTGGAAGTGCAAATTATGGCACATATAGGTGGTGTAAAAGGTAAACGGGCCGTGTTCCGCCAGATATTTCTGATCCGCTTTCCACGCCACCGCATTACGGGTGACAACGTTTTGATATTGCCCGCACAGCACATCAATATGGGTGGCCATATGTTGCAGATGCCCTGCATCCGGCACCAACCCTGTCAGCGCGTCCCCTGCCTTTAGCGCCTTTTCAGGATGCGGAGACATTTCCATCAGGTGGATATACATGTGCAACAGCCCCGGGTGGCGCATGGCGGCGGGGTCGTTGGCAAAGGCGGTTTCCATCAGGGTCATCGCCTCTGCGGTGCTGGCCCCAGCGGCGGGTGCTCCGGACTTCAGATCCCAGAGCGCCCAAGGCGTGCGGCTCATCAAAGCCTCGGCGGTTAGTGCGCAGACGTCCATATCCGTGGGGTGGGCATGATATACTGTGCGCATCGCCTCGGCATAGGCTTCGGTGTAGGGCTGGAACTCCTCTTCTTCGGCGGCTGCGATATTACGGGCTGCAAGGGCGCGGATCAGGGCCTGTTCCACAGGGCTGGCTCCGTCCAATCCGTTCAGCGCGGCGCTGTAGTGTTCGCCAAACACCGCCACCGCCTTTTGTTTTTCACGGTAGGGATAATCGGGCCATGTGTAGTTGTAATTCGGCCCGATGGCGTAACAAATGCCCCAATGGGCCATAACGCAGCCCGGATCGGCGAGCAGTGCTTTTTCAAAACAGGCAATCGCCTCGTTGTGATTAAAGCCAAAGGTCCAGTTCAGCCCCCGATCGAACCAAAGCTGGGCTTGCGGGGATGTGGTGGTAACGGCGCGGCTGTGCCCGCCCAGATCATAATAGGTGTTCATCCTGTGACAGTGATATGACTTTTGGACGTTGGCAAGCACCATTGGCAGCAGTATATGGAAGCCAAGTTTTTTACATTGGAGCCCGAGATGACCGATACCCGCACAGAAACCGACAGTTTTGGCCCGTTGGAGGTTCCTTCCGACAAATATTGGGGCGCACAAACCCAGCGCAGTTTGAAAAACTTTCCGATTGGATGGGAAAAACAACCGGTTGCCGTGGTGCGCGCCCTTGGTGTGATCAAGAAAGCCTGTGCGCAGGCCAATAAGGAACTGGGCAAGATTCCCGCCGAACTGGCCGATGCGATGATCGCTGCTGCCGGCGAAGTGGTTGAAGGTAAGCTGGACGATCATTTCCCGCTGGTGGTGTGGCAAACAGGGTCTGGCACACAATCCAACATGAACGCGAATGAAGTTGTATCCAACCGCGCCATCGAAATGCTGGGCGGCGAATTGGGCAGCAAAACCCCTGTTCACCCCAATGATCATTGCAACATGGGTCAGTCGTCCAACGATACATTCCCCACAGCCATGCATATTTCCGCCGCGATGACAGCTCATGATGTGCTGATCCCGGGTCTGGAAAAACTGCACGCAGCATTGGCTGCAAAAGCGGACGCCTTCAAAGACATTATCAAGATCGGCCGCACCCACACGCAGGACGCCACCCCCCTGACCTTGGGGCAGGAATTCGGCGGCTATGCCTATCAGGTGGAACAAGGCATCAAACGTGTGAAACACGCGCTGCAGAACATCTATCCGCTGGCACAGGGTGGCACGGCTGTGGGCACAGGTCTGAACACCCCCGTCGGCTGGGGTGAAATGGTTGCCAAGAACATGGCCGAAATCACTGGCCTGCCGTTCATCACCGCCCCGAACAAATTCGAGGCTTTGGCCGCCCATGACGCCCATGTGGAAATGTCAGGCGCACTGAAAACCGTGGCCGCATCCCTGTTCAAAATCGCCAATGACATTCGTCTGTTGGGGTCCGGCCCGCGCTGTGGTCTGGGGGAATTGATGCTGCCGGAAAACGAACCCGGTTCCAGCATCATGCCAGGCAAAGTGAACCCCACACAGTGTGAAGCCCTAACACAGGTCTGCGCCCATGTGTTTGGCAATGACGCCGCCGTAGGCTTTGCAGGGTCGCAAGGACATTTCGAACTGAACGTCTATAAGCCGATGATGGCCTATAACGTGTTGCAATCCATGCAATTGCTGGGCGATGCTGCGGTTGCGTTCACCGACAATTGTGTTGTCGGGATCGAAGCCGACGAGGAGCGGATTTCCACCCTGATGTGGGAAAGCCTGATGCTGGTCACCGCATTGGCCCCCGAAATCGGCTATGACAACGCGACCAAGGTTGCCAAAACCGCCCATAAAAACCGCACCACGCTGAAAGAAGAAGCCGTGAAGCTGGGCTTTGTCACCGCAGAACGCTTTGACGAAGTGGTGCAGCCAGCGGATATGATCGGCCCAAAGTAAGCTGTAACAGATCCTGATCAGAGCCGCTCTGCCCCCGCAGATGCGGCTCTTTTTGACTCAAACCCTAAGTATTTTCAAATTGCCGATTAACCCGATCCACGCCACTTCCCTGTTAGGCTGGGAACAGTCAGATATTTACGATCTTTAACTTACGGGGGTAGTTAGATGAAACGCAGCTTTGACGGCTGGGCCAAACATGCAGGCGTATCGGGTCGTGCAACAGGTGCCTCGGCCATTTATCCGAAACACCAAAGGGGCAATGGTATTCCAACACCCCCAAAGTGCCAAAGCTCTGCCAAGCAGCGCGCGGGCGTCGACTGGTTGGGCAATGGCACGCTCAGACATGAATTTTCAGAGATGAGCGCCGCTTTCGCGAAACAGGCCGCAGGCAGACATCCCAGAGGCTCCGCAAACGGGGCACCTGCCGGATATTCACAGCGACGCAATAAAATCTGGAGTAAATTACAAGGCCCCACCCAACTACCAGAGGTAGCCACCCGCACCACAAGATGCAGCGAAAACTCCGAAGATATAGTAAAATAACGACATAACACCCCTATATAGACGCCGTTTTGGGAATAATCCTTGTGTGAATCCGCCCTCTGACCTAAGATTTAAGCAAGAACCAGAACCTCCGACAGAGAGGGCAAGGGTCAAGAGGCGGGCAGCGGATAACTTCACCAGCATAAGGTGGGACTCTATCTGCCCTTTAAAATCGGGCGGGTGATTGGGACAATTTACCTTTTTTGAAGTTAACGGCGATCCGTTAAACTACAGTAATCTAACGCTGGGCTCCAGCGGGCAGGCTGTGGTTGCGGATAATGACGGCTTTCTTCAATCCGGTGCGGACGACACGGGCGTCCAGTTTTCCATCAACGGGGTAGATTTTGAATCCTCGGCCTGGCCCGACTATGAATCCACAGGGGACAATGTTGAAATTTTCAGCGCCACCGTGCGGGTGGGCTGGTACAATCAAACCGTAACTTTCGCCTATCTTACAGCCAGAAACGATGGTGTAGACGACAGTGTGGACCGGCTTGTACAATTGTCCGGACCCAGCTTTTATGCGGGGATGCGTCTGCGGAATATCCGCCTGAGAGATGGCAACTCGGATGTTCCCTACAACTCGATCCCCTCGATCATCTGCTTCACGCCGGGCGCTATGATCACAACGCCGCGGGGGCAGGTTCCGGTGGAAAACCTGCGTGTGGGTGATTTGGTGATTACCGCAGATAACGGGTTGCAGGCCATTCGCTGGGTTGGCCGCAAACGCATGACAGGCGCACGGCTGCAGGCCTATCCCGAACTGCGCCCCGTGCGCATCCGCAAAGACGCTTTTGGAAACGGCCTGCCTGAACGGGACATGTGGGTGTCCCCGCAGCATCGAATGCTGGTGCGCTCTGAACGTACGGCGCTTGATTACGGGGAAACCGAAGCATTGGTGCCTGCGAAGGGATTGCTTAACGATTTGTCGGTTACAATCGATTATGGCCTGCGCGAAACCGAATACGTCCATATCCTGTTTGACCGCCATGAGGTGATTTTTGCCAATGGCACCCCGACCGAAAGTTTTCATCCCGGACATCACGCGCTGGACACCATCGAAGACGACGCCCGCAGCGAATTATTTGAAATATTCCCCGAGCTGGAGGAGAAACCAACCGAATACGGCCCCACGGCCCGATTAAGCCTGAAAGTGCAGGAAACCCGCTCGCTTATGCGGCGCGGTGCCTTTTCCGGTATGGGGCTGGGGTTGTGACGAGAAAGACTCAATCCTGTAAAATCAGGAACGCCCAAGCACATGGAGAATTGAACGAACCAACAGCTTGGCGCAAGATAGAGACATAAAATGATCTGGCACAAGCTGGACAGACATGAGGCAGGCGATTACGCCCCCGCGACGAGGCGGGGGCGGCATCCGGAACATATAGGTGTGACGTGAACATCACCTTTTACGAAACCTTAGGAAAACCCGAGGTGGACGGGGAATGCACGACTCTGCGTGAAGGTCTTGCCGAACTGGCCGTTGCCCCTGACACCCTGATGAATCTGGGCGCGGATCAAAGCCGCTGCCAGATAGACGGCGTAGAATATTTGCTGACCGGCCCCGCGCAGGGCGCCGTCTGGTCAGGTGTCGTCAACCCAAACACCCGCCGCCAGCGCCGTGTTCAATTCGCGCAATTGCGCCGCATGGACGGAGAACGCAGCCCGACACGGATTGTTTTGATCAAAGGAAAACTGGCCCGTGGAGAGGCCATTTTGAATGTCACCGCCAGCAAGAACGCAGTAACGCTGGATCACGACGGGCTGGTTTGTTTCACCCACGGCTGCAACATTCTGACCGCCTTTGGGGATCTGCCCATTCAAGACCTGCGGGTGGGCGATCTGGTGCACACAGCGGACAACGGGCTGCAACCGATCCGCTGGATTGGCGAACGCGAGGTGACACAAACCCGCATCAACCTCGCGCCTCATCTGCGCCCTGTTGTTATCCGCCGTGATACTTTCGGGCCTGGCCTGCCGATCAGCGACATGCGGGTTTCCCAAAAGCATCGAATGGTTCTGGAAACCGATGAAATCCTGCAGGTTTTTGGCACCAGCGGCATATTGGCACCAGCTTCTGTTCTGGTGAATGACAGCAATATCCTGTTTGATCCGGTCGTCAAAGACACCCGCTATATCCATCTGCTGTTCGACGATCACCAGATCATTTTTGCCGATGGTATCCCGACCGAGAGCTTCTATCCCTGCCCCAGTTCACTGATGTCCCTAACACCCGAGGATCGCAGCTTGGTGTTTTCCCTGATGCCGCAGCTTGAATCCCACCCGCTTAGCTATGGTCCCTGTGCACGTCCTGTGTTGCCTGCGGATCTGTCCCAGTTTCGGGCAGCATGATGGGGTATGACCGACCCAGCAAACATTCACTTTCGCTTAAAGGCCATCGCACCAGCGTGTCCTTGGAACAGGAGTTTTGGGACGGGTTCCGCGAAATCGCCAAAGCAGAAGGCACCGCGCTGAACGCTTTGGCCGCACGGATTGATGCGGAACGGGGCATTGATTGCGGTCTCGCCTCTGCTATCCGCTTGTTTGTGTTTCGCTGGTATCGGGATCACGGGGGCGCAAAGTAAGGTGAATTCCGTCCTTGGCCCGCACTGTCAGATGGGCAGCCGGTACAGGAACCTTGCCTTTTACAGCGCTGAATTCAAATGACTTTATCAGCATAGCCAACAGCAGAACGCCTTCGACCATGGCAAACCCTGCCCCGGTGCAGACCCGTGGACCTGTGGAAAACGGAATATACGCCTCCCGCGCGGGTTTCTTGGTTTCGGGCCTGTCCCAGCGATCAGGATCAAACACATCGGGTTTGTCCCAAAACCGCTGATGTCGGCCCATATGCCAAGGCGAAATCACGATCTGACTGCCTACTTTGATCTTACGTTTGCGAAAAGTTTCCTGTTTCAGGTTCTCACGCACCATCATGGGCACGGGGGGATACAGGCGCAGCGCCTCGCGAAAGACATTGCGGGTGAAGGGCATTTTTGACAGGTTTTTAAAGGTGAATACGCCATCTGCACTGGCTAAACGCGCCTCGGCTGCGACGCGGGACTGGGCGGATTGGTCAATTGCCAGCAAATACAGCGTCCAGGCCAGCGCCGAAGCGGATGTTTCATGACCTGCCAGAAAGAAAATCGCCACCTGATCCACCATATCAGCGCCAGTGAATTTTTCCCCTGTCAGCGGATCGGCGGTGGTCATGATCTTTGTGGCCAGATCGTCGGGCGCCGTGCCAGCAGTGATTTCTGCCGCCCGATCATCGGTCAGTTTGGTCAACAATGCACGGATTTTGGCGCTGGTCTCTTTGGTACTGGTCCGCTGAAACGCCGGCATCCAGCGGGGCATTTTAAAGAAGCTGGCCAAATTCATCAAAGGCTGGGTGCGCTGGTAATTGCGAAAGTTTTCGAACACGCCTTTGGCGTCATCATCGGTGATCGGGATGGAAAACAGGGTACGGAAGATCACGTCAGCCGCCAGTTGTGAGGTCTGCTCTTCGATTTCAAGCGGCCTGCCTGTGGCCAAAGGGGTCAGGCGATCCACCGCCGCTTGGCCCGCGTCACACATGGACGGAAACACATCGCGCAGGCGGCCGCCTTCAAAAGCGGGATCAATGATGCGGCGTTGGTGTTTCCACTTTTCGCCGTTTGACACAAACACCCCGTCCCCAAGCAGGGAATACAGCGCGCCGCGGATAATTTCGGATTTGGGGAAATCGTCGGGACGTTCATTCAGGACGGTTTTCACCAGTTCGGGCTGGTTCACAAAATAACTGCGAAAGAAGGGCATGCGGAATTCAGCCATCCAAGCGCGGTACAGACGTTCGGGCTGACTGGCAAAAATATCTTTGCGAAACAGTTGGATATGCTGCCACAGGGAAACTTTATCGGGGCGGGATTCCGGTTTGGGCGGTGTGAAATCACGCATCAGACATGCTCGTATAAGGGTTAACCGCACGGCTGATCCGCGAGGGCGAATGGCGGCGACGGGCGAAGCGCTCTGCCAAAAACTCGGGTCCGGCGGTTATTTTGAAATAATCGTATTCTTTGGGCAGATCAAAAGCGCAAAGATATTGGAAATGCAGGCGGAAGAATTTGTTTTTGATTTCTTTCTGTCTGGCCTCTGACAGGGTTTGGGTAAAGGCCGCAGACAGTACCAGCGGGTGGATTTTACCGTGTTCCGGGGCCACGCCAGACACGGAAACCGGATCACACAGGGCGAATGTGGCACCATCACCAGGGGCCGAGACATCGACCCATGACAGGCATTCTTGCTGGCACAGGAAATTCAGATCGCCACGTAAACGGCTGGCATTGCGCAGGAAACTGACCATGGGAATCACCTGCCCAAGAGTCAGAAAGGCGAGCCGCGGGCCGTCTGTCGGCACCCTGCCCTGACGGATCAGATCGGCCAGAATACTGACCGCAAGATGCGCGCCCGAGGAATGGCCGACCACCAGAACCTCATCCACATCCGATTGCAGGGCTTCGGCGATGTGATCGGCGAAAGCCGCCATGCGCAATTCCAACTCGGGCGGGTTTTTCCCTTTGAAACGGGCAGAATAGCCGTAGTCATGCATCAGGTAATAGGCGAACAGATGGGCGTCTTTGCGTTTGAACCAAATCAACAGACCGACGAGTATCAACGGCGCAGCCACCAAACCAGGCAGCCAGTGCAGATATTGCACCGAAAGGTAATAGGCCGCCGCCGCCAGCCCCAAGGCCAGCAAAAGCTGCATCAAAAGCATGGCAACAGGGTACAGGGCCGCCAGAACCGGACCAATGCGCAGTTTCATCAGGCCAAACAACGCGCCAGACCCGATATATTCCCAAGCCGTGGTCAGCAGCAGCAGATAGGTGCGGGCAATATTCTGATCCATCGAGGTCTGGACAATATCAGCCCAAAACAACACCTGGACTTCGGTCTTGGTGGCACGCCCGTCGATTTCGGCCTCAACCCCCCAGCCGAAATATTCAACCCCTTTGGCTTTGGGCACCATTTTCAAATGATAGCCTGAAATTTCCGCCTGCTCCGCGCCCTCTTTGCGGTACAATTCACGATACCGGCGCGGGGGCACCGGATCGTAACCAGGAACATAGAACATCTGGCGGGTTTGAACGGTTTGTCTTGCCTCTTCGGGCATTTTAAGGACCTGATACTGCTAAATCCCCGTCACTATAGGCGGAAAATTCAGCAAAAGTAAGGCAGTTAGCCCACCAGCGCCAAAGCGGGGAATGTTTCCAGCAGCCAGTAGGAAAACCGCGAGAACAAATCAAATACCAGCATCAGCCCGACACCGATCAGCAGGACGCCCATGATCTTTTCAATCAAGGCCATATGGCGTTTGAAGCGGTTCATGATGGTCACGGCGCGGTTGATGAAAACAGCGGCAAGGATAAACGGCAGGCCGAGCCCGAGGGCGTAGAATCCCATCAGGATTGTGCCCCGTGCGATAGAGCCTTCCTGGGCGGCCACAGACAGGATCGCGCCGAGGATAGGGCCGATGCAGGGGGTCCAGCCAAAGGCGAAGGCGAGGCCCAGCACATAGGCCCCAAAGGCGCTGCCGCCTTGATCGCCTGCGTCGATGCGGGCTTCGCGGTACAGGAAGGGAATGCGGATCAGGCCGATGAAATGCAGGCCGAACAGGATGATGACACCCCCTGCGACCATGCCGAATATTCTTTGGTTTTGCAGGAAAATCTGCCCCAGCAAAGACGACGTAAAGCCAAGAAAGATAAAGACTGTCGACAGGCCAAGCGCAAAGAAGATTGCGGCGATGATTGCAGGGCGGTTTGATTGTTTGCCATCGGTCATATCCGCCATCGTGATCCCGCCCATATAGGCAATATAGGGGGGGACAATCGGCAGCACACAGGGACTGAGAAAGGAAATTACACCAGCCAGCAAAGCGACCAGTAGCGAGGGCAGCAGGGCTGCATCTATGACGTCAATTCCAAACATGGCACAGCCTTACTGCAAGCGCGCGCGCCCGTCATCCCAGAAGCGATCACGCTTGCGTGGACTCTTGCAATAAAGCGGATTAACTGGCGGGTATGGATTTTGATGCAGACCTCGACGCGACTGGCTTGTTATGCCCCCTGCCCGTACTGAAAGCCCGCAAACGCTTGCAGGCTTTGACAGGTGGGCAGGTTTTGCGGGTGCGTGCGGATGATCCTGCTGCAGTGATCGACATGCCGCATTTTTGCGCTGAACAAGGGCATATTCTGGTGGCAAGCGATGTGGATGCTGTGCCGCAGGTGTATTTCATCGCCAAAGGAGAGTGAGGGGTCTTTCCAAGCCCCCCCCCCTTACAGCACAGGCCCGCCTTTGGTTCCCCGACAAGTGTTTCTGGCCCCGAAGAAGACGATCAAAGCAGAATCGGACTGGTTTCTTCGCTCAGAAGGACATTGGCATCCACATTGCCCGCCCCCGGTAACGTCATGATGCGGCGGCGCAGGACGCGTTCGAAATCGGCGATGTCGCGGGCCACCACTTTGAGTCGGTAATCATAAAGACCAAGCACGTGTTGCACCACTTGGACCTCGGGGATGGCGGTGACGGCGCGTTCGAAATCTTCGACGCTGACGCGGCCTTTGGTGGCGAGTTTGATGCCGAGAAAGACGGTGACGCCGAAGCCCAATGCCTCTTGGTTCAGGCGGATGCTGCGGCCTGTGATGACGCCGCCCTCTTCCAGCTTGCGAATGCGGCGCCAGCAGGCGGGTTGCGACAGGCCGACCCGTTTGGCCACCGCCGCAGCGTTAAGCGAGCCGTCTTTTTGCAAGGCCCGCAGGATCGCGCGGTCTGTGTCATCCAGATCAATCATAGGGGCAGAATGTCAGAGTTTTTGAGGTTGGAAATCAGCATCAAGGCTTCGATATCGTCAATATGGGGCAAGGCGAGGATGCGGGTGCGGTAGATATCTTGGTAATGGGCCATGTCACGGGCCAACACGTTAAGGCGCACATCGACACGGCCTAAAAACGTCTGGATTTCATTAACCTCGGGGATTTTGCGGGCGTCTGCAATAAAGGCGTCAAAGGCGTTGCTTTGGGTTTTGTCCAAGGTGACGCGCAAAGAGACCTCGACCTCATATCCCAATGCTTTGGGGTCGATGCGGATGTCACGCCCCTGAATGATGCCCGATGTTTCAAGCCGTTCAATCCGCCGCCAGCAAGATGCCGCGGTCAGGCCAGCCTGCTCTGCCAGTTGGGCGGTGCTGGCCGAGGGGTCATGCTGCATCAGGCGCAGCAGTCTTCTGTCTGTATCGTCTAAAGCTTGCATGAATTATTCAGTAACGAGAAATTTAGAGAATAACAATTGCAGAAACAGCATGGAATTGCGATGTTTTGAACCCGCTTTCGCAGAAATTCCCGTAATCTACGGCCAGATACTGCACCCTAAGGAGAATATCATGCGTGTATATTACGATCGCGATTGCGACATCAACCTGATCAAGGACATGAAAGTCGCGATTCTGGGCTATGGCTCGCAAGGTCACGCCCATGCGCTGAACCTGCGTGATTCCGGCGCGAAGAACCTTGTTGTTGCCCTGCGCGAAGGCTCTGCCTCTGCTGCCAAAGCCGAAGGCGAAGGCCTGACCGTGATGGGTATCGCCGAAGCTGCCGCTTGGTGTGACCTGATCATGTTCACAATGCCCGACGAATTGCAGGCAGAAACATACAAAAAATACGTTCACGACAACCTGAAAGACGGCGCAGCCATTGCGTTTGCCCATGGTTTGAACGTCCACTTCGGCCTGATCGAACCAAAAGCTGGCGTTGACGTGATCATGATGGCGCCAAAAGGCCCGGGCCACACGGTACGCGGCGAATTCACCAAAGGCGGCGGTGTTCCCTGTCTGGTGGCTGTGGATCAGAACGCATCCGGCAAAGCGCTGGAAATCGGCCTGTCCTATTGTTCCGCAATTGGTGGCGGTCGCTCCGGTGTGATCGAAACCAACTTCCGCGAAGAATGCGAAACCGACCTGTTCGGCGAACAAGCGGTTCTGTGTGGCGGCATCGTTGAACTGATCCGCATGGGCTTTGAAACACTGGTTGAAGCAGGGTACGAGCCTGAAATGGCCTATTTCGAGTGTCTGCACGAAACCAAACTGATCGTGGACCTGATCTATGAAGGCGGTATCGCCAACATGAACTACTCCATCTCGAACACTGCGGAATATGGCGAATATGTTTCCGGCCCGCGCATTCTGCCCTACGCTGAAACAAAACAGCGTATGAAAGACGTTCTGACAGACATTCAAACGGGTAAATTCGTGCGTGACTTCATGCTGGAAAACGCTGTTGGCCAGCCATCGTTCAAAGCGACACGCCGGATCAACGACGAGCACCAGATCGAAAAAGTGGGTGAAACCCTGCGCGGCATGATGCCTTGGATTTCTGCCGGTAAAATGGTTGATAAATCCAAAAACTAAACGCACTTCGGTAAAGACCGAAGTATGTGAAAAGGGCATCGTCAGCGGTGCCCTTTTTGTTTAGCCTGCTGCTATGACACCGTCTCCTGAACATCCGGGCCTGAAAAACTGGCTATTAATCATCGCCTTGGGCGCAATCTGGGGCGGGGCTTTCCTGTCCACCAAACTTGCCTTGGGCGGGTTTGGGCCGTGGTGGGTGGCCACAGGGCGCGTGGGGATTGCGGCTTTGGCGATTACCTTGCTCGGGGCTGGCATGGGACAAGGCATGCACCGGATCACCGGGCTGCGCAGTTGGACCTATGTCTGCGCCTTCGGGCTGACCTCGGTGGCGATGGGTATGGCGCTGCTGACATGGGGGCAGCAACATGTGTTATCCGCTTTTGCGGGGATTTCCATGGGCGCTGTACCGCTGCTGATCCTGCCGCTGGCCGCTATTTTTTCCAAGGACGAAGGCATCGGCCCACGCCGCATTGCTGGATTTGTTGTGGGGTTCATCGGCTTGCTGGTGCTGGTCGGCCCCCGTGCCTTTTCATCCAGCGGCCGCGATCTGGAAACACTGGGCCAACTGGCCTGTATCGGCACGGGCTGTATGTATGCCATCGGGTCGATTCTGACACGGCGCAGTCCGGGCATGCCGCAACTGGCCTTTGCCGCCGCCACACTTTGGGTCGGGGTGATCATTCTGCTCCCCCTCGCCTTCTGGTTTGAAGGCGCACCCGGCTCTTTGAACAGCAGCGCAGGCTATGCGCTGATATACGCAGCGCTGGTGCCGACGGCCATCGGCGCAATCCTGCGGGTCAAAATCATCAAATCCGCAGGCTCTGTGTTTATGAGCCTGACCAGCTACATGGTGCCTGTTTGGTCTGTGGTCTTTGGGATGGTATTTATCGGTGAAACAATCACAGCGCCCATGTATGTTGGGATGGGATTGATTCTGGGAGGGATCGGCATCAGCCAAAGCCGCGCTTTGGTGGCATTCTGGAAGAAATAGCCCTCCCGTGGGAGGAGGATACGGGAGGGCCACTTACCACAAACATCATCCGGGAGGAGGTGGATGTGTTTGTATTCTGCAATCTTATGCGGCGGCGCGATAAGCACTGCCTTTTATTTATGCTGCGCTGCAGTATTTCATGCTGCAATGCAACAATAGCGTGGGACTCCGGCACAAACAACGCTAGTTATGGTCACAAGGGGTGTGCCAATTTGGAAATGGGGCGCAGGATATGGATACTGCAGGATTAATGGTGGTTTTTGCGAAAGTCGTTGAAAGCGGAAGCTTTTCTGCGGCGGCGCGCAGTTTCGGGCGAACGCCCTCGGCGATCAGCAAACAGATCAGTCAATTGGAAGACCGGATGCACACAAGATTGCTGCACCGCACCAATGACGGCATCCTGCTGACCGACACAGGGCGGGATTTTCATTCAAAATGCGCCGAGATCGCGATGCTGGTGCGCAATGCCACCGAGGATGTCGATCTGGCCGAGGGCCAGCCGCGCGGCATGTTGCGGGTGATCTGCTCGGTCGCCTTTGGCAAGGCCCGTCTGATCCCGTTGATGCCCGAATTTCTGGAGATGTATCCCGAGCTGACCTTGCAGTTGGAACTGTCGGACCGACGCGCGGATATCGAGGCAGAGGATATTGACGCCGCAGTGCGCTTTGCCGAGCAAATGGACGATCCGAAAGTCATCGCAAGGCGGATTTTTACCAATGAAAGGGTGATGTGCGCCGCACCCGATTATCTGGAAAAACATGGCATGCCCAGCAGTCTGGAACAGTTGAGCCAGCACAATTGCCTGCAGGTGACCAAAATCCGCCGCCGCAACACTTGGGACATGATGGGGCCGGACGGGGCTGCGCAAATTGACGTGACAGGGAATTTTTTCGGAAATTCGGCGGATGTGATTTACCGTGCCACGCTGAACGGGCTGGGGATTTCCCGCCTGTCGTATTTTATTGTGGATAATGATTTCAAGATCGGCCGACTGGTGCGGGTTCTGCCGGAATTTGTGCAGCCCCATGCAGATCTGGCGGTGATCTACGCCGAGAAACGTAACCTCTCCCCGAAAATTCGGGTATTTGTGGATTATTTGGCTAAAAAGCTGTCCCATTAACAGCCGTGGGGGTGAGTATTTCGGGAACATTGAAGCGGCTTTGACTTCGCGTTGCCGAGAGGTCAATAACACGTTAAGGGGGTGTCATTTCTGGTAGGATATCCCCATGACACAGCCCCAATCCCCTGGTTTGAAGAACTGGATTTTATTGCTTTTGCTGGCAATGATTTGGGGCGCGTCTTTTATGGGGTCAAAATTCGCTTTGCAGGGGTTCGGGCCGTTTACCGTGGCGGCGATCCGGATTTCATTGGGGGCGGTGGCTTTGACCACCATGGCCTATGGGTTGGGCCGGCGTTTGCCAGGGTGGAGCGGGCCGAATGACAAGCGTATCTGGCTTCATTGTCTGGGCATGGCACTGTTTTCGAACGCAATTCCGTTCACTTTGCTCAGTTGGGGGCAATTGTGGGTCAGCTCCGGCTTTGCAGGCATTACTATGGCTGTCGTGCCTTTGCTGGTTCTGCCTTTGGCATTTCTTTTGGTGCCCGGTGAACAGCTAAGCCTGCGCAAGGTTATCGGCTTTTGTATCGGGTTTGCGGGAACGGTGGTTCTGATCGGGCTCGACGCTTTTGATCCGCGTGGTACCGATCTGGAGGGGCTGGCCCGTCTGGCCTGTGTCGCAGCGGCGGGGTGTTACGCCATAGGTTCGATCATCACGCGCCTGTCACCGCCAGTGTCGAATATGGGGTTTGCGGCGGGGGCATTGTTGCTGGCCAGTCTGGTGATGATCCCTACAGCCCTGTTGGTTGAGGGTGTGCCGGTCGATGTTGCGCCAAATGCGATATGGGCGGTGATTTATCTGGGTGTGTTCCCCACAGCGCTGGCAACGATTATGCTGGTGAGCGTGGTCAATTCAGCCGGACCGAGCTTTTTATCCATGGTGAATTATCAGGTGCCTGTCTGGGCTGTGGTTTTTGGCGTGGTTCTGTTGGGGGAAAACCTGCCCGGCCGGTTCCTTTGGGCGCTGGGGTTGATCCTGCTGGGGTTGGCGGTCAGTCAGGTGCGGTTTCGGCGCAGCGTTTAGCAGGCAGGTGGCTGGGTGACGGATTTAGCGCCTGTGTAGGGGCCAAGGCTCTGCCATGTCAGTGTACCGTTTTCAAAGAACACGGACAGGATGTTTTCTCGGTTGCCATCAGTAAGGATCATTTCGGGGCGGCCATCACAAAGGCGGATGCCGCTGGTAATGGTTTCTTCGCCGATCCTGTGGTTTGTGACCCCTTTCAGGGCGGCAATTTCCATCAATGCGCCGTTGCGATAACTGAAAACCCGCAAGGTTTTTACCAGATGCGGGCGATCCACATAGGCCACGTCCATATCCCCGTCTCCGTTGAAATCGGCAATGCCAACAGGCGCAAGCCAGCGAAAGCGCGTGCCGATATAGGGGGTTGCTGCGATCTTGCCATTGCGACTGTAAATCGCCAGTTGCGCACCTTTTTCGGGGTGCGACTGCACGACGACGGCCTCTGGCACACCGTCACCGTCAAAATCCGCGAGCCTTGGGGCGACGTCTTCAAACACCTCATTTGTCAGGCCGATCAGGAATGTATCGCTTTTTTGCGGCCCCGTTAAAAGCAGCCCGCTCCATTCCAGTTCATCCCCCAGAACGCCGTGACGGTAGAGGTCGGTCGGGCCGATGAATCTGGCGTTGTACCCGTCAAAACAGAAAGGTTGATCAGCTGAACAGAATGTTTCTGCCGGCGGGCTTTGATCTTGCCCGAAAACCGGAAGGCCGCCCCAAAGGACGGCCATCGCAACAGTGAAAGATCGCAGAATCAAATCTGTATCAAATCTGTTTTTCTGGCATCTGGACAACCAAGCCATCCAGCTCATCCGTCACTTTCAACTGGCAGGTCAGGCGCGAGCGTTCTGCGTCCGGCTCCCATGCGAAATCGAGCATGTCTTCTTCCATCGCGTCCTTGGCCGGCAGTTTATCCGTCCAAGCCGCATCCACATAGACATGGCAGGTGGAACAGGCACAGGCACCGCCGCAATCGGCCTCGATCCCGGGAATGTTATTGTCGCGCGCGCCTTCCATAACGGTCAGCCCATTGGCCACGTCTACTTCGTGTTTTGTTCCGTTGTGTTCAACATATGTGATCTTGGCCATGCTATCGGTCCCTTGGCTGGTCAGAGTCTGTTGCGGTCTTTTGTAACAGTGAGAGATTTGAGGGCCAGTGCTTTTTGTCAGATTTCGGTAAGGTTTCTTGATATTTGAACGATTATGTTCTATATTTGTTCTTATGCCCAGTCACACCCCATGGCCCAAACCACCCCATGCCCTGCCCCACAACCGCCTGACAGACCCACCGCAGGGCGCGCGCATCACGGTGGCGGGGCTGGTTCTGGTGCGCCAAAGGCCAGGTACAGCCAAGGGCGTGATCTTCCTAACTCTCGAAGATGAAACGGGAATTTCCAATATTATCGTCTGGCAGAACGTCTATCAGCAGTATCGCCGCGCAGTTATTTCGGGGCGATTGTTACGGGTCACGGGTAAGGTTCAAAGGGATGGCACGGTGGTGCATGTGATCGCGCAGCAGGTCGAGGATATTTCCCATATGCTGGACCAACTGATTGCCCCGCAAGACATCGCCGCAACATAATCCGCCCAAAACACCGCTCGAAACAGAAACCACTTGTTTTATAGGCGCCAAGGTCTAGATTTTAGCAAAACGAGACCAAAAATGGCATCAAGCAGGCAAATATTCCCCCTCGCCGTCATGGCGCTTTTGACCTGTGCATCTTTTGCACAGGGTGGGCAGATTTTGTCGAAACTCACCCATCCCGATGACCCGAGGTTGCCCGCAGATGCAGGGTTAACCGATTGTTTCGCCCATGAATTCACACCTGCAGTCATTGAAACAATCACCGAGAAAACACCCCTGAAACCTGCACGTTTGGCGGTAGATATTGAAACCGGAAAAACCACGGTGATCCGCAAAGCCACGTTTAAAACCGTGACCATGCAGCGCATCGTTACACCCCGGCAGGAACAATGGTTCCCTGCGGTCTGTCCGCATAAATACACAGAGGATTTTGTGCAAAGCCTGCAGCGGGCCTTAAAGGCGCGCGGCTTTTATTCCGGGGCTTTGACCGGCTGGATGGACGAGCAAACCAATATTGCCGTCAAACTTTACCAGCGCAAACTGGACGTAGACTCCCCCATTGTGGCACTATCCACAGCAGAGGAGTTCGGGTTGATTTCCCATAGCGATTTCAGCAAGTTAAAAGACTAAGCTCACTGATAACTTAACAGTTGGTCCATGGATTGCGATGGCTGGGAACAGCCCGCTTCGCCTACGATCTTGGCTGGAACCCCCGCAACTGTTTTGCAGGGTGGAATTTCCTGCAAGACCACCGACCCCGCCGCGATACGACTGCAATAACCGATGCGGATATTGCCCAGAACCTTGGCACCGGCCCCGATCAATACGCCGTTTTCAATCTTGGGATGACGATCGCCGTCTGCTTTGCCTGTCCCGCCCAGGGTCACGGAATGCAGCATGGACACATTGTCCCCCACAACCGCTGTTTCCCCAATGACGATGGAATGGGCATGGTCAATCATGATCCCGCGTCCCACAACAGCCCCCGGGTGAATATCAACGCCAAAGACCTCGGAAGATCGCATCTGGAAAAACTGTGCCATGCCCTTGCGCCCGTTGATCCACAGCCAATGGGCCACACGGTAGACCTGAACCGCTTGAAATCCTTTGAAAAACAGGATCGGCTGGATCAGGCGGTGGCAGGCCGGGTCCCGTTCAAAAACTGCCGTTAGATCGGCCCGCGCGGCCTCTCCCAACGACGGATCGCTGGCGTAGGCTTCGTCAATCAACTCGCGCAGGATTTGCGTCGGCATTTCTTCGGAAGAGATTTTGAACGCCATACGATAGCTCAGGACTTTTTCAAGCGAGCTGTGGTGCAGCACGCCCGAATGGACCAGACCACCCAGAATCGGCTCTTCTTCCACCATCTGCGCAGCATCCGTGCGAATACGCGACCAAACCGGATCCAGTTCCGCAATTTTGTTGGCTTTTAGTGTCATCACGTGACCTCATGAATAGATTGGTTGGTCACGGTCTACGCGATTAACGCGCAGAATACAATTTTGGAGTTTTGATGAGCGGGATCACAAATACTGAACAAAACGCTATTCCTCTCACTGGAAATTCCCTTTTGGCTGCAAAAACTTGCCTTGCGGGAACATCCGAACGGATCACCGAGGCGGCGAATTGGTTCGAAAGGCCACGATAGCCTCCAACGCCTTGATCATACAATCCGCGTAATCCGGATCATCAACCCGCCGTTCCGCATCCTGCTGATGCCCGTTGCAACAAGACATCAGCGTTCCATTGCCAAAAAACGGGTGCACACGGCCGGATTCAGTACGATACACATCTGCTTGATCCGTAAGCGAAATCTGCAGATCGGCAAATTTCCGACGGTCTGCTGGCGCAAGCAACAACAAGCACCGCGCCAGCGCGACCACGTCTTGATGCAAGACAGCTCGCATTAAAAATCTCCGATACTGGATTGATTTACAATGCAAAATCCAAACATGACACAGCCCCGACCCCGTACTTATCTGAAACCTGCGCCACCTCCAGCGACAGCGCCCCGGACGCCCCATCCTCGGCCTGATCTGCAATGGTATATGTCCACTGCGGCGCGGAAACGAACACGCTGCGCAGTTCCGTAGCGCCGTCCAACACCCGCACGCGATATTGCTCGGCAGTTTCAGCCAGCGGCACATCCAGCCCCTGCCAACTGTCCCCGTCAAGCCGTGTGCGCCTGATCCAATCCACGCTCACGCCCCCGTCCTCCCCAAGTCGCGCATGTACATGCACAGGGGAAAGCGGACGGAAGGCAATCAAATCAAAGGCCTGTGTCGCCGTCTTATAAGACGGATCGCTCACAGGTTTGTTCGACGGTCCGCTGCGATAATACCGCTCCAACCCGCGATCCCCGTCTGGCAAGGCTATCTGCGTCGGGACAGATTCCAGAAACACAACTTCCGACCCGATCGGCCAGACAGAGGGCATATCCGCATCACTGCCCAACTGCCCGCGCAACAGACCGCGCAATTCATAACTGCCGTCCCCTTGCAGGTTCGCATCGCGGAACTGGAACACCTCCCACCCCGCGCTGGCACCATTGCCGATCGCAACGGCATTCGCACCATTCAGAACATCAATCGCGGTTCGACTTTCCAGCGCTCCACCGGAAATCTTTACCTTCAAAACGTTCACCTCGTCCCACAAACCGATTGCCGCCTCGGGCAACGGGTTCAGGGATTTGCCAAATTTGGACGGCGTCTCGATCAGCTTATTCAGCACATAACCGTCATCGCTGGCCGAGTGATAGACCGCAACACTCCCCGGCCAAGGCTGCGCCGTTGCCACCACATAAGGCGCGCCAGAAGTCTGATCCGACTTCAGAACCGGCAAATCGAGAAAGCGTACCGCAACGGCCCGCGCAGGATTTACTGCACGGCTTGTCCCGATGATCGAACTGACATCTTTCTGTTTGTAGACCGTCTGCTCCACCCGAACAGCCTCGATCGCCCGCGCACCCTGCTCCTCGATCCGCTCAACACGGTAGGTCGCCCCTGTTACACCATCCTCCAGCTTGATCACATCGCCAGGAGTGATCTGCTGCAAACTCGGCGGCAGAGCCAGTTTCACTTCATCCTGTGCAACCCGTGCTGAAACCAGCCAGCGGCTCGCCAGATTTGCACCCGCACCAGGGCGCAATGCAATCGGCAGCTCCACATGGGACGTGGCCTTGCTGGTATCATCCGCCAGAATAAACTCTGACGTTCCGGTCTGATAATCCCGTGTTTCATCCCAATAGGATACCCGCACCCGACCAACGGTTTCCGCCTCGGGCGCGCGGGTTTTACCCACAACCGGATCAGCACCAAGCACAACCAAATCGGCAGGAAATGCCGTGTATTCAATACGTTCACTGCGGTTCTTAAAAGTTAACCTGCCATCCACCTCAACGCAGGAAAAATCATAAGCCAGCATCAAAGGTTGCAAACTTTGCCGCCCCGTTTCCACCGATTTCATCGCAAACCCGATGGTCGAGCCATAAAGCTCGGACACATCAATATCGCGCAATCCGGAAATTTCACAGACTTCCGACACAATGGCTGCCAAGGATTGCTCGGCGAAGCGGCCCGTGATCCAATGGCCCCGCCCGTGGTTTTCGCCATCACTCCACACATCCAGACGGTTCGGAAAATCCGGCCAGGGCCGCGCGTCCCATGCCCAGACATGGCTGTTCGCAATATCCACCATCGGGCCGAAATACACATCAGACTGCGGATTATTCGCCCCGTCTAACCAATGCCCATAGGTCGCGCGCAAATATTGCGCCTGCATCAGCGTATCAACCGACCCGTTTGAATAATACGGCAACGCAGATTCAGACGATTTCGGATCGAAAAACACATTCGGCTGGTTCGCCCCTTTGTCCACCGCAGGACAACCCAATTCGGTAAAGCGGATCGGCTTTGACTTTCGTTGCCACTGGGTTGGCACACTCTGGCGCACGCCTCCAACACGGTTGTAATGCTCTTTGCTCCACCAGCTGACCAGATCTTTATAGCGAAACACCCATGGCTCACCGTGTGCCCCATCGGTAATCGGCAGACGGGTCTGCGCATCCCGTCCCATTTGATCCGCGTAATACCAATCAAACCCCTCGCCGCCCGCAACATTCTTGCGCAGATAGTCCACGGAATAGATTGATCCCTCGCCTTCGTCCAAATGCCCCAGCTCATCGCGCCAATCCGCCAGCGGCATGTAATTGTCGATCCCGATATAGTCGATTTCGGCCTGCGCCCACAAAGGATCCAGATGAAAGAACACATCCCCAGACCCATCTTGCGGGTGAAAGCCGAAATATTCCGACCAGTCCGCTGCATAACCGATCTTTGTCTCGGCTCCCAAAACAGAGCGCACATCCGCTGCCAATTGCTGAAACGCCAGAACCGCAGGGAAACTGGCGGCACCATCGCGAATTTGCGTCAAACCGCGCATTTCCGACCCGATGTTGAACGCCTCAACACCGCCCGCCGCCACACACAGATAAGCATAATGCAGGATAAACCGGCGATAACTCCACTCCGCTGGCCCGGAATAAACCACGGCCCCGTCAACGATCTCAAAGTGCCCCACTTCAGCCGTGCCGAAAAAGGCCGCGACCTCATCGCCTGCCGCACTTGTTTGATCCGTGCTTCCTGCCAAACCAGCCACTTTGGCGGTTGTGATCCGCCCGCGCCACGGCATCGCAGGCTGATCCGGATTGGACGAATACGGATCAGGCAAACCATTCCCGGCCTGCACATCCATCAGAATAAACGGATAAAAAACAACGTCCTGCCCGCCACTCTTAATCTCGGCAATCGCCTCAATCACGGATGCATCTGCAGGTGTGCCGCCAAACACAGGCCGCCCCTCCAGTGTGCTGACCAGTTGCGCAGCCGCGCGCGGAACACCTGATACCACCCAAGGCATCGGATCTCCATCAACCTCCACCTGCTCGACCTTCGGCAACAAGCTACACTCCCCGCAGCGCAGATCATCCCCGAACCAACTGACAACAAGGGACACAGACCCGATGTTCGGCACCTCACTGCGCAAATCCTCCAGCGCATGAACCAAATCGGTCTCACCCCGGGGCGAATTCACATTTGCAACGCGCCCGTCAGCAAAATCACCGGGATATTCGACCACAGTCGTGGCCAGTGCGTATTCACCCGTACCCGGAATCAGGCACACGCCCGTGATATCCTTGGATGGATCATCCACTGAAAAATGCTCGGGCTGCGCCTTGCGGAACACTTCAAAGTTGAACTGTGGAATTCGATTGCCAAACGGTGCCAGATCAAGGTTCTCAAACACGATATAGGCCGTACCACGATAGCTGGGCGCATTTTCCAGCCCCTCGATCGCCGCAATGGTCGGATCAGGGGATTGCACATCGTCCCCTGAATAAAACGCAATCGCCAATCCGTCGCGGCTGATTTCCTGGCCATCCGCCCAAATGCGCCCGATCTTGTCAACCACACCCTCGCCCACTGCAAAAGCCACGTTCACCGTGTAGGAATAGCTGTTTGTGGTCACACTCGGCCCACCTGCCCCTTTGCCACCACCCGTTGAGGCAGAGCTGACATGTTCCTGAAACCGACTTGACCAGATCAAATGCCCCGCAATCCGCGTACGCCCCATAACCCGTGGCACCGGTGTCCCCTCGGACACCCCTTGCAAGCGAAATGTCTCAAGCCGACCGGTTTCCACCACACGGCTGCCACTGCCCATGATCTTCTGGTCGATCATCCCGCCGAGACTTGCGCCAACCGCCTTCCCAATTGCCGCACCGGTCAATCCCAGTACAGTGCCCCCGAATGTGCCGCCAATGGCAGCCCCTACCGTTGATAACAGTATCGTCGCCATCAGCCCCTCCTGTCGGGAAATTCAAATTGCGCCACAATGCGGCGTGCCCAGGCATCCGTCAGCGCGGTTTCCACCACACCGGCGCCTCTATAGGCGTGAATAATTGTCTTAAAACCTTGTGACCCATCCCCGAGTATCGCCAGATGTTTGGCCACTGAACGGCTGCGCATTCGAAACAAAACCACATCTCCTGCGGCCTCTGGCGCAAGGGCAACAGGGCGTAAATGCCGCCCCGCCGCCCGCCACAAACGTTCCTGCCCCGAAGGTTCGGACCAATCCGCCGTATAGCTGGGAACCGCTTCGGGTTCCTGCCCCAAAACCTCGCGCCACACGCCGCGCAACAGGCCCAGACAATCCGTGCCCTGCCCTCGAACGCTGCTTTGATGACGATACGGCGTACCGATCCACCCCCGCGCCGCGCGCAGGATCTCCACTCGTAAATCCGCTGTCATCTATTCGCGACTCGCGCCGTCCATAGCGCTGCCCGTGATGGGATAGGCAAGGCTCCAGTCCTCGCCCGGCATATGGGGAAACCCGCGGAAATTCAGAAAGTTGGCAAACTTCGCCTTGCAGGTTTCCGCATGTTTATCACAGCCCGCATGCAGCCGCAGTGTGTCGCCGTTTTCAATTGGAAATTTGGTTTCTTCCCACAGCTCTATCACCCGCACCAAACCGCGCTTGTAATCCACTTTCACCAGCCCCTCGGCCCCCGCATTCGCACCCGTCAACCAACGGACCTTGCCGTGCAAAAACCAGTCCTGCGCAAAATCACCCAGATGTTTCAATTCCACAACCCGCCGCCCCTTTGAGGTGTCCACAACATCCTCAGCCACAAAGCCTTCCGCAAACAGATCAACGCCACATTTGCTGTCCCCCAAAACCCGATCACATTGGCGCAAATAGGCGCGTCCGATCGGCTTGTTCAAAGCTTCGCTCAAGCCACGCAGTTCGGCTTCGAACCCGCCACCGCCACGACGGATTTCACCCAAAGTGCCGCGAAACTGTAAAATCACTTGGCTTGTATCCCGCCAGTTCACCAGCCAATGCCAGACCTCGGCGCCGTCAAACTTGCCCGTTTCCACATCCAGATCCGTGATGCCTGCAGAACTCAGCGCCCCGACCGCCTGTGAATTATCCACAGCCAAACCCGTGGTGCTTTCAACCGCCGTTGCATCCATGCTCGACGCCGCCTCACACACAACACCGTCCACCACCAGCGCCTTGTCGTGATCGGTAAACCCCAACGTCTGACCATCGCCGCGCCGAACAATCCACGCGCGGCACAGCGTCGTCGCGCCACTGTCCAGATGTGCACGCAAATTTGCATCAATATCGCGCATCAGATACGCACCTCCACCACAGGAATATTCGGAACCGACCCGGCCGCAAAACTGGCCATGCTCATTTCCAGCCGATCCGTGTCAAACCGAACTGGCACATCAAATGCAAAACCCGCCGTCACCAAAGCATCCTCTGGCGGAGCCTCGTATAGGGTCAGCAGTCCGGTGGCGTAATCCACATCAAAATGCTCCCCCTCAAACACCTCGGCCCCCGCCACCCCGACAGATACCGTGCCCTCAATCGGCTTGGTGATCATACGGCAATACTGCGTGGCCCCCGAACGATAGGTCTTACACAGCGGCACAACACTGGTCACACTGTCCCCCACCGCAATTTCCTGATCTTCAAATGCAGGTTCACGGGACGGCAGACAGCTTTTGAAATCCGTCCAGTCCTTCCAGCGAAACCCGTACAATCGCCCGCTGCGGGCTTCAAAAAAGGCGATCACAGCTTCCAGATCATCGGTAGATCGCATCGCAACCCCCGCATCATAGCGCCGCCGCGCATGTTCCCAAGGGCTGTTGCGCTCTTCAAAACCACTGTTCAACGTCACAATTTCGGTGCGCCGCTCAGGCCCGCCAGTGGACCCAAAGGACAGCCCCGCAGGAAATCTAACTTCATGAAAATTCATCACCATTTCCCTTATTGATTTCTGCTGCCACGGGAAATCGCCCGACTGATCCCAGCCGCCACCTGCGTTTGTGATCGCCTGAAACTTTCCGCATCCGGCGTGGAAATATTCATGGTCACCGTCACACCACCGCCCCCCGCACCCTCAACCCCAAGCCGCCCGTCCGCGCCCCGCCGCAGCGGCATAATTGCCTCTGGACCGGCCTCGCCCATCAGCCCGGTGCCACCGCGCATGGGAAACAAGGTCGGACCACCCACAACACCGCCATTGGCAAAGGCCGTCACCCGCCCGCCACTAAACGCATTGCCGTTCACGCTAGGTAAAATACTGCCAAGGATCGAATTCACGCCGCCCGTCAGAAACCCACCCAGCGCATCCGTCACAGGCGACACCGCCTGATTGAAAGAGTTGCGGATCATCCGCTGCGCCAAAGACCCCAGAACGTCTGAAAATTTCGCTCCCTCAAGGATCACATCGCCAAAAGCCCCGCGCAGCCCCTTGCTCAACGACGTAGACAAACCCCGCGCTTCTTTCTCAGCTAGAGATATACTCGACTGCATCCCGTTTAATTCTTGCTGAAACACCGCAGTCATTTGCGCAGTTGCAGAAATATTGCTCTCCAAAGACCCAAGCTGGTTTTCCAACTCGTCCAAATCAGCCCCGTAATCGCTCATACCCACTCCTCAATTCTCATCTCAATTGTCAGGAAATTGCGCGCAAAGCGCATCAAGCCGTGCGCGGGTTAATCTCGGCGTCACACCGGGCGAAATCCCTGCCATCAGCATCAATTCCACAGGTGTCAGCGCCCAGAACTGATCCGGCGTCAGACGCAACTGGTGCAATCCCAACCGCATCAATCCCCCCCAATCAATCATTGGCCGTCTCTGGCAAGGTAAAGGTCAGACGCAACAACTGCGCCGCGCTGCGCGCCGCAGCCATCGGCCCGCCGGTAATCTCTGCTTTGGCCAAATCAGCCTCGGACCCCACCCAGCCAGCGCCGTTCAAACCGGCCCAAAGCAAGGCAATCAGATCATCCGCCTTGAACTGGCCGCTTTCGAACCGCTCGATCAGGGGCAGCAAACCATCCGCACCCAACCGCACCTCCAACTGGGCCAGCGCCCCAAGCGTCAACCGCATTGCGCAGTCCACCCCGTCGACGTTCAACCCCACTTCGCCCCGATAAGGATTCACCATCAGATCGCCGAAAACGCCAAAGACCCCGCCGAAGAGAACGACATTTCATAGGTCGCCTCCCCGTCATAATTTCCTGCATATTCCAGCGATGTGATCTGAAACGCCCCCTCAACGATGCCGAAATCAGGAATAACCACCTGAAAATTCGGAATATGCCCGTCAAAGAAAATCTGCCGCGCCCGTTCATCCGTGCTGTCGTCGCGAAACACCCCCGAACCGCTGATACTTGCGGTTTTCACACCGCCCCCGGACAGTAATTCGCGCCAGCCCCCCGCACTGTCCAGCGCCGTAACATCCACCGTTTCCGTATTAAACGAAATCCGCGAGGCCCGCAGACCCGCAAGGGTTTCAAACGTCCCCGCGTCATCCATATCCACCTTGATCAGCAGGTCTTTCCCGTTCTGAGCCGCCATGTTCTTCTCCAAAATGTAAGTAAAAATATTCTCGCCAAACCGCGCAAACTTGCTGGTTCAGCTATCCTCGACAAACGCTAGAAATTTCAGACTGATCTGCCGAATTCCGGGGCTGTCTTCGCGCAAAGCGCGGGCCGATTTAAAAACCAATGACACCAGATTGCCCCGCGTCAGCGTCAAATCCGCATCTATCAAAGCATCACAAATTGCCGCCGAAACCTGTTTTGCCGTAGCAAAGCCAGCGGAATCAGACACCACCTTGATATCCAACTCATGGGTGGCCCCGCCGCTGGTTTTACTTGATTTATCCTTCGCAATTTCATCGCCCAAAACCACGTAAGTGCTCGGAATACTGCCACTTGGTGGCGCATCAAAAACATTGCCCCCCACCAATGCGCTTAAAGCTGCGTCGCTCGACAACACGCCATAAA
Organism: Amylibacter sp.; assembly: GCA_034670045.1. Lineage (GTDB taxonomy): Bacteria > Pseudomonadota > Alphaproteobacteria > Rhodobacterales > Rhodobacteraceae > Amylibacter. The sequence continues at coordinate 8,712 of JAXMOF010000043.1, read as the reverse complement.
TCGCCTGCTGTAATGCATATGAAACGGCATAAGTCATGTCAGAACCTCTTCCCGCGTCCAGCATAAAAGATACATGCCAGAAGCGTCGTTTTCAGAAACGGAATCAATGGTATAGGCCTTGCTTCCATTGCGAAACCGCTGCCCTGCCGATGGCCGTCGGGGATCCCCTTCAGCCGCGCCGCGCACCAAAATCCGATGCCGTTCCAGCGCAGTTCCCCCCGCAGAAACCTCGGTCGCCCGAACGCTACGGGTCTGGATTTCCCCCCATAGCTGCCCCAGTTGCACCCAGGTTTCCGAAAACCCGCCCGCGCCATCAGACACCCTCTGGCGTTCCTCCAGAAACAACCGCCAGTTCAATAAGACAGGACGCGCCATTCACACGCCCCCCAACAGCCGCACTTTGCGAAACCGCTCCAGCAACGAAAGAATGGCTGAAGGCAGGGACGCCCCTTCACGGCTCGCGCGGTTTTCATAAAAATCCGCCGCCAGCAGCAACACAGCCCGCGCCAGATCGTCCGGAATATCTGCCCAGTCCGGCCCGTACCCAGCAGTAAACGTCACCTCGGCCGTGCCATTGTGCGGGATCACCGACAAGGCCGATCCGACCGCAACCAAAGCGGGGTTCTGGCTGTCTTTTTCCAGAAAGTAACTCTCCGCTGGCATAACTGTTTCACCGCCAGACCGTTCGACCAGTCGCAATTCACCCACCGATTGAACGGGGCGAACCGGCAGAACCTGCCGATCATAATGCCGCCAGGACGTCAGCCCCCAGCGAAATGTCTTTTCCAACAACACAAGGCCCGTGCGCCCTTCTACCGCTGAAATCGCAGCACGCAGATAGGCATCCAGCAAGTCATCCTGTTCCGTATCAGACGAAAAACCGGTCCCAAGGCGCAAATGCTGTTTCAAAATCCCAAGCGGCAGCGAAACGCTGGGGATTGTCGTCAATTCGGTCAAAATCATAGGGATACGTCTCCAAATACGGATAAATTCCGATGCCCCCGAACCAATCGGACGGAGGAGAGCAGAACCGGCTCGGGGAACATCAGGGGCAAAGCCCCGCCAGCAACGTGACACCGTTGCTCACACCCCCTATCGGGGATGATCCAGAATCACAGCTTTACGAGGCTGCGAATTTCAGCAGTTTGATCGCCGCAAAATCGCTGACATCGCCGCCAACCCGTTTTGTGGCATAGAACAGCACATGGGGTTTGGCGCTGAACGGATCACGCAGGATACGCAGATCAGGACGCTCGGCCACAGTATAGCCCGCCTTGAAATCGCCAAAAGCAATGGCATTTGCGTCGCTTGCAATATCCGGCATGTCTTCGGCAACCAATACCGCATAGCCCATCAGTCGCGCAGGTTCGCCCGCCGCCAAACCGTCAGACCACAGGAAACGGCCATCCGCATCCTTCATCTTGCGCACCGCACCTGCCGTCTTCGAGTTCATCACAAAGGTCGCATTCGCGCGGTAACGGGCGCCCAGCGAATAAACCAGATCGACGATCGCATCCGCTGGATCCGTTGCCGCAAAATCACCATCCGCACCGGTGGCCACATAGCCCAGATTGCCCCAGCTCCAGCCAGCGTTGGCCACGGACGTATAGGTCAAAAAACCCGTCGGCTTATCAATCCCGTCCCCAGACACAAAGGCCACGCCTTCCGCGCGTGAAAACTTATCCGCAATCCGCGTGGCCAGCCAGCCTTCCACATCAAACGCACTGTCATCCAGCAACCGCTGTGACGCTTTGGGCAAGGCAGACAATTCATGCAGCGGAATAGAAATCCGCTCCAGTTGCGGTGTGCCCGTTTCTGACGCCGACCCGGTTTCCGTGGCCCAACCCGCGCCCAGTTCCGTATGATCCACCAGCACATCATAGGCCGTGGATTCCACCGCCACGACACTGGCAATAGACCGGATAGACGCAGTTGCATGCAGAACACCTGCAATCTGGCTCGCTGTCTGTGGATCAACCAAATAGCCGCCATCCGCGGATACCGCCGTGGACAGCGCCTTTTCTTCTACTTCCAAGGCGCGCATCCCGTCATCATCGCCGCAGCGAAGATAGGCACCAAACGCCTTTTTATGGGGCACTTCAATGTCCGCTACGGCAGAAAGTGCGGGGCGACGGGTTCCAATGTTTTTACGTTCCAGCATGTTCAATCTCTTGTCCTGTTCCTGAAGTCGGGTTTTCAAATCAGTGTTAACTTTTGTGACGTCTTGCAAAAATTCATCCATGGCGGTTTTCACCTCCAGCGATGTCGCTTCACCGGGCACGCTCTGGCCTGCCCGGGATTTGGTTTTCAAAGTGCTCATGGCCCAATCCTGTACTGTGTTGAAATTTCCGTGCAGGCCATCAGGCCAACAACTGTTCTCGGGCCGCGTGCAATTTCGCGACCAGCTCATGTGCCAGTTGATCCAAGGCCTTCGCCTCAGCTTCAACCCGCGCTTCGGGCAGCATTGGGAACGTCACCAATGAAACCTCCCAAAGATCAAGTTCATGCAACAATCGCGCACCTTTTTGCGATTTTTCTGCACGAATTGTTCGATATCCGATAGAAAGACCTTCAATAGCCCCGGCCTTAATCAACGCCAACGCCTCGGCACCGGCCTGTACATCCGCCAGAATGCGCCCCTTGACGAACAGGCCTTTTTTGTCCTCCCGCACCTCGTCCCACACGCCAATCGGCTTGGTCGGATCGTGCTGCCACAACATTTTGACCCGCCTGCCCGCCTGCATCATCGCCTTTAAGCTGGCACCGTAAGCGCCTTTCTGAACCACGTCCCCGCCCTGATCCGACGTCCCGAAAACCGAGGCATACCCCGCGATCTCACACCCGCCCTTCACATCAATTTCATCGTCAAAACGGCAAAACTTCGTCTCCAGCGACACGCCGTTGTTTGCATAGCTCATTCTCATTTCCTTTGATTTCGGATGCTGAAACCAGCATCAAACGTGTTGCGTCATTTCCAGAACAGCCAACACCCCACGGGTCAGAACGAACCCGACAACCCCGTAAACCGCCAGCCACAAACGCCGCTCCAGCCGTTCCAAGGCGGTTTCAATCATATCCAGGCGTCGCTCCAGCGCGATCCAGCGCTCGTCCGTCACCTGCCGATGTGTTTCCAGCTTTGCCGCTGCCTCGAAGGGTTCGTATAAATAGCGCGACCCAACGCCTCTACTCATCCACTTCTGTCGGCAAACCAAGCAGCCTCCGCTTTTCCCGATCAGACAGGAAGCCAGCCTCAGCCACGCGGCGCCACTGCGCCTCGCGCTCAATTGCAAGGGCCGGAATCCCGTCCAGATCCGCCGACAATCGCAAATCCTCGGAATAATGCTCTGGCAACCAAGCCGACAGCGCTGCCGCAACCTTCTGCACCAAAGGCAAAACCGTCAGGCGATAAAACGCACGGTTCGCCTCGGCGTAATTGGCATAAGTCGCATCCCCGGGCAGCCCCAACAACATGGGCGGCACCCCAAAGGCCAAGGCAATTTCACGGGCCGCACTCTCTTTGGTTTTCTGAAATTCCATATCAGACGGAGAAAACCCCATCGGCTTCCAATCCAGCCCGCCCTCCAGCAACATCGGCCGCCCCGCATTGCGCGCACCCTGATGGTTTGCCTCAATTTCTTCGACCAAACGATCATATTGATCCGCCTGCAAACTGCCCTGACCATCCGCACCACGATAGATAATCGCCCCACTTGGCCGCGCTGCGTTGTCCAGCAGCGCCTTAGACCAGCGACAGGCCGAATTATGCACATCAATCGCCGTGGCTGCAGCCTGTATAGGTGACAGTCCATAGTGATCGTCTTGCGGATGAAACGCCCGCACATGACAGATCGGCGCAATATCCGCCCGCATGTCAAACCGCACCTTGCGCGCGCCAACACTATATTCATAGGCAACCGGCCAACCGTCCGCACCCGGAATAACCTTCATCCGGTCCGACCGCAGCACATACAATTCCGCAGGGCCGCCGTTCGGCTTTTGACCGGCTGCTTCAAAATACCCATCGCCAGACAGCAAAAACTGCCCGTAAAAACTTTCCAACAAATCAGCCCCGCCCTGCATGGGATTGGGCCGCGCAATCAGATCGGCTAGCGGATGGAACTCATAGCGCCGCTCTGCATCCTTCAGAACAAAAGGCACCGCTGCCGCAGCCTCGGCGATCATTTTCACACAGCGAAACCCCACCGGATTGGCCATAAACCCGCTTCGCGTCAAACTGCCAACATCTCGCGCAGACCAGGCAGGCCGCCCCGCACCATGAAACGCAATCACCGGCCCCGTGGCCGAGGCTTTCTCTTCGGGCACATCCCTTTGGGACGCGCTGCGTAAAAATTGCAGAACCATCTGGTATCGCTCCTAATATTGTTTAAATTCAATCCGGTATCAGCACAGCTACAACCGCCTGATCTGCGGCCTCCGAAAGGCGGCAGCGGGATCAATCATCAAATCGGTCAAGGCCCAAACCAGCGCATCCACGCGGTCCGGCGACCCTTTGCCTTCAAATCCGATAACCGTCATTTCCCCCATTTGCGCCTCCAACTCGCGCAAACCAGGCAGGTGAAACACCCGCCCTTGTTCATAAAGCGCGGCCACAGGCTCCGCCCGCACAGATTTGCCGCGCGATGCGTGTACCCCGCGATACGACAGCAGCGGATCTTGCTGGCGCAGCACGGTTTCCACCATGTCGCCCCCCTGATTGACCTCAGCCACCACACGATCCGCCTGCCATGTACGTGCCGCATCCACCACCCGCGCCGCCCATTGGGCAGGGCTGGAACCGCGCACACTTGCATCTTCCAACACCCAAGCCCGCCAATCCTGCGGTCCTTCCCCGATCTGCTGCAAGCCCGCCACCACAATGCCACAGGCATCCGCCGTGGACTTGCTGGATGCAGGCGGATCAACCGCAACAACTATCCGGTCTAGGTGCGGCGCATCCGGACGCTTTACCGCATCCAAACAATCCAGCGGCCACAAGGCCCCCTCAACGTCTTCAAGCATCTTACCCTCCAGCTCTTGCTGGCCCAGACGCGATCCGCTGTAATCCGCATAAACTTTCGTCAGAAAACCGGGCGCCAGATTGGCCCTGTTCGCGGTGGTCGGCGCATGAGTCACAACCGTATCGGCGGCCTCTAAAATCTCTTTCAAAACCCCGATGTTGCGCGGCGTTGTCGTGACCAAAGTCTTCGGGTGATCCCCCAAACGCAAAGCAAACTGCAGCATATCCCAAGTGTCCCGCCCGCGCCGCCACTTGCCCAACTCATCCGCCCAAGCGCAATCAAACTGCGGGCCGCGTAATGCCTCGGGGCTGCTGGCCGACATGGCCCAAGCCTCTGCCCCGTTCGGCCAAACCAAAACCCGCCGCGCCGCCTGCCATTCCGGCTTTCGATCCGGTGGACTGCATGCCATGATGCCACTTTCCCCGAACACCATCACTTCGCGCACCTGATCCAGTGTTTCGCCAATCAGCGCCACACGCCGACACCCCCCCGCATCATATGGCGCCGCGCCTTCAACCTGCTGACGCACCCACTCGGCGCCCGCACGGGTTTTCCCGGCACCGCGCCCGCCCATAATCACCCAGCTTGCCCAATCCCCGACGGGTTCCCGTTGATGGGGCAAGGCCCAGAATTCAAATAGATAGGGCAAAGCCATCAAGGTCTGATCGCTTAAACTGGATAGAAAATCTTCAATCTCCACTTCGCTCGCGGAACCGAGCAATTCGGTCAAGGACTTCGCGTCTTGCATCTTCAAGGTTGACGGCGTCTCCTTGGACGACATCGCAAATGGCGTTGCTATGTTTTTCAATTTGGGCCTCAAGCGACGTTACATTTATAACCGCCGCGCTATAGTCGCGGATATTAGACAAAACTTGCGCGGTTGTGATCGGGTCGGTTCCGGTTTCCCCAACCGACAAATCGCGAATAATCAGCCGGCGCAAATTGGCAACTTTTGTCTGTGCCGCACGCAAAAGTAGCGGCAACGCCTGCGCGTCCGCATTCTCAATATCTGTCATATAATGGGTTCCTAGCGGTGCTCTCACCGAGACGGACCAAAAAAGAAAACGACCCAAAGCGTCACCCGCCAGGATCGTTACCCAATTCTTCCATCTTGTCCAAAGGTATATCTGCGAGCGTTCGCAAAGTCAATCAAACGCGCAATGCCCACGCAACACTGTGGGCGCAACAAAACCCCTAAAGCACTGTTTCAGAACGTTTATACAGCGCGCGCAGCGGGTTAGTTTCCGCTGTTCTGCTGCTCCTGACGCCGGTTCTCCGCCTCGATCTTACGCCATTTTGCAACATTTGCGTTATGCTCGACCAGGGTTTCCGCAAACGAATGCCCCCCAGTTCCATCCGCCACAAAGAACAGATTGTTCGAAACATTCGGATGCAAGGTGGCATGAATCGCCTCGCGTCCGGGATTACCGATTGGCCCGGGTGGAAGCCCTTCGATGATATAGGTGTTGTACGGCGTCTTTTTAGACATCTCGCTGCGCCGCAAGCCACGGTTCAAAAAGCCTTTGCCCTCTGTGATACCATACTCAACCGTGGAATCCATTTGCAGCTTCATGCCTTTGTTCAAACGGTTCACAAAAACCGCTGCAACTTCGGCCCGCTCCTCGGCGACACCGGTTTCCTTTTCAATGATAGACGCCAAAACCAAAGCAGCCTCAGGCGTATCAAACGGCAGCCCCTCCGAACGGTTTTCCCATTCCTCGGCCAATATCTTCTTTTGTGCTTCAAACATCTGTTCGATCACATCAGCAACCAACGTACCGCGCCGCACCTCATAGGTATTGGGCGAAAGCATCCCCTCAGGCGGAATGTTTTCAAACGCGCCGTCCAGAAAATCAGCCTGTTTCAGGCTCTCCACAATCTGCCAGCTTGTCGCCCCTTCTGCCGCGGTTATACGGTAAACGATGGGCGTCTTCGCCTCCACCAGATCGGTATAGGCCTTGGGCAACTCGCTCCCTTCGTCAAATTCAGCCAGCTTGGTGACCTCACCGGAACCGGCCTCCCGTTCGGACAGAATCATCTTCGCACCGCGAATGCCAACACGGTAATTGGCCACAAACCGGAACGTCCCCGCCCCGCCTTTGGTCACAATATTCAGAATATCCGCCATCGACGCATGGGCAGGAATCTCGTAATTCCCGAATTTCAACTGGCTGGCCTGCCCGTTATAATCCGACGCAATGCGCATAATCAGCCCATGGGACACAGCGCCCTGTTCCTCCAACTGATTGGACAAACCTTTCACCGTCCCACCGCGCGGCACCTCGATATAAATCGAGCTTTCCAAAGGCCCTGGTTTGGCAAACTCCGATTTGGCCCAATAGAATACACCGCCGGCAATCACCAACAATACAATCAACAAATTGACGAAATTCGCCGCTATATGCCGTGCCATTTATGCGCTTTCCGCTTTGCTGCGGTCTGGATATCCAGACCGGCAAGTTATCTTTACCGAACCTGTCAGGGCCGCGCTTAAGATGCGCGCCCCATAATCAGGCAGGCGTTCGTACCACCAAACCCGAAAGAGTTCGACAAGGCCACGTTGATCTCCCGTTTGCGCGCGGAATTCGGCGCAAGGTCCAACTGGCTATCCACAGCAGGATTGTCCAGATTGATCGTTGGCGGCGCAATCTGATCCCGCAGCGCAAGAATCGAGAAAATCGCCTCAACCGCGCCGGCAGCCCCCAGCAAATGACCGATAGATGACTTCGTTGAAGACATGGTCGCCGATTTCGCATGATCGCCCAGCAACCGTTCCACAGCCCCCAACTCAATGGTGTCCGCCATAGTGGAAGTCCCGTGTGCATTGATGTAATCCACCGCATCCGGCTCCAGCCCTGCCCGCTTCAACGCAGCTTGCATGGCACGGAAACCACCTTCACCATCCTCGGATGGTGCAGTGATGTGATAGGCATCGCCCGACATCCCATAGCCCAGAATTTCGGCGTAAATCTTGGCGCCGCGTGCTTTGGCGTGCTCGTATTCTTCCAGCACAACAATCCCCGCGCCCTCGCCCATAACAAAGCCGTCACGGTCATTGTCGTAAGGGCGGCTCGCGCTCTTGGGATCATCCCGCCGCTTGGTGCTCAGCGCTTTACAGGCGTTAAAACCGGCCATGCCGATTTCGCAAATAGCACCCTCCGCCCCGCCAGCGACCATCACATCCGCATCATCCAGCGCAATAATCCGCGCCGCATCCCCGATCGCATGCGCCCCTGTCGAGCAAGCCGTCACAACCGAATGGTTCGGGCCTTTAAAGCCGTATTTGATGGAAACCTGTCCGGATACCAGATTGATCAAAGCTCCGGGAATAAAAAACGGAGACACCCGCCGCGGGCCTTTTTCCTTCAGCGTAATCGCAGTCTTGGCAATGGAATCAAGCCCACCGATCCCGGACCCGATCAAAACACCCGTGCGATAAAACTCTTCATCCGTTGAAGGGGCCCATCCACTGTCAGAAACCGCCTGCGTCGCCGCAGCAATCCCGTACAGGATGAAATCATCTACCTTGCGTTGTTCCTTGGGTTCCATCCAATCATCGGGATTAAATGTGCCGTTGGTCCCATCACCACGAGGAATTTCGCAAGCATAGTTCGTAGCCAAATGATCCGCGTCAAACCGCGTAATTGTACCCGCAGCACTTTCGGCCGCCAGCAGCCGTTTCCACGTTTCTTCC
>JAXMOF010000042.1:0-36321 GCA_034670045.1 Amylibacter sp. | reverse complement strand
ACTGCTGCTGCCGTTCGAGCCGACTACAATTGTAAGCGAATTGGCCGCGCATAAAGCAGCAAACCCGACGTTTAACATTGAGCAGGTGCATTTTTTCCCGCTCGGAGGCATTAAAACCAACGCCACGTGGGCGATGAACAACGGTGGCTCTGCCGCCGTTCCTGCAGCACAACAACAATAAGGCCAGATGAATGACCCGTACTGTCGTCGAATCCAAAACCAAAACCGCTATTATCGGCTTTGATCAGCCCTTCTGTGTGATCGGCGAGCGGATCAACCCCACCGGCCGTAAGAAACTGGCAGCCGAGCTGGAAGCTGGTGATTTTTCTACCATTGAAAAAGACGCCATCGCGCAAGTGGCGGCCGGAGCCAACATTCTGGATATCAATGCGGGTGTTGTGTACAACTCCAACCCGAACCCGAATGAAACAGAGCCACCTTTGATGCGCTCGATTGTTGAAATGGTTCAAGGGCTTGTGGACGTTCCTTTATGTATCGACAGCTCTGTTCCGGGGGCGTTGAAAGCGGGGCTTGAATCCGCCGAGGGCCGCCCGCTGCTGAACTCTGTCACAGGTGAAGAAGACCGCCTTGAAATGGTTCTGCCGCTGGTGAAAAAATACAACGTCCCCGTTGTGGCGATTTCCAACGATGACACCGGGATTTCCGAAGATCCGGATGTGCGCTTTGAAGTGGCCAAAAAGATCGTCCAGCGGGCCGCCGATTTCGGCATTCCTGCCCATGACATCGTGGTTGATCCGCTGGTGATGCCAATCGGCGCGATGGCGACCGCTGGTTTGCAGGTCTTTGCTCTGGTGCGGCGCCTGCGTGAAGAACTGGGCGTGAACACCACTTGCGGCGCGTCCAACGTATCTTTCGGCCTGCCGAACCGTCACGGCGTCAACAATGCGTTTTTGCCGATGGCAATGGCAGCGGGGATGACTTCGGCCATTATGAATCCTGTTGCTGTGCCCGTTAATCAGGCCAAGCTGGATGCTAAAATTGCCGAACTGGCAGAAGTGGGCATCATTGTTCCTGACGACATGGATATGGAAGTCTTTGCGAATATGGTCGGACTTGGGTCAACCAAATGGAAACCGGGCAGCGAAATGACCGCTATTCGTGCGGCCAACCTGCTGACCAACAACGACCCGCACGGGGGCGCCTGGATCAACTTTAACAAACCCGCAGTTAAAGAAGGCGAACAAGAAGCCGGTGCACGCGGTCGCCGTGCAGGTGGCGGGCGTCGTCGGCGCGGGTAACACCGCCCGTTTCGCCATAAAATCACCCAGCTGGCCAAATTTGATCGTTTGGCTGGCTGGAACACTATCTTCTTGTGATCAAACTATCCCTTGGCAGGATGCCAGAGTATTCTTGTGAAAACCTTAACACGAGAAGACTATGACACAGAAATATACAGCCCCAGCGGGCACCTCTATCGGCCATGTTCACCTGAAAGTTTCCAATCTCGATCGCGCTTTGGCTTTTTATTGTGATGTTTTGGGACTGCAACAAACCCAACGCTACGGGGCCGAAGCCGCCTTTGTCGCTGCGGGTGGCTACCATCACCACATCGGGTTGAACACATGGCATTCCAAAGGCCAGCCCCCTGCCCCTGTGGAAACCGCCGGATTGTACCATCTGGCCCTTTTATACCCGACCCGCGCAGATTTGGGGGCGGTGCTGGTGCAACTGGACAAACACGGCATTCAACTGGACGGTGCGGCGGATCACGGCGTCAGTCAGGCACTTTATCTGCGTGACCCCGATCAAAACGGTGTCGAACTCTACTGGGATCGTCCCGCGGCGGAATGGCCCCGCGATGCGCAAGGTCGATTGTCGATGAACAACAGCCGATTGGACCTGAACGCCCTGCGTGCCTTGGCAAAGTAACGCGCAATCCTGTAGATCGCAGGCTAAACTAAACCCAAGCCCCGCCGGACACGGCGGGGCCATTGGCAATTCGTATGTTTTCAAAAGGAAAAGCCCCAACCTTGCCCGACCCTGACAACCCCGCTCGTGTTAAGTGCATTGCAAAGTTATTGCTGCGGCTTGCGCTGATCCTTGCTCTGGCTTGGGGGATTCACCTAGGGCTGAACTGGCTGACAGCGCAGATCAAACAGTTTGGAGATGGCGGCACCAGTTTTATGTTCAGCGGGATGATCCTGTTAATCCTTCTGACCTATTCTCTTGTTATCGCGTGTCCTTTTGTTCCCGGAGTGGAAATCGGTTTTGCCCTGATGGCCATGCAAGGTGCGAAAATCGCACCATTTGTGTTTTTGTTTACGGTCATAGGCCTCGCGCTTGCCTTTTTGGTAGGGCATTATCTGCCCTATTCGGTTCTATCCAAATTTCTGGCCGACGTGGGTCTGAAACGCGCCGCAAAAATGGTGTCAGAAATCCAACCCCTGACCTTGGAACAACGTGCCAGCCTGATGAAATCCCGCTTGCCCAGCTTCCTTGGTCCGCTGTTCGTAAACTGGCGTTACGTGTTTTTGGCTGTGCTTATCAATATTCCCGGCAATATGCTTCTAGGCGGTGGGGGTGGCATTTGTTTTTCCGCAGGACTAACCCGCCTGTTCCGCCCCACTTGGGCGCTGCTAACGCTCGCCCTTGCGGTGGCGCCCGTACCGGCCTTTTTCTACTTCATGGGTATCACCCTGTTCTGACGCAGAAAAATCGCCCCAATCTGCCGCAATTCGCCCAAAACTGACGCGCCTTGGCTTTCCATTTCCACCAACGCCCCTATTGTCGCCTTGACGGTTAATCTGACGACGAACAGGCCAGTTGATATGAGCGCTTCTAACGATCCTTTGGTGATTTTTACCCCCTCCGGCAAACGGGGGCATTTTGCGGTGGGCACACCGATCCTGACGGCTGCACGCCAGCTGGGGGTCGATCTGGACAGCGTTTGCGGCGGGCGCGGGATTTGTTCGAAATGCCAGATTCAGCCCTCCTACGGCGAATTTTCCAAACACGGTGTCACCGTGGCTGATGATGCTTTGACAGAGTGGAACTCCGTTGAAGAGCGCTACAAATCCAAACGGGGCATGATCGACGGGCGGCGACTGGGGTGTCAGGCGCAGGTGCAAGGCGATGTGGTGATTGATGTTCCCCCCGAAAGTCAGGTCCACAAACAAGTGGTGCGCAAACGGGCCGAAGCCCGTGATATTGTGATGGATCCCTCCACCAAACTTTATTACGTCGAGGTTCAGGAACCCGACATGCACGACCCGACGGGGGATCTGGAACGGCTGGTCAAAGCCCTGCGCGACCAGTGGGACCTGCCCCATCTGGAGGCAGATTTGGGCATCCTTCAAACCATGCAACCGATCCTGCGCAAAGGCGGCTGGAAAGTCACCTGCGCTGTGCATCTGGGGGATGATATGTTCAGCCCGCGCATCATGCACATCTGGCCCGGTTTCTACGAAGGCACGATTTACGGTTTGGCCGTCGATCTGGGTTCTACCACCATCGCGGGGCATTTGTGCGATTTGCAATCGGGCGAAGTCGTCGCCTCTAGCGGGATTATGAACCCGCAAATCCGCTTTGGCGAAGACCTGATGAGTCGGGTCAGCTATTCAATGATGAACACAAACGGCGCCGAGGAAATGACCCGTGCCGTGCGCGAAGGCATGAATGCGCTGTTCGTGAACATCGCCAATGAAGCTGGAATTGATCGCAACCTGATCGTGGATGCGGTGTTCGTGTGCAACCCTGTGATGCACCATCTGTTTTTGGGGATTGATCCGTTTGAACTGGGGCAAGCGCCTTTCGCGCTGGCCACATCGGACAGTATTTCGATTCGGGGCATTGAACTTGGCCTGAACCTGCACCCCGCCGCGCGGGTTTATTTGCTGCCGTGTATCGCGGGCCACGTTGGCGCCGATGCGGCTGCGGTGGCCTTGTCCGAAGCCCCCGACAAATCGGAAGATTTGGTACTGGTGGTGGATGTTGGCACAAATGCGGAAATTCTGTTGGGAAACAAGGACAAGGTTCTGGCCTGTTCTTCACCAACGGGGCCTGCTTTTGAAGGGGCGCAGATATCGTCTGGCCAGCGCGCAGCACCTGGCGCGATTGAACGTGTTATGATTGATCCGGTCACCAAAGAACCACGATTTCGGGTAATCGGGTCTGACATCTGGTCCGACGAAGAGGGATTTGAAGAGAGCATTCTGTCCTCGGGTATTACCGGTATCTGCGGATCCGGTATCATCGAAATGGTTGCCGAAATGCGCCTTGCCGGCATCGTGGATGGTCCGGGCTTGATCGGGTCCCCCACTCAAACCGGAACCGAGCGGTGTTTTCTGGATGGCCGAACCCATTCGTATCTGGTCTGGGATGGTACTGAAAATGGCGGTCCGAAGATCACGGTCACTAACCGCGATATTCGTGAAATCCAGATGGCAAAAGCCGCGCTCTATTCCGGCGCACGGCTGCTGATGGATAAATTCGGCGTGGATACGGTAGACCGCATCGTGCTGGCCGGCGCATTTGGTGCACATATTTCCCCCAAACACGCGATGGTTCTGGGCATGATTCCGGACTGCCCACTGGAAAAAGTCACCAGCGCAGGCAACGCCGCGGGCACTGGCGCACGGATTGCCTTGCTGAACACTTCGTCACGGCGCGAGATTGAAAAAACCGTGAAAGAAATCCACAAAATCGAAACCGCCATCGAACCCCGCTTTCAGGAACATTTTGTGAATGCCAGCGCGATTCCAAACAGTGTTGAGAAATTCCCGATCCTGGAAACCCATGTCACTATTCCGAATGTGACCTTTAACACAGGCAGTGATGACGACGGCCAATCAGGAGGCGGGCGCCGCAGACGGCGTCGGGGATAAGTTGATTACCTTTGTGTTGATTGCGTAAAGAATTGAGTACAGCGCACCCATTACGCAATTGACGCTAAACATCAAAGCGGCTAAACCGCCGCACAACAGAGCGGGTATGGTGAAAAGGTATCACGGCAGCTTCCCAAGCTTTAGTTACGAGTTCGATTCTCGTTACCCGCTCCAAATTCTTCCTCCAAAAGCAGTCGGATAGTTTTTTGACTTTTTGACTAGGTGACGCAAGATTTTCAGAGTTAATTGTAAAAAATTTCTTTGCGTAACCTCCAACCCATCGCAATTCGAATGAGCCGCTTTTCAGGTTAAAGCTGTTTAGACGGCTTCGGGCATTCGCACCCATTTCGCCATAGTTTCCAACAATTGTGCTTTTTTGATCGGCTTTGCTAGAAAGTCATCCATTCCAGCTTTTTCACATCGTTCCCTGTCCTGCACCATCGCATTAGCTGTCAAGGCAACAATCGGGCAACGGGAGGCTCTGTTACGTTCTTCAAATTTGCGAATTTTTATTGTGGCTTCAATGCCATCCATTTCAGGCATCGACATATCCATGAATACTAAGTCCGGAGGATCGCTTTCAAATTTTTCCAATGCTTCCAGGCCATTGATCGCAAAGACCAGACGAGCAGGTACGGTTTTCAACATCGTTTTAACGACAAGCCTGTTGGTTTTATTGTCTTCCGCAACAAGTACGGTCAGTTCGATTCTATCGTTTTTTGTGACCTTCCCACTGAATGTCTGGTTGTCGTCAATACAGTCAAAGTGTGGCGATTGAGGTTGGGGGGGAGTTTTGTCTTTAGATGACGTTTTTTGACCATCGAACAGATATGGTTCCTGTGGTGGCAAAACCGGTTCCGCAAATGCATTGTTTTGCGTGATTTCTTCACCAACAGGCAGATTCAGGTTTATCGTGAAAACCGAGCCTTCTCCGATTTCGGAATGCGCGAAGATTTCGCCATTCATAAGGTCAACCAAACGGGTTGAAATGGCCAAACCTAAACCAGTTCCTTCAAATTTTCGGTTTGTGGTCCCGTCGACCTGCTCAAATTCGTTGAAAATTTTGCTCAGCATTTCTTTTGGGATTCCGATACCTGTATCCCGAATTTTAATTGAAAGCTGGCATATATCCCCGACAACTTCGCCCGTGACGTCCAGTGTGACTTGTCCCTCTAAGGTAAATTTTACAGCATTTCCCGCGATATTTGTAATGATCTGCCGGATTCGCCCTACATCTCCAATCAAGTTGCGCGGCAAATCGCTTGCGTAGTGCAAAGATACACCGACAGATTTTTGGGTTGCTTTAACGGACAACAATGTGACCACATCCTCAAAGGCGCTCTGAAGGTCAAAAGGTTCCGGCTCTAGCAGCATCTTACCAGCCTCGATTTTTGAAAAATCAAGAATGTCATTAATAATGGTCAATAGTGCAGTGCCTGAATTGGATATCGTGCTTGCGTAAAGCCTTTGGTCGTCATTCAATTCTGTTTCGAGGAGAAGTTCGCTCATGCCAATGACACCATTCATGGGTGTTCTGATTTCATGACTCATATTGGCAAGGAATTCCGATTTAATCTTATTGGCCTGATCGGCGGACTCCTTTGCCAGGAGAAGTTCCTTTTCTCTTTGATCCCGCTCCATGAAAGTATCATGCAGAACAGAAACGGATGCATCCAAAGCGCGAAATTCCCGTGAGACGAAACTGTCCAATCTTTGTCTTTCGTGTTTTTCACCCAACATGACACTGCTCATTCTTCGATGAATGTTCGCAAGCGGGCGCATGGCCAGAAAATGTGTGAGGGCTATGTAAAAAAAGGAAAGCGCTGTGACCGCGACAAATATTGTAATTCCGACAGCACGCACGTTTTGGCTAATTAGGGCTTTGTCTGCTGCGGTTGACCAGATTACCTTCATTCGACCGAAGGGTTCTTCTTCGAACAGTATATCGCGGTCAAAAACCAATGTATCGTCGGTTGCGACCCGACGGTCCTTGTCTGCGCGGGCCAGAACCACACCATCGACGTTATATATGATTACGGATTGCAGCTTAGGTTTGCTGATAAGTGCCTGATTAACGGCAGTTTCCAGTACTGGGCCATCTTCGGTGATGATGGATTCCAGCATCAAATTTCCCAATAGCAAAACCGTCGCATCCGCATCCGCCGTTATCGTATCGTTCATGCGGGCTGTTTCGTTTTTCCGTTCGTAGTTTCCGATAATATAGGTGACAAGAATTGCGCCAACGAACATCAACGCCAGAAATTGAGTCTTGATATCGAATTTATTCATGACTTTGATGTTCTGTGCCCTCTTAAAAACTGGTGCTTTGATCCATGGCATTTCTGATCGGGTCATAATCGGCGTCGTCCCCTTCAAGCATGCCGTTTTTGGAAACCGATTTCATCAGTTCAAGGTTCACAGGGTCCAAAAGAATGGCTTTCATCGCGTTAATGACACGCGGCGACATTTTCGAACTGGCGATCCAGGGCTTGGTCACATTGTCGAACGTAGCAAGGGCCCGAATAGGAACACCCTTTTCCACCAGTTTTTTGAAAGTGCTCTCCTTTAAGGCTCCGGCGGTAAAGCTGCCATTCCCTACCGCTGTTCCAACAAGATCATGGCGCCCGAGATACTCAAAACTGCTGAGCTCATCTGCTGAAATACCAACTTCTAGCAATTCGCTTTGTGCGAGATAGCGCCCGATCGTTGAAAGTTCGTCACCGAATGCAAAGCTGTTGTTCTTCAAATCCGCCAAAGTTTGAATGTCGGAGTCTGTATGCACTGCAATCACACCTTTGAAGGTCTTTTTGCCTTTGACGCTTTCAATGGCGATGATGTGAATATCCGGATTTCTGGCCTTTGCGGTTACGTAAGAGGCAGGCCCGAAACGGGAAAAATCAACTTCACCTTCAACCAGTTGATCAATGCTGTCCTGATACTCTTTGGACACTTTCATTTTTATCTTAACCGGTTCCCCAAGGTTCTCTTGCAAGGCTTGTTCCAGAAATTTCAGGAAAGGCTTGAACTGTCGAACAACGGCAGTGGGTTTATCTGCCGCGTAAGTGCCAAATGTGATGGCAACATCAGCGGCGGCGGTGGTTGCGAGGATAAATTGTAAAGACATGGCACAAATAAGCGCCTTAACAGGCGCTTTGAAGACAAAACCGGAACCATTCATTTGAACATCACTCTTCTTTGATCAGGCGCTTTGCCGTTTTCAGCGGCTTGCCATATCAACTAAACGGCGCGTTTAAAGAAAGCGTTAAGGTGCCCTGGCTGCATGTTTCCAAATTGAATTGAATTTTAGGAACAAGCCCTCTACCCGAAGCAAATCTCAAAGATTTCCGCGCTGCTTTTTGAAAACCGACGCAGATTAACCTATATTTAACAGTAATTTAACCACATACACCGTCAATTGTTACAAATTTGGTCAAATTTTGTGACAATAAACGAGGCACGACATGTGCAGTATTTACGGTTTCTTTAGATATTTTTCAGGTAATACTTCGCACCTGTTACTGTTTTCTGGGGCAGCGCTGTTTCAACTGGCAACACCTGCCAGCGCTATTCCTTCTCCCGAATTGGTGATCGGGTCCGTTTCGTCGCTGTCGCAAGTACTGGCAGTGGGTTTTGCTTTTGTTTCAGGGGCGACAGCGCTGTTGGCCCGCAAATTCGGGGTGGAATTTTCCCCGAATTCGGGGCGCGTTCCCCTGCGTTTGGTTCTTTTGGGGCTGGCCCTTATTGCAGGATTGGGGGCTGTGAACCTTTGGCAATATAAAGCGGCAAAAACGGCACGTTTGGAACGGATGCAGGCGACTTTGTTACGGCCGGCACAATTTAAAGGGACGCAAATCAAGGATGAAAGCCTGAAGGAAACCAGCTTTACCGCGCAGGAAAACAGCCCCCTTGCGATCACAACAGACGCGGTTCAGGCCCTGCTTGACAATCCGCAGTCCAACCGTCCGATACTGTTTGACGTTCGTGAAACCGGAGAGCACGCCATGGGCAGCCTACCAGGTGCACGCCATGTCAGATTTCCAGATTTCATGAATGAAACCAAAGACCTGCGGGGCAAACAGGCGATCCTGTTTTGCCACAATGGCAACCGCAGTTCTGAAACCTGTGCGGAACTCGCCGCCCGTGGGGTTGATTGTAAATTTATAGCAGGCGGAATTGAAAAGTGGATCGTCGAGGGACGGGACTTTAGCGATGCCAAAGTCACCAGCCTGTCTGATCTGCGCGCCCTGCCCGCCTATCCCAACAAAGACAGATTGATCGGCAGCGCGGATTTTACAGCACTGATGGATACTGGCGATTTACAGATCGTAGACACCCGCTATCCCAAAGATTTCGCTGCTGGACATTTGCCCGATGCCATCAATATTCCCGTGCGATCCTTGACTACCAAGGCCCTGCAATCGCGCATTGCAGAACTAGAAAAAAAACCGACTGTCGCCGCCTGTTACGACCGCCGCAGTTGTTTTATGGCGCAGGTTCTCGGGTTGGATCTGACGCAAAACGGAATCGACTATCAAGGGCGCTACACGACGCCTTGGGACTATTTTGTGCCGCCCACGCCCAAGCCTCATGTTGTGGCGTGGCTCGCACAGCAAAACACATCCCTGTGGCAGAAATCCATTCACTGGCTGGCAGGTGCATTGGTGCATACATCCCAAGCCGTGGGTGTTGTTGGGGCCGTGTTTATTCTGGCCGTTTTATCGCGCATCCTTATCCTCCCCATTGCGCTGAAATCAGAGCGGGATCAGATGGTTACACGCGATAAAGCGCCCGTTCTGGCGGAAATCAAAAGCCGCCTTGCACAGGACCCAACCCGCAAAGCACGGGCGATCCAGCAGTTTTCTGCGGAACACGGCCTGACCCCCATGCGCAACATAACTGCCTTGCTGTTCCTGCCCCTGATGATGTTGGGACTTAGCGCCACACAAGAGGCAGGAGTGCGCATCGGGCAACCTATGGGCTGGGTCACCTCCATGGGCGATTCCGACCCTTTTTACCTGATGCCAGCGGCCTTTGCGGGGCTGGCGGGTCTGTATTTGCACTGGGCCGTCGCCAGGACCCGGCGGCAGGCGATACTGTGTTGGGGGCTCGGGGTTCCGCTGCTGTTTGCCATGGTTGTGGGGATCAGTTTTCTCGGGAACCTTTACCTGTCGATCGCGCTGGTGCTTTTGCTGGTGCAGCGGGCTTATGTGACGGGCGGCCTGAAACAATGGGCGAAGTCATCGCGCAGGATGTTGCGTAATACTTTGGTGCGGCACCTGTATCAGGGGGTGGTACCCCTGGCCTATTCCCACGCGCTGACGGATGCGGGGAATAAATCCTACCGCCTGTCGGTTATGAAAAACGCAGGGCTACCCGTGCCCCAAGGGGTTGTGCTGAACACCGCTGTAATTGCCCAGTTTAACAGGCTGTCCCCCAGTCAGAAAGACAGGTTTGCCGCGCGTATCTGGCGGATGATCGGCAAAACACCTTGCGCCGTGCGCAGTTCTGCAGCGGCCGAAGACGGCGCAGACAAAAGTTTTGCCGGGGTGTTCGACAGTGTGCTGCATGTGGATCGCAAGGGACTGACTGCCGCTTTGGATGCGGTTCATTCCGCTTTCAGCGCGGCACGAGCTGGCAGTTATTCTGGCAGCGATACGGATCACGACGGCAATATTCTTGTGCAGGTCATGGTGGATGCGGATTATGCAGGTGTTATGTTCACACAGGATTCCACCGCACCGGGCTTGATGATGATTGAACTGGCCAAAGGCACTGGCGATGATCTGGTGTCAGGGCGGGTCACGCCGCAAAGCCTGCGTTTCGGTCGGTATACGAAAAAACCTGTGGATGCGGAAAAGCCGCCTTTTGATCTGTCCTATCTGATCAAACTCGGGGACCGTATCGAAGCCCTGTTCAACTGCCCGCAAGACATTGAGTGGGCTTATAAAAACGGGCGTTACTACATTCTGCAAAGCCGCGACATTACCACGTTGCATCTTGGCGATGATGCAGCGCAAGCGCGGCTGGCGGAATGGGAACGTGTGTTTGACGTGTTCGGTACATCCCATCCGGACGGGGTGATTTTGGAACAAGATGAAATGTCCGAAGTGCTGCCCCGACCGACCCCCGCATCGTTTTCCCTGATGGGGCAAATGTGGGCGCCGGGGGGAAGTCTCGATCTGGCCTGCCGTGATCTGGGCGTGGCCTATAACGTCCCAGAGGGTAAGGCGGGCCACCTTTACACGCTGTTTGGCAAAACATATGTGGACCGGCGCATGAAAGACGACATGGCGCTGCAATTAAGCGCAAGCAAGGCCAGATCCCTACATCGTCTGGCGTGCGAGGCATCGGACCGGTTTCGCGATCGGATCATGCCCGAACTGGCCGAGTTTCTAGCCCCGTGGAAGGCCACCAAATTCCGCCAGATGCCGCTTGACGCGTTGAAACCCTGCCTGTCGCTGTTTCGTCGCAAGCTGACGCTGGAATATTATGTAGAAGCAGAGCGGATCAACATTCTCGCAGGGTTCGCCATGGCCGAGGCGCAGAGCCATGTTTCCACCCACCCGGATGGGCTGGATCGCCTGCGCCACAGCGAATTGACCCACTCGCCCATGGGGATGTTGCGATCTGTGGCCGGGCTGCCGTTGAAGGCGCGCAAAAAAGCGGCAATGGGGAAGTTGGGGCATCGGGCGATGTTTGATTATGAACTGTCCATGCCGCGCTATTGCGAAACCCCTGATTTGCTGTGGCCCCTGTTGCAATCCCTGACCGCCCCCCAAGCACCCTCGGGGCCAGTGGTGGCGGATGATCCGGTATCTTTGGCGCTGGCCTTGCAGGATTTAAAGGAACAGGCCAAACATGAATCCCTTTGGCTGGTCTATCTGATCCGCCGTGTGTTGGTGGCCATCGGCAAGATTTCCGGACTGAATGATCTGGTGTTTCACCTGACCCTTGATGAAATCGTCACCCTTTCGCCTGAAAACACACTGCCCCTGCAAGACCTTGCCATCAAACGGAAATCCCGCGCAGAATTGTTAAAAGGCGCAGGCCCCAAAGCCTCTGAACTGACGCTGCATGAGTGTGAAATCCTGAGCGCGCCGCACCTGATTGCGCGGGCGGAAAATACAGGTGAATTACAAGGCACCTGCGTGTCGGGCGCGGCATCGGTCACCGCGCGTGTCTTTGTTGTGGATGAGGATACAGACGATTTGCAAACTGCCTTTAACGGGTTTGAAACCGGCGATATTCTGGTGTGCCACATGGTTAACCCGACTTGGCTGCCCTTTGTGCAACGCTCCGGCGCGGTACTGTCAGAGGTCGGTGGCTGGCTAAGCCATATGTCCATTGTCGCCCGTGAACATAATCTGCTGATGTTGGTGGCATGCAAGGGGATCACAGCTTTGCAGAGGGGGCAGCAAGTCAAAGTTCATCCAAATGGCAGTATTTCCATTCTTCCGATCGGTGAACCCGCGCTAAAACGTGTTGGATAATCAGGATGCGAGCGCACGCTTAATTAGCCCGCTGCGGGGTTTCGTCAAACCACAAACATGTGACCGTAGCATAGACATCCAATCCCGATCCCGCCCCGTATCCCTTGGTACAACGCGCCAGACACTGGCGCTTAACCCAAGGGAGAATTTATCGTGAAACATATTCTGATCAGCACAGTCGTCGCAGGCATGATGGCAGGCAGCGCCGCTTTTGCAGAAAGTCATTCCATGGCCAACCCGATGGTGGGCGGCGCGGAAATGTTTGCGAGCAAGAACATTGTTGAAAACGCTGTAAACTCGGCGGATCACACAACTTTGGTTGCAGCCGTGAAAGCAGCAGGTCTGGTGGATACTTTGGCCAGCGAAGGCCCGTTCACCGTTTTTGCCCCCACAAACGCGGCTTTTGATGCGCTGCCGGACGGCACTGTTGAAACGCTACTAAAACCCGAAAACAAAGACACTTTGGTCAAGGTTCTGACCTCTCATGTGGTTTCGGGCAAATGGACCTCGGCTGATATCATTGCGCAAACCAAAAAAGGCAAAGACGGTTTCTTTAACTTCAACGCGGTGTCAGGCGATGCCTTATCCGCGAAAACCACTGCCAGCGGTCAGGTCTTTGTCTTTGACGAAAGCGGCAATGCATGGAAAATCACTACCGCAGACGTGATGCAATCCAACGGCGTGATCCATGTGATCAACGGAGTTTTGCTGCCAAAATAAACGGCTTTTAACGTTCGAAATTCACCCCGGCTGGCATCAGTCGGGGTTTTTCATGTCATAAAGTGGCGAGCAATCCGCGGGTAGAACCGTCTTTGCCCTCGGACACTTCGGAGCCTTCAATCAGCGGTAACATCTGGTTCGCCAGAACTTTGCCCAGTTCCACCCCCCATTGATCAAAACTGTTGATGCCCCAAATCACGCCCTCAACAAAAACCCTATGTTCATAAAGCGCGATAATTTTGCCCAATGTGCGCGGATCAAGGCAGTCATACATCATGGTAACACTGGGCCGGTTGCCCGGAAACACACGGTGCGCCGCCTGTTTTTCCAACTCGGCCCCCGTCAGGCCCGTTTCAGCTATCATCGCGCGGGCTGTATCCATGTCGCGCCCGATCATCAGGGCTTCGGACTGGGCCAGACAATTGGCCAGCAACAGGCGGTGCTGATGGGCCAAATGGGTTTCATGCCCACGCCGCGCCACCAGAAATTCGCAAGGCACAACGCGGGTGCCTTGGTGGATCAACTGGTAAAAGGCATGTTGACCGTTGGTTCCGGGTTCGCCCCAGACAATCGGCCCTGACTGTCGCGATAAGGTCTGCCCGTCCATAGCAACGCCTTTGCCGTTACTTTCCATATCAAGCTGCTGCAAATAGGCTGGAAGCCGCAGCAACCGTTGATCGTAGGGCAGAACCGCGCGGGTGTTATAACCGCAGATGTTGTTGTGCCAGATACCCACCAACGCCAGCATCACCGGCAGGTTTTCCGCCAGCGGGGCCTCACGGAAATGGGTGTCCATCTCTTCGGCACCGCGCAGGAACGCATCAAAGTCTTCAGGCCCGATGGCCAGCATCAAGGACAGGCCAATCGGCCCCCAAACCGAATAGCGCCCGCCGACCCAATCCTCAAACCCAAAGACCCGATCCGCAGCGATACCAAATTCGGCAGTTTTTTCCATTGAGGTGGACAAAGCCACCAGATGCTGGCCGATCTGGTCTTCGGACACCTGCTGCAACAACCAGTTCTTACCGGTCTGCGCATTGGTCATGGTTTCAATGGTGGTAAAGGTTTTCGAGGCCACGATCAGCAGTGTGGTTACGGGATCAAGCCCCTGCAAAGTATCGCTAATATCCGCCCCGTCCACATTCGCGACGAAATGCACTTTCGGCCCGTCGCTGTAGGGCGATAGGGCAATATTGGCCATGACCGGACCCAGATCAGACCCACCGATGCCGATATTCACCACATCGGTGAACGGCTTGCCGTTGGCCGCCGAAATATCACCGCTGCGCAGCCGTGCGGCAAAGGTTTTCATCGCGTCCAGCGTCGCCAGAACCTCTGGCATCACATCCACACCGTCCACCGAAACGGGCCGCCCTGACAGGTTACGCAGGGCAGTATGCAGAACCGCGCGATCCTCGGTCTGGTTGATTGACGCACCAGCAAACATCGCGTCCCGTTTGGCCGCAACATCGCTGGCTTGGGCAAGCGACAAAAGCGCAGTTTTGGTGTCTGCGTCCATATTTGTCTTGGAATAATCCAGCAGGAAATCACCGCATTGCGCAGAAAAATCCTTGAAACGTGTGGGATTATCAAACAGCTCCAGAATGGATCTGGAGCGGGTTTTGTCAAATAAATCAGAAAGTTGCTGCCAAATATCCATCAAATAATTCCTTTAGTCCGCGTAATGTGTCTGGGCCTGTTCCTGAACAATCCTGATCGGCGCATCAAGAGAGTTTTCTGCCATCCGTGCCTGTTCAAAAGCCGCTTCTTTTTCCACTCCGGCGATCAGAATATGCACATGGCCGGCCCCGCGCAAAACAGGGGCTGTCAGGGTCAAGCGCGGTTCGGGCGCATTCGGCGCCCGCATGGGCAGCAGGACAGCAGCGTCATCCGCCAAAGCCTCTGCCAGTAAATCCGCCTCGGGAAAGATGCTGGCCGTGTGCATATCCGCGCCCATGCCAAGCACGCAGACATCCAGCGGCAGGACGGCAGACACGCCGGATTGCAAAGCCGTTAACACCTCTTCCGGCGTATCCGCAGGCTGATAGAGCGGCACCAGCACCGCCCGAGCCGCCCGATCTCGCAAAAGAGTCTCCCGCAGCAAACGGGTGTTGGACCGATCCGAGGATTCAGGCACAAACCGTTCGTCCGTCAACAGAACCGTCACATTTGCCCAATCCAAATCCGCTTGGCGCAGATGTTCAAAGAAAGGCGCAGGGGTTGTGCCACCAGGAACGGCCAGCGTCGCCCGTCCCTTTTGCGTCAAAGCGGCCCGCAACTGGGCTTCAACCACATCCGCCAGACCTTTGAACAGATCCGCGCGGCTGTCGTATTTTGTAAAGCTGCTCATGGTTTGATCTCGCGCCAGCGACGGCCGTCTTTATGCAGCAGCATCAGGCTGTCATCCGGCCCCGCCCCGCCCGGGTCATAGGCAACAGGGGTGTCGCCTGCGTCTTGCCAAGCCTGAATGATCGGATCAACCCAGGCCCAAGCGGCTTCAACCTCGTCTCCGCGCATGAACAGGGTTTGATCACCGCGGATCACGTCCATGATAAGCCGCTCGTAAGCGTCGGGCATGAATGAGACTTGATCGCCCAATGCCTCGGCAAAGCTCATATCCAAGGGCACTTCGGTCAGGCGCATGCCACCTGGTCCGGGTTCCTTGATGGTAACGCGCAGGGTGATCCCCTCATCCGGTTGCAAGCGGATCACCAGAACATTGCCCTTGCGTTTGAATTCACCTTCAAAAATCGAATGGGGCGGGTCTTTGAACACAATTGCGATTTCAGACATCCGCCCGCGCAGACGTTTGCCCGTGCGCAGATAAAACGGCGTGCTGGCCCATCGCCAGTTTGCCACTTTGACTTTCAGTGCGATAAAACTTTCGGTTTTGGAATTCGGATCTTCGGAATGGGCCACATAACTGTCCACATCGCCGCCTGCATTATACTGACCGCGCACCACCTCCGCCGGAGAAACAGGCTCCAACGCCCTGATAACCTTCAGCTTTTCATCGCGCACCGCATCAGCACCATACTTCGCAGGCGGTTCCATCGCTGACAGGCAAAGCAGTTGCATCAAATGGTTTTGCACCATATCACGCATGGCGCCCGATTTGTCATAATAGCCGCCCCGCCCCGCCACACTGACGGTTTCCGCCACGGTGATTTGCACATGATCTACGTGCTGGGCATTCCAAAGCGGTTCAAACAGTGCATTGCCAAAGCGCACGGCCATCAGGTTTTGCACGGTTTCTTTGCCAAGATAATGGTCGATGCGGTAAATCTGGTGCTCGTCAAAACAGGCCCGCAATTCCGCGTTTAGCACTTTGGCGCTATCCAGATCATGGCCAAACGGTTTTTCCACCACAATGCGGCTGTGTTCATCCGTAATACCATGGCCGGACAGTTTGCGCGCTATTTCCCCGAACAGACTGGGCCCGACCGAAAAATACACTGCGCGGATCACATCCGGACGCAAACTGGCCTTCAATTCCTTCCAGCCTTTGTCACCAAAAACATCCAGCGAGACATAGTCCAGTTTGCTTATAAACTGGTCTACCGCCCCGACGCCGCATTGGGTTTCACCTGCGAATTCTTCCAAAGCTTCGCGTACAAATTCCCGAAACCCGTCCGCATCCAGATCACTGCGCGAAGCCCCGATCACCCGCGCCTCATCCGGCATTTGACCTGCACACATGCGCCGGAACAAACCCGGCAGGATTTTGCGTCGGGCCAGATCCCCCGTACCCCCGATAATCACCAGATCGAACGGGTCCACTGGAATAGTTTTTGCTACCATCTGCAAGCCTCTGAATTTGTTGTCGTTAGCGATAACGTAACTGCCACACATACAGTCACAACTGCGTGGGATTTACAAGCTTTCCTTTGAAAAATAGCATACAATCGGATAGCGAACAGGCAAGCAATGACAGGCCATTAAATGAACGACCAGAAATTTACCCTGCCCGACCCGCGTCCTGTGGGGAAATTCCAGCATCCCGATGTGACAGAAAAAGGAGAGCCACGTGCCACAGTCGCACTGAACGGGGCAACGACCTTGTGGTTCAATACCGGAACCCTGTGCAACATCGAATGTGTGAATTGCTATATCGAAAGTTCGCCTTCAAACGACCGGCTTGTCTATATCACCCGCACAGAGGTCGAATCCTATCTCGACCAGATCGTTGCGCGGGATTGGCCCACAACCGAAATCGCCTTCACTGGGGGCGAACCGTTTATGAACCCCGAGATGATAGAGATCACCAGAACCTGTCTGGAACGGGGCTATGAGGTGCTGATCCTGACAAACGCCATGCGCCCGATGATGCGCAAACGGATGCAGGCAGGACTGTTGGAACTGAATGAAACCTATCCGGAAAAACTGACCCTGCGCATTTCAGTAGATCACCACTCTGCCGCCTGTCACGATCTGGAACGGGGCAAAGGCAGCTATGATCTGACTGTGCAGGGCATGGAATGGCTGCGCGATGCGGGCATCAGAATGCATGTGGCGGGTCGTACTGTCTGGGGGGATACGGACGCGGAAAGCCGCGCAGGCTATCAGGCATTTTACACACGCCACGGCTTTGACATTGATGCGGGCAATCCAGCCCATACAATGCTGTTTCCCGAAATGGACGAAACCGCAGAAGTCCCTGAAATCACAACGGCTTGCTGGGGTATCCTTAACAAATCCCCGAATGATGTGATGTGCGCCTCTTCGCGTATGGTGGTGAAACACAAAGGCGATAAACAGCTCTCTGTATTGGCTTGTACTCTGTTGCCCTATGATCCACAATTCAACCTCGGACATACATTGGCAGAGGCTGAATCCCCCGTGAAACTGAACCACCCCCATTGCTCCAAGTTTTGCGTCCTTGGCGGCGCGTCCTGTTCCGCCTGATGCGTCAGGCCTTTCTGTCTTGGGGCGCCCTGGCGGCGACGATTTTTGTCTGGGGCAGCTATCTGGTCTCCACACGGGCTGCGATGACACAGCACCTGTCACCGATAGATATCGGCTTTCTGCGATCCGTCCCCGCAGCCATTGCAATCCTGCCGTTTATCCTGCGCCGAGGGTTGAAACCGAAAACCGCCAATTGGATGGACATTCTGATTATCGGCGGCGGCGGCGGGACCCTGTTCACCGTACTTCTGGCCTCTGGCTTCCGGTTTGCCCCGACAGTTGACGGCGGCCTGTTCACGCCTTCTATGCTGCCTGTCTTTGTGGCGATCCTGACGATCGCCTTTTTGGGCCGTGCCTATGCCGGAATCCAGTATTTCGGCATCCTGCTGATCCTTGTCGGCGCTTTGGCCGTCGGCGGCTACGAAGCGATTTCCAACACCGGATCGGGCGCATGGCGCGGTCACCTGCTGTTTCTGACAGGATCATGTTGCTGGGCGGCCTATACAGTCCGTTTCAACATTTCAGCAATGGACCCGATAGACGGTGCCATCGTCATTCTCGGCTGGTCCGCCCTTGCCTTTATATTCGCAGCGATTCTTTTTGGAACCAGCCTGCACCAGATCCCGAAAAACATCCTTGCCTTACAAGTTTTTCAAGGCTTCATGGCAGGCTTTGTTGCCAATTTCACTTTCTTATATGCCGTGCGCACCCTCGGCTCGGCCATACCGGCCGCTGCTGCTGCAATGGTTCCGGTCATCGCAGCCATAGGCGGCTGGATATTTCTGGACGAACCGATCACGCCCCTGAAATGGCTTGGTATCTTGATCGTTGCAGGCGGTGTCGCCCTCGCCTCGGGGATTATAAAGGCCAGAAAGCTCAGAAACGCCTAACAGCTTTTTGTTTTTCAAATATCCAAAACCCGAAGCCGGCTGATAAGCAAAGGCCTAACGGCCCGCCAGCGCCTCCTCAAGCACGGATTTTACCACACCAAGATCCACATCCCGCGTGACAAAGGCCTCTCCCAGACCGCGTGCCATGATGAAACCGATCACCCCGTCGCTGACCTTTTTATCCTGCCCCATCAGCGCGATAAGCCCGTCCGCATCGGGCAGTTTGCCAGAAATTTCGGACAGATCACATTTCATTCCCATGGCTTTGAAATGATCACGCACCCGACTTGGGGCTTCCTGTGCACAAAACCCCAGCCGCTGCGAAACTTCAAAGGCCAGGGCACAGCCAATGGAAACCCCTTCTCCATGCAGCAAGCGGTCTGAATAGCCAGTGGCGGCCTCTAGTGCATGGCCAAAGGTATGGCCAAGATTCAGCAGGGCACGGTCGCCCCGTTCTTCCTCGTCGCGGGCCACAATATCGGCCTTCATCTCACAGGACCGTTTCACCGCGTAAATCCGCTTTTCCACATCGCCAGCAGCGGCAGCGGCAGCGTTTGCTTCCAGCCACTCCCAAAAAACCGCGTCCCCCAGCAGCCCGTATTTGGCCACCTCGCCGTAGCCCGCAAGATAGTCACGCGGTGTTAGCGTATCCAGCAAGGACACATCCGCCAGCACCAGTTGCGGCTGGTAAAACGCCCCGATCAGGTTTTTCCCGTGGGGTGAATTGATCCCCGTCTTGCCGCCAACCGAACTGTCTACTTGTGACAACAAAGTCGTTGGCATTTGAACAAAACGGATGCCACGGCGCAGGATCGAAGCGGCAAAGCCTGCCAGATCGCCGATTACCCCGCCCCCAAAGGCGATCAGGATGTCATCCCGTTCAATCCGTTCCGACAACAGCCATTCTACGGTTTTTTGCAGGTTATCCCAAGATTTCGTGCCTTCCCCCGCAGAGAGTTGCAGGGTGACGGCCTCGATCCCTTCGCGATTCAACCCAGCCAACAGGGCGGGCAGATGTTTGGCGGCGACGGTTTTATCAGTGACAATCGCAACCTTTTTGCGCCGCAGGAAAGGGGCGACGAATTGACCCGCCTGCGCCAGCAGACCTGTGCCGATTTCAATGTCGTAAGACCGTTTGCCCAGATCAACGAAGACTTTTTCACCCATTACCGCGCTCCTTTTGTGACACCACTTTCAGGGTGGGCCAACAGGGTTTCAATGACTTTATGGGCCATATCCTCCAGGGACAGACCGGCCAAACTATCTACTGTGATTTCGGCTTGTGCGTAGATCGGAGTGCGCTTTTCGAACAAATCTGTCAATGTCTGTCTCGGGTTAGGGGTGCGCAGCAACGGGCGGGAATCCTTATGCCGGACCCGCGCCCACAGCAGTTCGAAATCCGCACGCAGCCACAAGGCAACACCGCTTTTAGCAATCATTTCGCGGTTTTCAGACGCCATATAGGCCCCGCCGCCTGTGGACAGAATACAAGGTTTGCCCACTAAAAGACGTTGCAGCACCTGACTTTCCTTGGCGCGAAAAAACGGCTCTCCGTCACGGGTGAAAATCTCGGCCACTGTCATATTGGCGGCTTTTTCGATTTCGTGATCTGAATCCAGAAAAGGCACGCCCAGCTTTTGGGCGACCAATGTACCAACCGCAGTTTTCCCTGCCCCCATCAACCCGACAAGAACAATGGTTTTGTTTAAGTGATAGCTCAATGCCACCCCGTCCAAGTTTTTAGGCGCTGACAGGTCAAATACGCAAGTTCCTGCCGATCCCCCATTATCAAATTCCAATTTGGGTGATAACATTGTCTATACTTCACACAACCCCTACTTGGGGCCTTTCTAGGTGAAACACACCTAGAAACACGACAAGAAAAAAGGTGGCAGAGGCAAATTACATGGGCAGGATCATTCGTTTTTTAATTTTAGTTCTGATCCTCGCGTTTTTGGGGGTATTGGGGTATTCGTTTATGGGCGATCTATCCGCCCCCCAATCAGAGGTCACAGTTCCTGTTACGCTTGACGCGACATAAGGTTTTAAGTGCTGCATTTATGGCCTGCCTGCCTCTGTCCGCTGTCGGACAGGGTTCGGCACCCGATTGGCTGTCGATTGGCGTACCTGCAAAGCCGACGGGTCAGCGATCGGGGCAGCAAACGGTCGTACAATCCAGCAAATCATGGAAACCATCGGGCGGTGGCATCACCACCGAGGCGATTCAAACCACCCAGCTGGACATCGTCCAACCTGACGCTGTGGGGGTTCTTAGCCCTGAACAAACCGGAATACCGAAGACCTTTTGGGGCGATAGCAATCCGGGCACGCTTGCACGGCTGATCGCGCCTTACCGTGAAAACGCCCTGCCCGAAATCAACGCCCTTTGGCAGCGGATCGTGCTGACGGAAATCGACGCACCGCTGCACAATTCTGCGCCGGGTTCGATCCTTCTGGCGCGGGTGGATCATCTGTTGAACGCAGGCGCGCTGGATCAGGCAGAGGCTTTACTGGACCGTGCAGGCACCCGCACGCCCGAGTTGTTCCGCCGTGCTTTTGATGTGGGGCTTCTGGCAGGACGCGCCCAATCCGCCTGTGCCACCTTGCTGCGCAATCCCAGCCTGTCCCCCGATCTGAAAGCGCGGGTGTTTTGTCTGGCGCGGGCCAATGACTGGTCGGCGGCCGCCCTGACCCTGACCACAGCCAAAGTGCTGGGGCAGATCAGCGAAGCCGACGATAATTTGCTGGCACGCTTCCTTGATCCTGAACTTTTCGACGAAAACGATGCCCCGCCGCCGCCCGTGCCCCTGACGGCACTGGATTTCACGTTACGAGAGGCCCTTGCCCTGCCCCGCAGCGGTCAGGCCCTGCCTCTGGCTTTTTTGCACGGTGATCTGGAAAACCTGACAGGCTGGCGCAATCAGGTGATTGCCACGGAACAACTGGTGCGCTCTGGTGCGATCCCGCCAAAGCGTCTTCTGGCGCTGTATCAAGACGGTGAACCGGCGGCTTCCGGCGGGATTTGGGTGCGGATTTCTGCTGTTCAGGACTTGCTTGCAGCCTTTGAGGGGGATTCAGACGAGATTTCAGCCGCTCTGATCCACGCCTACAAAGCGCTTGATGAAGTCGGACTGGCCTTCATCCTGTCAGACCTCGCTGCGGAAGACTTGCGCGACACAGACCTGACCGGCGCCGCCGCTTCGGTTCGGTATCGCCTGTGGTTGTTGCAATCCGATTACGGCGACCTGTCCTATGAATACACGCCCCAAAACAGCGACGAGGCTTTTATGCAGTCCGTAGCCCAAGGGGCTCTGCCAGATACGGCCAAAAACGATATTCAGGCGGCGATCCTTGCAGCCTTTGAAGGCACCCAACTGGATGTTTCCGCCGTGACAGACGCCCGTCAGGGCCGCTTGGGCGAGGCGGTTTTGAAATCACTGACCGACCTGATCGTTTCGCGCTATGCTGATCCGCTGGCTGTCGAAGCCTCTATCTCGGCGTTGTTGATTGCGGGTATGGAAGACGAGGCGCGGCGCATTGCCTTGCTGGTTTTGATGCATGGGGCCCAACGGATCTGATGCAGAACTGGATCGAAACCTTCCTTGAAGCCATGTACGCAGAACACGATTCTTCGGAAAATACCTTAAAAGCCTATTCCGCCGATCTGCGCGAATTTGCAGATCACCTGTCCGATCACAACAGCACATTCGCCACCGCCACCCGCGCCGATGTAGAAGCCTATCTGATCAGTCTGGACACACGGGGCATGGCGCAGGCCACGCGGGCACGCAGGCTGTCATCCGTGCGCCAGTTGTTCCGTTTTGCCTTTGAAGAAGGCTGGCGCCTTGATGATCCCGCAACACAAATTCGCGGTCCGCGCAAAAAGCGCCACCTGCCCAAAACCCTAAGCGAGTCCGAAGTGGACCGCCTGCTGGAAGCCGCCCAAACCACGGGGCGATCCCCGTCGGATCGCTTGCGCAATACCTGTTTGATGCAATTGCTATACGCCACAGGTATGCGGGTGAGCGAGCTGGTTTCATTGCCTGTGGCTGCCGTGCGCGGCAATCCAGAAATGCTGCTGGTGCGGGGGAAAGGTGATAAAGAACGCCTGGTGCCCCTGTCACCGCCCGCAAAAATTGCAATCGCTGCGTGGTTGAAACGCCGGGACGCGGATGAGGATCAGGCCCGTCTGAAAGGCAAACCTGTGTCGCGGTTTCTGTTCCCGTCGAACGGCAAGCTCGGCCATCTGACCCGCATCCGGTTTTACACACTGGTCAAGGAATTCGCGGTCAATGGCGGGGTCAGCCCCGAAACCGTCACCCCCCATACCCTGCGCCACGCCTTTGCCACCCATCTGCTGGCGGGCGGAGCCGATTTGCGGGTGATCCAGATGCTGCTGGGCCATGCAGATGTGGCCACAACCGAAATCTACACCCATGTGCTGGACGAAAACCTGAAAAAACTGGTGATGGATCACCACCCGCTGGCCAAGGATTGACGCCGCCCGGCCTGTGCCGAACCAGAAAATCCCTTTGGCACATTGAAATTCTTAAAGATTCCGGTTTATTTCGAACCGCACTATAGTCATAACGAAGCTGCTTTTTTTACCGAGGAATACACCGGATGGACACCGCACAAACCGCAACTGTTGTACTTGATTTCAGCGCATGGGCCACCATCGCCGGAATTATTGCGCTCTTGCTGATTTCTGCTTTCTTTTCAGGCAGTGAAACCGCACTGACAGCCGCGTCACGGGGGAAATTGCACTCTTTGGCGGATCGCGGATCGGCGGGTGCCAGCCGTGCGCTGCGGTTGACGGAAAATTCGGAAAGCCTGATCGGTGCGGTTTTGCTGGGCAATAACCTTGTAAATATTCTGGCGGCTTCTTTGGCCACCAGCTTGTTCATGCGTCTGTTTGGCGAAAACGGTGTGGCTTTTGCCACCATTGTGATGACCTTTCTGGTTCTGGTGTTTGCCGAAGTGCTGCCCAAAACCTATGCGATTTTACAATCAGAAAGAGCCGCCACACTGGTGGCCCTGCCAATTACCATTGTGGTTGCCGCACTCGCCCCGATCGTGCTGACGGTGCAATTCATCGTGCGCGCAATTCTGCGTACCCTTGGTGTCAGTGGCGAAGCTGAAAGCGAAGCGGCCGCGGCGCAGGCTGAAATTGCCGGAACTATTTCCCTTGGCCACGTCGAAGGCACGGTGGATCGGGACGACCGTGACAGGCTTCTGGGCGCGCTCGATCTGAAAGACCGCGAGGTCGAAGAGATCATGTTGCATCGCTCTGACATGGAAATGATCGACGGGTCAGGCTCGCCGCAGGATATTATAAACCAGTGTCTGACATCCTCGCATACACGTCTGCCGGTCTGGCAGGACGATCCTGAAAACATTGTGGGTGTTCTGCACGCCAAAGATTTGCTGCGTGCAGTGAACAAGATTTTACGCGGCGGTCGGGCGTCCATGCGCAATCTGGACGGTTTCAAGGTGATGGATGTGGTGATGACGCCGTATTTCGTGCCTGAAACCACCACGCTGGACGATCAACTGCGGGAATTCCTGCGCCGCAAAACCCATTTTGCCCTGGTGGTGGATGAATATGGCGCCTTACAGGGGTTGATCACGCTGGAAGACATTATCGAGGAAATTATCGGTGAAATTTCGGATGAACATGATGTTGACGATCAAACCATGCCCGAAATCGACACGATGGGTCACTATCTGATCGAAGGCGCCATGACCATCCGCGACCTAAACCGCGCGCTCGACTGGTCCTTGCCGGATGACGAGGCCAACACCATTGCTGGGCTGGTAATTCACGAAGCCCAGATGATCCCCGATGTGGGGCAGGTTTTCGCGTTTCACGGCTTTCGTTTTGAAGTGGTGGACCGTGAGCAGAATAAAATCACCAGCTTGCGGATCAAGCCTTTATAGGGCTGTGATCCGCTGCCGGCGTTGGGTTTGGATATTTGAACCAAAAAGAGGCTTTGGGAATTTCCCGAACTGCGCGGTATTGATTCAGCGGCCTTTGAACAGGCTGCCCAAAACACCGCGTATAAGGGTTTGACCGGTTTTGGTCCCCAGTTGACGGGCGAGTGATTTGGCAAAAGTGGTCCCGATACTGTCGCGGCTGGAGCTGCGTTTTGTCGGTGTGCTGCTGCGGGGGGAATGGCCATCATAGCGCCGCGCCCTTTGGAATTCTCGGGTGCGTTCTGCTTCGGCCTTATCGTGTTTTTCAGCCTCTTGCGCGGCGCGTTCCAGTTTTTCAGCCTCTGATGCTGCGTCTTCGGCCCGCTTGCGCAGTTTTTCAAAGGCGCTTTCGCGATCAACCAGTGTTTCATAAATGCCCGCAACGGGTGAATTGGCGATAACGGCCTTACGTTCGTCGGCTGTGATCGGGCCCAATTGGGAAGACGGTGGCCGGATCAGGGTCCGCTCTACGATCGAGGGCATGCCTTTCTTTTCGAGCGTTGAAACCAGTGCCTCGCCCGTGCCGACTTGGGTGATGGCTTCCATCGTGTCAAAGGCGGGATTGGCGCGGAAGGTGGCGGCGGCCAGTCGCAGGGCTTTCTGGTCTTTGGGCGTAAACGCCCGCAGGGCGTGTTGCACACGATTGCCCAACTGGCCCAGAATATCGTCTGGCACATCAGCGGGATTTTGCGACACAAAATAAACCCCGACCCCTTTGGACCGGATCAGGCGCGCCACTTGTTCTACCTTATCAAGCAGGGCTTTGGGGGCATCGTCAAACAGCAGATGGGCCTCGTCAAAGAAGAAAACCAGTTTGGGTTTGTCCGGATCGCCCACTTCGGGCAGCATTTCGAACAGTTCGGACAGCATCCACAGCAGGAAGGTCGCGTAAAGCCGTGGGGATTGCATCAGCTTGTCGGCGGCAAGAATGTTGATCCGCCCCTGCCCGCCCGATGTGGTAGAGATCATATCGTTCAGATCCAGCGCAGGTTCCCCGAAAAACGCATCCGCGCCCTGGTTTTCCAGCACCAGAAGGCGCCGCTGGATCGCGCCGATGGAACTGCGTGCCACATTGCCATATTCCAGTGAAACCGTATCCTCGTTTTCACCAAGCCAGACCAGCATGGCGCGCAGGTCTTTCATATCCAGCAGCGCAAGTCCCTGTTCGTCAGCCACGTGAAAGGCAATGTTCAAAACGCCTTCTTGCGCATCGGTCAATTCCATCAGGCGGGACAGCAGCAAAGGCCCCATTTCCGAAATTGTTGTGCGCACGGGATGACCCTGTTCACCAAATAAATCCCAGAACGTGACAGGGAATTTATTATAGCCAAAATCCGAAAATCCGATTTTTTCGGCGCGGCTGGTGAAAGCGTCATGCAGTTTGAACTGGGGCGACCCGGCTTTAGCAAGCCCTGACAGATCGCCTTTCACGTCTGACAACACCACAGGCACTCCTGCTTTGGAAAAACTTTCGGCAAGGATTTGCAAGGTGACAGTCTTGCCTGTGCCCGTTGCGCCTGCGATCAATCCGTGGCGGTTGGCATATTTCAAAATCAGGGATTGCGGTTCCGCGTAGTTTTCGCCACCGCCACCGATGAAAAGAGTTTCCAAAGTATCCATGCCTGCTGCTCCTGCAAATTTGCGCCGAGAATAGCGAAATCAGACCTGTTTGCCACTGCGGAATCGCCCTGTTTTTTGACTATTCGGTCAGTATTTCCATCAAGACCTCAAGAATTACCAAATAAGTTAAGTTTGCTCCAAGCCCCTGTTGACGCGACGAAAATTCTCGCATAGCGTGCATTTACAATTGTTCGGCCAGTCCGACGGGGAGAACTGCTTTTAGCAGAACCGAAGACGCTTAGGAGAATACTCCGAGCGTCTTCTTCATGTCAGCCCCCTGTTTTTATGACACGGACTCTTGACTACAAAGGATGGGCGATCCCCCGCACATTTGAAATTTCCTCCTGACATTCCCGCAAATTCGTTTTATGTAACGCCCATTGAAACGAACCAGACCATAGGCCTCTTGATGAAGAATACACTGATCCCGTTTGCTCTTGTTTTGTTGTTGGCAGCCCCTGTCGTCCATGCACAAGAGACCACGACAGAATCCACCGAAGCAACAACACAGACAGAAACCGCACCAGCGGAACCAGCCAACGCGACCGACAACGAATATAAAGTTGCCGAAGACAATGCGGCGCCCGAGGAAGGCCAAGGCTACCTGAGAGAAGAGCACGGCAAATGGCAGGTGCGCTGCATCAAAGCCACCGAAGGCGAAGAAGAAGAGTGCCGGCTGTTCAACCTGCTGACCGATAAAGACGGCAACAGCATTGCACAGTTGGACATGCAAGCCCTGCCAAAAGGTGGCAAAGCAGTCGCCGGTGTTGATATGGCAACCCCGCTCGGGACCCTGCTGACCGCACAGTTGGTGATGAAAATCGACGCTTCCAAAGCAAAGCGCTATCCCTACACATGGTGTGACAACCTTGGCTGTTATGCCCGTTTCGGTATGACTGCAGGTGAAATTGATGCCATGAAAAAAGGCGTAACAACCGTTGTGACCATTGCATCCGTCGCAGCGCCGGAAGAACCGTTGGATCTGGAACTCTCTCTTAGCGGTTTCACTGCAGCATGGAATGCGATCGCGCCGAAATAAACTGGCCCGAATGATATAAAAGTTTTAAAATACCCCGCTTCGGCGGGGTTTTTTTATGGGTAACGGCGCAGGGCAAGAACCGCGTTCAGGCCACCAAAGGCAAAGGCGTTGCTGATGGCCACGTCCACTTTGGTATCGCGGGCGGTGTTTGCAACAATGTCCAGATCACAGTCCGGATCAGCCGTGCGGTGGTTCGCTGTGGGGGCCAGTTGTCCGTCTTTGACGGCGGCGATACAGGACAGAAGTTCAACCGCCCCTGTGCCCCCCATAATATGCCCGTGCATGGATTTGGTGGACGACACCGCAATGCTGTCTGCCGCTGTTCCAAGGGCGCTGCGCAGGGCGGCGACCTCGGTTCTGTCATTCACGGTTGTGGCTGTGCCATGGGCGTTGACGTAGCCCACCTCGGCTGCATTTATGCCCCCATCCGCCAGCGCTCCGCGAATGGCCCGTGCGGCACCGTCCTGATTTGGCACAACAATATCACCCGCATCGGCGGTCATGGAAAAGCCTGCGACTTCGGCCAAAATAGTGGCACCGCGGGCGCGGGCATGGTCCAGATCTTCGAACACATAGACCGCAGCGCCCTCGCCCTGCACCATACCGTTTCGGCTGGCACAAAACGGGCGGCATCCGTCGGCGGACATGACGCGCAGGCCCTCCCATGCCTTGATACCCCCAAAGCACAGCATACTGTCACTGCCCCCCGTCAGCATTACATCCGCTGCACCGCTGCGGATCATCTGGAACGCCTGCCCCATGGCATGATTGGAAGAGGCACAAGCCGTTGCCACCGTAAAACACGGGCCGCGCGCGCCAAAAATCATCGAGATCTGACTGGAAGCTGCATTCATCATCAAACGGGGCACCACAAAGGGATGCACGCGGTTTTTACCTTCTTCATAAACTGTGCGGTAGTTTTCATCCTGCGTCTGCAATCCACCGCCCGCTGATCCCAGAATTACACCGGTTTTCAGGGACAGTTCCTCGGTCAGGGTGACACCGGATTGTGCCATGGCTTCACGGGCGGCCAGAACGGCGAATTGGGTGAAGGGGTCAAACAGTGCCATTTGGGACCGCGTGAAATGCTGCGCCGGATCAAAGCCGTGCACCTGTGCGCCGATACGGATCGACAGGCGGTCAACATCAGGAAAATCCAGCGGGCCAATGGCGCAGCGGCCTTCCATCATAGCGGAAACAATTGCAGGTGCCGTATGGCCAAGCCCGCAAATCGCGCCTTGTCCGGTGATGACAACACGGCGGGTCACGGGGTCAACCTGCGGGCTTTTGATCGGCGATCAACTGTTCCACCGCCTGTGTGATTGCCTGCACCGAAGACACATCAAAAGCCGAGGATTCCGGATCATTGGCGTTGAAGGGCACTTCGATGGAAAACGCCTCTTCGATGGCGAAAATCACTTCGACCACGCCCATACTGTCGATCCCCAGATCGTCGAGCGTGGCTGTGTCTGAAACCTCTGCTGCGGATAGCAACGCCTGATCGGCCAGGATTTCACGGATTTTTTCACTGACTGACATGTGCAAACTCATTTCAGGCTCAAGTCTCGGCTGAGTGATTACTCATTTTCGTCGGACTTGAAAACAGTCTTTTCCAAACGTGCGACCTTTGCCACCAGTCGGGGCAAGCGGCGCAGGGCCTTATAGGATTCGATGTTCAGGTCCATTTTCATAGCCGGATTGCCCATCATCAAACGCCCTGACGGCACATTGCTGGAGATGCCGGATTTGCCCGCCGCAATCACGTCCGATCCGATGGTGAGGTGATCCGCCACGCCAACCTGACCGCCCAGCACTACACGGTCCCCGATTTTGGTGCTGCCCGCCACGCCGACCTGTCCGCACAGCAAACAGTTCTGCCCGACCGACACATTATGACCGACATGCACCAGATTATCCAACTTGGTCCCGTTGCCGATGGTTGTATTGGCAATGGTCCCGCGATCAATCGTAGAATTTGCGCCCACTTCGACCCGATCCCCAAGGATCACCGATCCAAGTGAATTGATCCGTGCAAATCCTGCGGTCTGGCTGGCGCTGGTGATCTGACCGGTGGCGCGGGCTTCTTCGACGGCACCGGGTTTTGGGGTAACATAGGAAAACCCGTCCACACCGATTGCAGCCCCTTGCTGGGCGTAAAAATCATCACCGATCCGCACACGCGCGCCGATATGGGTGCCTTGATAGATCGTAGCATTGTTGCCGATCCGCGCATCCCGCCCGATGGACACATGGCTGGCAATCCGCGCATTGTCCCCGATCACAGCCCCTGCCCCGATCACCACAAACGGACCGATCGACGGGTTGCGTCCCAGTTTGGCGGCAGGATCAATCACAGCGGTTGGGTGGATACCTTCAGGGATGTCGGGCGCATGTTCAAACACCCGCGTCACCCCTGACAGCACATAGCGCGAACGGGGAGCAAAAATCGCCGCTTTCAATCCCAACGCCTGCCAGTCGGCCCCGTCCCACAGGATCGCCGCCTGCGCCTGACCTGCGGCCAGCGGCTCTGCATAGCTGGGTTCCATCGCCAAAGCCAGTTGATCTTGCTTGGCATTTTGCGGTTCCTGCACGGCTGAAATCATTAGGCCGGTATTGCCGACAGCCTCTGCCCCCAGCGCATCTGCGATCTGTTTAATGGTGAATCTGGTCAAGGGCGCCCCCGAAAGATGCAGTCTACACACGAAAACGGGCGCCTGATCCGGCGCCCGTTTCCCCGAAATCTGTCGCGGTTTTAGCCTTGAACGGCTTCCAAGGCCACCCCAGCTTTGCTGAGAGCGTTGAAGATTGTTTTATCGCGGCCATAAATATCCCGACGATAGTTTACGTGGCCTGTTTCACCAAAAAACGCAGTGCGATAATCCAGATAAACCGGAACCGGTGTTTCAAGGTTTACATATTGCTCGCGTCCAGTGTTCAACCAGGACTTGAACGCGCCTTCAGGATTAGAGGTTTGGCGTTCCAGCAATTTATAGGCAAATTCGAAGGGTTTTTGCACCCGCACACACCCGTGGCTGAACGCCCGCACTTCACGGTTGAACAGGCTTTTGGACGGCGTGTCATGCAGGTAGATGTTGTATTTGTTCGGGAACATGAACTTGACCAACCCCAAAGCGTTGCTCTTGGAAGGGCGCTGTTTGATGCTGTAAGGGAAGTTCTTAGCCGAGTACCCCGCCAGATTAACCGCAGCCGGATTCACCGCTTTGCCATTACGCCCCACCATTTTCATGCCACGACGGGCCAGAAAGCCGGGATCTTTTTTCAGGATCGGCAGGTATTCCTTGCCTGCAATAGAACGCGGCACATGCCAAGTGGGGTTCACTACCATATGGGTCATTTCGTCGTGAAATTCCGGTGTGCGGTCTCTGGAAACCTTGCCGATAACTGTGATCGAGGTGAACGACACCTTGTTGTTATCATATAGGTTGAACGAGAAATCGGCCAGATTCACCACAATATGGCGTTTGCCTCTTTCGCGGTTCATCCAGCGTTCCCGCTCCAGGTTTACCAATACCTGCTGCAAACGGGTTTCAGCCGAGGTGTTCATCACCTGAATCGTGCCCGGCCCGGCAACACCGTCAGCGGTCAGACCATAATCGGTCTGAAATTCTTTAACCACATTTACCAGATGGTCATCAAAAGCGGTGTCTTCGCCCAAAGAGCCATACCCCAGTTGCGACAGACGGGTGCGCATGGCGATGACGTTCTTGCTTGAAGCACCGGGTTTCAATGTAGCGACAGGCACTTTTGCACCGTAACCGCCCATGCCGATCAGTCTTTCCAACCGTGCCTTTTCTTTCAAAAGACGCGCATATTCAGGGTGTTGTGGCACCAAAGCCCGAAAGAACCCGCTGGGGGAACTTTTGGAAATCGCTTCCAAAAGGGCAATTTCAGAACGCCGTGGCGGCTGAACCGCAATTTCGCGGTCCACCTTGATGGGGTCCAGAACGCCCGAAGACAGGTCCTGTGCATAGTCAAGGAAAATGCGTGTGGCCATCAGTTCAGTGGCAGATCCGTCGCCCGTGCGGGCTTTGCGCAGGGCGT
The DNA here is from genome assembly GCA_034670045.1 of Amylibacter sp. Lineage (GTDB taxonomy): Bacteria > Pseudomonadota > Alphaproteobacteria > Rhodobacterales > Rhodobacteraceae > Amylibacter. The sequence goes on along the minus strand of JAXMOF010000042.1, from coordinate 4,775 downwards.
CTTCCAGTTCGGCCACGCGGTATTGGGCGGTGGGCAGCCCCTGTTCAGATGAATTCCGCAACGCGTCTATCAGGGCTTCAGCCCGTGCGCGGTTCGCCGTGCCGACCCAGATCGGCTGGTAATTGCGGTTTGCATAAAACTGGCGCGCATCACTGGCAACAGAACTGTCCCCCAGAATCGCAGTGGATAATTCTACATTGGTTGTCTTTGCAAAAGCGGGTTGGGCAGCAAACCCAGAAACAAGTGTAATGGCCGCAGAAGCCGCGAATCCTAATAATCCGGTTCTTAAAAAATACATAGTTCCCTCAGTACTCAGATAGTTTTCCTCCCTTTACCTATTCCAGCGCCAGAAGGAAAAATATAGTTCAATCGTGTTTTTAGCTTATTTTCGCCTAAATCGCTGTTTATCTACAACGGTAAGACGGAACAAAATGTGATCGAAATCACGCATTCTAGTAAAACAGGTAAAGCCACGGGAAATAAGCAGAAATACGCTCATCCCAAATCTACAACTTGGCGCAAGAATCGGAATGTGTAATAAAACGTCAGCAAATGTTACCGGGACACTAAATGAGCGCCACCTAAGTGGGGCCGCAGAGACGAGACAGAGAATGACAATCATGGGCACTCCCACCGATATATTATCGCGCCGTAAACTGCTGGGCGCTTTCGCAGCAGTCACAATGGTTTCAGCAGCCCCGCACTTCGCCAAGGCTGCCAGCTACAACAAAGGCGCTGGCAATATTCGCAAAGTGAATCTTCGGAACCAACGGACGGGTGAATCGCTGAATTCGATCTACTGGATCGAAGGCGAATACATCAAACCGGCGCTGGAAGAGATCAATTATTTCATGCGCGACTGGCGTGAAAATTCTGTGCGCAACATGGATCGTCGCAATGTCGACCTGATCGCAGCGACCCACAACCTGCTGGAAACAAGCGAACCTTTCCTGGTTCTGTCCGGCTATCGCACCGCCCGCACCAATGCGATGCTGCGCGGCAGATCGCGGGGCGTTGCAAAATCCAGTTACCACATCAAAGGCATGGCCGCTGACCTGCGCCTCGGGTCCCGCTCGGTGTCGCAAATTTCTAAAGCCGGTCTTGCCTGTCATGCAGGCGGTGTTGGCAAATATTACCGGTCCAATTTTGTGCATCTGGATTGCGGTCCTGTTCGTACTTGGGGCGGTTGATCCAACCGTCTTACAGATATAACGCGCGGGTGCCGTAAAAGTTCCACGCAGTTCAAAATAAAACCCGCTGATGCGGGTTTTATTTTGTCTTATAGCTGGATGATGGGTGAAAAGGCTGTGAAATCAGGCCCGTACAGTACCATCACCGCGCACCAGATATTTGAAACTGGTCAACTGTTCTGCCCCTACAGGGCCGCGTGCGTGCATTTTCCCCGTGGCAATGCCGATTTCAGCCCCCATGCCGAATTCTCCGCCATCCGCAAACTGGGTAGACGCATTGTGCATCAGGATCGCACTGTCCAAACGGCTGAAGAACCGATCCGCAACAGAGCCGTCTTCGGCCATGATGCAATCCGTGTGGTTCGATCCATACTGCTGGATATGGGCAATCGCATCATCCACGCCGTCGACCAGTTTGGCCGCGATGATCATGTCCAGAAACTCGTGTCCGAAATCATCTTCAGAGGCGGACACAACCCCGTCGATCCCCTGCAAGGACGCATCCGCACGGACCTCTACACCGGCTTTCAGCAAGTCTTCGACAAAGGGCGCACCGTGGGCGTCAAAAAAGCTGCGATCCACCAGCAGACATTCCGCTGAACCGCAAATGCCTGTGCGTCGAGTCTTAGCGTTCATCACCACGGCGCGGGTTTTTTCCAGATCCGCGCTCGCATCCACATAGATGTGACAGATCCCTTCCAGATGGGCAAAAACCGGCACCCGCGCGTCGGCCTGGACCCGTGCAACCAGTCCCTTGCCACCACGGGGCACGATCACGTCGATGTAGTCCGTCATGCCCAGCATTTCCCCCACAGCCGCACGATCCCGTGTCGGCACCAGTTGGATAGCTGTTGCGGGAAGGCCCGCACTGGTTAAGCCTTCAACCAGACAGTCGTGGATCAGCCCGGAGGAATGAAAGCTTTCCGACCCGCCGCGCAAAATCGCTGCATTGCCTGCCTTCAGGCATAAAGCTCCGGCATCGGCTGTTACATTCGGGCGGCTTTCGTAGATCACCCCGATCACCCCCAAAGGCGTGCGCACCCGCTGGATGTGCAGGCCCGTGGGTTGGGTCCAATCAGCAATCACACTGCCAACTGGATCAGCCTGCCCTGCAACGGAACGCACCCCAGCCGCCATTGCCGAAATGCGATCCGCGTTCAGCATCAAACGGTCCATCATGGCCGGTGACAGGCCTTTGTCACGGCCGAATTCCAGATCGCGCGCGTTCGCCGCAATCAGATCATCCATGCGCCGTTCCATCGCATCCGCAGCAGCGTTCAAAGCCTGCTGTTTCTGATCCGCAGTGGCATAAGCCAGTTCTGCGCTGGCGGCCTTGGCGGCTTTGCCGATGGTCTGCATTTCTGCGTGAATATCCATGTTATCCCTCATGTCACCATATCGTCGCGGTGGACCAGAGCTGCGCGACCTGTGTGGCCCAGCACATCAGCGATCTCGGTGCTTTTGCGCCCTGCAATCGCCACAGCCTCACTTGAACTGTAGCTGATAAGCCCGCGTCCGCATTCAATATTATTCAAGTCCACGATGCGCACAGGATCACCGCGATCAAACTTGCCCTGCACCGATAATACCCCCGCGGACAGCAGGGATTTTCCCGATTGCAACGCTTGCGCCGCGCCTGCATCCACCACTACGGTGCCGCGCGGCTTCATCCCTGCGATCCATTGTTTGCGCGCCGCTTTGGGATTGGTCGCCGCCAGAAACCACGACGCGGCCGCACCATTTTGCAACGCCCCCAGTGGCTCCAACTGGTTGCCCTCCATAATCGCCATGGCGCAGCCAGCCTGCATCGCGGTTTTAGCAGCCATCAGCTTGGTCTTCATCCCGCCCTTGGCCGCCGCCGTGCCAGCATCCCCTGCCATAGCTTCCAATTCTGGTGTGATTTCGGTGACGGTTTCGAATTTAACCGCATCGGGATCGGTCTTGGGATTGGCCGAATAAAACCCGTCCACATCCGACAGCAACACCAGCACATCCGCGCCCGCCATAGAGGCCACTTGTGCGGCCAGTCTGTCATTGTCACCGAACCGGATTTCATCGGTGGCCACCGTGTCATTTTCATTCACGATCGGCACCACACCGTAGCTTAACAAAGCCTCAAACGTGGCGCGGGAATTCAGATACCGCCGCCGGTTGGCGCTATCGTCCAGCGTCAACAGAACCTGCGCGGTTTTTATGCCATGGGGGGCGAGGATTTCTTCATAGGCGCGGGCCAGACGGATTTGCCCGACAGCCGCTGCCGCTTGGGCCTGTTCCAATGGCAAAACACCGTCTGCCAACCCCAGAACACGCCGCCCCAGCGCAATCGAGCCTGAGCTGACAACAACAACGTCACGTCCCTGCTGCTTTTGAGCATAAATATCCAACGCCAGCGATTTCAGCCAATCCAGCCGCAACTGGCCGGATGCAGCATCCACCAAAAGCGCCGATCCGATCTTGACCACAACGCGTTTGGCAGAGTGCAGCGGGTTTTCCCCGCCGGATCGTAGACCCGAGTTTACGGACGCCATCCAGTATCCTCCGGTGCTGCCTCCGCCTTGTTCCGCTCGAGGATTTCAGCGCGGACAGCCCGCAGAACATCGGTCAGACCGTCCCGAGCCACGCCCGAAATCTGGTAAACCGTGCCACCCGTGGCCTGTTCCAGCGCATTGTGTTTTTCAGCCTGCTCTACCTCGTCCAGCGCATCAATCTTGTTCAACGCAGTCACACGGGGCTTATCAGCCAGATCACCGCCATATTGTTCCAACTCGGTGATGATGGTGTGATAGTCGCCCACAACGTCATCGCTGGTGCCATCAATCAGATGCAACAGAACCGCACAGCGTTCTACATGGCCAAGAAACCGGTCCCCGATGCCTTTGCCTTCATGGGCGCCTGCAATCAGGCCGGGAATATCGGCGATCACAAATTCGGCATTGTCCACGCCCACAACGCCCAGATTTGGGTGTAGCGTTGTAAATGGATAGTCTGCGATTTTCGGGCGCGCATTGGATGTGGCGGCCAGAAAAGTGGATTTCCCCGCATTGGGCAATCCCAACAGCCCCGCATCCGCGATCAGTTTCAGCCGCAACCAGACGGTGCGTTCCACAATCGGCTGGCCCGGATTGGCACGGCGCGGCGCCTGATTGGTCGAGGATTTGAAATGCAGGTTGCCAAAACCGCCGTTCCCGCCCGATGCCAGCAACACCCGCTGCCCGACATAGGTCAGATCGGCGATTATGGTTTCTTCGTCTTCTTCCAGAATTTCCGTGCCCACAGGCACATGCAAAATGCTGTCTTCGCCATCTTTACCAGACCGCTGCTTGCCCATTCCGGGGCGGCCGTTTTTGGCAAAGAAATGTTGTTGATAGCGAAAGTCGATCAGCGTGTTCAGCCCGTCAACAGCGACAGCCCAGACATCACCGCCCTGCCCGCCATTACCCCCGTCCGGCCCGCCGAACTCTTCATGGGCGGCACGGCGGAACGAGACACAGCCGTTGCCGCCTGCGCCGGATTTCAGATGTACTTTGGCTAGGTCGAGGAATTTCATGTGGTTAGGCTTTCTGACCGGTTGGGCCACGGATATAT
>JAXMOF010000041.1:0-36718 GCA_034670045.1 Amylibacter sp. | reverse complement strand
CGTTGGTTTTGATCATGGTCAGGCCTGTCCCAGCTTCATGTCGGGGGAATATTCGCCTTCGGCTTCTTTGGTGACGGCTTGCGCACAGCGCATCACGCCGTTTGCACCGTCAAAGGCGTAAGACGGTGATCCGTGCAGCGACCAGCCTTTGGACAAAGCCTCGGTTACGCGGTGGCAGAATTGCGAGGTGTCATCCTCGGTGATCAGACGATAAACAATCATGCGTAAGTTCCTAAAAACGGGTTATGGCCCAGCGCAATGTGGATGCCGGTGATGATGGCGTAAAGCACCAATGCGATAACGAACAGGCGGATGTCGCCTTTGATTGGTCCTGCTACTGGGCGGGTCCAGTTGGGTTCGGCGCGATTGATCAGCAGGATTTCCAGAACCGCCCAAGCGGCCATTGCGCCGAACAGCACCACAGAGGCAAAGTCGCCGTTCACCAGCAGGTGTGCAAAGGACCATAGGATCACGCCCAGCAACATCGGGTGGCGGAACCAACTGCGCATTTTGCCTTTGGACGACCCTGCCCCCAGCAACATGACCGAAATCAGCATCAGCAGGTTGTTCAGATGCCCCATGCCCGCCATCGGTGCATAAACAGGGTCATAGGGTTCGGCGCGGTATCCGATGACCATCAGCACAATTGACACAACCAACAGCAGCGCGATTACGCCTTTTGCAGGCCCCGTGCCGACGGCATTGTCCAATGCGGCGCGCAGGCCCGGAGCGACCCGTTTCAGGATATGGACAAGGATCCAAATGGCGATGCCGATATAGAGAAGTGTCATTGCTGGTGTTCCTTAGGTTTCACTGGCTGCGATTGCATCCGCTTTGGCCAACAAAGCCTGTGCGGTGACGATATGGAGATTCTCTACAATCTTGCCATCCAGCACTGCAATGCCTTTTCCATCTGCCTCGGCCTGTTCGAATGCGGCCATTTGACGTTTGGCCAGTTCGATTTCCGCTTCGGACGGGCGATAGGCAGTGTTTGTGGGGGCCAGTTGATCGGGATGCAGCAGGGATTTTCCGTCAAACCCCATTAAACGACCGTGGTCCAGTTCCACTTGCAAGCCTTCGACATCGCGAAACGCGTTATAAACACCGTCGATGCAGATCAGCCCATAGGCTTTTGCCGCAAGCAAACACAGCCCGATGGAAGAGTGCAATGCGGTGCGAGCAGGATCGGTCTGCGCGCCCAAATCCTTAATCAGATCGTTAGACCCCAGCACCATCCCCGCCATACGGGGGGCGGCGGCAATTTCACGGGCGTTCAGCATGGCCAGTGGGGTTTCCATCATCGCCCAGATTTTCGTGTGGACGCAATTTGCATCCCCGTCCAGAATCGCCGCCAGTTTTTCGATGTCAGCGGCGGAATAAACTTTGGGCAGCAGGATCGCATCGGGCGCGCTGGCCATGATCACAGCCAGATCATCCATCGCCCATTCGGTTTCAAACCCGTTGATCCGCACCAACAGCGCACGGCTGCCGTAATCCAGATCGCGCAGAGCATCGGCAACAAAGCCCCGTGCCTCGGCTTTCATGTCCGGAGAAACGGCGTCTTCAAGATCAAAGATGATTCCGTCTGTGGGTAAACCTTGGGCTTTTTCCAAGGCGCGGGTCTTGGACCCGGGAATATACAGCACGGAACGATAGGGGCGATTAGAGAGGTCCATCGGGGGGCTCCGGAAATTAGGGACGGTCTGTTTGCGCGTCAGGATCAACCACAGTTACCGCCCCGGCGCAACGGGCTTGCGCAACAATGCGACTTAATGCCTGTGTTTTGCGCAGTTTTATTGCGCGCGGACGCGGCGCGCCCCGAAACAGAGCGGTCTGTTAACCATTCTTTTTCTCTTTGGTGCCAGTCTTGGATCACACAAACACAGGGGGACGGGCCGGCCGGTTGGCCGCCAGTTCAGGGATCGGAAGCAGTCCTGTGATCACAAACGTTCGGGCCGTGGGCACACATCCTAAGGGAAAAGGCCGGTTGCGCCACCCCGTCCAAATGACGGAGAAGAAAGATGCAAAGAGTCCTTTTCGCCCTGTCGCTGGGCTTTCTCGGGGTGATCATTGCCCATCAGGCCGCCCATGCGCAGCAGGCAAATTGCGCCAGCCGCACACAGGTGGTGGAGCGGCTTCAATCCAAATACGGCGAAACCCGACGTTCTGTGGGTCTGGCGGCGAATAACGGTGTGGTGGAAATGTATGCCAGCGCGGAAAGCGGGACCTGGACGATTGTTATCACCCTGCCCAATGGCATGACCTGTCTTGTGGCCGCCGGAAACGCCTTTGAGCATGTCGAGGACGCGGCGTTGAAACGGGGGGAAAAGGTCTGAGTCGGCGACCTCCCCCTGCCCCGAACCATATGAACCGCAGCACCTTTGAAGGACGCTGCGGTTTTCGGCATTAAAGGCCTGCGCGCAGGATCGCCGTTCAAATCCGAATCAAATGTATACCACGGCATGCCGGATCAGCCCCGTTCCCCGATGGATTGCAAAGCAGTGGCAGTAAAATTTAAACCTTTTAAGACAAAGTGTTACACAACAACCCCGCGCCTGCCGTCCCTATGGTTTCACAAATGCTCCTTGCTCTGACCTGCCAATGGCGGTAGCACACGGGCAAGTTTCACATCACACGGGAGTTTGAAACATGGCGAGAGCAAAGATTGCATTGATCGGCGCAGGCCAGATCGGCGGCACACTGGCCCATTTGGCAGCTTTGAAAGAACTGGGCGACGTTGTTTTGTTCGACATTGCCGAAGGTATTCCACAAGGCAAAGCCCTTGATATCGCAGAGGCCGCCCCTGTAGACGGCTATGACGCAACCATGAGCGGCGCAAATGATTACGCCGACATCGCAGGCGCAGACGTTTGTATCGTAACCGCCGGTGTTGCACGCAAACCCGGCATGAGCCGCGACGATCTGTTGGGCATCAACCTGAAAGTGATGAAATCCGTTGGCGAAGGCATCGCGAAACACGCGCCGAACGCTTTTGTGATCTGTATCACCAACCCGCTGGATGCCATGGTTTGGGCATTGCGCGAATTTTCTGGTCTGCCAAAAGAAAAAGTCTGCGGCATGGCCGGTATTCTGGACAGCGCACGGTTCCGTCACTTCCTTGCGGATGAATTCAAAGTGTCCATCAAAGACGTGACAGCATTTGTGCTGGGCGGCCACGGTGACACAATGGTGCCACTGGCACGCTACTCTACCGTTGCTGGCATCCCTTTGCCGGACATGATCAAAATGGGTTGGACCACACAGGACAAACTGGACGCAATCATCCAGCGCACCCGTGATGGCGGCGCAGAGATCGTTGGTCTGTTGAAAACCGGCTCTGCATTTTATGCACCTGCAGCATCCGCGATTGAAATGGCTGAAGCCTACCTGAAAGACCAAAAACGCGTGTTGCCTTGTGCCGCAAACGTGGATGGCGCTTACGGGTTGAACGGCATGTATGTTGGTGTACCAACTGTGATCGGCGCCGGTGGCATTGAAAAAGTCATCGAAATCGACATGAACAAAGACGAAAAAGCCATGTTCGACAAATCTGTTGATGCGGTTAAAGGTCTGGTTGCAGCCTGTCAGGAAATCGACAGCACTTTGAAATAAGAGATACGGCGGGTATTTACACCTGTTGAATAGACGAAAGCCCCGCAAGCGATTTGCGGGGCTTTTTCGTTAGCGCGGTGGCAGAGGCCTCCGGCGGGGATATTTTAGGAAAATGGAACGGGGTTAGGCCACTTTCCGGCTTTCGGTGGCAGGTGGGCTATAGGGGCGGTCGTGGCTAAGGCTCGGGACGCGGGAGCGGGTTTCGGGCACAAGGTCCAGGTCCAGTTTTGCGTGAACAATGCCCTGTGACGGGCCGCCATCGGCGAGGATTTCCCCCCATGGATTCACCACCAGTGAATGGCCATAACTGGAACCGCCGCCAGGTACGGGGCCAACTGCGCCGGGCGAGACCATAAAGGCACCGTTTTCGATAGCGCGGGCGCGGTTCAGCACGTGCCAATGGGCTTTGCCTGTGGGCACGGCAAAGGCGGCGGGACAGAGCAGGATTTCTGCGCCTGCTTGCGCAAGATCGCGGTAGAATTGGGGGAACCGCAGATCATAACAGATGGAATGACCAAAGCGGCCGAAGCGTGTGTCCACCACCACCGCCTGATGTCCCGGCTCGACACAATCGCTTTCGCGGTAGGTTTCGGATTCGGACAGGGTCACGTCAAACAGGTGGATTTTGTCATACCGGCTTAGGATCTCGCCCGATTTATCGATGTAAAAGCTGCGATTTTTCAGTTTGGGACCAGTGCCTTTCACCGCGATCGAGCCGATCAGGATATCCACGCTGTTGGCGACGGCGCATTCGCGCAGGCCGTTCAGGACAGGGTGGGCTGACTCTTCGGCCACAGGCGGGGCAAAACTATCACCCTCTGCTTTCAGCCCGCCGCAATATTCGGGCAGGCACAGCAGTTCCGCGCCCTCTGATGTGGCTTGTCTGGCCAGGGTCAATGCAGCGTCCAGCGCGGTTTCAAAATCAGGCTGGGCCTGGGTTTGCAAACAGGCGAGGTTCAACATCCGGCTCATCAGCGGCTCCTTTTTCAACGCAAAAGGCCGCACCTTTGGCGCGACCTTCAAAGCTTAGACCGCGAGAGCGGCGCCGTGCAACTTACTTTGTGCCAAACATCCGGTCGCCCGCATCCCCAAGGCCGGGAACAATGTAGCCCAGTTCGTTCAGCCGTTCATCCAAAGAGGCGGTGATGATCTGCACATCGGGATGGGCTTCCTTCATCCGCGCAACGCCTTCGGGGGCGGCCAGCAGGCAAAGGAATTTGATGTTTGTGGCCCCCGCCTCTTTCAGCAGATCAATCGCTGCGGCCGAGGAATTGCCCGTGGCCAGCATCGGGTCAACCGCGATAACAACACGTTCGTCCATGCCTTCGGGCACTTTGAAATAATATTGCACCGGTTGCAGGGTTTCTTCGTCCCGGTAAAGGCCGACAAAACCGACCCGCGCCGAAGGGATCAGTTCAAGGACGCCATCCAGCAATCCGTTGCCTGCCCGCAGAATCGACACCAAAGCCAGCTTTTTGCCATCCAGCATCGGTGCGTCCATCGGGCAAAGCGGCGTGTCGATGGTTTCGGTGGTCATCGGCAGATCGCGGGTGACCTCATAAGCCAGCAAGTGACTGATTTCACGCAACAACTGGCGAAACTGGTTGCTGGGCGTAGACACCCGACGCATCAGCGACAGTTTGTGTTGAACAAGCGGGTGATCGACGATTGTAAGATGTTTCATACGCGGCAGCCTTTCAGATTTTGCCCCTTTTCCCACTCTGCGCACGGTTTCACAAACAAAAACCGCACCCATCGGAAAATCTGAAACAAGCCGTTGATATTGACGGCGGGCCTCTGCGCCTGCCTATCTGCATCAACCCCAAGACCAAAGGATTCCAGATGAAAACCCAGACCCGCGTTGTTGTTATTGGCGGCGGTATTGCCGGATGCTCCACACTTTATCACCTGACACAGGAGGGCTGGAGCGATGTGGTTTTGCTGGAGCGGGACGAGCTGACCTCGGGCACCACTTGGCATTCAGCAGCGCAGGTGACGAATTTCGGAATGAACCAGACCATGGTGGGGCTGAAAACCCATTCCATCGCGCTGTACAAGGAGCTGGCCGAAGACCCCGATTATCCGATCACCTATCATCACGGTGATGGCGGCATCCGCCTTGCCAACACGCAGGTGCAGATGGACGGCTATGCCCATTTCACCAGCATGGCCAAAGGGATGGATGTGGATTTTGAGGTGATCGACGCGGCAGAATGTGCCCGCCGTCATCCGCTGATTTCCACCGATAATCTGATTGGCGGGCTGTGGGATCCGCTGGACGGTGATATCGACCCTGCGCAATTGTGTCAGGCACTGGCCCGCCGTGCGCGCAAGGCAGGCGCGGAAATCTATCGCCACACGCCCGTCACCGCCTTGACCCAGCATAAGGATGACAGTTGGACGGTTCACACCGAAAAAGGCGATATTGACTGCGAAATCGTGGTCAATGCCTGTGGCTACCGCGTCAATGAAGTGGCCAGCATGATGGGGGTGCAGCACCCTGTCACATCAATGGAGCATCAGTATTTCCTGACCGAGGACATCTCCGCCATCACAGAGGCCGGCCACCGCATGCCCCTGCTGCGCTGCCCGATCAGCGATTATTACTGCCGTCAGGAAAAGAACGGCCTGCTGCTGGGGTTTTATGAACAGGATTGCAAAACCTGGGGAATGGACGGGATTGACCCGAAATTCGTCAACGCCCTGTGCCCCGATGATCTCGACCGTGTCAGCGACGTGCTGGAGGGCGCTTTTGCACGAATGCCCGCCCTGATGGAAACTGGCATCCGCACCATCGTCAACGGCCCGATCACCTATACCATCGACGGCGCGCCGCTGGTCGGCCCGATCCCGAACAAACGCAACGCCTTTTGCATCATCGGCCTGCGTGCAGGCATCGGTGAAGGCGGCGGCCACGGCTGGTTGCTGGCCCAACAAATCGTCCACGGTGAAGCCTGCTACGACACATGGTGCATCGACCCACGCCGCTTTACCGGCCATGCCAATGTGGAACTGACCGCACTGAAAGCGATCGAGGATTACCAGAACGAATTCCGCTTCCACCTGCCCCATGAACATCGTCCTGCCGGGCGATCCGCCAAAACCACGCCCCTTACCCCGATCCTTGCGGCTGAAGGGGCAGAATTCACTGTCGTCAACGGCTGGGAGCGGATGGATTATATCAAGCCGACAGCGGATTTCACCGAAACCCACGGCTATTCCTATAACGAGGTCTTTGACGTGGTGAAGGCCGAAGTCAACGCCGTCCAAACCGCTGTGGGTCTGACAGAAGTCAACGGTTTCAACCGCTTCGAACTGTCAGGCACAGACCTGCGCCCGTTTCTGGATCGTATGTTCTGCGGCAGGATCACTGCAAAAACAGGCCGCGTCGGGCTGGGCTATCTGCTGAACCAGCAAGGCAATATCAAGGCCGAGGCCACCATCGCCAACCTGCCTGACGGGCGCGTCTGGTACGGGTCGGCAGCGGCGGCGGAATATCACGATATGGACTGGCTGACCCAGAACATCCGCGCCGGTGAAGACGTGCAGATCCGCAGCCTGACCAATGAACACACCATCCTCGTTCTGGCAGGGCCAAAAGCCCGCACTGTCCTGTCCGCAGTGGCACGGGGTGATTGGTCCGCAGCCGCCTTCCCGTGGCTTTCCGTACGCGAAGCCTTCATCGGCATCGCCCCTGCCGTGGTCATGTCGGTCAGTTTTTCAGGGGAACACGCCTATGAAATCCACGTCCCCAACGCCCAGCTTTATGCCGCCTATCTTGCCCTGCGCAAAGCAGGCGAGCCCCACGGCCTGACCCTATTTGGCGCACGCGCCGTGGACAGTATGCGCATGGAAAAAGGCTACCGCCACTGGAAGGCCGATCTGATCACCGAATTCAATCCGTTTGAATCCGGACTGGATCGCTTTGTGAATATGCAAAAACCGGATTTCATCGGCAAAGCCGCCTTGCAAGACGCAAACTCACGACCCCTGCGCAGAAAATTCGTGACCTTAACGCTCGAGTGTACAGACGCCCCTGCACAGGCTGGTGACAGCGTTGTTCAGAATGGGCAGGTCGTTGGCACGATCACCTCGGCGGACTGGGGGCATCGCACGGATAAAAACATTGCCATGGCCTTCATCAAACCCGATGCCACAGAAAACCTGATGGTCGAAGTCATCGGCCACCCCGTTCCCGCCAGTATCACTGAACCCTGCCTTTATGATCCGCAAAACTCCCTGCCGAAATCCTAAGGTCCAAGCTCTTTTTGGGGGAACTATCCCCGCCGGAGGCACCGCCCCGCCCATCGCGGGGCTAAAAAACACGAGGCGCCCGCGGGCGCCTCTCAATCTTCATACCTTTCGGTCAGCCAACAGGCTTACCCGTTGTTCCGTTTGTAGTCTTCCAGCATAGCCGAAATTTCTGCGGGGCCTTCCCGCACGTCATACATAATCCCGCCGCCCAAAACGATCACGGCACCCGTCCCCGTTGCCCCGGTAATGGCCGCTTGCAGGCTTGTCACCCCAACCATAATTGTTTTGCCGTTTTCCAGCGTCAAATTGATCATAGCTTCTTTCCCACTCTTTTTGCGCTTTAGAGCGCAAAGCGCCGCCTTGGGTCAACCCCTGTGAACCGCCCGATTTTGCCGCCACATCACTGCATCCTGTAAAGTGTAGTATTCAAATATATACGGTCGGACTGTCATAATACTGCGATATTTCTGCGCTATAGGTCCCGAACAGGCAGGATAGCAGCGCAAAAATCGGGCGTGGGACAAGGCGCGCGCGCGGTTGAATTTCAGCACGGCACCATAATTTCGAGGACAGGACATGGCAGAAACAGTGACAGTATCCGCAACGGGCGATCATCTGACGATCCGCTTTCTGGACGGGGCGCAGCACAGGTTCCACGCGGTCTGGCTGCGCGATAATGCGCTTGATCCAGCGGCGCGTGGCGCACAAGACGGGCAACGGTTGATCAGCCTGAATGATGTGCCCGTAGACACGCGCATCCAGACCGCCACAGCGCGGGACGGGGCTATCGAAGTCAGTTTCGCACCCGAGGAAAAGTCACTTGCCTTTCCGTCCGACTGGCTAAAGCGGAACGCCTATGACTATGACAAAACGGGCGGATTTTACCTGCCGGAAGGGGCGCAGCCTTGGGATAATTCCCGTCACGATTCCGGATGTGCCCCGCAGGCGAACGCTGCCTACACACGGCAGGGTCAACGCGCGGCACTAGGCCGTTATGGCTTTGTAAAACTGCCTGTCAAAAATGATTTACCCCTAAACCAGAGCGCAGACAGTGCCGTGATCTGCCCTGACGCGCCCCAAATGCCCCGCACAGGCAAAGCCTATCAGACTGATCTGCCAGAGTTGAAAATCTTTTACCCCTTTGAAAAGACAGATGAAACCGTGAACATCCTGCTGATCGACGGGTTCCGCATTGCCGAACGGCTGCGGGATAACAACCCGCGCGGCTTTGACCTTTTGGCGGGTCATCCAGCCCGCTTTGAACATCAGACACCAGAGGGAAAACGCCTGCATGCACGCCGCCCGATGATCAATATCGCCCCTGATGGTCAACTGGCAGGGCTGCGCTTTGACAACCGTTGCGTCGCGCCGATTGTAGATGTGCCATTCGACCAATTGACCGCCTATTACACAGCCTATCGCCAGCTAAGCGCCCTGATCCACGATCCCGCCATGACCCTGCCTGTTTCCCTGCACGCGGGAGAGGCTTTGATCCTGGATAACAAGCGGGTGCTTCACGCTATTGCAGACGGAAAAAGCCAACACCTGCGGACCCTTTACACGGGAACAGAGACAATCTTCCCTAATCCATCAGCAGCAGAAAACTGGGTCGCAGCTGCGGAATAAGCAAGGCCTTGCCCCATCAAAGTGACCTTCTCTCACCCGATGGTGAATATTTTAGGAAACGGCGCTTCGCGCAGGAAAGCTGCGCGATGATTGTTTTCCCGATGCTAAATGTCATAAAAATAAACTATTAAAAATCAGCCCATTACAAAAAACCGCAGTCTAAAACAGCAATCTGCCATCTGCGGATTGAACACGCCTCGCATCGAACACCCGCTTCGTCTTCTGCGACAAGTTTGTTTACAGCCCATCTGCGCAAGTGCAAATCTGCGACGGAACACCAACATCGGAGCGCCCATGCCTTACCTGATTGACGGCCTGCAATATGCCAATTGGTCTGAAAAAATCTTCCGCCAGATGCGTGCGGGTGGCGTGGATGCGGTGCATGTGACCATTTCCTACCACGAGAATTTCCGCGAAACCGTGCTGAACATGGAACAGTGGAACCGCTGGTTCGAACAGTTTCCCGACCTGATTTTCCACGGAAAATGGGGATCGGACGTGGAATTGGCCCGCGAAACAAACCGCACCGCCATATTTTTCGGCTTTCAAAACCCCGCCCCCATCGAAGACGATATCGGCCTTGTGCAGATCCTGCACAGCCTTGGGGCGCGTTTCATGCAATTGACCTATAACAACCAATCCCTACTGGCCACAGGCTGCTACGAGTCCGAAGACGCTGGCATCACCCGCATGGGCAAACAGGTGATCAAGGAAATGAACCGCGTGGGCATGGTCATCGACATGAGCCATTCTGCCGACCGCTCTACCATCGACGCCGCTGATCTTTCCGAACGTCCCATCGTGATTTCCCACGCCAACCCCCACGACTGGCAACCTGCCTTGCGCAACAAACGGGAATCCGTGATCCGTGCGGTTACGGGCAATGGCGGGATGCTTGGGTTTTCCATGTACCCCCATCACCTGAAAGACAAAGGCGATTGCAGCTTGCAGATGTTTTGCGAAATGATCGCCCGCACTGCTGAAAAATATGGGGCAGAACATTTGGGAATTGGCTCGGATCTGTGCGAGGACCAGCCCGACAGCGTAGTGGAATGGATGCGCGTGGGCCGCTGGTCCAAAGAAATCGACTACGGCGAAGGCTCCAAATACAACGCGGGCTTCCCCCCGATGCCTCAATGGTTCAACGACAACCGCGACTTTGGAAACATCCGTGACGGGCTGCGGGCCACAGGCCTGAACGGGGCCGAGGTGGATGGCATCATGGGCGACAATTGGCACCGGTTCTTTACCGAAAACTTCGGCCCCATGTGATGCAAGACCCGCTGTGTGACCAAATCCAGATGCGACCGCCTGATCAGGTGATGAAACTGGCGCGGATGGGATCGGCCCACGCGCACCGCTTGTCTTTCATGCGGATATTGATGCGGCGGATGCAGCGGGAAAACTGGCGGTTTTCTGTGACCGAATTTGCCATAAACAATCAGGGCGTGGGTCATGCGATCTATACGGTTCACACGCCGGATCGGGCGTATTCCCTTGTGGCTTTTGCCCATGATCTGCCAGATGATTTGCGATCAGACAGGGTCATTGCACAGGCTTGGGACTGCACATTTACGTTGTTTGACGGCATCCCCAAGGCCGATGACATGGTCAGACTTGCCCAAAACGTACCTTTACAGGAAGCTGGCCGGATTTCCCGATCCGAACTGTCGCTCAGCCGCGCCAACCGTTCTGTGCGCCTGTGGTCCCATGTGGTAGATGCCCTTGCCGCAGGCCAACAACCCGACGCCGCCAAAGTGGCCGAGGTCGGCTACCTGATGCGCACCACGGCGGTCTATGGGTCGGGCAAATTCGGCGCCGCAGACCGCCAGGACCTTGCGGACCGCCCCGAATTCCAAGCGCCGTTTCAATGCGAAATGCTCAGCGTGTATCTGACCCGCCTGTTTGTCATGGATCTGGTGGAACATATGGCCCGCTGCAAAGGCGGCGCGCGGGCCACAACGCTTGCCCCGGCCCTGCGACGCCGCTTTGGCATCGGCAATTCCACGGGCCTTGGCATGGCACCCTTCCTGCTGAACCATCCGATCCTGCTACACAACTGGATCACCGCCAAAGAACGGGCTTTAGCCCGTGTGCGCAACCTGCAGGACTTCACACAATCCGATCAGCACCGCTTTGCTGCGCTGGTTGACCGCGCGACCCTGAACTGGCAGCTCTGGCGGTCGGACCACCCTGTTCAACTGAAAAAACTTGCCGCATTAAAGGCGGATATTGACGGGTTGCAAACCCTGTTGAACACGGGGCCGATTGTGTCCTGGAATGCGCTTTATTGCTTTGCCGAAGAACAATTCTCGCTGGAAGGCTGCGAACTGGTCGTCTCGCTGCTGATCGAGTGTCATCCCGATCTGGTGGACGACCTGACCGATACATTGGCCGCAGATGAAACAACGGGCCGCCAGATTGACGGAACAGCCACGGTGGCAACTCTGAAAAGGCAGATTGTGCAAACCTACGGCTGGGCGGAAAGGCTGGATTGGCGGGACGAAAGCAACAGTGCGCGGGTCTGGTATGTGTCGGCAGAAAAGCTGGAACCCCGCCTTGGCGAAAGGTTCCGCGAAGCTGATATAGCCGGTTATGAACAACCCCTCAGCCCCCTGCGGGATGTGATGCGGCTTACCCAATGCCTTGAAGTTTATGACAAAAACACCCCGATTTCTGACATCACGCGCAACCACCCCGAACACCGCCACGCCGTGCGCCGCGTACAGATCGCCGCCCGTTATCCCTATGCTGAAATCCGTGACAACACCATCTGCGCGACCATGCTGCCGATTGACATGCTGCGCCTGAAACTGTCTTTTTTCGGGGCGAAACACTTTGATCCGCGATCCGATCGTTGGGTGCGCATCAATATGTTTGCCGACGCCCCCTACCCCGACACGCTGGCCCAAAGCGGCGATGACTGGCACTTTCCACAAAAGGTGCCCGTATGATCCCGTCCCTAAACGAGGTCGGCGCACTGGCCCGCAAAGCCTGTACCGGCGCAGGTTACAGCTGGGGTCTGTCCGAGGACGCCAGCCGCGCTGCCGAAACCGCCTGGCACTTTGGCTTTGACAGCATCAGCGCCCTGGCAGATCTGTTACAGGCCAAAGAAACAGGCCGATTATCCGCAGACTGCCCGCTGTACCTGGGCGCAGAAATCTGTGACACCCAACCCGACACCCCGATCCGTCTCGAAAAACTCGCCAGCCCCGTATTGCTGCTGTTCTTTGCAGCCGACTTGCCCAAAATCAGCGGAATGTCATACCGCATCACCCTGAAATCCGCTGTCTATTACGCCACGCCGACTGGCCTTTATCAGGCAGAAGACCAGCCAGACACCGCAGTTTTCACCCTTCAGCCAGCCCCCCCCGAAGGCCAACCCCTGACACCGGCCCCGCGCCGTCCGGCACCTGAAACCGCTTGGGCCACACTCACCCGTTTCGCCAATCGCACCTACGCCCCTGCCACCGAATCCTCGCGTCAATCAGGGGCTGGCGCTGGCACAACAGACACGGACTAGCATTTCCATTTTCTAACAATATCCCCGCCGGAGGCGCAGGCCAGCGGCACTCACAACGTGGCTACAAAATCCGCGACCTCATGGGCGTGCACTTCGGCCGCCCGCACCAGATTGTCAAAGTGCCCCACCATGGTCTGGATCGTCTGGCGCCCGTTCAACACCAGATAAATCTCCCCCGCATAGATCGCCACCCGCTGGTGCCCAAAGATCGTATAGGCCATGGAAAACCGCTTGCTGCCGTCAAACAGATAAAGGCGGAACCCGGGGTATAATTCCCGCAACAATTGTTCCATTTGCGCCAGTTGCCCGCGCCGCTGCGCCACAGACAGCCCTGCCCAAATCCCGTGACCTGCGGCAAAACTTTTCAAGGTTTGCAATGGCATAGCCACTTCCATATCGGTTTCAGGCAGGCGGGCATAGTTGCGCCTGTACCCGTCCTGCTGCCGTTGGCTGGCGTCCAGTACGGGTGTGTTGCGATGTTCGTATTGTACCACAGCCCCGTCGCGCAACAAATCGGGCAGTCCTGCAGGCACATACCGGATTTTGGTGCCGCGCGCCTCTTCATGCCACTGCACAAGCGGTGTCTGGTCCAGACTGTCCGCACCACTGGAAATCTCCAGCATAGCGCGGGTTTCCGACACAACCCCTTGATCTTCGGACAGTCCCAGCAGCCAGTCAACCGAGACCTGATGGGTTTCGGCCAGCGCCACCAGCGTATCAGCACGGGGCAACCGCGCCCCCGCCCCGCTAAGAAGTTGCGACAAGGCCGAACGGTCGATCCCCAATTGCGCTGCAAAAGCCGATTGCCGCAGGCCGCTTTGGCTTTGCAAACGGGCCAGCCGTTCGCGAAAAATATCTGATGTCTCTCTGCGATCCATGCCGCACCTCATCACTTTTGTTTACAAAAAACAACAAAAACCTTGCTTTGTTACAACACTCTCATTGTCTGCTGACACCCTGCTGCCATAAAAATCCCCCATCAACATGAGGTATCAGATTGAGTTTTCCCAAATTGCGCATCGAATGGCCGACACTGGCCCTGATCCTGACCACCTACGGCCTCTGGATCTGCATTGGCTGGCTGGTTTTCCCCTACGCCCCGACAATCGCGCTGGTGCTGATGGCGGTTCTCAACGCTTTACATTCGTCACTGGTGCATGAGGCCTTGCACGGCCATCCGACCCGCGTCGGCTGGGTGAACGAACTGCTGGTCAGTGCAAACCCCGGCCTGATCTGGCCGTTCCGCCGCTTTCGCACCATGCATCTGCGTCATCACGCGGATGACCGCCTGACCGACCCTTTTGACGATCCCGAAAGCTACTACCGCGCGCTGTGGTATTATGACGGGCTGCCGAAATGGCTGCAACGGCTGTTAGGTTGGTCAAATACACTGCTCGGACGACTGGTGATCGGGCCTGCGATGTCTACAGTTGCCCTCATTGCGGGCGATTACGCCCTGATGCGCACAGGGGATAAAGCGGTGCGTCAGGCGTGGATCCTGCATGGCATCGGGCTGATCCCGATCCTTGGCTGCATTGTATTTCTGTTCCAGATTCCCGTCTGGCTTTACCTAATCACCGCCTGTTGGGGCGGGGCCGCCATAATATCCCTGCGCACTTTTGCCGAACATCAATGGCACGAAACCCCCGAAGGCCGCACCATCATTGTCGAAAAATCCCCGCTCAGTTTATTGTTCCTGAACAACAACCTACACCTTGTGCACCATAAAAACCCGACCATCCCGTGGTACAATCTCCCCGCGCTTTACACACGGGACAAAGCACTCTGGCGGCAGATGAATCATGACTATGTCTATCCAAACTACTGGAAATTGTTTCGCGCCTATGCTCTGATAGCCAAAGAACCCGTTGTCCATCCCACCTGGCATCGAAGCAAGGAGGCAGAGTGACCCGATACCGTGCAGCATTACCCATGTATGATCTGCCTGAATACAGGTCGCAGACCGATGCCTTCTGGCAAAGTATCCAGTCCGGATTACACAAACGGGGCGTCGAACCGCTGGTAGATTTCTACCGCCCCGAAAATGATCACGACGCCGAAGCCTTGCTGGCCCACCCCCGCCTGCTGTTTTCACAAACCTGCTGGGGCCCTATTTCCTGCGGGCAAGCCCCTGATCTGCACATTCTGGCGCAGCCCGACTTCTCTGATTTTCCCGGTGGTCAAGGCCCGCTTTACAGATCCGCCATTATCGCAACGGGACGCGGTATCAACACAGCCCCGCCCAAAGGGCGCGACGGACAGGTTCCGGTAGAAAAACTGACAGGCAAACGACTGGCCTTTAACGACCGCGCCTCGCTGTCAGGCTATCTGTCAATCACCGCCGATATGGCCGCTGCCACAGGCCAGCGCAAAGCCTTTTACAGCCAGGCAGAACATTCCGGCAGTCACCGCCATTCCGTCCAGATGGTCGCCGCAGGCAAAGCCGATATTGCCGCAATCGACTGCCGCACGTGGGCCATGTTGCAAGGTCACGACCCCGCTGTGAAAAAGGTCCATGTGATCGGCTGGACCCAAGCCCGCAAAGGCCTGCCCTATGTCTGTAGCCCTAAAATCGAAGACGACCTCAAATCCCTGATGACCGAAACACTGGTCGAACTCGGCTGCTTTGCGGCTTAACCCCGACGCCCGCTCGCTTTTTGGGTCAAATATCCAAAATCACCCCACCTGCATACAGGTGGTAGAGCCTGTGGCGTAAAGCTTTCCATCTACAACCCCGCGCAGTTCCGCATCGGCGACACCTGTGGTGCGTCCAACATGGCTGGCCACGCTGATAACTTGTACCTCCATACCCTCGGGCACGGGGCGCACGATATTCACCTTATATTCCAGCGTGGTGTAGGTCTTCCCCTTGCCCGCTTTCGACATGATCGCACAGGCCATTGCGCTGTCCAGAATTGCCCCGTACCAGCCGCCGTGCAGCGTGCCACCGGGGTTAAACGCGGCGAATTTCGGGATGCCTCGGAAAGTGGCCCGCCCTAGTTCGATCGCTTCCAGACGAAAATTCATCAGACCCGCGATTGGCGGCGCTGCGACCTCTCCCGACAGGGTTTTTTGCAGGTATTCCAACCCTGTCCACTCTGCCTGTTCAGGGCCGGGCAGATCATCGGGGGTAACGGCAAATTTCAGGTCACGCATGGCAAAAGGCTCTCCAGTTTGGGCGTGCCGAACCGTAGAGCCTTGATGCTGTTGTCTTCAAGCAGGCAAATCGCTTATGCGCTGGCTTGCAGCTCCAAATGACGTGGCGTTCTTCCCAGAGCGCGGCAGACATCGGCGCTGAGCGTCGGGTCGTTCAGCGTGTAGAAATGCAATCCGCTGGCCCCTTCGCGCAAAAGCGTGTCGCAGGCTTCGGAACACAGGGCCGTCGCGAACAAACGCTCTGTGCCGCCCGCTTCGGCGTGGCGGAAACCTTCTTCCAGCCAATAGGGGATCGGGATCGCACAAGGGGCGGCGAATTTCTTGGTTTTGGCCCAGTTTTCGATGGGCAAAACGCCCGGAATGATCGGTTGTGTAATGCCGGCAGCAACGCAGCGGTCGCGGAAACGCAGGAAATCCTCGACCTCAAAGAAGAACTGGGTGATGGCGCGATCCGCACCCGCATCGAATTTGGCTTTCAGGTGATCCACATCGGATGTGTCACTTGTGGCATCGGGGTGCAGGTTCGGATAAGCCCCGACCGCAATGTCAAATCCACCCAGATCCGACAGCGCTTTGACCAGTTCGACAGAACCGGAAAACCCGTCTTTGACCGGCTGGAATTTTTCGGCCCCGTCAGGTGCATCCCCGCGCAGCGCCACAACACGGCGCACGCCTTTGGCTGCATAGCCACGGGCAACCGAAAGGGTTTCTTCACGGGTTGCGTCAACGCAGGTCAAATGGCCCGCAACGGGCAGACCGTAGTTTTTGGTAATCACACCCGCCGCAGAGCAGGTCAGATCGCGCGTGGACCCACCGGCCCCGTAAGTGATGGACACGAAATCAGGGTCAAACACCCGCAGCGTTTCAACCGCAGACCACAGCCGGAAGCTGGCCGCGAGCGTTTTGGGCGGGAAGAATTCAAAGGATAAGTCGAAATCTTTAGTCATGGCTGGCGCTTTCAGTTGTGTTATCTCCACAAACACTGGCTTCCAACTTGAAGCAAATTCATATTTCTAATAATAATAACGCGGATCATTCATGTAGGCTGTCATGTATCTCGAATTTCGCCATCTCCGCTCAATCCGTGCCATTCATCAACAAGGCGGACTGGCCCGCGCAGCCGAAGTGCTGAACGTCACCCAATCCGCCCTGTCCCACCAGATCAAAGCCTTGGAAGAACAGGTGGGGATGGAACTGTTCCTGCGCCGCTCCAAACCGCTGAAACTGTCCAAAGCGGGCCATAAATTATTGCAACTGGCGGAAAAGGTTCTGCCCCAGATCGACGCGCTGGAACAGGATTTTTCAGAACTGATCACGGGTAAAGCGGGCCGCATGCATATCGCGATTGAATGCCATGCCTGTTTTGAGTGGCTGTTTCCCGTGCTCGAAGATTTCCGCCAGATCTGGCCCAATGTGGATGTGGACATTCGCCCCGGCCTTGCTTTTGATGCGCTGCCTGCCTTGCAACGGGAAGAAGTTGACCTTGTGGTCTCTGCCGATCCGGAAACCATAGACGGCGTTGAATTCATTCCGCTTTTTGACTACGAACCAACCTTCGTCTGCGCCCGCACCCACCCGCTTGCGCAAAAAGAATTTGTCGAGGCCGAGGATTTCCGCAACGAGGTTCTGATCACCTATCCTGTGGAAAAATCCCGCCTTGATGCTTTTACCCAACTGCTGACGCCAGCACGGGTTGAACCCAAATCCATCCGCCAAGTGGAACTGACCGCGGTGATTATGCTGCTGGTCGCATCAGGTCGCGGTGTCAGCGTTCTGCCCGACTGGGTGATTGCCGAAGAAAAATACGGCCATGATTTCGTCGCCCGCCCGATTACACAAAACGGGTTGACCAGACGGCTTTACGCCGCGATCCGCACCAGTGAAGTCGACAACAGCTATATGCGGGATTTCGTGATGATCACCCGGGACCGTCAGGCCGACGACCCGTCTCCGGCCTGATCGCTTCTCCAAGCAAACGGGTAGAATCCGCGCGCTTTGTAGAATCCCCTTGGCAAGGCCAAAGTCAGGGCATAAACAGCAGCATTCCACCACCAAGGATGCTTCCCATGACACAAATGTCAGCAAATATGAACATTATGATCAAGGCCGCCCGTCGGGCAGCGCGATCCCTGATGCGCGACTTTGGCGAGGTGGAACACCTGCAGGTCAGTGCCAAAGGTCCGGGCGATTTCGTTTCCCGCGCCGATCTGAAGGCCGAAGAGATCCTGAAAGAAGACCTGATGGAAGCCCGCCCGAACTATGGCTGGCTGGCTGAAGAAAGCGAAGAGATCGCAGGCGAAGACCCTACACGCCGCTGGATCGTTGACCCGCTGGACGGCACCACCAACTTTTTACACGGCCTGCCCCATTGGGCGATTTCCATCGCTCTGGAGCACAAAGGCGAAATCGTCGCCGCTGTGATTTTCAACCCTGCGGGCGAAGAACTGTTTGCCGCTGAAAAAGGCGCAGGCGCGTGGTTGAACGACCGTCGTTTGCGTGTGTCGGGCCGGCGCGACATGATTGAAATGATCTTTTCAACAGGCCTGCCTTTTGGTGGCCGCGCTGATTTGCCAGACACACTCCAGGACCTCGCCCGCATCCTGCCGGGCTGTGCCGGCGTGCGCCGCTGGGGTGCAGCCGCGCTCGATCTGGCCTATGTGGCTGCGGGCCGTTACGACGGGTTCTGGGAACGCAAACTGAACGCTTGGGACATGGCTGCAGGTATCCTGCTGGTGAAAGAGGCTGGCGGCTTTGTCGAAAGCATCACCAAAGACGGCAACCCGATCGCAAACGGGTCGATCATCGCGTCCAACGATCAGGTGTTTGACCGTTTCGCAAAACTGGTCCGCAACGAAAAGAAATAAGCCCCGTCTGGCGGGGGCACCCCCCGCCGACCTGCGCCTTATAACAGGGTGACCCGCGCGTCGCCCGCCTGCATTTTCCCTTTGACCCGATCAAACCGCAGATAGGCTATGCCCTGCCCGTCTGCCTGTGTGAACAGCGTGCCAACGGCTTTGCCCTCGCAGGTCAGCTGACTTCCCACTGGGGCCGCACCTGCGACAGCTACTGTGACCAGTCCTTTGCGCAACTCGGTCTTGTGTTTCATCCGCGCAGTCACTTCCTGCCCCACATAACAGCCTTTGCGGAAATCCACCCCGTGTAGCCGTTCAAAGCCGCATTCCAGAATGAAAGACCCGTCGGCGATCAATTCAACGTCGGTCTGTGGCACACAATGCCGGACCCGCAGCGCATCCCAATCCACGGCATCCTCCAACTGCGGCGTGTTTTTATACGCCCGCCAGCCCAGCCCCGCGTGACGCGGATCGCTCAGTGCTCCTTCGGGCGGGGTGCCAAGACCGCGATGCACACATAATTCCGCATCCGCAATCGCCACATCCGCCCGCAGTTTATACATGCTCAGCCGCTGCACCAAAGCCGCAGCCCGCCCCGCATCCACATCCAGCAAATAGCTGTCCCCATCCGCAGACAGGAAAAAATCAAACAGATATTTGCCCTGCGGTGTCAAAAGCGCAGCATAGACCAGCCCTTGGTCCAACCCTTTCAGGTCATTTGTAACCAGATCATTCAGAAACCGGTGTCGATCCGATCCGGTTATCCGCAAAACCTGGCGCGTTTCCTCGGTCATAACAGTTACATCCTTGAATTCTTGTCGCACAATGGCGTTCAACCGTTTATGTAGCCCGCAGACCCAGCCATGACCAGAACCCATTGCCGAACACCCCATGCCAGCACCCCTGACCGTCATCCTGCCCACACTGAACTGCGCCTCCACCCTTGGCCCGACCGTGGCCAGCCTGTATCTGGGGATTGAAGCAGGATTGATCCATCAGGTTATTTTTGCCGATGGCGGTTCGACCGACAGGATTGAACGGGTCGCAGATGACATTGGCGCGGAACTGGTTGTGTCCCCACAGGGACGCGGCACCCAGCTTGCCGCCGCTGCAAAAACCGCAAAAACCGGCTGGCTGCTGTTCCTGCATGCCGACACAGTTTTATCTGACGACTGGCCGAAAATCCTGCGCCATCACATAGAAACCTCGCAAAATGCGGCCTATTTCCAGTTGCGCTTTGACGCCCAAGGCACCGCCCCACGATTGGTTTCCGCATGGGCCAATCTGCGCGCCCGTCTGTTCGCCCTGCCTTACGGTGACCAGGGCCTGCTGATCAAAACATCCCACTACACAAAAATCGGCGGCCACCCCGAAATCCCTCTGATGGAGGACGTGGCCATCGCGCGCAAATTGCGCCGCACCCTTACTGCGCTGCCCGCCACAGCCACCACAAGTGCTGCCCGCTACATCTCTGACGGCTGGCTAAAACGCGGCACAAAGAACCTGACCACCCTCGCCCTATACTTCCTTGGTACCGCCCCCGAAAAACTGGCCCGGCGCTACAACAAACGCTGACCCCCCCTTTTTGTTTGCAAAATATCCCCGGGGTGAATGCGCACCAGCGCAGAGGGGGCAGAGCCCCCTACAAATGGTCGTTATTTCCACCCAGACTGACAAAACGGCTGACCATTTCCATCAACCCGCGCTTGCGCTTGCGCCCCGCAAAAGAGCGCGCCCGCTTGCGGGTGCTCTGTTCGGCTTTCATGTCGAATTGCAGGTTGAACAGGTCAGCATAGATGCCGCCCCGTTCCAGCAATTCATCATGGGTGCCCTGATCCACAATGCGCCCTTTGTCCATCACCACAATCTGGTCCGCGTCCAGAATTGTTGCCAGACGATGGGCGATCACCAATGTGGTGCGCCCTTTGGACAAAGCATCCAGACCAGTGCGAATCGCGGCCTCTGACTGGGCATCAAGCGCTGATGTCGGTTCATCCAGCAACAGGATCGGCGCGTCGCGCAGCATGGCGCGGGCGATAGACAGCCGTTGACGCTCGCCGCCGGAAAAGCTGGCTTTGGACGGATCAATCCGCGTGTTATATCCATCGGGCAAAGCGGTGATGAAATCATCCGCCGCCGCCGCTTTGGCCGCGGCGATACAGGCCTCAAGTGTGGCCCCTTCCCGTCCGAAACCGATGTTTTCCAACACGGTCCCCGACAACAGGATACTGTCCTGACTGACCACCGAAATCTGATTGCGCAAAGACCCCAGTTGATGGGCGGTCAAGTCGACCCCGTCGATCAGGATACTGCCTTTGGTGGCGTCAAACAGACGGGGCAACAGGTTGAACACTGTCGATTTCCCCGCACCGGAGCGCCCGACAAAGGCATAGGTTTTACCCGCCTCGATGGTCAGATTAATATCATGCAGCGCGGCATATCCGTCAGGATAGACAAAACTGACATCCCTGAATTCGATCTCGCCCTTGGGTTTGACCCCTTCGGCATAGACGAACGTGCCGTCGGAAATATCATTCTTGGCATCAAACAACGCATAGACCCGTTCAAGGGCCGCCATGCCTTGCAACCCAACAGCATAAGCCCCGCCAAGTTTGCGGGCCGGATTGGTGGCCACGCCCAGCGCGGTGATCAGGCCGATAAATCCTGCCAGATCAATGGCACCGCTTTGCATCCGCAGCGCCACAAGCAGCAGCAGCACGGCAATCGCGACCCCCGCCAGAACCTCGATCATCGGGGTGATCAGAGCCTGCCATTTCACCAGTGACACCCGCAGAACCTGCAGCTTGTCAAACACATCATCCGAGGTTTTCTTCAGCCATTCTTCCAACTGATAGGTGCGCACCATGCGAATCCCGGTCAGACCCTCGTTCACGGCTTCGGTCATATGGGCAATTTCGCTTTGGGTGCTGGATGAAATTCGGCGAATCCGTGCGCCTGCAATGCCAATCGGCCCGAAGGCCAGTGCAAAGACCAGCACCAGACCGATGGCCATTGCCCAGTCAATGGACAGCATCACGATGATCGCCGCAACCAGCGTCAGAATATCGCGCACCGATCCGAACACCACGATCGACGCTTGGCGCACCAGTTCGATATCCGCTGAAAACCGCGCCGCAAGGGCTGCGGGGGCTTCGGCCAGCAAATAGGCCAGATCCATATAGACCAGACGGTCATACATGTGCTTTTGCATATTCGCCTGCACACGGCTCAATACGTTGTTCTGCACCACTTGTTGCAGGTAATGGCCAACACCTTTGCTAAAAGTAAGTGCGATGATGCCCAGCGGGCCCCACCAGATCACTGTGGGGTCCTTGTGTTCCAAAGCGGAAATGACCCACTCCATGAACTTCGCATAGCCTGCCGTGGACAGGGCAACGATCAGCATAAAGCCGAATGCGACCATCATTTTGTGCCAGTGGGGGGCCAGCCAATCGCGCCACAGGCGGCCATAGGCGGCCCGTGCATTCAGATGGGGTGTTTCTGCGTCGCTCATAGAGACCTTTGCATGTTGCGGCACGGAGCCTGCGGGCCGACCTTGTACCATCTGCACCCCTGCTGTCCATGCCCCGCAGTCATCAACGGAAATTTGCAACATTCCACCTGCGATCCGATACAGTCAGGAAGGCCGTACCACCAAGGGTGATTTTGCTTTTGACCTTCCCAATCCGCAGGGATAGGTCTTGTGCCAATTCCACTTTCTGAAAGCCCTCCCATGTCGTTAAACTTTGGCCGCGCCCAACTTTCGATCCCTGGTCCCTCTGTCATTCCCGAGCGTGTGTTGAACGCGATGCACCGTCCCTCACCCAACATCTACGCCGGAGAGCTGATCGAGCTGACCACCAGCCTGTATCCCGATCTGAAAACCGTGGCACAGACCAGCTATAACGCCGCGATCTATATCGCCAACGGCCATGGCGCATGGGAAGCTGCCTTGTCGAACACCTGTTCAAGGGGCGATAAAATTCTTGTGCTGGTCACGGGGCGTTTTGGTCAGGGCTGGGCTGATATGGCCACACGCATGGGGATTGAGGTGGAAATCCTTGACTTTGGCAATCAGGCAGATGCGGACGCAGATCAACTGACAGAGCGGTTGAAGGCGGATAAATCCCACAGTTTCAAAGGTGTGTTTACGGTCCAGACTGACACGGCATCATCGGTTCAGAACAATATCCCGGCCCTGCGCAAGGCCATAGATGCGGCGAACCACCCAGCGTTGTTCTTTGTGGATTGCATCGCCTCGCTTGGGTGTGACCGCCACGAAATGGACGCTTGGGGCGTGGATGTGATGGTGACGGGTTGTCAGAAAGGTTTGATGACCCCTGCCGGTCTGTCCTTTGTATTTTTCAACGACAAGGCCGAAGCCGCCCAGAAATCTGCCGATCTGGTGAGCAACTACTGGGATTGGTATCCCCGTGCCCATCCGGAAAAATTCTACCAACAATTCGGTGGCACCGCCCCCACCCATCACCTGTACGGCCTGCGCGAAGCCTTGAACATTCTGGTCCATGAAGAAGGTATCACCAACGCATGGGCACGCCATGACACCTTTGCCCGCGCTGTTTGGGCGGCGGTTGAAACATGGGGCTGTCTGTCCCTGAACATCACAGACCCTGCCAAACGCTCCCGTGCGGTCACAACCGTGCGCTCCAAAGACGATGAATGCGGCCGCCTGCGCCAGTGGTGCGAACATCAGGCGGGGCTGACACTGGGCATCGGTCTTGGCTTTGCCGAAGAAGGCGGGCCTGGCTGGGACAGCGTCTTTCGCATCGCCCATATGGGACATTTGAACCCGATTATGCTGATCGGGGCGCTCGGGACTTTGGATACGGGGATGAAGGCACTGAATATTCCCCACGGGTCAGGCGCACTGGACGCCGCCACTGCGGTGATTGCAGGGCATTTCAACGCCTGAACCACCCCGTTTGCTATTGGCCTTTGGCAGGCAATCCCCTGTCAAAGGCGCTAAAACCGGCGGGTTGCGGGCCGTTTCGCAGGGTTTCCCGCCGCGCCGCCGCCCGTTTTACCCAAAAAACCCGCCACGTTTTATGTCCTTTCCCCTAGACCTCCCCGCAATAAGGAATACCCTTGGCGCAACGCGTTTTACTTGAAGGCAGGTTTGAATGAATACTCCTATTACAAAATTCGGCATTTCCCAATCTGCATCCCGGGTAGAGGATGTGCGGCTGGTTACAGGCCACGGACGCTATACCGATGACATCGCCCCTGCGGGCGCACTGCATATGTATGTGCTGCGTGCGCAGATGGCCCATGCGGATCTGACCGCCATCGACACGACAGATGCGAAAGCCTCCAAAGGGGTCCACGCCGTTTATGTTGCCGCCGATCTGGACGGGGTAATGGACAATAAAATGGCCGCTATCCCTGTGAAAAACCGCGACGGAACCACGGCTGCAACGCCCCACCGCCCCGCACTGGCCATAAACCGTGTGCGCTTTGCAGGCGAGGCCATCGCCATCATCATCGCCGACACATTGGCACAGGCCCGCGATGCTGCGGAACTGATTGATCTGGATTACGATGATCTGCCCACATCCATGGAACTGGGTTTTGACGGTACGGAAATCCATCCCGAAGCACCCCGAAATCTGGCCTATGACTGGGGGCACGGCGACGCCGATGCCACGCAGGCCGCGTTTCAATCCGCCGCCCATCGGGTCAAGCTGCGGGTCCATTCCAACCGAGTAATCTGCAATTCCATGGAATCCCGCGCCTGTTACGCGGAAATGGACGGCGACAAGCTGCATTTGTGTTTTTCAGGCCAAGGGGTCTGGGGCGTAAAGCGGCATCTGGCGGCCTCGTTTGATATGGCGCCTGAAAACATCCGTGTGACCAACCCTGATGTGGGCGGCGGCTTCGGGATGAAGGTGCACGCCTATCCGGAATATCTGCTGGCGTCATTTGCGGCGAAATCGCTGGGCAAAGCCGTGCGCTGGACGCCTGATCGCAGTGAATCCATGATGACGGACAATGCCTGCCGTGATCTTTATTCGGACGCGGAAGCCGCCTTTGATGCGGATTACAAAATGGTCGCGCTGCGGGTGAATGCGGTGTCCAACCTTGGGGCCTATAGTTCCGGTTTCGGTCAGAATATCCAGTCCGAACTGGCGCTTAAGGTGTTTCCCGGTGTCTATGACGTCCAAACCGCCTATTTCGGTGTGCGCGGTGTTTACACCAATACCACCCCCGTAGACGCCTATCGCGGCGCGGGTCGCCCCGAAGCGATTTATGTGCTGGAACGTCTGATGGACCATGCCGCACGGCAGTTTGAAATGGACCCGTCCGAACTGCGGCGCAAAAGCTTTATCCGCGCCGATCAGATGCCTTATAAAACCGCTGCGGGTGAACTTTACGATGTGGGTGATTTTGACCGTGTGCTGACACGGGCCGAAACCGAAGCCGACCTGACAGGATTTGCCGCACGCAAGGCGGACAGCGCGCAGAACGGCAAATTGCGCGGGCTGGGTCTGTGTTATTACATCGAAAGCATCCTTGGCGCGCCGCAGGAAACCACCCGCATCGCTTTCGCCAATGACGGGCATCTGGATCTCTATGTGGGCACGCAAAGCAACGGTCAGGGCCATGAAACCGCCTATACCCAGCTGGTCTGTGAAAAAACCGGCTGGGACCCTGCCAAAGTGCGCATCATCCAAGGGGACAGCGACGCGATCCCGACGGGGGGCGGCACAGGCGGCTCGCGCTCTGTGACCATGCAGGGGAACTCGATCTATAAAACCTCCGATCTGGTGATCGACAAATTGAAACCGCTGGCCAGTGACGAATTGGAAGTCCACCCCCAAGACGTGGGTTTTGAAGATGGGGCTTTCACAATTCTTGGAACGGATCGCCGGATCACCCTGCCCCAAGTGGTTGTGAAGGCGCAGGAAAAGGGCCTGACCGACCTGCTGGATCACTCCGTGCAATATGATCTGCCCGCGCGCAGCTATCCCAACGGTGCGCATTACTGCGAGGTGGAAATAGACCCACAGACGGGTCACACACAGGTGGTGAAATATACCATTGTGGATGATTTCGGCCTGTTGATTAACCCCATGCTGGCCGAGGGTCAGGTCCACGGCGGCGTGGTTCAGGGCATCGGCCAAGCCATCACAGAAAACGCGGTTTATGATGACAGCGGCCAGTTGCTGACGGGCAGTTTCATGGATTACGGCATGCCGCGCGCCACCGATGTGCCCCATATGGATTTTCACGCCGAACTGGTGCCTTCTACCGCCAATGAGATCGGTATGAAGGGCTGCGGCGAGGCAGGCACCGTCGGCGCATTGGCCGCTGTGATGAACGCGGTGCAAGATGCAGTCTGGGATCGGGGCATTCATCAGGTCGATATGCCGGTCACGCCCCTTAGGATGTGGACATGGCTGCAAGAGGCCAAATGACGGCGTAGGGATGACGGCGTAGAGATGACGATTTATAGATGACGGACTCCAACGGCACAGAACCGCTTTGGCGCAAGATAGCAGCGCGTCTGAAATCGACGCTGCGGTTTTCGCGCAAGCAGACCATGCCGCCCCACCCCACACGCCAGTCGCGCAATCATATTGTGATCATCGACGGCACCCAAAGCCGCATCAGTGAGGGCGAGGAAACCAATGCGGGGTTGTTGTATAAGCTGTTGCAGGAAACCTATGATCCTGCCAGCACATCTTTGTGGTATCACCCCGGCATTCAGGGTCACGGTTTTCGCAACTGGGTGACCATTGCTTCGGGCTGGGGCATCAATCAGTTGATTTTCGACGGTTACACCCAGCTTGCCGCGAACTATCGCCCCGGAGACCGGATTTTCCTGTTCGGCTATTCCCGCGGCGCCTATGCGGTGCGTTCGATCGCGGGGATGATCGGCACTGTGGGCCTGATCCGCCGCGCCAATGTCACAAAAAGCAACCTGCGCTTTGCCTTTCGCCTGTATGAATCCCAAGCTGGCAAAGATGCCCGCGCTACGTTCAAATCCATCCATTGTCACAGCGACACACCCATTGAAATGATCGGGGTTTGGGACACGGTCAAGGCGCTGGGCATCCAGTATCCGCTGTTGACCCATCTGGCCCCGATGGCGACCGAGTTTCACACAACCACCATCGGCGGATCGGTCAAAGCGGGCTATCACGCCCTGGCGCTGGATGAAGACCGCAACGCCTATGCCCCTGCCATGTGGGATATTGAACCCGGCTGGTCGGGGCATCTGGAACAAGTCTGGTTTCGCGGGGCCCATGCGGATGTGGGCGGGCATGTCTATCGTTACGGCGCAGCGCGTCCGCTGGCCAATATCCCGCTGGTCTGGATGTGCGAAAAGGCCGAAAACCATGGTCTAACCCTGCCCGAGGGCTGGAAATCCCGCTTTCCCTGCGATGAAAATGCACCTGCTGTGGGGGCCCGCGCCGGGATCGGTAAATTCTTTTTGCTGCGCGCCCCGCGCAAACTGGGTGAAAAACCGGGGGAGTCCATGCACATATCCACAGGGGCTACCGTGCCGCTAACCCCCTATAACACAACAGCAACAGCTTCAAACGCATAACGGGTTTTTCGCAATCAGCGAGTTGCGGCCATCGTTTGATTGTGGCACTAAACGATTCAAAAGTTAGCATACCCAGCACGAAGGTTTTGCCATGACCGATTTCTCAGCCGCCCGCACAACAATGGTGGACTGTCAGGTCCGCCCGTCAGATGTCACAAAATACCCGATCATCGACGCTTTGTTGACAGTAGAGCGTGAGGAATTCGTTCCCACTGCCAAACGCGGCGTTGCCTATATGGGCGAACATATCGTTCTGGCCCCGAACCGGGTCCTGCTGGATCCACGCACATTCGCCAAAATGCTGGATCTGGCCAATATCCAGCCCACGGAACTGGTGCTCGATCTGGGGTGCGGTCTGGGATATTCCAGCGCTGTTATCGCCAAAATGGCCGAAGCGGTCGTTGCGGTTGAATCCGACGAAGACATGGCCTCTGAAGCAACTGAATTGCTGGCCCACTGCGGTGCGGACAATGTGATGGTGCAGCAGGGTGAACTGGCAGCGGGTGCTGCCAAACACGGCCCCTATTGCGTGATTATGCTGCAAGGCGCCGCAGAGCAAATTCCTGCAACCGTCACAGACCAGTTGAAACCGGGCGGCCGTATCATCGCCATTCGCCAATCGGGCAACACGGGTCACTGTAAAATTGGTTACAAACGCGACGGCGGTATCGACTGGCGCAATGCTTTTGATGCAACAGCCCCGATTTTGCCGGGGTTTGGTAAAGAAATAGAATTCACCTTTGGTTAGGTGAAAGCGCGTCTGGAATGATCGGATGTGCAAAAGTTAGGATAGTGGAATGCTGAAACGCTTTAGATCAACAGGGTTTGCAGTGCTGCTTGGCGCCGCAGCTATCCCCGCACATGCGACCACACTGGCAGATGCTCTGGTTCAGGCCTATTTGACCAACCCGCAAATTCTGGCACAACAAGCCGCCCTTCGCGCAACGGATGAAGGTGTGATTTCAGCGCGGGCCAATTTGCTGCCCACCTTGACCCAAACCATGACCATTGGCCGCGAAACAGATTACAATATCCCCAATGCCGTGCGTAACCCGAACACGGTTTGGAACAACAACACCCAACTGACCATTCAACTGTTTGACGGCGGCGCAGACCGTCTTGGGGTTGATGCCGCACGGATGGCTGTGCTGGCGGGACGTCAGGCCCTGATCCAGGTGGAACAGGGCATCCTGTTCAGCACGGTACAGGCCTTTATGAATGTACGCCGCGACCAGCAGTTTGTGCGTCTGGCCCAAAACAACGTCCGCGTGCTGCGCGAACAGGTGCGTGCTGCCAAAGACCGCTTC
This sequence comes from Amylibacter sp., assembly GCA_034670045.1. Classification (GTDB taxonomy): domain Bacteria; phylum Pseudomonadota; class Alphaproteobacteria; order Rhodobacterales; family Rhodobacteraceae; genus Amylibacter. The sequence continues at coordinate 7,816 of JAXMOF010000041.1, read as the reverse complement.
GAAGTGGGCGAAGTGACCCGCACCGACGTGGCACAGGCCGAGGCACGCCTTGCCGCTGCCCTGTCCCAGCTTGAAGCCAACCGTGGCGCGCTGCAACGCTCGGAAAGCAGCTACACCGCTGTGGTGGGCACGCCCCCACGGGACTTGCGGTCTCCGCCAGCGGCGCCGGTTCTGCCAAGCACACCGGACAAAGCCGAAGCGGTCGCCATGCGCAAGCATCCCCGCATCATGCAGGCCCAGTTCAACGCCAAAGCCGCCGAACTGACCGCCAAAGCCACAACCAAAAACCGTCACCCCAACATCAGCGGCCAGCTTGGCTATACCTATGGCGCGCGTGCCGGTGGCAAAGACCTGCTGAACGACGAATTGACTGCGTCGATCGTGGGCCAGTGGACCCTGTATCAAGGGGGCCGTCTGGACAGCAACCGCCGCCGCGATGTGGCGCTGCTGCAGCAAGCCTTGTCCAACGTCCAGCAATCCGGCTATCTGACCCGTCAGGGCCTGCGCGATGCCTATACCAACTGGCAGGTGGCCAGCGCGTCGATCCAGTCCAACCGCGAACAGGTACGGGCAGCGCAAGTCGCCTTTGAAGGCGTCACCGAGGAAGCAAAACTTGGCGCGCGGACCACATTGGATGCGCTGGATGCGGAACAGGAACTGCTGTCCGCCCGTTCCCAACTGGTAACGGCGATCCGCGATCAATATGTGGCTCAGTACCAGGTGCTCGGCGAAATGGGCCTGCTGACCGCAGAGCATCTCGGCCTTGGGGTTCCGATCTATAATCCGGACGTGAATGCCGCGGCATCCAACCGCCAGCAACTGGGCATTCTCGGGGAGAAACGTATCAAACTCTTCGAAAAGCTGAAAAAAAGAAACGGCAACTGATCCCCAGTCAGCAGTTGCCCGAATCCACGATCCTCAGTAAACTCGCGCCTGAGGCAAAAGGAGTGGATAAATGTCCGAAACAGGCAGAAAGATGGACGTCGAAGACGTCCTATCGTCTATCCGCAGGCTGGTGTCAGAAGAGGCGCGCAGCGTCCACGACACCCCGAAACCTGCGGCATCCCCGAAAACAACCGTTGCTGATGTGATACAGCGCCCCGAGGCGAAAGGCCCTGAAAAGCTGGTCCTGACGCCGTCATTGCGCGTACCCGAAGCCCTGTCCGCGACCCCTGCCGCCGCAGAGATCGAGCAGCGTATCGCGGATATCGAATCGCTGGTCATGAGCGAAGCCGTTGAAAGCACCAAGGCCGAAATCGCCCGTTCGGTCGAGGTACAGGATCACGACACCCATGACCACGGCAACGCGTCTGATTATGACGATTCGGATGATGGTGCCGAAACTGGCGCAGCGCCCCAAGACCACGCAGCCCGCATGGCTGAAATGGTCGAAGACGACGCATATGACGATGACGACGCACCAGAAGCATTTTTCAACCCCGTGGACACCCGCGTGGATGCCCCCCGGACTTCTACCAATCAGGCCGAACGGGATGAAGCCGCCGACATGATGTCTGCGCTGCATCTGTCCATGCGCGATTTCGCGCGGGAAGAACCACCGCTGACCGCCAATCTGTCAAAAGCCCCGCAGCTTGTTGAACCTGTTGCAGACAGCAGCGACGACGAAAACCACAGCGAAACAGACGGCGAACCGGGTGCGGATCTGGACACGCCGGTAGATGAACTGATGGCAGGCCTCGTCAATTTCGATTTCGTGGAAACCGAAACTGACGATGATGCGCCCCGCGATGAAACAAACGACGGTGCGGATGCTGAAGACAAGGGCCAGAACGCGGCCCCGAACTGGCCAGAGGCAGATGCGGAATTCCCTGCAGACAGCCCCTTTCAAGAGGTCGTCGACGAAGACGAACCCGCAGAAGCGGTCTCGGCCAAGGAAACCGTGATTGATCGGGAACCTGTCCAGACAGCCCCCCCTGCGGCTGCCGCGACTTCGGCACAACAGACCGCAGAGCACGTCACAGAACAAGACCGCCCGGCACCTTCAAACGCGTTGTTTGATGAACCAATTGATTACACCGATGGCGATGACGGGTTTCTGGACGAAGAATCCCTGCGTGAAATGGTGTCCGATATGGTTCGCTCTGAATTGCAGGGGGAATTGGGCGACCGGATCACCCGCAACGTGCGCAAACTTGTCCGACGCGAGATTTACCGCGCTCTGGCCTCACGCGAGTTTGAATAAAGCCGCCTAAGCTGCGCTTGGCGGGTCTGACACATCCGCCGCCAGCATCCAGATCATTTCCACGTCCAAATGCGCCTCGATGTGATCGGCCAAGGCATCCAATGTCTCGTCGATCACATCTTCGAATACCAGATCGCTGGGGGCCACACCCATGGATTCCAGATAGCCGCGGCGGAAATCATCAGCGATGAACAGCCCATGCACATAACAGCCGCGCACCAGCCCGTCAGGTGACGAGGCCCCCTCTTGCCGCCCGTCAATTTCCAGCCAGGGCCGTTTGCAATCCGGCCCTGTTGTCTGGCCGATGTGGATTTCATAGCCCGAAACCCCCGCCCCGTTGCCCAGATCATGACCTGCCACCTCGGCCAGTCGCTTTTCGGGCGTCATTACGGTCGTGATGTCCAGCAGCCCAAGCCCCGGAACCTGCCCTGCAGGCCCTTCAATCCCGTCTGGGTCTTTGATCATCTGACCCAGCATCTGATAGCCACCACAAATGCCCAGCACCTGTTTGCCGCGCTCGACATGGCTTAGCAAATCCGCATCCCAGCCCTGTTCGCGCAAAAACGCCAGATCGCCGATGGTGGATTTGGAGCCGGGAATCAGGATCAGATCGGCATCCATCGGCATACGTTGCCCCGGCTCCACCATCACTACCGTCACACCGGGTTCCAGTTTCAAGGGATCAAGATCGTCAAAATTGGCAATGCGCGACAGCTTTGGCACCGCAATTTTGAATGCCCCATTCCCGCCGCCGCCAATATCGGCGGCATCCTCGGCAGGCAGTTTGCGCGCGTCTTTGAACCACGGCAAAACACCCAGACTGTGCCAGCCGGTTTGATCCACAGCGATTTGCAAACCTTCGTCAAACAGGCTGGCATCGCCACGAAACTTGTTGATTAAAAAGCCTTTTATCAGCGCATTATCTTCGGCGTCCAGCAAGACATGGGTGCCAACCAATTGCGCCAGAACGCCCCCGCGATCAATGTCTCCGGCCAGCAGAACCGGTACATTGGCCGCCCGCGCAAACCCCATATTGGCAATATCACCCGCACGCAAATTCACCTCTGCAGGGCTGCCGGCGCCTTCAACCAAAACAAGATCAGCATGGGCGCACAACCGGTGAAAGCTGTCCAGAACACGGGGCAGCAAATCCGCCTTCATCTTTCCGTAATCTCTGGCCTTTAAGGTCGCCATGCGCCTGCCCTGCACCACCACCTGTGCACCGGTCTCGGTCTCGGGCTTTAGCAAAACCGGATTCATATCCGTATGGGGCTGAACATTACACGCACGCGCTTGCAGGGCCTGCGCACGCCCGATTTCGCCGCCATCCATGGTGACAGCGGCATTATTGCTCATGTTTTGCGGCTTGAACGGCAGCACTTTCAGGCCGCGGCGCACAAATGCGCGGCACAGCCCTGCTACGATCATGGATTTTCCAACGTTAGACCCAGCGCCCTGGATCATAATGGACTTCGCCATCCCTCACCCTTTACTCACGCCAGATTCAAACAACCTGCCGCCACATGCAAACACCCCTTCAGCAGATAGCGCCACCAAAGCCTTTGCCAAGCAGGGACCATCAAAAGAAACGCCCCCTGCCATCTTGGTTAATTTTAGACCAACTTAAAGGGCTTATTAACCGTTCTTTTGGCATAGGTTTGTTCTTAAAACGTCAACAAAGTGGTTTCTCCAGACCGCTTTGGCCACAATATCAAGCGATTGGCAAAACCGACCGCCCCCAACACAAATCTATTACAACCCATCACCGACTTCCCACTTGCCACCGCTTTTACCGATTGCTATAGCCTGCGGCACACCATAGGCGGCGAGTTGGCGGAGTGGTGACGCAGCGGATTGCAAATCCGTGTACACCGGTTCGATTCCGGTACTCGCCTCCACAACCTGCTAAGTATCTAAAATCATTGAAAAGCAAGCGGATAGCCGTATAGTGGACACTAAATTGGACACTAAATAGGCCATTACATTGACTTACCACCCAAGCACATTGACCAAAGTTAAGGGCAAATATTACGTTTCTGTGACTGTACCCAAGCCGCTAGAGCATCTATTTAAACAAAAGCAAATTCGCAGGAGTACTGGCACTTCTGACCGTAAACTTGCAGAACGCAAACAGCACGCTATTGCAGATGAGATTTACCAGAGCTTTGATTTAGAGGCGCAGAGAGACACCTCTCGAAATTTGGCTGACGAGCAGCGTACTAAAAAGAAAAAGGAAGATCACTATTACGATGTGATGCAAACTTTGTTGGATACGGTTATGAACAAATTATCTGACGGGATCAGCGAACCACGTCCGCACAATGTCCGCCACGAGTTTCGGCACGACACCCCTTGGAGAAGTCAGCTTCTTCATATGATTGAAACTGTTGCTAAGGAAGCATACTGGGGTAGCTCCATACTATCTAAGCCAACCGAAACTTACTTTGATACTCAACCAGCAGCCGAAGCATTCTTCGAAGAGGATATGCAAATTTTTGTGGATCAATTCAGGGAGCCAGAAGATCGGTTCGCCTCAATTGTAGGAAATTCTTCAGAAGAAGATATTCCTTCGCAAAGTGCTAGTGATACCTCATTAAGTAGATTACTTGGCTGCTACCTTTCCTCCAAAAAGTGGGAAAGTCGAAAAATTAAATCAAAAAACGCAGCCGAGCGCCAAATAAAAACATTCATTAAATCGGCGGAAAACCCTTGTGTGACCGATGTTAAAAAATCAATGGCCTACGAATTAGCCAGGGAATTGGAGGCGGATGGGAAGTCCAACTCTTTGATACGAAGCACTGTAAGCGCAGTATCGTCAATGCTGACTTGGTGTGAGCTAGAGGGAACCATAGTCGCAAACCCGCTAGTGCACCTAAACCTCAGCGATTTTGGAACTAAAACAAAACACTATAGACCTTTCGAGTCTTCCCAGCTCCACGCATTATTCGCTATGAAGATGCCCGAGCAGGAGCGTCTTCTTCTTGAGATACTTGTCACAACAGGAATGAGGCTAGACGAAGCTGCCCTATTGACCTGGGAACAAGTTAAAGAGCAAAACGGAATACGATATTTCGATCTGTCAGACGCGATCGTAAAAAACGACGCCTCAGCGCGCCTCGTCGCGTTACCTGACTGCCTTAACCTTCCGCTACGCAGTACGGGACGCCTATTCGACTACACCTTGGACGCAGACGGTAAAGCCAGCAACCGAGCATCTCGTGTCCTCGGTGATATAATCAATAAAGTTCCCGACAAACACAAAAGCCAGGTCCTTCACTCCTTGCGTGGAACTTTGAAAGACCTTCTTCGTGATGCTGGGATTTCGAAGGAAACGAACGACTTCATAACGGGCCACACTGGTTCCGATGTAGCAAGTCAATATGGTTCGGGACCATCTATTAAGGTCAAATACGAAGCCCTAAATATGATTCAGCATCCATGGCTAGCAGCCAAAATTGGAAGTTAACCTGCACGCATTACGCAGCAAAATCTGCGGGAAACAGCTTAGGAGTTAGCATAGAAAAGCGAGTTTTGCAAAGTTGCGTGAAGGCCCTAACGCTGTATTGATGTCTGCAATTTCACTTTGGGATGAGCCTTGACTGTCCATTCCAGACTTTCGTCGCCCCTCAGCCATTCTGCGGCGCGGCCCGTTGAAGGAGACATTCGCTGCGGGCGCGAAATATGATGCATAGCGAATTAAAAGAGTGCGAACGAAGCGGTCACAGAAATAGCGCGGTACAAGCGGGTGTTTGGGGTGGGTGAGCAAGAGACGGTCAAGGTTTAGGGTTTTGTTTTCGTAGAAGGCCTAGAGTGCATAGCTGCAAGTTTGGGAATTCCCATTACGCTTAGGCGGGTTTCGTCAGAAGCATGCAATAGCTTTCGGCGTAACCACCCATCGAAATCCAGAAGTTTCTTAGCTGCTTTCAAATCGATTTTCCCAAACGCGTTTGAGTCAGTGGCGAAGTCAAAAGACTTTTGCCAACCGTACATTTTGTCAGCAATAGTTTTAGTTATTTGAGTGGATGAAAGTTTTGGGGGAACCAATTTTTTTTGTTGAATGCTGTCAGTAATTGCTTGCTTCGACGAAACAATATGCTCGTCAATTCCTGCGAGTAATTTACTGACTGAATCACTGCTAGGCACGCAACGGTTTCTTTGAAATGTGCACCCAAGAAAATCAAAAGAATCTTCAATTTTCCCTGCCGCTGATTTGGGAGAACCGATTGGATACAATGAGAAGCCAAAGTCTTCCATTCCCTTCGTCGCAATCTTGATCGCCCAATCCCGCGCCGCCTCAGACTTACAGATCACAAGTAAATCATCAATGTAGCGTACGGCGGTTGTATCTGGAGAATTCAATTGTTGATCAAGGTCGTAAAGTAGCAAATTGCCAGCGAAGGCCGATAGAGAGGAACCTTGAGCCACTCCAGTCCCTAGTTTTGGAAAAAGCTCAGTAAATCTACCCAGTTCTTCTGGGTTGGATAAATCCACTCTCAGAGCTTCTTCAAATAAGTCAGCGAAAAGGTTGTCATTAGTTTCCTTTCTTACAATGTCGATTACATTGGCGGTTGGGATGTCTGTAAAAAACGATTTAATATCCGACTTATAATAGTATTCTTTTCCTTCGTTCATTCCGTCCAGCAACAGATTGACCGCAGGCTTTACTCCTCCAAACTCCCCTAATAAACCTCCGACACCATACTTCGACTGGTTAACGTTGTTGATTGCTCCTAGTCTAGGATCAGTCGTTTGGATCGACTTAGAATTTTGATTGGAAAGGTCAACTATGCTGCGCGGCTGCAACACTTGTAGAATTGCGCGTTGAACAACTCTGTTCTTAACGCTTGCAATGGCAATTGGTCGTGGGTCTTTATTGAGTGCTAGACGTGCCCTTTTATCTTTAAGGACTCCCTTGGCCGGATCAAATTTAAACCTGTGTTCTCGCAATTGCCGCCCAATTTTGCGCAGATGTGTCTGATGGGCATGCTCAAACTTGGATGCGTCACCCCGGATTTCGCCATTATTTGACGACAATGCGCTCTTCTTTACATGTCTCCATGCGGCGAAGAGATTTGCTTCACTTTTAACTTCATCAAAGAGGGTTTTTGATGTCTTCGCTCGGGTCCCCAACTCGTATCCTCCCGACCGTTGACTTCTGTCCATCTACTGAGCACGAGCATGCCGTGACAACAGCAACCTCGGCAGAATGGTCCACCTTGGCTGGTCCGTATCTTGCCGTGATGCGCAGAGAGAACTCCAACGTCACTTCGGGCGCGACAACGAAACTAGATGCTACGGCGAGCAAAACTCCAAGCGCGCCGGAACGCCAGCCGAAACTGGCTGGTTTTTGAGGGCAACTTCACACATTTTCTCGTCTCCGATCATAACAGGTTTTTGGCCGTGTCAAGTGTTTCGCAACCCGACCCGCACCGCCGCGTAGAATGGCTATTTGCTGCTTTGGGGTCACGACAAGGCGCGATACTTACAGCTAATTCACCAACGGTCAGTTTTAGGCCATCTACTGAGCACGAGCATGCCGTGACAACAGCAACCTCGGCAGAATGGTCCACCTTGGCTGGTCCGTATCTTGCCGTGATGCGCAGAGAGAACTCC
>JAXMOF010000040.1:0-39059 GCA_034670045.1 Amylibacter sp. | reverse complement strand
GGCTTGGGGCCCATCCACATCGCGCAGCCCTTGGGGCTGGCACGGCTGGTGGATTCGCTGGTTGGCAAAAGTTACCGGCTGGGTGATTACGGCACTGGGCGCGGCCGCGGTCACAGGTGTTATCCGCAGGGGATAAACTGATGTGTGGAACGCTGGCGTGGGTTACACCAGCGTTTTGGCACCCATATCCAGAAACTTTTTGCGACGGCCCTTGCGCAGGGTGTCAGGTTTCTTTTTCTCAAGCTGGCCAAGCATGGTCAGCAGCGCGGATTTCACGTTGTCGATGGTGTCTTCCTTATGCCGCTGTGCGCCGCCAATAGGTTCGGGAATCACAACATCGGCCACACCCAGTTTGGTCAGGTCTTGTGCCGTCAGGCGCAGTGCTTCGGCGGCTTCGCGCATTTTTCCGGCGTCTTTCCACAAGATCGAAGCGCAGCCTTCGGGGGAAATAACGGAATAAACCGAATGTTCCAGCATCGCCAGCTTGTCGGCTGTGGCAAAAGCCACCGCGCCGCCGGAACCGCCTTCGCCGATGATCACAGAAATCAGTGGCACGCCCAGCGACAGGCATTTTTCGGTGGAACGGGCAATCGCCTCGGACTGGCCCCGTTCTTCGGCACCTTTACCGGGGTAGGCGCCTTGGGTGTCTACCAAAGTAATGACAGGCAGGCCGAAACGGTCGGCCAGATCCATCAAACGGATCGCCTTGCGATAACCTTCGGGGCGGGCCATGCCGAAATTATGGTGAATGCGGGATTTGGTGTCTTTGCCTTTTTCATGGCCGATCACCATCACGGGTTTGTCATCCAGACGGGCCAGACCGCCCATTACCGCATAGTCATCCGCGAAATTACGGTCCCCCGCCAGAGGCGTGTATTCCGTGAAAATTGCGTTGATATAGTCGCTGCACTGGGGGCGGTCGGGATGGCGGGCCACCTGACATTTGCGCCAGGGAGTCAGCTTCTGGTACAGATCCACCAGCATGTCTTTGGCTTTTTTATCAAGGGCTTGCGCCTCTTTTTCCACATCCATTTCCGGATTTTGGCGTGCCATTGCGCGCAGCTCTTCGGCTTTGCCTTCAATTTCGGCCAGAGGCTTTTCAAACTCGAGATAGTTTTGCATTGTCACCCGCGTCAGCGTTATTTTGATTAGGCATTATATGGCGCTCCGGGGCGGGAATTGCAATGGGGTGCCACGGGGGTGGTGTGGTGCAGGATTTTGGTGCCTCCGGCGGGGATATTTGTGGAAAATGGATAGGGAGGGCGCTGGCTCAGGCGGGTTTATGGGCCGTGTAAATGTGGATTTTGGCAGGTACAGTGACGGTGCCGTTGATTTCAAAGGCTTGCAGTTTGGTTTTTGTGGCGGCGACGATGTGTGCCTTGTCTGAAGCGGTGCCGTTCTGCGCGCGGATCACGCTGTTGGCAGGGCCGATGTACGAGGATAATTCGGCGGCGTTTTCAGCGTCGCCCGGCAGGACAAGCGGGATGTCTTGTGTGATGACGGACGGGGCGGTGAAGCCTGCGTTGGTCAGGATTTCCAGTACATAATCCGCATCGGCAAAGGCAAAAGGGCCGGGATCGCGGGGATCAACCGACGGCGGACTGCCGAGCAGATCAGTGGCGATGCGGCGGGGGATGGTGAACCAGGGGTTTTCTTTGAACGGTCCCCAGCAGGCCATTGTAAGTTGACCGCCTGTGGCAAGGCTGCTGCACAGGTTGGTGAAAGCGGCCACAGGATCGGCAAAGAACATCACGCCAAAGCGCGAGACGATGTGGTTGTATTTGGCGGCGTCCAATGGGCTGGTCTGGGCGTCGGCGCAGGTGAAGCTGGCGTTTGTCAGGCCCTGCGCGGCGGCGGATGTGCGGGCTTGGGCCAGCATTGAAGTGGAAATATCAAGGCCAAGAACGCTGCCCTCTGGCCCGACGGCCTGCGCGAAATCCCGTGTGGTGGCCCCTGTGCCGCAGCCGATATCAAGAATGGACTGGCCCGATTTTGGCTGTGCAGTGTCGATCAAGGCGGCGTTGGCCCCTGCGAACAGCGCATCAAGCTGGTTTTCAAAGGTCACCCAGTCCAGTCCTGCGCCATCGGACCAGAATTCGGCTTGGTCTGCGTTCGGGGCTTTGGTCATGGGGTGTCCTTTGATTGGAAACGCGCGGGAAGCGAAGGCCGCCCGCGCCTTGGGTTAGTTGATCATTTCAGACTGTTTTACTATGACCTGTGCCTGACGGATTGAGGCGATGTCCACCAGACGGCCTTTGTAAACCGCTGCACCCTGACCGGATTTTTCAGCCTCTTCCATGGCCGCGAGGATTTCGCGGGCTTCGGTGATCTGGGCCTCGGACGGGGTGAAAACCGCATTGGCGAGAGCCACTTGTTTGGGGTGGATTGCCCATTTGCCAACCATGCCCAGCGTGGCCGAACGGCGGGCCTGTGCGTTGAAGCCTTCTTCGTCGGAGAAATCGCCGAACGGGCCGTCTACGGGCAGCAGGCCGTGGGTGCGGCAGGCGGAAACGATGGCCACGGTGACCGCATGCCACGGATCGCCCAGATGGGTGGCGCGCGGTGCATCGCCATCGGCATTTTGGACCATGTAATAGTTGTCCTGTGTGCCGCCGATCCCTGTGGTTTGCATGCCCATGGACGCTGCGTAATCCGCTGCCCCGAGCGACATGGCCGCCATGCGGGGGGAGGCCGCGGCGATTTCTTCCACATGGGCGAGCCCTGCGGCGGTTTCGATGATCACTTCGAATTTGATCGGTTTCTTGCGACCTTTGGCCATTTCAACCGCGGATACCAGCGCGTCCACGGCGTAGATATCGCCTGCGTTGCCGACTTTCGGGATCATGATCTGGTCGATCCGGTCCCCTGCGTTTTCTAGGATATCCACTACGTCTTTGTACCAGAATTCCGTGTCCAGACCGTTGATGCGGATCGACAGGGTTTTGGTGCCCCAGTCAATTGTGTTGATGGCTTCGATCACATTCAACCGCGCCTGTGCCTTGTCGGCGGGGGAAACGCTGTCTTCGAGATCAAGGTTGATCACATCCGCATCTGATGCGGCGGCTTTTTCAAAGATGGCAGGGCGCGAGCCCGGGGCGAACAACTGGCAACGGTTCGGGCGGGCAGGGGGGGCTGGTTGTATTTTGAAGCTCATGTCTGGGCATCCTTCGGGTAATGATGTTTCGAATCCGGCTGCCTGATTGGTAGATTATTGCGTTAAAGCCTGCAAGTGCTGCGCTGCGGCATTTGTTCGTCCGCCTTGTGGGGGCAGCGGATGCCGCAGCGTTGATTTTGGATATTTTCCCCAAAAAGAGCAGGGGACAGGGGGCATTCGGGGGTTATTGCAGATCGGCAAAGGCCTTTTGCATGCGGTTTACGGCCTCAACCACATTGGCGCGCGGGGTGCCGAGGTTGAAGCGCAGGAAGGTTTCGCCGCCGGTGCCAAAGGTCGGCCCTGCGTTGGGGGCAATTCTTGCGGTATTGTGGACGCGGTCTGTGACCTCGGCCATGTCCATTCCGGTGTCGGTGAAATCGACCCAAGCAAGATAGGTGCCGCTAAGCGCCATGGATTTGACACCGGGGATTGCGTTGATGCCTGCGTCAAAGATTTTTGCGTTTTCTTCGATATAGGCGACAAGCCCGTCAACCCAGGCCGCGCCTTCGGGGGAATAGGCCGCAGCGGTCATGGCGGTACCAAAGAGTGTGGGGGAAACGCCAAGGCCCATCATCGTGGCGGAAAATCTGGCGCGCAGTTTTTCGTCGTGGATGATCACATTGCCTGCGTGATTGCCTGCGATGTTAAAGGTTTTGGACGGTGCGGTCAGCATGATCAGACGGTCAATGCAATCGGGTACAGCCACAGGCATGGGCAGGTGGGTGGCGCCTGAAAATACGATGTCATGGTGAATTTCATCCGAGACGATCAGCAGGTCGTGGCGTTTGGCGAAAGCAGCAATGTTTTGCAGGTCTTCCTTGCTCCAGACCCGTCCGCTGGGGTTATGGGGGGAGCAGAGGATCAGCATCTTTTCCGCGCCGGTCATTTGGGCATCGTAAGCGTCGAAGTCCAGTTCATAGCGGCCGTTCCGGTCCACCATCTGGCATTCCTTCACGCTGCGGCCTGCGTTTTTGATCACTTTGGCGAAGGCGTGATAGACGGGGGTGAACAGGACCACTTCATCTTTTGGCTGGGTATAGGCCTGCAGGCACATGCCAACCGCGTTCACCAGCCCGAATGTGGTAAAGATTTCTTCGGCTTTTACATCCCAGCCGTGGCGGTTTTTCATCCACCAGATGATGGCGTTGTGATAGTCGGAATAGTCGGATTGATAGCCGAATATGCCTTGGTCGGTCAGGTCTTGAGCGGCTTTGATGATACAATCAGGCGAGCGGAAATCCATATCGGCCACCCACATGGGCAGGCCATCGTCAGGCGAGACCCCGTAAATCGCTTCCATAGCATCCCATTTCGCACATTTGGTGCCACGGCGGTCGATGATGTCGTCAAAGCTCATTCTTCTATTCCTGTCTTAGAGTTTGCCGGATGCTACGATCTGGACCAGCAGGTGCAAGTGGTTTTTCAGGCGCTTGCATGGCGGGCGGGATTATCCTAAATGGCGGGCATGTCTGTAAAAGAAATTCTGATACACCCCGACCCGTTGTTGAAAAAGGTCTGTGCCGCTGTGGAAACAGTGGATGCAGACGTGCAGGCTTTGGCACGTGATATGCTGGAAACCATGTATGACGCGCCCGGTGTCGGGCTTGCGGCGCCACAAGTGGGCGCGTTGCGGCGCTTGTTTGTGATGGATTGCACCGGCAAGGAAGAAGAGCCGGAGCCGTTGGTTCTGATCAATCCTGCTGTTGTCTGGACCAGCGAAGAGAAAAACGTCTACAATGAAGGGTGTCTGTCGATCCCTGAAATGTACGAAGATGTGGAACGCCCCGCCCGCGCCGTGGTACAGTTTCTTGATCTGGACGGCGCCCAGCAAGAGCGCGAATTCGACGGGCTGTGGGCCACCTGTGCACAGCATGAAATCGACCATCTGAACGGCAAGCTGTTCATTGATTACCTGAGCGGGTTGAAACGCTCGATGATCACCAAGAAAATGCTGAAGCTGAAAAAAGAGCGGGCGCGCGGATGAGCCTTTTACCCATTGTGATGCATCCTGATCCGCGCTTGCGGCAGGTGTGTTCTGCGGTGGAAGTGTTTGATGACGGTTTGGCGCAACTGGCGGCGGATATGTGTGATACCATGTATCACGCGCAGGGGCGCGGTTTGGCCGCGCCGCAAGTGGGCGACCTGCGCCGGATGTTTGTGTTTGATGCGGAATGGAAGCAGGGTGCGCCCTGTCCGTTTGTCTGTGTGAACCCTGTCATCACCGCGCTGGGGGAAGAAACCCGTACCGTGCCGGAACAATGTCTTTCGATTCCAGACCAGCCTGTCGCGGTCACCCGACCTGCGCGCATATCGCTGGTCTGGCAGGATGTTACCGGCGCCCGCCACAGGCAGGAATTCGACGGGGATGCCGCCGTGATTGTACAGCATGAAGCAGATCACCTAGAGGGTCGCTTGGTGCTTGATTATTTAGAGGAAACCCCATGACCATACGTCCGTTTGTTCCCTGGCCCGATCAACGGCTGCGCAGTGTCTGTGACCCCGTTGAAACAGTGGACGATCAGGTGCGGGCGATCTGGGATGATATGCTTGAAACCATGTATGCCATGCCCGGTGTCGGGCTTGCGGCCTGCCAGATCGGCGTGATGCAGCGCCTTGCGGTGGTGGATGCGTCGGAACAGGGTGACAAGCCGCTGCGCATGGCGAACCCCGAAATTATTGATGCCAGCCTGAAGCTGCGCGAACATACCGAAGCCTCGCCGAATTTGGCGGGGGTTTCGGCCAAGATCGCGCGGCCTCGCGGGGTGACGGTGACCTATCTTGATGAAAACGGGGTGAGGATGCGCAAGGATCTGGTGGGGCTTTGGGCTACCAGCGTGCAGCACCAGATCGACCATCTGAACGGCAAGATGTATTTTGACAACCTGAGTGCGGTGAAGCGCAAGATGCTGGTGGCCAAAGCCCGCAAACTGGCCCTGAAAAACGGACGCGGGTCATGAGAGTGATCTTCATGGGCACGCCGGATTTTTCGGTGCCGATCCTGCAAGGTATCGTTGCGGCGGGGCATGAGGTGTGTGCGGTCTATTGCCAGCCACCACGCCCTGCAGGGCGGGGCAAGAAGGATCGTCCCTCGCCCGTACAAAAAGCGGCAGAGGCGCTGGGCCTGACGGTGCGCCATCCGGTGAATTTTAAGGATGCGGCGGATCGGGATGATTTTGCGGCCTTGCAGGCGGATGTGGCTGTGGTGGTCGCCTATGGGCTGATCCTGCCGCAAGCCTTGCTGGATGCACCTGCCAAAGGCTGCCTGAATATTCACGCCAGCCTGTTGCCCCGTTGGCGGGGGGCTGCGCCGATTCACCGCGCGATACTGGCGGGGGATGCGCAAACGGGTGTCTGTGTAATGCAGATGGAAGCCGGGCTGGACACGGGGCCGGTTCTGTTGACGCAAACCACCGATATTTCGGCGGCGGATACCACAGGTGTTTTGCATGATAGGCTTAGCCTGTTGGGGCGGGATGCGATCCTGTCGGTTCTGGATAAAGATGTGTCCATGCCCGCCGTGGCGCAGCCTGAAGATGGCGTGACCTATGCTGCCAAAATCGACAAGGTCGAAGCCGCAGTGGATTGGTCTTTACCCGCCACAGAAGTGGACCGCCAAATTCGCGGATTGTCCCCCTTTCCAGGCGCGTGGAGCGTGATGGAAGGTCAGAGGGTCAAGCTGTTGATGAGCCGTGAAGCAGACGGGTCCGGGCCTGCGGGCAGGGTGTTGAACGATCACCTGCGGGTGGCCTGCGGGACGGGAGCAGTGGATTTGCTGCGTCTGCAACGGGCGGGGAAAGGGGCCATGGAGCCTTTGGATTTCCTGCGTGGCTTTCCCATCGCCAATGGGGCTGTTTTTGGCAGCGAAACCGAGGATTAGGGCCTCCGGCGGGGATATTTGAAAAACAAAAATTATTGTTTTGGCGGGCGGCTTTTGTAGACGGGCAAACGCCAGCCAAACGCGATGGAGCCAGCGCGCAGCACGAGGGTTACGGCCGTGCAGGCCGCCAGCGGGGCGAGCAGATGGTCGGTCAGTTCGGTTGTCAGCAGGGCAGCAATTGCGCCTGCGAAGGCAGCGGTGACGTAGAGCTCACCTTGCTTCAGGGCCAGTGGGACTTCATTCGCGACCACATCGCGCATCAGGCCGCCCATTGACCCTGTGACAGCCCCCATCAGGGCAACGATGATTGCGGATTGGCCCGTTGACAGCGCCACCCCGACACCTGCGGAAACCGCCACGGAGAGGGCCAGTGCGTCGAGCCAGAGGATCAGGCGCAGGCGGCTTTCAAAGCGGTGGGCGGTGACAAACACCAGTGCAGCGGCGAGACTGGCGATCAGGATGTAGCGCGGGTCTTCGATCCAGAATATCGGGTTTCGGTCCAGCAACAGATCGCGAATGGTGCCGCCGCCCACCGCGGTAAGGCTGGCCAGAAACACAAAGCCGATAATATCAAGCTGGGCGCGGCTGGCGGTCAGCGCCCCTGTCAGGGCAAAGACAAATACGGCTGCATAATCAAGGGCATCAAGCGGATTCATTTGCGTTTGGCGGTTTTGAAAGGCTCCATGCCTTCGCGGGCCAGTTCGTCGGCCCGTTCGTTTTCGGCATGGCCTGCATGACCTTTGATCCACTTCCACGTTATTGTGTGGCGGTTGGTTGCGGCGTCCAGTGCCTTCCACAATTCCTCATTCTTGACGGGTTTTTTCGCGGCGGTTTTCCAACCGTTTTTCTTCCAGCCGAAAATCCATTTGGTGATGCCGTCCTTGACGTAGTTGCTATCGGTCACAAGGGTGATGGTGCTGGGTTTTTCCAGTGCCTCCAGCGCGTTGATTGCCGCCAAAAGTTCCATCCGGTTGTTGGTTGTATCCGGTTCGCCGCCTTTTAATTCGCGGGTCTTGATCACAGTGTCGCCGTCGCGGGCGATCAGCATGGCGCCCCAGCCACCCGGACCGGGATTTCCAGAGCAGGCACCGTCTGTGTAAGCGTATAAATCAGGCATGGGCAGTTACAATTATCCAAGGTGAGATGTCGCCAGACAGTCCTTTATCAGAACCGGTGGCAGAGGAGATCGGAGTGAAGCCCGCAGCACGCAGAAGGCTATCCAGTTCTGCGGGTTCAAAATAGGTGTATTGCCGCCCGAGACTGTCCCGTTCGGTGCCGGTACCGGTTTTCACGCCGATCACAAAAATGCCGTTTGGTTTCAGCGCGGTATGGATGGCGGACAGGTGTCGGGGAATGTCAGTACGGGGGGCATGCAGCAGGGAAAAACTGGCCCAGATGCCATCATATTGTGCAGTTTGTGTTACATCGTCAAAGGTGCCAAGCGTTATGTCCAGCCCGTAGCGGTCTGCGCCCAGTTCCACCATTCTGGGACTGGCGTCGATTGCGGTCACGCGGAAGCCCGCATCGCGCATACTTGCGGCGGCATTGCCCGGTCCACAGCCCAGATCAAGCAGATGGCCGCCCTTTGGCAGGGCATCCATAAAGGCGCGCAGGTGGCGGGAAGGCGCGTCGCTGGTCACCAGCTTGGCGTAATCTGCCGCTTTTGCGTCGTAGATTTCAATGGTCTGACGATCCATGTGCGATCCTCTTTTCTGGTGCTTTTGTGTCATGGAAACGGCGCGGGACTCAATCGGCTTTTTCTGTGGATCAGGCTGGCGTCGTCAGATGCAGAGCCGTGTCACGGTGAGGCAGGCAATAATCACGATCGTTGTGGGGATGCGCAGGGTCAGCCACCACGGCGGGGTCAGGGCAGAGTGCTGGAATGAAGCGTCGATGAACAGCATGGCGGGAAAGCCGAACATCAGGGCCTCTAGTTTATCGGCGTCGGTTCCGACCACTGCGAAAAAGACGTAAATCACCGGAATGGCGCCGGTGATATAGGCATAAGACGACTGGCCTTTGGGCGAGTGGGAGGCAAAGCCCCACAGGATTCCGGTTAAAAAGGACAGGATAACAATGCCGTAGTGGATAACGGTTGCAACACTACCGTAAGGGAAAGGGATAAAGACCGTGTCGGTCGCCGCCCCGATAGCGCCGATGATAAAAGGCGCGGTTCCAAGGGTTGCCAGCGCCAGCGGGGTGCGCGGCGGCAAGGCCAGCGCCATCAGGCGGCGCTGTCGCGCAGCACGCGGGGGACTTTGAAGCTGACGTTTTCCACAGCGGTTTCGACCACTTCGCAGGTCACATCATAGCGGTCTTTGAAGGCGTCGATGACCTCGTTTATCAGCACTTCAGGGGCCGAAGCGCCTGCAGTGATGCCGATTGAGGTGATCCCGTCGAGTGCGCGCCAGTCGATGTCTGTAGCCCGTTGCACCAGTTGGGAATAGGCGCAGCCTGCGGTTTTGCCGACCTCGACCAAACGTTTGGAATTGGATGAATTCGGCGCGCCGATCACCAGCAATGCGTCGATGTTCGGTGCGACGGCTTTGACGGCTTCCTGACGGTTGGTTGTGGCGTAGCAGATGTCTTCTTTATGGGGGCCGACGATGGCGGGGAAGCGGGCTTTCAGCGCGTTGACGATTTCAATGGTGTCATCCACAGACAGGGTTGTCTGGGTGATATAGGCCAGTTGTTCCGGATTGCGGGGCGCCAGTTTCGCCACATCTGCGGGGGTTTCCACCAGAAGGACCTCGCCTTCGGGTAGTTGGCCCATGGTGCCGATGGTTTCGGGATGGCCGTCATGACCGATCATCACCATTTGCAGCCCGTTCTGGTGGTGGCGTTCTGCTTCGATGTGGACCTTGCTGACCAGCGGGCAGGTGGCATCCACAAAGATCATTTCACGGGCCTGAGCAGCGGCGGGCACGGATTTTGGCACGCCGTGGGCGGAAAAGATCACCGGACGGTCGTCAGGGCATTCGGACAATTCTTCGACAAAAACCGCACCTTTGTCGCGCAGACCATCCACCACGTATTTGTTGTGAACGATTTCATGGCGCACAAACACAGGCGCGCCCCATTTTTCAATCGCCATTTCGACGATCTTGATGGCGCGGTCCACACCGGCGCAAAATCCGCGCGGGGCAGCAAGGTAGAGGGTCAAAGGAGATTTGGTCATCGGACTGGCCCGTTGTTGGGTTTGGCGTGGATTGGAC
Organism: Amylibacter sp.; assembly: GCA_034670045.1. Lineage (GTDB taxonomy): Bacteria > Pseudomonadota > Alphaproteobacteria > Rhodobacterales > Rhodobacteraceae > Amylibacter. The sequence goes on along the minus strand of JAXMOF010000040.1, from coordinate 28,813 downwards.
GGTGGGTCGTAGAGTGAAGTATAGGGCGGATTTGGCCCTTTACCTAGGGCATCTGTCCGCACAGGTCGAGCCTGAGGCGTCGATAATTCCGCAGATTGGCTCTTTGAAGCCGATTGTACCGGCTTTAATTGCGCTTTGACAGGATGAGGTGTTGCATATTCGTACTACTTATGCGGTAAAATTACCGTAACAACTCTATCATTTACTTGATAAGTCAAGTTTGCTTGGTAGGGTTGTATGTGGGTAGTGGGTTTCTGTTTTTCTCTTCAATTTTAATACGCTAGGCTTGGACCTGTCAGGGTCTGATGGTTTGGTGCAATAAGGTGGGCGCGATGAAGATTTTGGCGGTAGATGATGATCCTGAAATTCTGGAAATTTTGGGAGCATTTTTAGCACATGCAGGCTACGAGGATTTTGCGACGGCGGGTTCAGGCGCAGAAGCCTTGTCTCTTGTGGAACAAACCCGCGAACCGTTTGAATGTTTCTTGTTGGACATCCAGATGCCGGGCATGTCGGGCACAGAATTGATGAAGCGTTTGCGCAGCTTTCCACAGTACAGCGATGTTCCGGTTCTTAAACTGACCGCGATGAGCGATCAGGAAAACCTTTCGAAATCCTTTGCTGGCGGTGCGCTGGATTACATCGTCAAACCTTTCGAGTTTTTTGAGGTCGAGACCCGTTTGCATGCTGCCGAATTGCGGTTGGCGACTCTGCGCAACCGTAAGACCAATCCGGAAGCCAACGTTTCTGAGATCGAGAAAACCTTTATGCAATGGGTCGAACGTTCGACAAAAGCCGTGGGCGATGCGCCAGCGGGGTTGATAACCAAAATGGCTTTTGAAAACTATCTGTATCAGTTGAAAAGCAAACATCCTGAAAACCTGAACGTCTTGGCCATTCAGTTGAAAAACCTTGATGCGCTGTATGCGCGTCTTGGTCAGGACGGATTTAGCTATTACGTGCAGCAGATTGTTGCGGGCCTTTCCCGTGTCTTCGAAAAAGAGGGCTGCCTGTATTCATACTATGGTGGCGGATCATTTTCCGTGCAGACCCCCTATTTCACATCGGCGCAAGCGACTGGCCTACGCGATAAAGTGCACAATGTGGTTGCGCGGGTGGATGAAGCCTTTATCCAGATTGACTTTGTTCAAACCGATTTGGCCTTTGGCCATTCCAGCCATCTGGGGGATGCACCAAGCATGATGCCTATCGAGATGCTGGAAACAGCGATATCACAGGCAAAAGCAGCCTAGGCTGCCGAGCACGTGTAAAGCGGTTGTTGTTCGGAGATCAGTTTGTTTGCATTGGCGAAAGACAGCAAACGACGCTGGTTTTCGTCCCATAAGTGCAAGCGGGCGCATTGAAAGCTTTGGGCCAGCGTGATGGTCTGAATGTCGGCCAATCTGCTGTGGTCGCTCAGCACTTCCGGCAGGCGATAGAACGGAATGCGACAGTTCAGATGGTGGACGTGATGCACGCCGATATTTGCGGTCAGCCAGTTCAGAACTGCGGGCAGTTTATAGTGTGAACTGCCGTGAAACGCCGCGTCCTGGATGTTCCACGCGTCATCGCGATCCCAGTGGGTTTCTTCGAATTGATGCTGGACGTAGAACAGCCAGACCCCGACAGCGGCCCCCAGAATGATGGTCGGGGCAAAGACCAGAACCAACGGCCAGATGCCGCCGAAATACGCGATGATGCCTAGCGCCAGTACGATCATCGCATTGGTGCCCATCGCAGAGCCCCAGTATTTTGATCCCGCTTTCATCAGGCCGACAGGGATGCGGTTTTGCAGCACAAACAGATAGATCGGTCCCAAGCCGAACAATACGAACGGCGAGCGATAGAGCCGATAGCCCAGTTTCTGCCAGCGGGTCAGTTGCGCATATTCGGCAACGGTTTTGGTGTGAACATCCCCCATGCCGCGGTGATCCAGATTTCCAGATGTGCTGTGGTGATGGGAATGGGATTTGCGCCAAACCGCATAGGGCGTCAGCGTTAGAACGCCAATACAGCGCCCGATCCAGTTCGACGCAGTGGCGTTCTGCAAAAACGCGCCGTGGCCGCAATCATGTTGTATGGCAAAGAGCCGGACAAGGAATCCTGCGTTTACCATTGCGATCAGCACAGCCAGCACCGGACTGATCGAAATCGCCCACCATGCCAGAGCCCAGAGGGCGATAAACGGGAAAATACTGGCGCAGAGTTCGAAAACCGCCCGCGCGGTGTCAGGTTTTCGGTATTGAGCAAGGCTTTGGGCCCAGTCGCGTGCGCTTTTATCGGATGCTTGTGGCGCATCCGCGCGTTGGGGGTGAGCCATGAAGGATGGTTTCCTTGCCTGTTTTCATCTTATCGTTGCGCATTGGTCTAAGCTACGGAGTCTGCCTGCGCAACCTGCGTTCCTTACAAACTAAGTTCGCTTCGTTTCTTTTTGGTTAGTTTTGCGACCACCATATCATAGCTGTCGCGCAGATGGGCCTTTAGCGCAGCGTCTGACAGGCCGGGCGTGTCATATTGTTGCAACCATTTCAGCCCCCGCGACGCCAGATAGGGCGCAGGACGAATGCCGGGGTGGTCCGACAAGACCTCAAATGCGATGGGGGCGGCTTTGAAGGTGAAAGCATCTTTGCCATCGTTCCAGCCGCAAATGGCAAACACCTTGCCGCCGACTTTCCACACATCCGCATTGCCCCATTGGATCACATGGGTGGTCTGGGGCAGGGCGGCGCAAAACGTGTTGAATTCATCGCGGGTCATGGGTGGAGTTTAGGGGCATTTGACACGGCGTAGTAGCAGTTATTCACGTGGTTTGGATCTGCTGGCATTTTTGTTCGGCGACCCAAATGCAAAAAAGGCACCTTGCGGTGCCCCTTTTTTCTTAATCTTCGGTCTCGTATTCTGCCTCGTCGCGATGGCCTTCGGCGCCTTCGGGGCGGGGGGGTCTGCCGATCACGTCGCGCAATTCGTCAAGTTCGATGAAATTGTCGGCCTGACGGCGCAGATCGTCGGAAATCATCGGTGGCTGGCTGCGGATTGTTGAAACAACCGAAACACGCACGCCCTTGCGTTGCAGGGATTCAATCATGGGCCGGTAGTCGCCATCGCCAGAGAACAGAACAATATGATCCACAAACGGGGCGAGTTCCATGGCATCGACGCAGAGTTCGATATCCATATTGCCCTTCACCTTACGGCGACCCATGCTGTCGGTGTATTCTTTGGCGGGCTTTGTGACCATGTTGAAGCCGTTGTAATTCAGCCAGTCAACCAGCGGACGGATCGGGGAATATTCGTCACTTTCCAGTAATGCAGTATAATAAAACGCGCGAAGCAATTTGCCCCGACGCATAAACTCTGATCGTAGGAGCTTGTAATCGATGTCAAAGCCCAAGGCCTTGGCAGCGGCATAGAGATTTGAGCCGTCAATGAACAATGCCAGACGCTCGTCGCGATAGAACATAAATGATCCTTCCAAAATGTCTGTTCAGCTGGTGCGGTGTCGTTTATTGGCGTGTTGTATGACCCAGCTGAAGTTCCGCGGTAAATAGGTTTATATTTTGGCACTGCAACAACAAAATTCCCGAAAAGTCCTTTCAAAGTGCTTAATTGCTCTGGGATCAAACCTGTCAAACGAAATTGGCGCTTCAGTTGATTTAGTAGAAGCTGCAATCGCTGATATGTCAAGCAATGGTCTATTTGTGGTTGAGATAAGCGGGTTTTTTCGCACGCCAGCTTTCCCCGTCGGGGCCGGTCCGGATTTCGTAAATGCCGCTGTGCGCTGCGAAACTTCGCTCTCTGCAGAGTCTGTTTTGGCGTTACTACATAGGGTTGAGTCAAAACTGGGCCGCACGCGCAGCGAGCGATGGGAGGCGCGGGTTATTGACCTGGATTTGATCGATTATGACGGAGTGGTTTTGCCCGATACTGCGACATTTTCACAATGGCGTGAATTATCGCTCACGCAGCAGATGAACCGCACACCGGACCAAATGATTCTACCGCATCCCCGTGTTCAGGACCGATTGTTCGTACTGATTCCCCTTAAAGATGTATCTCCTGACTGGCACCATCCCGTATTGGGGTTAAGTTTGGATGAAATGATCGAGAGTTTCGACGATGCAGCCCGCGCGGAAATCCGGCGGCTGGGCTGATCGGTGCCGGTTCCCAAAGACTGTGTGCCGCGAAAGGGGCTTAGCCCTTGCAATCCTGCCTGAAAGCAGCTATTTGCCCACCCTTGATATCCCCAAACCGCCGGAGCGCCCCAATATGGCACGTGTAACAGTTGAAGATTGCGTAGATAAAATTCCGAACCGTTTCGAGCTGGTTATGCTGGCCGCACATCGGGCACGGGAAATTACAACAGGCGCAGAAATCACTGTGCCCCGCGACAATGACAAAAACCCGGTTGTGGCCCTGCGCGAAATCGCTGAGGAAACACTGACGTCCGATCAACTGCGTGAAGCTGCGATTGAAAGCTATCAAACCCAGATTGAGGTGGACGAGCCTGAAGAAGATCAAATGGCGCTGCTGATGGGCACTGAACAGGACAAACCTGACGACGACATGTCCGAAGAGAACCTGTTGCGCGCGCTGATGGAAGCGCAAGAAATGAAATAAGGCCCTATGCGGCCTTCCGTTCAAAACAACTCTGAAATGGTGCCGGCACAGGTCTTGATTGACCTTGTGACGGCGTATAACCCGAATTGCGACGCGGAACGTATCGAGGCGGCCTATGATTATGGCAAGCTGATGCATACGGGGCAAACGCGCCAATCGGGTGAACCCTATTTCACCCACCCCATTGCTGTGGCGATGATTCTTGCGGAACAGCGGCTCGATGACGACACGATCATCACCGCCTTGCTGCACGACACGGTGGAAGACACAAAATCCACCTATCAGGCCGTCGAAAAACGTTTCGGCACCGAAGTTGCGCAACTGGTGGACGGTGTTACCAAGCTGACCAATCTGGAACTTTCGTCCAAAGACAACAAACAGGCCGAGAATTTCCGCAAGCTGTTGCTGGCCATGTCCAAGGACGTGCGGGTGATTCTGGTCAAGCTGAGCGACCGTCTGCACAATATGCGCACAATCCGTCATATGGTGGATGACAAACAGGAACGCAAAGCCCGCGAGACCATGGAAATCTATGCCCCGCTAGCAGGGCGCATGGGCATGCAGTGGATGCGCGAAGAGCTGGAGGATCTGGCCTTTCGGGTACTGAACCCCGAAGCCCGCAATTCCATCATGCGCCGTTTCCTGACCCTGCGCAAAGAAACCGGTGATGTGACGCCGCAGATCACCCAGGACATTCGCGACGTGCTGGCCAAGGCCGGTGTGGAAGCCACTGTGTTTGGCCGCGAGAAAAAGCCCTATTCCATCTGGCGCAAGATGGAGGAAAAGAAAGAGGGCTTCTCGCGTTTGTCCGATATCTTTGGCTTTCGGATCATCACCAAGACCGAAGACGATGTTTACGCAGCACTCGGTCAGGTGCACCGGCGCTGGCGGGCGGTTCCGGGGCGGTTCAAAGACTATGTCAGCCAGCCCAAGACCAACGGATATCGCAGTATTCATACCACGGTGTCGGGGCGCGACGGCAAAAGGGTGGAAATCCAGATCCGCACCCAGCAGATGCACGATGTGGCCGAAGCCGGCGTTGCAGCCCACTGGTCCTATCGCAACGGCGAGCGGGTCGAAAACCCCTTTGCCGTCGATCCGTTCAAATGGCTTGAAGAACTGACCGAACATGTGGCCAACAACGACATGAACGAGGAATTCCTTGAACATGTGAAGCTGGATATGTTCGCGGATCAGGTGTTCTGCTTTACCCCCAAAGGCGATGTGATCAAATTGCCCCGCGGTGCGACGCCCATCGACTTTGCCTATGCCATTCACACCCGTATCGGGTCCGCCTGTGTGGGCGCCAAGGTGGACGGGCGGCGAGTGCCGCTGTGGACCCGTCTGCGCAACGGCCAGTCGGTGGAAATCACCACGGCCGAAGGGCAGCGTCCGCAGTCCACATGGATGGATATTGCCGTGACAGGGCGGGCCAAATCGGCGATTCGCCGTGCCTTGCGCGAAGAACACCGCGAAGGGTTTGTGCGGCTTGGCCGTGAACTGGCCCGTGTGGCGCTGGAACGGGTCGGTAAGAAAGCCACCGACAAAGCGCTTGGCACGGCTGCTGCCCATATGGGTATCGGATCCGCCGAAGAAATGCTGGCGAAAATCGGCAGTGCTGAAATGACGGGTAAGGAACTGGTCAGCGTTCTTTATCCCGAACTGGTGCGGGTGGATGATATTTCCCACGAGGAACCTGCCGAGCGGATTATCGGTCTGGATGCGGATCAATTCGCCCAGACGAGCAACTGTTGCCAGCCCCTTCCCGGAGAGCGGATTGTGGGCATTGCCACGCGGGGCAGTGGTGTTCTGGTCCACCGCATTGATTGCGACCGGCTGGTAGAATATGAAGAAACCCCCGAACGCTGGATCGACCTGCGCTGGCTGGATGGCAAGCGGGTTGCCGACCAGAATGTCACCATCGAGGTGACCATGGCCAATGATGCGGGTGTGCTGGGGCGGATCTGTACCTTGATCGGCGAACATAACGCCAATATATCGAACCTAGAATTTACTGATCGTAAACAAGATTTTTACCGGATGACGATTGATATAGAGGTACGGGATGTGGAACATTTGATGCACGTCCTGACGGCAGTCGAAGCCGATTCGGATGTGGCGCAAGTGTTGCGTAAAAGCCGGAAAAACCAAACAGAGTGACCTGCGGGTTCTGGCGCGATGGCGCGAAGGACGTTAAGAGCAGTTCAACGATTGCCCAAAAGGTGCCGCGAGCGTGTTCAAACGCAGAAACCAAAGGACTTGGCTGCAAACAATTGCAGAGTTCTTCTATCCCAAATCAGGATGGAAGCGCGCCTTTGAGTATGTAAAACACCGCATCAAACGTCTGCCGGACACGCCTCATAAAATTGCGCTTGGTATTGCCTGTGGCACTTTTGTAACGTTCACACCGTTTTTTGGCCTGCATTTTTTCCTCGCCGCGGGGTTGGCTTTTGTGCTGCGGGGCAATGTTCTGGCCTCGTTGCTGGGGACATTTGTCGGCAACCCGATTACCTTCCCGTTTATCGCAGCCACCAGTTTTCGCTTGGGGCTGTGGATGATGGGCGAAGGCCATGAGGGACGGGTCTGGCACAGGGTCAAACACGGGGTTGTCGAAACATGGAGCACGATCCTTGCCAATGCCAAATCCGTGTTCGGCTATCCGCCCAGCCCGTGGGACGGCGTGACCGCGTTCTTTTATGATGTGTTTCTGCCCTACCTTGTTGGCGGCATCGTACCCGGGATTATTTGCGCTGTGGCGATCTATTTTGCATCCAAGCCGATGATCACCGCCTATCAACGGCGCCGCAAAGGCGCGCTGGTTAAAAAGTTTCAGGACCTGCGGGTCAAAAGACAGCAAAAAGCAGACTAGAGGAGTGGCTCATGGCGCAGGGTAAATTGCGACTGGGTGTGAATATCGACCATGTGGCTACGGTTCGAAACGCGCGGGGCGGTGACACACCGGACCCGCTGCGGGCAGCCTTGCTGGCGGAAACCGCGGGGGCGGATGGGATCACGGCGCATCTGCGCGAAGACCGCCGCCACATCACGGACCCAGATATTGAAGCGCTGGTTCAGGGGCTAAGCGTGCCGTTGAACTTTGAAATGGCAGCAACAGATGAAATGCAGGCGATTGCCCTGCGCCACAAACCCCATGCGGTCTGTATCGTTCCCGAAAAACGCGAAGAACGCACCACAGAGGGTGGATTGGAAGTGGCGCGCGAGGAAAACAAACTCGCCCATTTCATCGCCCCTTTGCGGGATGCAGGGTGCCGCGTGTCGATTTTTATCGCCGCCGACAAACGCCAGATCGAAGCAGCGGCGCGGATTGGCGCGCCTGTGATCGAATTGCACACAGGGGCCTATTGCGATGCCCATGCCGAGGGTCATTTTGATCTGCGCGACGCGGAATTCGCCAAGCTGCGCGATATGGCGGCTTTCGGCGCGGATCTCGGGCTGGAAGTCCACGCTGGCCACGGGCTGACCTATGACACGGTAAAACCCATTGCCGCCTTGCCCGAGGTACAGGAACTGAACATCGGGCATTTCCTGATCGGCGAGGCGATTTTCACCGGACTTGAAAACGCAATCCTGCGGATGCGGGTCTTGATGGACGAAGCCCGAGCAGGCCTGTGATGCTGACGCCAGAGTTTATCCTGTTGTGGTTCGGCTGGCTTTTGGCAGGCGGCAGCCCCGGCCCTGCGACCCTTTCAGTGGCAGGAACGGCGATGCAGCGGGGGCGATCTGCGGCCGTGATGGTGGCGCTGGGCATTTTGGCGGGCTCTGCCAGTCTGGGGCTGGCAGCGGCGCTGGGTCTGGGCGCGATCATGCTGGGCAATGCCTGGGTGTTTGAAACCATCCGCTATTTTGGCGCGGCCTATCTGCTGTTTCTGGCGCTTAAGGCGTTGCGCTCCTCCCTGCGCCCTGCGGGGGATATTGTGGGGACACCGTTTACGGGCGGGCCGCGCCGGTTGTTTGCCAAAGGGATGGCGCTGCACCTGACCAACCCCAAGGCGATCCTTAGCTGGGGGTCCATTTATGCGATTGTGGCGCCTCATGACGCAAGTTTAGGGGAATTGTTCACATATTTCGGGGTGCTGTTCATGGCCTCGATTCTGGTGTTCATCAGCTATGCCTTTCTGTTTTCCACACCCGGCATCGTGCGCGGCTATAAAAAGGCACAACGGGGCTTCAATCTGGCTTTTGCCGGGTTCTTCGGCTTTGCCAGCATCAAAATTCTGACGGCGCGGATCACATGATACTCGGGATTGGCACCGACCTTGCGAATATCGAGCGGATTGCAGGCACGCTGGACCGGTTCGGGGACCGCTTTCGCAACCGCGTGTTTACAGATGTGGAACAGGCCAAAGCCGAGCGGCGCAAGGATACTGTGGGCACCTATGCCAAACGCTGGGCCGCCAAAGAGGCCTGCTCAAAGGCGCTGGGCACAGGTCTGCGCATGGGAATCGCGTGGAAAGACATGTCCGTGCGCAACCTGCGTACAGGCCAGCCGGTCATGGAACTGACGGGCTGGGCCGCCAAACGGCTGGACGATCTGACACCAGCAGGACATAAGGCCACCGTGCATGTGTCCCTTACCGATGACCACCCGTGGGCGCAGGCCTTTGTGGTGATAGAGGCTACACCAGTTGACTAAATCCCTTTGAAGGGTCATGTAGCCAAGACATCAGAACACAGGCGGCGACTATGGCAGATAAAAGCGTAAAATCGGGCGGAATCACGGAAACTTTCAAGACCATCTTTTGGGCTTTGTTTCTGGCAGGCATCATCCGCACCATTCTGTTTCAGCCGTTCTGGATTCCGTCGGGGTCGATGAAATCAACGCTGTTGATCGGCGACTTTCTGTTCGTCAACAAATACACCTACGGCTACAGTTGGGCGTCCTGCCCAACCCTGCGCGGTTTCAACTTTTGCGGTTTTGCCAAAGACTGGGATGGACGGCTGTTCGGCGGAGAGCCAGAGCGCGGTGATATCATTGTCTTCAAACACCCCTCAAGCGAAGCGGATTTCATCAAGCGGCTGATCGGCCTGCCCGGTGATAAAATCCAGATGATCGACGGCGTATTGCAAATCAATGGCGAAGCGGTCGAAATGGTGCCAGACGGAAACTTCGTGGAAACCTATGACGCGCAAGGCCCGATGGGCAATCTGCCCGCCTGTGGCAACGGCGCTGTGGGGCTTGGCGCTGACTGCGTTAAGGAACAATTCGTGGAAACCCTGCCAAATGGCGTATCCCATCTGACTCTGAACATTGCAGACCGTACAGGAGACAATACCCCGATTTATACCGTGCCTGAGGGGAATTACTTTTTCATGGGTGACAACCGCGACAATTCCACCGACAGCCGTTTCCCACAGCCTAATGGCGTGGGCTTTGTGCCTGCATCCTACCTGATCGGGCGGGCGGATCGTGTAATGTTCTCCTCTGCAGGCAGTTCCATTCTGGCGTTCTGGACATGGCGCGGGGATCGTTTCTTTAAGGCGTTGAATTGAAGCTGGCTTCCGAACTCCGTGACTTTAGTGTCCGTTTAGGGCATGATTTCGCCGATCCTGAATATCTGATACAAGCGGTGACCCATTCGTCGCTGTCTTCAAGCACACGGGCTGACAACCAGCGTCTGGAATTTCTGGGTGACCGTGTTCTGGGTCTGGTGATTGCCGAGGCATTGTCCGACCGTGATCCTACGGCCTCTGAAGGGCTGATGGCGCCGCGCTTCAATGCATTGGTGCGCAAGGAAACCTGCGCCGACATCGCGCGGGATCTGGATCTGGGGGCGGCGCTGAAAATGGGGCGCTCTGAAATGATTTCGGGTGGACGCCGGAAACAGGCCATTCTGGCCGATGCAATGGAAGCAGTGATCGCCGCTGTTTACCGTGATGCTGGTTTCGAAGTGGCCCGCAGCCTGATCCTGCGCCTGTGGGACAGCCGGATCGACGCCGCCAAAGAAGACGCGCGCGATGCCAAGACCACTTTGCAGGAATGGGCGCAGGCCCGTGGCATGAAGCCGCCACAATACATAGAAGTGGGCCGCACCGGCCCTGATCATGCGCCGATGTTCAAGATCGAGGCACAATTAAGCAACGGGCTGAGCGGACAAGGCTCTGCCGAAAGCAAACGCAATGCGCAACAAGAGGCGGCCAAGGCTGTTCTGGCGCAGTTGGAGACTGAAAATGACTGACACACGGGCCGGATTCGTGGCGCTGATCGGTGAACCGAACGCGGGGAAATCCACGTTGATGAACCGTATCGTGGGCGCGAAAGTGTCCATTGTGACCCATAAGGTGCAAACCACACGGGCGCGGATTCGGGGTATCGCCATAGAAGGCGACAGCCAGATCGTCTTTGTGGATACACCGGGGTTGTTCCGCACGCGGCGCAATCTGGACCGTGCCATGGTTGCGGCAGCTTGGGCAGGTGCAGGGGATGCGGATATCACCGTTCTGCTGGTGGAAGCCCACCGCGGCATGTCACCAGGCGTGCGGATGATTCTGGAAGAGCTGGGCAACAAAGTCGGTAAAAACACCAAAGTTGCACTGGCGATCAACAAGATCGACAAGGTCGAATCCTCGCGTTTGCTGGCCTTGACGCAGGAACTTTCGACGGCCTATCCGTTTGAAAAAGTCTTTATGATTTCGGCTGAAAAAGGCCACGGTGTCAAAGATCTGACATCCTATCTGGCGGAAAACCTGCCGCTTAGCCCGTGGTTATACCCAGAAGACCAGATCGCCGATGTGCCGATGCGGATGATTGCCGCTGAAACCACCCGCGAAAAACTGATGCTGCGCCTGCATCAGGAACTGCCCTATTTCCTGACGGTGGAAACCGAAAACTGGGAACAGAAAAAAGACGGTTCGGTGCGGATTGATCAGGTGATTTATGTGACCCGCGAAGGTCACAAAGGCATTGCGGTTGGTCCCAAAGGCGAAACCATCAAGGCGGTCAGCATGGCGTCCCGCGAAGAGTTAAAAGAGTTGGTGGGCGCAGAAGTGCATCTGTTCCTTCAGGTCAAAGTGCGCCCGAAATGGGAAAGCGAAGCCGAACGGTTTGCCGAAATGGGTCTGGATTTCAAAGATACGAAAAGCTGATCTATGGTCCGTCTGACCAGCGATTTCTGGGTGAAAGCCTATCTGCGCCGCCTTGCGTTGTCAGATATCGCGGCATTTGTGACGGCCAAAGGGGATGCCACAGCGGGGGCGGTTCTGATTAAACAGGCGCCCCTTGATGGCACGGCAACACTGTTTCAACGGTCCTATGATCTGGATGGAAACCGCGTGTGGGGCATTTTGGCAGCCGGTGCCGAAGCCGATGTTGACGCGGCGGTTGCGCGGCAACGCTCGTTTGATCCGGATGTCTGGGTGATCGAGGTTGAGGATCGCGCAGGACGGCATCTGCTTGATGAAGACGGGCTGCGGGAATAACCCGTTTGAGCGCGGCTTGCGCCGCGTTTACAGGCGTTTTGGGCAAAACGTGCCAAACCCGCCAAGTGAGCGAATCATTGCGAAGGGTTAAGGGCAGTTTCATATTAATTGATATTCATCGGGGGCAAGCTGGCCGGACTTTCGGGCAGAATGCCTGAAAATCTTTATGAAACAGCTTCTTGGTGGCTTTGATGTTCAAGAAAACCTTTTTATCTCTCGTTTTGACCTGCCTATCTTTTCCGCTACACGCACAGGAATGGAATGAACTGGCCTATTATCTGGCTTATATCGGACCCGAAGACATGCGTTCGTCTCGTGGGACGCCTGTGACAACGCTGGGCGGTGTGCTTCAGCAGGACCGGGCCAATTTCCATCGCTTTGGCATACGCCACGCCCAAGACGAAAGTGACCCGATCTTTGCCAATCGCGACTGGCGGGCCCGTATTCCAGACATGGTAAACGCAGGTGGGAATACACGCGGAAGCCTTAACCGCATGGCGCAACGTGGTCAGCCGTTCATGGTGAACGTGTTTGTTTGCGGTTATGGCGCCACGCCCTCGGTCATCTATCTGGCTGGCGCCGGAGAGGACCATTCGGGGTGTTACTAAACCACTTTCTGGTTTTGGATGGGGGGATAAAAGTTTGCTTTTTGCCCTCTTGCCAAGGCGGGCGAAGCGGTGAAAGCTGGCGCAATGAATGCAGCACATATGAACACGCCCGTCGGGGTTCTCGGGGTGATCGAGCAGGACGGCGCGATCACGCAACTTGTCTGGGACGGCTGGACCGAGGGTGAGCTTACGCCCGTTTTACAGGACGCTCTGGACCAGTTGACCGCCTATTTCGCTGGTCGGCTGGATCGGTTCGATCTGCCCCTTGCACCCAAAGGCACTGAATTCCAGCAACAGGTCTATGCGGCCATGTCGGCGATCCCGCGCGGGGAAACCCGCACCTACGGCGAGATCGCAGCGGAACTGGGCGTGCCTGCACAGCCTGTGGGTCAGGCCTGCGGCAGCAATCCGATCCCCGTTATCATCCCTTGTCACCGCGTTGTGGGCACTGGCCATTTGGGCGGATTTTCCGGGGACGGGGGCGTCGAGACCAAGGTGAAATTATTGCAAGCCGAAGGCGCATATTCCCTGTTGCTGTGAAAGGCCTGTAATGTCGATCTTTGTTTTTGGCGCTGTTTTATTCGCAGCATTGTTGCATGCCAGTTGGAACGCCATTGTCAAATTCGGCGATGACAAATTTCAGGGTATGGTGCTGCTGTCGATTGCCCACGGGGTGATCGGCTTGGGGATGATCGCGGTGTTTCCTGCCCCCGCGCGTGAAAGCTGGTGGCTGCTGGCGGGGTCGATCCTGTGTCACCTGATCTATAAATCCTTCCTGACCGTGGCCTATATGCGCGGGGATCTTAGCCGCGTGTATCCCATCGCACGGGGCACTGCGCCGATGATCGTGCTGGCGGTCAGTCTGGTGATCCTGTCCGATGTGGTCACAGGCACACAGATCGGTGGCATCCTTTTGGTCGGTCTTGGCATCGTTCTGATGGCGCGCGGTGTGTTTACCCACGGCGAGGAGCGGGGCCTGATCCCTTTTGCGTTGATGGCTGCGGTCGGAACAGCGGGGTATTCGCTGTTTGACGGGCTTGGGGCGCGGGCGTCGGGCAATGCTTCGGGGTTTGTGGGGTGGTTGTTTTTTCTGGATGCGTTCCTGTTCACCATCGGCGGGCTGGTGCTGCGAGGGCGTTCTGTACTGCCCAGATCCCCACGGGTCTGGACCTTGGGGATGATTGCGGGCTGTGCCTCGGTCGGGGCCTATTGGATCGCGGTTTGGGCCATGACGGTTGCCCCGATCGCGCTGATCACAGCCCTGCGCGAGGTCTCGGTTCTATTTGCGGTGCTGATCGGCATCCTGTTCTTCAAGGATAAGGCAGACGCGGGAAAGCTGATCGCCGCTTTGGTGATTGTCTTGGGGGTGATTGCGATCAGGATATAAAGGGCAGGATATAAAGGGCAGGATATAACGGGCAGGACTTAGCGTGCAGGCCGCCGTGTTATGATTTCTGCGGGAATGCCTGTTGCAGGATGCCTGCGACCAGCAGGTAAATGCTGGTTCCCGCCAGAATTGTCGTGGTTAACGGACCGGGGTGGAAATTGACCCAAGCCGCCATACCTGCCGTCGCGGTCCAGACCAGCGCCACAGGCAGGCTGATCCAGCGCCAGCGTTCGGTGCGTACTGGGTGGATGAACTTCAGCGGCGTGAACATGGTGATGGCACAGGCCACTACCAGAAACAGGATGATCCAGAAGTTCGGCTCGGTCGCGAAAATCACCAGAACCAGCATATTCCACGTGGCGGGAAAGCCTGAAAAGCTGTTGTCTTTGGTCTTCATGCGCGTGTCGACCATATACATGGCCGATGCAAAGGTGATGATCAGGATGCAGATCCATCCCGTCCAATCCGGCAGCAACCCGCTTTTGAACAGGGCAAAGGCGGGGATGAAGATATAGGTCAGATAGTCGATGATCATATCAAGCACCATGCCGTCATATTGGGCCGCATAGGTTTTGACATCGTATTTCCGCGCCAGAGGCCCGTCGATCCCGTCTACGATAAACGCCACCACCAGCCACAGGAACATAAGATCCCATTTGGCATCTACCGCTGCAAGCATGGCCAGCATGGCAAAGACAGCGCCTGTGGCAGTGAAAAGATGAACCGAGAGAGCTTTGATCTGATGTGTCATGGGCGTTTTCATACAGTTTTTTGCAAAAAAGGCGACCGTTATCCGCCTTTGGGGTGGGCTTTTTTGTAGACGGCCATCAAGTGGGCCTGATCCAAAGCGGTATAGGCTTGGGTGGTAGACAGGGAGGCATGGCCCAGTAATTCCTGAATGGCGCGCAAATCGCCGCCTGCTTCCAGCAGATGGGTGGCAAAGGAATGGCGCATGGCATGGGGGGTGGCGGTGGCGGGCAGGCCCAGTTGCATGCGGGTCTGTTCCATCACTTTTTGAATGTGGCGCGGGTTCAGAACCTTGCCCTTCTTGCCCAGAAACAACGGGCTTTCAGGTGTTTGGCTAAAGGGGCAAAGGGACAGATAGGTGTCCACGGCCTTGCGCGCGGCAGGCAGGACGGGGACCACGCGATCCTTGTCGCCTTTACCGCGAATCCGCAGTATTTCGCCCAGCGGGGCGGCAGCGCAGGTCAGGCCCAAAGCCTCGGATATGCGCAAGCCGCAGCCGTACAGCAGTGTGATCACGGCGGCGTCGCGCGCACCGGTCCAGCCGTCCAGCGTTTGCCACTCAACTGTCTCGATCATGGCTTTCGCCTGATCCTGCGCCATCGGGCGGGGCAGTTGGGGTTTGAATTTGGGGGCGCGGGTGGCAAGGGGGGCGGTGACCTCGACGCCCTCGGCCTCGCCCAGCCAGCGGTAAAAAGATTTCACGGCAGACAGTTCGCGGGCCAGTGATCTGGGGCCGACGCCACGGCGGCGTTCAAACGCCATCCACGCCCGCATGTCGGTGATTTTTACAGCGCCCAGTTTGGATTTGCCAAGGTCGCCGCCCAGATGGTTGGTCAAAAAGCCCAGAAAGCCGGAAACATCGCGCTGGTAAGCCTCGACTGTTTTGGCCGAGGCCCCTTGCAAGGCTGTGATGCTGGACAACCAGCGCTCCAAAAGATCGAATGCGCCGCTTGCGGCTGACATTATTTCAACCAGCGGCGTAGCACACGTTCAAAGGCGCTGGCGAAAAACACCAGCAGGTCTGCGCCTTTTTGTGGCGTGAATTGATCGTTGGTCGATGATCCAAGAACCAGCATGGCGGGCAGATTGCCCTTGCCCAGATCAAGGCGCAGCAATGCTTCGGATGTGACGGTCGGTGCGGCATCGCCGAACAGAACCGGATCGGGATCCTGGATTGTGCGCAGGGTCACGGGGCGCACCGATGTGGCCCGCCCGCGCGAAATGTAATCCTGCACCGCACCCGGTGTACAGAAACACACACCACTGCCGAATTCGGCCTGCAGTTGTGTTTCCATTTCAGGGGTGGCGGCAGGGCTTTCCAGAACCAGACGCGCCGAGGCCACATTCAGGATCTGGCCCAGCTCATCTTGCAGCAACACCAGAAAATCCGCGAATGTCAGCGGTTCCAGAATCGCCAGCGTGGCGCGGTGGATCTGGTTTGTGCTGGCCAGATTGTCATAGGCCGCTGCGATCACGTGGCGATGGGTGTCTTCCAGCCGATTAAGCCGCGCTTCCAGCCGTTCCAATGCGATGGCCCGAAGATCGATAACATTCTTGCCCCGCGATACCTCGTCAGCCGAGATAAGTGCGCGCATGATGTCGCGATCTTCGAGAACCTGAATCGGGTCGGATAGAATATGTTCACGCACCGCATCCTGCGGTTTCGCTTGCTCTGCCATTCGCTACGCCTCGTAACTACTGCGGGCGTTACAGGATCTTTTGTCCTGTCTTTGCCCAATCCTTCATAAACGCATCCAGACCTTGGTCTGTCAGGGGGTGTTTTGCAAGGCTGTGCAGCACACTTGGTGGCGCTGTTACAACATCTGCGCCAATTTTGGCACAATCTGACACGTGATTTGTTGTACGGATAGAGGCCGCCAGAATTTCAGTGTCATAGGAATAGTTGTCGTAAATCAGGCGGATATCTTCGATCAGTTGCAGCCCGTCGAGGTTGATATCGTCCAGACGCCCGATGAACGGAGAGATAAACGACGCGCCTGCCTTGGCGGCCAGAAGCGCTTGGTTGGCGGAAAAACACAGGGTCACATTGACCATGGTGCCCTCTGAAGACAGGGTCTTACAGGTCTTCAGGCCGTCCCAGGTCAAAGGCACTTTCACCGCGATGTTTTCGGCGATTTTCGCCAGTTTGCGGCCTTCCTTGATCATGTCGTCATAGTTCAGCGCAACCACTTCGGCGCTGACGGGGCCATCAATCATGGCGCAGATTTCTTTGGTGACTTCCAGAATGTCACGGCCTGATTTCATGATCAGGGACGGGTTGGTTGTCACACCATCCACAAAGCCCAGATCGTTCAGTTCGGCAATTGCTTCCACATCGGCGGTATCAACAAAAAATTTCATCGCAGGGGTTCCTTGTGTCCGGTTGGTTTCTTGCGCGTGGCTTGCGCAGGTGTCATGTTGGGGTTTATCGCAACACGCTGTGAATGAGAACCCCGCTTATCGTGCCCAAATTCACCGATCAAAGCTATTTTGAAGCGGGTCAGCTGGTGGCTGTTCTGACAGCCCAGCCGCTTGACCGTTTACTGGACTATAAGGCACCAGCGGGGGGCTGTTTTCTGGGCGCTTATGTCGAAGTTCCCCTTGGCCCGCGTAAGGTGATCGGTGTGGTCTGGGGTGTGGGGCAGGGTGGTTATGACCCGAAAAAGATTCGCCCCGTCATCGGCGTGATCGACGTGCCGCCGATGCGCGAAGAAATGCAAAGGTTCCTTGCCAAAGTCGCGGATTATACCCTGACGCCGCTTTCGGCTATGCTGCGGCTGGCCACCCGTGCGCCGGGGTTGACCGATACGCCCGGAATGCGGCGGATTTACGGGCTGGGGGATGTGGAACCGGACCGGATGACCCCGGCGCGTGAAAAGGTGATTGGCGTTCTTGAAGACCATGACGGCATGCGGTTCACCGCAAGCGAACTGTCTGCCATGGCGGGGGTGACGTCTTCGGTGGTGAAAGGGTTGGTCAAGCTGGGGGTTTTGATCGAATATGAAACCCCGCGCGATGAAGCCTACCCCCATCTTGATCCGCACCGCCCGGGAAAGGATCTGACTGGCGATCAGGCGCGGGTGTCGGCAATCCTGCGGGACAAAGTGGCCACGCAAACCTATTCCACCGCCCTGCTGAAAGGTGTCACAGGGTCCGGCAAAACCGAGGTCTATCTAGAGGCGGTGGCCGAATGTCTGGCCCAAGGCCGCCAGGCGCTGGTGTTGCTGCCCGAAATCGCCCTGACGGTTGAATTTCTGGACCGCGTCGAAGAACGCTTTGGCGCACGCCCTGCGGAATGGCATTCAGGCGTCACGATCACCGAACGGCGCCGCTGTTGGCGGATGATCGGCGAGGGAAAATCCCAACTGGTCGTTGGTGCGCGTTCCGCGCTGTATTTGCCGTTCCAAAATCTGGGCCTGATTGTGGTGGATGAGGAACACGATCAATCCTACAAACAGGAAGACGGCGTCTTGTATAATGCGCGGGATATGGCGGTGCTTCGGGCCTCGATCTGCGGGGCGACGGTGGTGCTGGCCAGCGCCACGCCCTCGCTTGAAAGCTGGGCCAATGCCAAGGCGGGGAAATACCAGCGCTATGATCTGGCCCAGCGGTTTGGTGCGGCGGAACTGCCTGACATGCAGGCCATAGACCTGCGTCAGGACGAACTGGCCAGCGGGCGCTGGATTTCCGATACCCTTGCGCGGCAGGTCTTTGCCCGCCTTGATCGCCAGGAACAATCCTTGCTGTTTTTGAACCGTCGCGGCTATGCGCCTGTAACGGTTTGTCGGGCCTGCGGCCATCAGATCGGCTGTGACGATTGTGATGCGCGGATGGTGGAACACCGCTTTCAGGGCCGCCTGATGTGCCATCAATGCGGTGAAACCAAACCCATGCCCGAGGTCTGCCCCTCTTGTCAGGTCGAAGGCAAACTCGCCGCCGTCGGGCCGGGCGTGGAACGTCTGGCCGAAGAAGCCGAGGCGCGATTCCCCGATGCCCGTATTGCCGTGCTGTCATCCGATATGTCGATGACCGCCCGCAGCCTGAAAGAGCGGATCAAATCCATCGCCGACGGTGAGGCGGATATCATTATCGGCACGCAACTGGTGGCCAAAGGGCATAACTTTCCGCTGCTGACCTGTGTGGGTGTGATCGACGCGGATCTGGGACTGCAAGGCAGTGATTTGCGCGCCGCAGAACGCACATTCCAACTGATCCGTCAGGTGGCGGGGCGTGCGGGGCGGGCCGATAAAAAGGGCACCGCCTATATCCAGACCCTGCAACCCGATCACCCTGTCATTCAGGCGATTCTATCGGGTGAGGAGGAAGCCTTTTGGGCCGCAGAAGCTGCGCAGCGCGAACAGGCGGGGGTGCCGCCCTATGGCAAAATGGCAGGGATTGTACTGTCTGGCCCCGATCAGGCGGTGGTCTTTGATGTGGCGCAATATATGGTTCGCAACGCCGAACCGCTGCACCGCATCAACGCCGAGGTTTTCGGCCCCGCCCCCGCGCCCATCGCCCGAGTGCGCGGGCGGCACCGTGTGCGGATTCTGGTAAAAGCCGCCAAAGGCACCCTGTTGCAGCCCGCCCTTGCTGCGTGGCAGGCCAGCATAAAGCCGCCCAACAATCTGCGCATCAGCATAGATATCGACCCGCAGACGTTTTATTAACCCTTTAACAGGGGGGGCTGCGCCGCTAAACACATGCGCAGAAGGCCAAAAGGGATCATTCAGATGACGGCGCGCATCCAGCCACAACCGGGAATTATGGACATCGAACTTTATGTGGGCGGCAAGGCCCATGTGGAAGGGGTGTCAAATACGGTGAAACTCAGCAGTAACGAAAACCCTTGGGGGGCCAGCGAAAAGGCCAAACAGGCGTTTCGTGCGGTTGCGGGCAATCTGCATGTCTATCCGTCATCCGACCACGCCGAATTGCGCAAAGCCATTGCCGAAGTACACGGGCTGGACGCGGACCGTATCATCTGCGCCAACGGTTCGGACGAGGTGATTTCTTTTCTGTGTCAGGCTTATGCAGGACCAGGGGATGAGGTTCTGTTCACCGAACACGGCTTTTTGATGTATAAACTCAGCGCCCAAGGGGCAGGGGCCACGCCTGTGTCCGTGCCGGAATTCGACCGTCACACGGATGTGGATGCCTTGCTGGCGGCGGCCACTGAAAACACCAAACTGGTATTTCTGGCCAACCCGAACAATCCCACAGGCACAATGATTCCTGAATCCGAAATCGCGCGGCTGGCGGATGGTTTGCCTGAACAGGCGCTGCTGGTGCTTGACGGGGCATATGCGGAATATGTCGAGGGCTTTGACGGCCACGCCGCCTTGGTCGAAACCCGTGAAAACATCTTTATGACCCGCACGTTTTCCAAGATTTACGGCCTTGGCGCCTTGCGGATCGGCTGGGGCTATGGCCCTGCGGAAATCGTCAACACGCTGCACAGATTGCGCGGTCCGTTCAACGTAAATGCCGCCGCAATGGCCGCTGCCGAGGCTGCGGTGCGCGATGTGGATTACACCGAAAAATGCCGCGCCCAGAACAGCCAGTGGCGGGATTATCTGTGCGAACAGTTGAACGCGCTGGGTATTCCCTGCGATCCAAGCAACGCGAATTTCGTGCTGGCACGGTTCGGATCTGAAACCGAGGCCGATGCCGCCGATGCCGCCCTTGGGGCCGAAGGCCTGATCGTGCGGGCGGTGAAAAGCTATGGTCTGGCGGAATGTCTGCGGATCACGGTTGGCAAAGGCGCGGATTGCAAACGGGTGATCGTAGTTCTGGCGGCTTTTAAAGAAAGTTGGGCAGCGTGACGCAAATATATAACAAAGTTGCCCTGATCGGTTTGGGTTTGATCGCCGGTTCCATGTCGCTGGCTATGCGCCGCGCCGGGTTGGCGGGTGAAATCACCGGCCATGCGCGATCTGCGGAAACCCGTGCGACGGCGATGGAAATCGGCCTGTGTGACGCCGTGTTTGAAACCGCAGCCGAGGCGGTTGCAGGGGCTGATCTGGTTGTGCTGTGTGCGCCTGTCGGGGCGATGGGTGCGATTGCCGCTGAAATTGCACCGCATCTGGCGCAGGGGGCTACTGTTTCGGATGTGGGGTCTGTGAAAAAGGCGATTATTGACGCCGTTCTGCCCCATATGCCCGATCATGTGCATTTCATTCCCGCCCACCCGCTGGCAGGCACCGAACATTCCGGCCCCCGTTCGGGCTTTGCGGAACTGTTTGAAAACCGCTGGTGCCTGTTTACACCGTTGCCGGATACCGACCCTGAAAAACTGGAAAATCTGACCCGTTTCTGGACCGCCATGGGCGCAAATGTTGAAAAGATGGACGCCGAGCATCACGATCTGGTATTGGCCGTCACCAGCCATACGCCCCATCTGATCGCCTATACTATGGTAGGCGTGGCCGAGGATTTGCAGCGGGTGACCAACAAAGAGGTCATCGACTTTTCCGCCGCAGGCTTTCGCGATTTCACGCGGATTGCGGCCTCTGATCCGACCATGTGGCGGGATGTGTTTCTGAACAACAAAAAGGCAACACTGGAAATTCTGGGCCGCTTCACCGAGGAATTGTTTGATCTGCAACGGGCCATCCGGCGCGGGGACGGGGATCATCTGTTCGAACATTTCTCACGCACCCGTGCGATCCGCCGCAGCATCATTGATGCAGGTCAGGACACGGATGCGCCAGATTTCGGACGTGCGCCGAAAAAGGACGCATAATTTGGCGGGATGGCGGAACATAGTCTTGGCCGGTGCCACGCTGACTGTCGGGGCTGTTATGGCCACTGCTGCGCAGGATCGGATAGCGCGCCCTGTGCTGCGCCCTTTGGCGCTGGAAGCAAAGCACAATAAAACCGCAGCCCCTGTGTTTGTGGGCCGCCCCAAGCTGCGCCCCTTTGATCAGGGCCAAAACCGCCCCACGGCGATGGTGCAAAAGGTGGTATTGGAACAAACCATCACCGAAGACATCACCCTGCGAAAGCTGACCAAAGCACAGGAACCGGCCCAAACGCTGGCCAATGATCCGCCGGATTTGGTGACGGTGACAACTGTGCTGACCAATCCCCAAGCGGTAGCGCTGTCACCGCGCCCGCAAACGCGGCCCTCGAACCTGCAACTGGCCATGGCTGTGCGCAAGGATAAAGCGGGTAAGCCGGTGAAATACCGCAAAAAAGGGTCTGTTTGCGGGATCAAGGGCATTCGCGGTTATACGGTGAAAAAGGTGCGCGGCAAAGGCGGCTGCGGTATCGCGAAACCTGTGAAAATTACTGAAATCGACGGCATTAAACTAACGCGCGAGGCTTTGGTGGGCTGTGATGCCGCCCGCGCGCTATATGGCTGGGTGCAGCAGAAAGCCAAGCCGACAGTCGGGCGCAAAGGCGGCGGGCTGGCAAAAATTCAAGTGATCGCTGGCTATTCCTGCCGCAACCGCAACAGCGCCAGATCAGGGCGTTTGTCAGAACACGCCAAGGGCAATGCCATTGATATTTCAGGATTTATCCTGAAAAATGGCACTTCGATGAGCGTGCTGCGTGGCTGGCGATCAGGCGAGGACGGGCCTACGTTGAAACGCTTGCACAAATCAGCCTGCGGGCCGTTTAAAACCGTGCTTGGCCCCAATGCCAATCGGTTCCATCAAGATCACTTTCACTTTGACGTGGCCAAACATCGGGGCGGTGGCAGCTACTGTCGGTAGCCTCGTTTACGGGTTTAGTCGCAGTTGCGGCGCACGTCCGATGGGGAAAGGCCCGATAGATATGGTCCGGTTCTTGAAGGTCAGCGGCGCGTCGATCGTATCGGGGTTGCCCGACAGCTTCGCCAGCAATCCCAGCCCGCTTTGCAAGGTGCTGCGCAACTCGGTTGCGACCAGGCCTGCGCTGACGCCCAAATCCAGCATATCCTGCCAGTTTTTTGCCCGCACCGCGATTTTGCCTGTGGGATAGCCGTCCGCATCAAAATCGAGCGCACCTGTAGCCTGAAAATCCAACTGCCCCCAAGTGGCTGTGAACTCTTTCACTTCAAGTGTGGTCAGTTCGGGTTTGCGCCCTTCAACCGCGTGGCGGTCCCAAGGGGCGTCAAAGCCTGCGATGGCATCAATGCGCACGGTTTCAAACACATCGGGCAACAGATTGTCAGGGTCGATAATGTTTTTAAAGATCCGTGCAGGCTTTAAATCTTCGGTCTGGAAAAACAGATCGTGGGAAAACGCCACGCCTGCGGTTTGCCGCGTCGCAACCTTGGCGGATTTCATTTCCGTAACCCAGCCCGCGTTAGAGGTCAGGGTCACAGCAGCCATTTCAGCGGTGGTTGCCTGTAGGGCCAGATCGGTGTTGGAGTCGAATTTGATACTGGCGCGCATGTCGTTTGATGTAACGGTGATGCGTTCCTTCGGGGTGGCGATGATCTGTTCATGGGGCCAGACGGCAATGGCGTGATTGGGTTTGTAGCTAAGCATCAGAACTTCGAATTCAGGGGCCTGCCACGCCCAGCCGGTAGCCGGATCGGCAAGGTTCAGATTGACCACGCGGGTGTCAAAGCGGCTGGGAAAGCCCTGCACGTCCAGACTGTCGTAATCCGCAACCCATCCTGCAGCACGGCGGTCTTGCAGCCAGGTGGTCAGCGCGGTTTGCTGGGCGCTGGACCCGATCCACCAATAGCCAAACCAGCCCAAGGTCACGACAAACAAGATACCAAAGAAAACACGAACCACGGCCAGCCCCTTTTCATTTCCGTTTCGCGCGGGTTATAGCATTCTGAAAGAGGTGAACCAGTGACAAATATAAACAGCGGTTTTTGGGTTTTCGGCTATGGCTCGTTGGTATGGCAGCCCGGGTTTGACTATGCCGAGCGTCAGATCGCGCGGATGGAGGGGTATTCACGCAGCTTTTGCATGTGGTCGATCCATCACCGTGGCACAGAAGAACAACCCGGACTGGTGCTGGCTCTGGATGCTGCAAAGGGGGCTTATTGTGACGGGGTTGCGTTTTTTGTCCCCCCTGAAACCGCCGAGCAAACCCTGGCCTATCTGCGCGAGCGGGAGCTGGTTTCTGCTGCCTATCTGGAAGAAATCCATCCGGTGCAATTGCGCGACGGGCGGCAGGTGGACAGCTATGCCTATGTGATTGATCGCGATCATGTGCAGTATTGCGGTGATCTGACCCTTGAACGTCAGGCAGAGGTGATCGCCACTGCAGTGGGCGGGCGCGGGCCGAATACGGAATATCTGGTAGAGGTCACGCGCCATCTGGCCGAACTGGGCCTAGGCGATCCTGATCTGGAATGGTTGACCCAGCGGGTCTTGCAAATGGGTGTAACGGCATAATTTTCTGCCCATCCAACGGTTCAATTTACAGGGGATGGGCAGGATTTTAGCTTGGCTCGACGTTCAGGGTCATGCCATCGGCGCTGCGGATGCGTACGGTGTCGCCGGTCTTGGTCACTGCGCCCGCTGGCCATTTGGCCCGCCAGCGCATGCCTTCCACTTCAACAGCGCCGCTGGCTGACGGGCCGTCAAAATCCAACACTTTGGCGCTGCGCCCGATCAGGTGGTTGGAACGCTGGTTCAACGTGTCATGTGCTTTGGCCCCGTCGCCGAACCTTTGAACGGCCCAGCGGCCGGCAAAGGTCAGGCCGACAGAAAGCACAGCAAACAGGGTCAGTTGCATTTCGCCGGACATATCGGGCACCAAAGCATGCAGAACCGCCATCACCAAAGCCGCAAGCGCGATCCAGATCAGCACTGCAGTGCCCGTCAGCATTTCCAAAGCGCCGATCACAAAGGCGGCAGCGACCCACCACCACGGGGACAGACCCACAAGGATATCAAGTATAGGCATGACGACTCCTGTTTACGATTTCGTGCCGGCGTTTACCGCTTTGGCGATATCGGCAATCCCGCCAATAGACCCGATCAGTGACGAGGCTTCGAGCGGTATCATGATGGTTTTGGTCGAAGGGCTGGAGGCGACGTCCCGCAGGGCTTCGGTGTATTTCTGCGCCACAAAATAGTTCACGGCCTGAATATCTCCGGCGGCAATGGCTTCGGACACCATGCGCGTGGCTTCCGCTTCTGCCTGAGCAGAGCGTTCGCGGGCTTCAGCATCCAGAAACGCAGCTTGCTTGCGGCCTTCGGCTTCACGGATCTGGGCTTCACGCTCGCCTTCGGCTTTTAGAATGGCGGCTTGTTTCATACCCTCGGCTTGCAGGACCGACGCCCGCTTGTCCCGTTCGGCTTTCATCTGGCGGGCCATGGCCTCGTTGATGTCAGGGGGTGGGGCCAGATCCTTGATTTCCACGCGGGTCACCTTGACGCCCCAAGGATTTGCAGCTTCGTCGATGACTGTCAGCAGCTTGGCGTTGATCACTTCGCGGTTGGACAGGCTTTCGTCCAGATCCATCGACCCCAACACCGAACGGATGTTGGTCTGGGTCAGATTGGCCAGCGCACGGTATAAATCGCGCACTTCATAGGCGGCTGCAGCGGCATCGACCACCTGATAAAACGTCACCGCATCAGTCACCACCATGGCATTGTCGCGGGTGATGACCTCTTGGCTGTCAATGTCCAGCACGGTTTCCATCATGTTGATCTTGGCACCGACCTTATCCATGAAAGGGATCAGAAAGCGCAGGCCCGGTTTCAAAGTGCGGGTGTAGCGGCCAAAACGTTCAACCGTCCATTCCTCGCCCTGCGGGATGGACCGAACCATCATGAAAATAAGCACGATCGCAAAGACAAAAATTGCAATTGCAGTCAGGCCGATTGACTCAAACCCAGGTATCTGGTCCAAAATAGTTCCTCCAAAAGAACACGGTTTACAGGAACTATTTGGGGATTTCACACGGTTTTTACAATGGTTTAGTTGCCAAACCGACAGCAACATACCAATTGGCATCCCCGAATGGACAGGTTAGGGTACGCCCAAGCAGGGAGCAGGCTCCAATACGATGTTGAAGGCAGACGCAAAGATCGACCCGCATTTCACTCAACCGGTGCGGCAAATCCTCATGATGCTGATGTTTGTCGTCATCGTCGCAATCGGGGCATTCCTGTCCTACCAGTCGCTTTTGCCGATTTTCATGGCGAATATCTACCTAAACGGTTTCATCGGGCTGGTGTTCGTTTTCGGCATTATGGCCTGTTTCTGGCAGGTGTTTACGCTTGTCAGTTCGGTAAGCTGGATCGAAGGACTGGCGCTGGATCGTCCGGGCCATGAATTTGTGCAGCCTCCGGGGTTGCTGGCCCCTTTGGCGCATTTGTTGCGCAAACGCAGCGCGCGGTCCTCGCTGACATCGACCAGCACGCAAAGCATTCAAGACAGCGTAGCCACACGGCTGGATGAAGGTCGCGAAATCACCCGATATGTGATCAACCTGCTGATTTTCCTTGGTCTTTTAGGCACCTTCTATGGGTTGGCGACCACGGTGCCTGCGGTTGTGGATACGATCCGCTCCCTTGCGCCACAAGAAGACGGCAGCTCGGTTGATGTATTTGACAACCTGATGACCGGACTGGAACGCCAGTTGGGCGGTATGGGCACGGCCTTCGGCTCGTCCTTGCTGGGGCTTGCCGGATCTTTGGTTGTGGGGTTGCTTGATCTGTTGGCAGGGCGTGGCCAGAACCGGTTTTATCGAGAGCTGGAAGAGTGGTTGTCATCCATCACCCGTATCGGCATTGCCTCGGGTGACGGGGATGTGGGCGGGGTTGAGAACTTTGCCATCGCCGATATGCTGGAACACACCACCTATCAAATCGAAAGCCTGCACGACCTGCTGCGCCAAAGTCAGGCGCGGCGCGATGAAACCGACAGCCGCGTGGAACGTCTTGCACAAGTGGTGGATCGTCTGGCGGATGTGGCTGCATCGGGTCGGGGCAGCGGAGAACGTCTGGCCGAACAGATTGCCTATGGCCAGAAACAACTGATCGAGGCCGTGACCGCCCTGCCTGCACAGATGTCACGCCCTGAAAGCAACGAAGTCTGGGATGCCGAGGCCAAGATGCGTCTGCGCAATATCGACACCCAAATGCTGCGGATACTCGAAGAAATGACTGCGGGGCGCCAAGGGGCCATCAGCGAATTACGCGGCGATTTGCTGGGGCTGACATCAACTTTGCGTGCGGCGATCACGGCTTCTGAAGATCCGGCGAACAGGGGGTAATTCATGGCCCTGAACCGCCGCGCGGCGAACCGCTTTTCAGCGAATATCTGGCCCGGATTCGTGGACGCCATGACCGCGCTTTTGCTGATTCTGATGTTTGTTCTGACCATTTTTATGGTGGTCCAATTCGTTCAACAGGAAAAAATCAGCGGGCAGGATAAAGAACTGGATGCGCTGTCTACGGAAATTCTTGGCCTGTCGGATGCGCTGGGTCTGGAACGCAGGCGGGCGGCAGGGCTTTCCGATAATGTGGATCAACTGAACGCCAGCCTGACAGATGCGCAAAGGCAGGCGCAACAACAGGCGGCGCTGATTGCATCGCTGAACGCGCAATCGGATGAACAGGCCGCGCGGATTGCAGGGTTCGAAGAACAAGTGGCGTCCCTATTGGCCCGCAACACCGATCTGGATGCCCGCCTGTCTGACAGCCAGTCCCGTGTCGCGGTTCTGACGGATCGGGCGGCGGCGCTGGATCAATCGGTTGCGGATGCCGCAGATCGCGAAGCTGCATTGCAGGATCAAAACCGACTGTTGCTGGCAGATAAAGACGCGCTGGAACGGGCCAATTTGACGGTGATTTCCCAGAAAGAGGCGTTGCAACTGGCGCTGGCACAGGCACGGGATGAAATCGACGAAAGCACCGAGGCGGCACGATTGGCCGCTGCAAAACGCGAAGCGCTTGAAGGGTTGATCGCGGATTTGCGCGCGGATGTCAGCGGCAAACAGGGCGCGCTCAGCGATGCACTGGCGCTGCTGGCCAACACGCAGGCTGATCTGGCCGATTCGCGCGGATCGCTCAGCGATGCCTTGGCGCGGATCAGCACGGCGAATTCCGAACTGGCTGAAACCCGTGGCACATTGGGACAGACACAAAGCGCCCTGGAACAGGAACGGGCGGCCCTTGCTGCGGCGCAAACCAAAGATGCGGCCCAAGGCGAGGCATTGGCCAAAGCGCAGGCGGATCTGGTGGCGCGGGGGCTGACCGAGGAAGAATTGCGCGCCAGAATAGAGGTTCTGGTGAACGGCTTGTCGGATGCGGAAAAGGCCAAACTTGCCGAAGCTGCTGCCGCTGCCGCCCTGCGGGAAAAGCTGAAAGGGGCCGAGGATGAATTGACCGCCATGACCCTGTCACTAGAGGCCAAACGCAAAGAGGCCGAGAACACCTTGACCTTGTTGGCGGCGGCCAAGGCGGAATTGTCGGCGGCGGATTTGGCTGCAGCGCAAAACATGACCGCGCAGGAACGGCAGGCCGCATTGCTGTCTGTGGCGCGGCAGGAACTGGCGGCAGAAAAGGCGGTCAGCAGGGAATCAGCACGCAAGCTGGCCTTGCTGAACCAACAGACGACGGAACTGCGCGCCCAGTTGGATCGCTTGCAAGGCTTGCTTGATGAATCCAACGCGGCAGATACCGCAAGCAAGGTACAGATCGAATCCCTTGGGGCGAATTTGAACACCGCCCTTGCACGGGTCGCAGCAGAGCAAAAGAAACGGGTGTCCGAA
Organism: Amylibacter sp.; assembly: GCA_034670045.1. Classification (GTDB taxonomy): domain Bacteria; phylum Pseudomonadota; class Alphaproteobacteria; order Rhodobacterales; family Rhodobacteraceae; genus Amylibacter. The sequence goes on along the minus strand of JAXMOF010000040.1, from coordinate 336 downwards.
ACCGAAAAACGCATCGCGCTGGAAGAGGCAGAGCGGGCACGGTTAGAGGCCGAAGCGAAGGATCTGAAGAAATTCCGCTCGGAATTTTTTGGCCGCTTGCGCGATGTTCTGGGCGCGCAGGACGGTATCCGTATCGTGGGCGACAGGTTTGTGTTTTCTTCTGAAATCCTGTTTGCGGCAGGGTCTGCCGATCTGGGGGGACGCGGCAAGGAAGAGATCGCCAAAGTGGCCAGCATTATTCTGGATGTGGCCGATCAAATCCCGCCCGAAATCGACTGGATTTTGCGGGTCGATGGCCACACGGATAAAATTCCTCTGTCAGGTCTGGGTGAATAT
>JAXMOF010000039.1:0-39137 GCA_034670045.1 Amylibacter sp. | reverse complement strand
TTCTCGCTATGCCAATTTCAGGCGTACAAGCCGCAGCTCGCGACAAAATTACATTGGTAGTGCCTAAAGGTCTGTGCGCGAATGCGATCCAGCAAATGGCGACCGAATCCGTTAACAAACCGGCGTATACCGTCTATGCAGCGCCCCGCGTTCACAACGCGAACAAGCTCAGCTGTGACCGCCCCGGACCAGAAGTAACCGTTGCCGCTTCCTCCTCCTCCAATCTGGAAGTTGCCCGTCTTGCAGCCCTGCAAGCCTGTAACGATGCACGCGGTAAAAATGGCCCGTGTTTCGTAATCGGCACCCTGCGCAACTAATCCAGCGCAGCAGTTCATTCACAAAGCCCGCCTGCTCCCACAGGCGGGCTTTTTTGTGGGTCGGGCGTGAACTTTCCAAAATATTTTCACCCTGCGCCAAGAACCGCCGACCCGGGCCCGTCACAGATTGTGCATGGGTTGAGTTTCACCGCCCAGCGCCTAATCTGTGATCCAACGCCCTCGAAAGACTGGAATTGACTATGAAACCGCTTTTGGCCGCCCTTCTTGCCACCACCGCCCTGCCCGCTTTTGCAGAAACCTTTACCCTGGACACCAAAGTCACCGAGGCTTTGATCACAGGACAAGGCGGAGTGGTGACTTATGCCGCGCCGCTAAGCCTGACGCCTGGCTTGCACACATTGGTCGCGACCCTGCCTTTTGACGGGTATAGCAACGCCGTTCTGGATGTGCGCTTTGGCGATGCAACGGGGGTGCGGGTTGTCTCGCAGGCTTCGACCACCAGCCATGCCACGCCGATCCGCCATGTGGCCTCGGCAAAGCTGCAAGCCGCACAGGATGCGCTGGATGCAGCCCTTGCCGCCCAGCGTAGCTTTGAGCAAAGCTATGAAAGTAAACAGTCCGCCATTGCGGCGGCTGAATTGCAGATAGAGCTGGCCAATAGCACGGCCAAAGCCGGATTCGGCAAACAAACCGAAGCCCTGCAGGCGGATCAAATCGCAGCCGTTGCCGCCGCTTTGTCCGACATCACCCGCAATGCCCAGCAAACCATCGCCCAGACCCGCACCGAGCTGGCCGCGATGGACCCGAAACGTCAGGATCTGCGTGAAGATGTGGCCCATGCCGCAGAGGTGGTCAAAGCGCTGGAGCCTGCGTCTTACGAGCAAGTTCAGCAGGTCACCACCCAGATCGAGGTCACGCAGGCGCAGGATGTGACGGTGGAATTCGACAATCTGCAAGCCGCCTACTGGCAGCCGAGCTATTCCGCCGATCTGACCCAGACGGGTGCTACAGGCACGCTGCAACTGCACCGCACCGCCGTTGTTTCCCTGTCCCGCGAAGGGGAAAAGCCGCTGCATGACTGGACTGATGTGGCCATCACCCTGTCCACCGCCAATTTGCAGGATCGCACCAATACCAACATCCCCTATCCCCAATTGAAACGGCTGGTGGATGAAGTTGAAATGCGCAAATCGGTCTCTGCCCGCAGCGACTATGGCAGCTCTGTCACCATGCGGGTTGCCGAACCTGTACCTGCCCCGATGGCCGAAGCTTCGGATCAGAGCACCGGTGCGGATTTCGCGGGCCAGACCCTGCTGTTCAACCTTGGCGGCGGGCATAGCATCGACTGGACCACCGCCTCTACCACGTTCAATATCGACACGCTGACCTTCCCTGTTGATCTCTATGCCATGGCCAATGCAGCGCAGGACACCAATGCGTTTCTGTACACCGACCTGAAGAACGACACAGGCGGCATCCTGTTGGAAGGGCAGGTAAAACTGACCCGCGACGGCACCACTATCGGCACCACCTATCTGCCGCGCCTTAGCCCGAACCAGACCGAACCCATCGGGCTTGGCCCGCTTTATGGCATCCGCCTGCAACGGGATACGCTGAACGTCGCGCAGGGGGACAGCGGGTTTATCACCTCTAAATCCGAGGTGGAGCAATCCTACAAAACCACGCTGTTTTCCGCGCTGGACTATGACATGCCAGTGCGCCTGCTGGACGTGATCCCCACGTCCGAGGATGACGATCTGGTCGTGCGCCTGCAAGCCCGCCCCGCCCCTGATGAGACCAACCGAAAAGGTCAACGGGGCGTGCTGGTCTGGAATCTGGATCTGGCAGCGGGGGCCACCCAAGAGGTCACTTTCGGCTATCAGATGAAATGGCCGTCGGGCAAAATTCCCGTGCCGAACTGATCAGCCGCCCGTCAGCGCACAGAAAAATGGCGGTCTCTGAACACAGGGACCGCCATTTATTTAAACAATTTTAGCGAATAACCGCACGACCCGCGCGGGATCACACATCGACGAACTGGTTCTGTACCGGATCAAACTGCGTCATCCGACCGGTTTTGATATCCACCGAGACCCCGTGAAGCGCCAGATCCTCGGCCTCGACACGTTCGCGCACAAAGGGGAAAGTCATCAGGTTTTCCAGCGAAACCATCACGCTTTGGCGTTCCAGTTCCTTGATCTGGGCCGCTTCGTCGCCGGACGCAGCAACGGCGCGTTCATAGCCCGGACGCAGGATATCCATCCAGCGGCCAACAAAACTGGTGTCTTCTTCCATTTCAGGGGCCTGCCCCGAACACATGGCATGGCACCCTGCCACGCCGCCGCATTGGGTATGCCCCATCACCACCAAATTCACTACACGCAGCGTGTTTACCGCAAATTCGATCGTCGCAGAGGTGCCGTGATAATCCCTGTCCGGTTCATAAGGGGGCACCAGATTGGCGATATTGCGGTGAATGAAAAACTCGCCCGTGTCCGCCCCGAACAGCGACGTGGCATTCACCCGACTGTCACAACATGAAATGATCATGGAACGGGGGTGTTGGCCCTCGTCTGCCAGTTTCATATACCATGCTTTGTTTTCGGTATAAGTTGTAGCGTGCCAGCCGTGATATCTTTTGACGAGAGAGCTGGGTAAGGGTTTGGCAAAATGCATCGCGCGTAACTCCAGATGTTTGTGCACCTTTTCCTAAACTTTCTGGAAAATTACAACCTCCTCAATTTTAACAGGTAAGAATTTGGAAACCTGGAAACCTTACGTTCAATACGGGGACATCAAATTGAAAGTGGGTTGGTTATGACTTTTATCTTCACGAAGAAACAAAAAATCTCGACTCTGCGCTTGCACGAAGACCCTGCGCTGGAAACCACCGCCTTGAACACATTAAAGACGACTTTGGGGCTGGGACAAAGCCGCGATATCGTTGAACGGGCCGCATGTGAAGTGTCTGACAGGCTGTGTCGGCTGGATTCGGCCCTGTCCAATGGCGATCTGGCACGGGCTGCAAAAATCGCAGGCGGGCTTATCGGGATCAGCGAGCAAATCGGTCTACGCTCTTTCGCTGTGGTAGCGCGGGATCTGGTGGGCGCAATTCACGCGAATGATTATGTGGCCATAGCGGCCATCAGCAGACGTTTGATCCGGCAGGGGGATGCGAACCTGTTCCATGCCATCGACTATGTCAGAAGCCAGTCGTGAAACGGCGGGCAGTCGTTTGTCGGCGATGCTTCCTTTCCTGGTAACAGACCCGCTGGCGAACGGGTCGGATTTTCGGCAACGGGTCCTGTGTGTTAACACCGGACTTTGATTAACCTAATGGCTATCAGGCGAATCTTAACAAAACGTAAGCTGGGGGCCGCTTAAAGCTGCGCCCCGCCTGCATAAAGCGCCTCTGCGGGGGCGATCCGCCCCGTTTCCAGCCCTGCAAAATTGTATTGCGTAGGGCAGAGTCGCTTAATCACGCTGGGATGGTTTGGATCAGCCACACCCAGACGCACCAGAAGGGCGGCCATAGCGCATTCTGACGCCCGTGTGGCCCCGTCCTGCACCTTTAGCGCCACGCCTAGCCCCCGTTCGGGCAGGATGGCAATAAAGACCCCCTCAGCGCCGGTTTTCACCACAGTGCGCCCGTCCATTGCCTGCATCAACTCGGTACAGGCCCGCCCGTTTCCGGCCACCAGATCGGGATGGGCTTTCATGGCGGCGACCAAATCCGTTGCCGCTTGCGCGCGCACCGTCCCCAGCCGCGACGGATCTGCCATTCGCGCCATGGACGTCGCCAAACCGCGCAGAGTGCAGGCGTGATTGGGCGCAGAACAGCCGTCGATCCCATACCCGGGAGAGGTCTCTCCGGTCATTTCCTCAAACGCGGTTAAAATCGCACGCTGTACCGGATGGGCAGGGTCTACATATTCCGCATCGCCCCCCAAGTGTTTGTTCAGGGTCAGAAATCCGCTGTGCTTGCCCGAACAGTTGTTGTGCCTGCGGTCGTGTTTCTGCCCGAAACGGATCAGCTCTTCCTGCTCTTCCTTGCCACGGGGGAATTGCGGCCCGCAGCGCAGATCGGTTTCGCCCAGACCCAGATCGCCCAGCCATGTGGTCACACGATCCGTATGGATATGCGCCCCCTCATGGGACGCACAGGCCAGCGCCAATTGTTCCGAATTCAGCCCGAACCGCGCGGCAGCACCGCTTTCCAGCAGGGGGAGGGCTTGCAGCATCTTGCAGGACGAACGGGGATAGGTCACGCCGTCAATCGCGCCCCAGCTGGCAATCACATCCCCCGCCGAGTCGCAAACCACTGCGCGACCGCGGTGAACGCTCTCTAGAATTGACCCACGCCACACTTCCGCCACATTTACCCAAGAATTCATCTTAATGCTCCATTTTCCGCCGAAAACTGCGACGTTTTAGCCAAGCTACTGGTCAAATAACTGCCAGTTCGGTTAGGTAAAGGCCACAAGAAAACCACATTTTTTCCGTAGAAAAGGGCCATCGCAATGATGAGACAACACCCGATACTTGTTTCAGCACTAACTAAAGCGCGGAGGCTGAGATCTAAAATGATCCGTTCAATGGCATATACATGTGGCTTTATGGCTGTATGTCTGGCAGCAGCCAGCGTCGCCTACGCACAGGAATCCACCAACCGTGTGGATGCAAAAACCGATTGGTCCGTGTTTGTCGAAGACCAGCCCACCAAAGAATGCTGGGTTGTTTCCAAACCGACCAAAGTTGTGAACACGCGCGGCGGCAAAGTTGTATCGGCACGCCGTGGCGACATTTTGTTGTGGGTGACCTATCGCCCGTCCAATGGCATCAACGGTCAGGTTTCCTTTTCCGGCGGCTACCCGTTTGACCCTGATCAACCTGTGAACATGCTGGTGGGCGACGCCAATTTCGACCTGTTTGTCGACGGGGAATATGCGTGGCCGGCAACAGCTAACGATGACCAGAAAATCCGCGAAGCGTTGAAGCGCGGCTCTTCGGCCATTATGACCGCAAAATCAAAACGCGGCACAGAAACCAAAGACACTTTTTCGCTGAACGGATTCACGGCTGCCCTGGCAGAAGCTGAAAAACGCTGCGGATAAACACCGGTCCCCTACGTTGAATGCGGCCTGAATCACGGGCTGTTTATCTATTTCGGCACTACGGGTCTACCAAACGCACGAAACATGCTATATCAGCCCTCAATCCCTGCGATTGGGGGTTTTTTCAATGAGAGTCTCAAAATGTCCGCATCCGCACCAGCCGCTCCGATCACCCAAGACGTCCTGACGATCCCGCGCAAGCAGGATGGTGACGCCTTGCCAAACCTGATCGGCATGACACGCGACCAGCTGACAGAAGCGCTGACGAATGTCGGTATCGCCGAAAAACAGGTCAAAATGCGCCACGGTCAAATCTGGCAGTGGCTGTATGTGAAAGGTGTGAAATCCTTTGACCATATGACCAACCTGTCCAAAGACATCCGCACCAAACTGGCGGAAAACTTTGTGATTCTCCGCCCTGAAATCGTGACCAAACAGGTTTCGACCGATGGCACCCGCAAATATCTACTGCGCATCCAAGGTGGCCATGAGGTAGAGGCCGTGTATATCCCCGAAACCGATCGCGGCACCTTGTGTATTTCATCGCAAGTGGGCTGCACGCTGACATGCTCCTTCTGCCACACGGGCACCCAAAAACTGGTGCGCAACCTGACGGTGGCTGAAATCGTCGGTCAAATCCTCGTTGCGCGCGACGATCTGGAAGAATGGGACATCATGCCGGGGGAAAAGCGTCTGGTGTCCAACATTGTTCTGATGGGCATGGGAGAGCCGCTGTACAACACGGACAACGTGCGCGACGCGATGAAAATCGCCATGGACGACAGCGGCATCGCCCTGTCGCGCCGCCGCATCACCCTGTCCACGTCGGGCATCGTGCCCGAAATCTACCGCGTCGGCGAAGAAATCGGCTGCATGCTGGCAATTTCCTTTCATGCCACCACAGATGACGTGCGCGACACGCTGGTGCCGATCAACCGCAAACACAAGATCGCCGAGCTGTTGCAGGCCTGTCGCGACTACCCGCGCCTGTCCAATGCGGAACGGATCACCTTTGAATATGTGATGTTGAAAGACGTCAACGACAGCGACGAAGACGCCCGCCGCTTGGTCAAATTGATCGAAGGCATCCCCGCCAAGATCAATCTGATCCCCTTCAACCCGTGGCCGGGCGCACCATACGAGCGGTCTTCAAACAACCGCATCCACAAATTCGCCGACATCGTAAACGAGGCAGGGTATTCCAGCCCCATTCGCAGACCCCGCGGCGAAGACATCATGGCCGCCTGCGGCCAGCTAAAAAGCGCAACCGAACGGGCGCGCAAATCACGGGCACAAATGGAACGCGGCATAGAAGGGCTGTAATAAATGCGATTTATAATTCTGATTTTAGCGGCTGCATTTACGCTAACCTCTTGTTCTTCATCAAAATTCAAACGGTACAATGGCCCACAAGTCACCCAAATTCTGGTGGATAAGTCCGACCGGAAAATGTGGCTGTTACATGGATCAAGATCCTTGGCAGAATTCGACTTTGATCTGGGCTTTGCCCCCGTAGGCCACAAGGAAGTTGAAGGCGACGGCAAAACCCCTGAAGGGGTCTACTTCATTGACCGCCGCAACCCGAACAGCGCCTATCACCTGTCTATCGGCATTTCCTACCCCAATGACGCAGATCGCGCGCGGGCAGCCGAACTGGGCCAATCACCGGGTGGTGATATCTTTATCCACGGTGGGCCGACCTTGCTGGGGGATCGAAACAAGGCGGATTGGACGGCGGGCTGTATTTCCGTAACCAACAAGGAAATGGAACAAATCTACGCCATGGTACAAGACGGCACACCGATCTACATCCGGGAATAATCCAGACGCCGGAAACACAAAACGCGCCAAAGGGCGCGTTTTTTTTGGTTAATCTAGCGAAAGCTCCGGTTCCCTTAAGACCCGAGAACCTCAACCCACCAGATCTTGCCGTTGCTTTCCTGATGCCAGCTTAGGCCCAGATTACGTGCTTGGGGGTGCAGGATGCCAGCCCGTGTCACAGGATCGCGCATCCATGCTTCCAGTGTTTCGATGTCATTCTCGAATGTCTCGGAAATATTCTCGGCCAGCATTCTGCCAGCATAGCCTGTGCGCTCAACCCGCTGGATCGGATTCGATCCGTCTGATCCGAAATGCCAGGGGCGGTTCTGGCGGGAAATATCCCGCGCATGGGTCTTGGCAGCAGCGGTCAGCTCAGACGACAACCCGACCGGATTAAGCCCCTGCGCCTGACGTACGGCATTTACCGCATCAAGATGGCGGTATTGGATTTTTGAAGCATCTCCGGCCGAAATCCGGAAAACGTGCCGCTGATTCGGATCAACCTCGGTACAGGCAGAAACGACGAACAACAGAGACAATATAGTGATAGCAACGCGAAACATGGCAGTATTCCCCAAAATTCAAGGCTCTAAAAGAGAGTCAATCCCTGCCTTACTGCGGTTTTAAAGGATATTCAAATGCACATTGGCAAGTTTATACCAGTTCTGTGTGGTTTGAATTGAATCTGTGCTCTCAAAACACTAATTTGGCCCCATAACGTAAAAGAACGGAATTTTTCACATGTCAGATCACTTCAAATTTACCCGCCGTGCATTTTCTGGCTCTGTTCTTGCATCAGCGACTTTGGGAAGCGCTGCCATCGCGCAGCAGACCAATGATCCGGTGCTGTATCAGCAGTTGAAAAAGGAAAACCTGTCGAACCCAGAAACCGGAGCGGTTAAACGGAACATCTCTGGTTTTACGGTGAAAGACTGGCGGCCCTATTTTTCCAACACCCGCAACGGCGTGATTCTGGTGGATACGCTCAGCCGCGCATTGCATTTCTGGTCCGAAGACCTGTCGATCTACAAACTTTATCCCACGTCCGTGCCGGAAACCCCCGAATTGACCCGCACAGGGCGCACATCCGTCACACGCAAGCGGGTTGGCCCCGATTGGCGCCCGACGCCGAATATGTTGAAACGAAATCCAGACTGGCCGAAATACATTCCACCCGGCCCTGAAAACCCGCTGGGAACCCACGCAATGTATCTGGGATGGAAGTATTATCGCATCCATGGTACACAGGACACACGCAAAATCGGCCGCCGTTCCTCCAACGGATGCATCGGTTTATTCAACGAACACATCGAAGAACTGTTCGGCCTGTCCAAGGTCGGAACGCAAGTGTTGCTAATTTGACGACATTTGCATTTCGCGTGCCTAGAATCGGGCATGTTACAGTTGCAATGCCCCATTTTTGCTGATTAAACCAGATTACGAGGTACAGTCTTGGGTGCGCGTCGTGGGGTCATACTACCTTCTCCCCTTAAGCGATGTGCAGAACTTTGGAGATAAATTATGAAAAAAATCGCACTGGCAGTAGCCATGTCCGTAGCAGCCTCCGCTGCTTTCGCTGGTAACGTAGACCCAGTTGTTGCACCAGTTGTTGAAGTTGTTGAAGAAACATCTTCTTCTTCTTCTTCCGGCGCTCTGCTGCCAATCCTGGCACTGCTGATCGTTGGCGCAGCTGTAGCTGCTTCCGACTAAGCAATTCAAATCTGGCAGCTATAGGCCGCCAGTGAGAATTCAAAAGGGATAGGTTTCGACCTATCCCTTTTTTTGTGTCTAATTGCGAAAAACGCGACTGGATACGGATACAGAATTCCCTGACGGGTCTTTGGCGTTGGCAAAAACATAGCCGTCACCCCGATGAATCGCGCCAAATGCGGGATGCGCGGCAACAAAGCCTTGCACATCAGCCACATCAAACACCAGTTTCACCAGAACCTGCCCCATTTTCTGCGAGCGTGCAGCCGGATGCAGGTTAATCCCCGCCCCGCCGTCCGGATGGTTCATTTCCACAATCCGGTCTTTAGGGTCATGGCGTGCTTCATAACCGAAGTGTTCAGAATAAAAGGCCACCATCGCGTCCATGTCTTTGGCATAGATCACCAGTCGCCCCAGAACCGCAGTCATCGCTCAGCGCCTTCCGCGTCCAGCAAAGCCTGCAAGCCGACACGGTAGTTCGGGTATTTCAACACAACCCCCAAATCCTGCTTGATTCGGTCATTCCGCACCCGTTTGCTTTCCGCGTAAAAACTGCGGGCCATGGGCGTCATTTCGGCGTCTTCATAGGCAACGGCGTCTGGCAGGGGCACCCCCAGCAATTCAGCCGCGTATCCGATCACATCCTCGGGCGGGGCGGCATCGTCATCACATAGGTTATAGATCGCCCCCGCATCAGGGCGCGCAATACTGGCCGCCAGAACCTGCGCGATGTCTTCTACGTGGATGCGGGAAAACAACTGGTTTTGCTTGATGATTCGACGCGCCGTGCCAGCCCGTACCTTGGCAAAAGGACCACGCCCCGGCCCATAGATCCCTGCAAGGCGGAAAATATGCAGCGGCAGGCCCATAGACTGCCACTCAGCCTCGGCACTGACCCGCATCAGGCCACGGCGGGTCGATGGGGTTAACGGCGTGGTCTCATCCACCCAGCCGCCCTGATGGTCACCATAAACGCCCGTGGTGGACAGATAACCGACCCAATCGAACGCGCGGGCCGCAATGTCATCGCGCAGACCGCGCAACACGGGATCACCCTCGGCGTCAGGTGCGGCGGAAATCAGCAGATGGGTCGCTGCATCCAGATATTTCGTCATATCCGCACCGGGCCAGACAACGGTGTCCACCCCGTCTTGCCGGCCTTCACCCGACCGCGTGGTCCCGATCACCCGCCACCCCAGTGGCATCAGAACCGAGGCCAGCGCCTGCGCCGAATACCCGTGACCAAAACTAAGTAAAACACCTGACATTACACACTCCTTAGCGCGGGTTTCGGCCCGCCAATTCCCCGCACGCCCAACGGGCCGCATCCGCTACCGCTGGATCATCATCTGCGCAAAGACCCTGAACAACGGGGCGCAGCGATAAATCATCTGAATTCCCAATGGCATAGCAGACGTTGCGCACAAAACGATTGCGTCCGATCCGCTTGATCGGTGATCCTGAAAACAAGGCGCGAAACGCGGGATCATCCAGAACGGCCAGTTCCGCCAGACGGGGCGCCCGCAGATCGTCGCGCGCGTGATACTTCACCTCTGCCGCGCGGCTGGCAAATTTATTCCACGGACACACCGCCAGACAATCATCACAGCCATAGATGCGGTTGCCCAGCCCCTTGCGCAGCGCTTCGTCCACGGGACCGTGATGTTCGATGGTCAGATAGGAAATACACCGCCGCGCATCTAACTGATATGGCTGGGGAAAAGCCTTCGTCGGGCAAATATCAAGACACTTTCGGCAGTTGCCGCAGTGGTCCACCTCGGCCTTTGAAAGGTCCAGATCCAGCGTGGTAAAAATCGACCCCAGAAAGAACCAGCTTCCCAGATTGCGCGACACCACATTGGTGTGTTTGCCCTGCCAGCCCAGGCCCGCAGCTTGTGCCAGCGGTTTTTCCATCACGGGGGCAGTGTCTACAAACACCTTGATTTCAGCACCTTCGGCCTGTTCGATCAACCACCGCCCGACCCGTTTCAGACGCTTTTTCAGCACATCGTGATAGTCACGGTTCTGCGCATAGACACTGATCGCGGCGCGATCGCGCTGGTCCAACACCTCTAGCGGATCATGGTCTGGACCGTAGTTTTCGGCCAGCATCACCACCGATTTCGCCTCTGGCCACAGGGCTGCGGGGGCACCGCGCCAGTGCATCCGTTCCGCCATCCAGCCCATCTGGCCGTGGCGCCCTGCATCAACAAATTCAGCCAAACGCGTCGCTGTGTGGGGGGCCGCATCGGGGCGACAAACGCCAAAATCGGTAAAACCTTCAGCCAGCGCTTTTTCGCGCAAACGTTCCGTCAGCGGTGCTGTCACTAAAAATCCAGATCGGAATAATGGGGCGGTTGCGGGAATCCGGGCAGTTGATCGGCCAGCAAAGACCGGAAGGCAGGGCGCGATTTGATCTTGGAATACCATTCCTTGACCAACTCGTTACGATTCCAATCCACGTCCGAAATGTAATCCAGACAAGACAATTGCGCCGCCGCAGAAAAATCCGCCAACGACATGCGATCCCCAGCCAGCCAGCGCCGACGATCCAGAAGCCAGCCCATATAATCAATATGGAACTTGATCTTGGCGGAGCCGGTTTTCACATTCTTACTGTCGGGATAACCACGGCCCATCACCTTTTTGCTGACCCGTTCGCCCAGCAAATTCAATGTTACCTCGCGGTAGAATTTATCATCAAACCAAGCATTTAAACGGCGAACTTCAGCCCGCCGTTCAGGGCCTTGGGGCATCAAAGGCGGCTCTGGGCTTTTTTCTTCCAGATATTCGCAAATGGCGGTGCTGTCAGACAGGATGATCTTATCCGTACGCAAAACAGGCACTTGCCCGCCGGGGTTCATTCGCAGGAAATCGGCCCGCTCCTCCCAATAGCGTTCCTCGACGAGTTCCACTTCGAACTTCTTTTCTGCCATGACCAGACGGACTTTGCGGCAAAACGGGGAGAGGGGATAATGATAGAGCTTGTACATAACTACCAGACGTCAGAGTTGGGGGTGGGTCTATTTGAACCTAAGCGTAACAATTTTCAACCGCCCTTGAAACAATCAGCCCGACCATCGGCGTCAATTGTTTGGGCACCGGCCATTATTTGCCGCGTTCGTTTTTTCAAAAAGGATGTCGGGTTGCTGGCAGAGCGTTTTTTCGGTGACGGCAGAACCGCTGCGATCCGCGCAGCCTGTAACAACGACAGTTTATCCGGCTCCACCTTGAAATAATGCCGACCAGCCGCGGCCACGCCAAAGACACCTTCGTCCATTTCGGCAATGTTCAGATAAACCTCGACAATGCGCTGTTTGGGCCAGATCAATTCAATCAACAGGGTGAACCAGGCCTCCATTCCTTTGCGCACCCATGTACGCCCCTGCCACAAGAACACGTTTTTTGCTACTTGCTGGCTGATTGTGCTGCCACCGCGCAGGCGTTCATCATCGGCAAAGGCGGCTTTGATGCCTTCAATATCAAAGCCGAAGTGGGTGCAGAAATTGGCATCCTCTGCCGCCACAAAAGCGGGCGCTACAAAGGGTGAAAATTCTTCAATCGGGGTCCAGTCGCGGGCGACTTCGCCCAGACGCATCCGTTCGGCGACGAAATAATAGGTCAGGTAAGGATTCGCAAATCGCAGCAAAACCACCATAAGAACACTGAGCACCAGTGCCGCGGCAGTGATCAAAAACAGTTTTTTCAACACCCATCGAATCCAGTAGCGCCACACGCCACTGAATGTATCGGCAGCCTTGCCGACCTTACCCTTGCTCCGCGGGGTTTTCAGCTTTTTGCGCAAACGGGTTGCGTCGTCTTCGGCCATTCAAATTCCCTCTGGCCACAGTCTCCGCCAAGGCATCGTTCAAATCAACTGCTACAAATGAAAAGAAGGCCGAAACTGCGGCCTTCTTTGGATTTATGGGGCGGGTTAGCGCCCAAATCAGGCGGTTTTCATACCGTCTTCTTCGCTTAACGGGGCTGGCATCCGGTGCAGCATCTCTTTCGGGCAGACCTGTACAAAATGCGCCAGTTCTTCGTCCCAACGCCGCAGAATATCAGCAGCTTTGGCGGAACGGGTCTCTGCCAGATGCTCTTTCAGCAGATTTTCAAGCTGGCTTACCCAGTGGTCCACAGTGACAGGTGCCGTCACCAAAGTTTCGCGGTTGATCATATAGTCGAGCTGGCCTTCAGGATCATAGATATAGGCCATGCCGCCCGTCATCCCTGCCCCGAAGTTGGCCCCCACAGACCCGAGGATCACGGCAACACCGCCGGTCATATACTCGCATCCATTGGTGCCACAGCCTTCGATCACCACGCTGGCCCCCGAGTTGCGCACTGCAAACCGTTCACCCGCACGGCCATTGGCAAACAGCCGCCCCGCAGTGGCGCCATACAGCACCGTGTTGCCGATGATGGTGTTTTCAGACGCAACAATCGGTGAACCCAGCGGCGGACGCACAACAATTGTGCCCCCCGACAGACCCTTGCCCACATAATCGTTGGCATCGCCCGAAACTTCCAGCTTCAGACCCGGTGCCGCAAAGGCACCCAGCGACTGACCCGCGCTGCCGGTCAATTTCACTGTCAGATGATCCGCTTGCAGGCTGTTGTTCATCCCGAACCGCTTGACGATATGGGATGACACCCGCGTGCCGATGGTCCGATGGGTGTTTTGCACCGCATAAGACAGTTGCATTTTCTCACCGTCTTTAAAGAACGGCTGCGCATCCTTCACAATCGACGCATCCAGCGTATCAGGCACAACCTGACGGGGCTTGTCGCGGTTATAAACGATGGTGTGGGCGTTATCGATGCTGATCAGCAGCGGGTTCAGGTCAAGATCGTCCAGATGGGCAGAACCACGGGACACCTGCGCCAGCATATCGGCGCGACCGATCACCTCGTCCAAGGACCGCATCCCCAGAGAGGCCAGAATCTCGCGCACTTCCTGCGCGTAGAAAGTGATCAGATTAACCACCTTATCGGCGGTTCCTGTGAACTTTTTGCGCAGGTCTTCATCCTGAACACAAACCCCGACAGGGCAGGTGTTGCTTTGGCACTGACGCACCATGATACAGCCCATTGCAATCAGCGCGGCGGTGCCGATGCCGTATTCTTCAGCCCCGAGCATTGCCGCAATCACGATGTCACGCCCTGTGCGCAAACCACCATCGGTGCGCAGCGTCACCCGTTCGCGCAGCTTGTTCATGGACAGAACCTGATGCGCCTCGCTTAGACCCATTTCCCAGGGCAGACCTGCGTATTTGATTGATGTCGCAGGCGAGGCCCCCGTGCCGCCGTTATGCCCTGAAATCAGGATCACATCAGCCTTGGCCTTGGCCACACCAGCCGCAATTGTCCCGACACCGCTGCTGGCAACCAGTTTCACGGTCACTTTAGCTGTGGGGTTGATCTGCTTGAGATCATAGATCAATTGCGCCAGATCTTCGATCGAATAGATGTCATGGTGGGGCGGCGGGGAAATCAGCGTCACCCCCGGTGTAGAGTGGCGCAGGCGGGCGATCAGCTCGGTCACTTTGATGCCCGGCAATTGGCCACCTTCACCCGGTTTCGCGCCTTGCGCGACCTTGATTTCCAGCTCTTCACATTGGTTCAGATATTCCGCGGTCACCCCGAAACGGCCTGATGCCACCTGTTTGATCTTGGCCGACGGGTTGTCCCCGTTGGGTTCGGGCACAAAATGCGCCGGATCTTCGCCGCCTTCGCCGCTGTCGGATTTCGCACCGATGCGGTTCATGGCCACGTTCAGGGTCTTATGCGCCTCTGGCGACAGCGCGCCAAGAGACATGCCGGGGGTCACAAACCGCTTGCGGATGGACGTGATGCTTTCCACCTCATCCACCGAAATCGGCTTTGCAGTGGAATTGAAATCCAGCAGGTCACGCAGATGGATCGGCGGATTTGACTGCATTTTGCGGGAATACTGCTTCCACAGATCAAAGCTGGCCCGATCACAGGCTGCTTGCAACATGTGCATGCTTTGCGCTTCCCAAGCGTGTTTTTCACCGCTGCGGCGCTCTTTGTAAAAGCCGCCGATGGGCAGAACGTCCTGTTCGCCCAGCCAGCCACGGGCGTGAACTTCGCGGATTTTCTTTTGGATGCCAAACAGACCGATCCCCGAAATACGGCTGTGCATGCCCGGGAAAAATTCCGCGACCATGGCGCGGGACAGGCCCACCGCTTCAAAGTTCAGACCGCCGCGATAGCTGGAAATCACCGAAATCCCCATCTTCGCCATGATCTTCAGCAAGCCCTGATTGATCGCTTCGCGGTAGCGTTCCATTGCTACATCAAGGGTGCAATCCAGCAGGCCGCGTTCAATCCGGTCCGCCAGACTGTCCTGGGCCAGATAGGCGTTCACCGTGGTCGCACCACAACCCACCAGAACCGCAAAGTAATGCGGGTCCATACACTCCGCAGAGCGCACGTTGATCGAACAGAAGGTGCGCAAACCCGCCGCCGTCAGCCAGGCGTGCACGGCCGAGGTGGCCAGAATCATCGGTACAGGAATGCGATCCGCATCCTGATGACGATCGGTCAGAACCAGATGGCCCGCACCGGATCGCACCGCCTCTTCCGCTTCGGAACGCACACGGTGGATGGCATCGCGCAGCCCGTTGGGGTTGCTGCGTTCAAAGGTACAGTCGATCGCCGTCACATTCGCGCCCAGCATTTCCACCAAGGCTTCGAATTTGGCGTTGCTGACGAAGGGGCTTTCCTTCACCAGAATTTCCGTCTGCTCGTTGCTTTCATCCAGCACGTTGCCAAGGTTACCGAACCGCGTTTTCAGGCTCATCACGCGGAATTCGCGCAGGGAATCGATTGGTGGGTTGGTCACCTGACTAAAGTTCTGGCGGAAGAAATGGCTCAGCGGGCGGTATTTGTCGGACAAAACCGCGCTCGGCGTGTCATCCCCCATTGATGCAATGGATTCCTTGCCGTCTTCGGCCATGGGATGCAGGATCACCTCAAGGTCTTCGACGCTGAATCCCGCCGCGATCTGGCGTTTGCGCAACTCGGACCCTGTGTAAAGCGCCCGCTCCTTGATGGATTTCGTCGCCTCTTCCAGATCGGTGATCGACCCGACCCATTTGTTGAACGGTTGTGCCGCCGCCAGCGAATCTTTCAACTCTGCGTCATGCCAGACCTTGTTTTCCAGCATATCAACGCCCAGCATCTGACCCGGACCAAGCGCGCCTTTACGCACCACGATGGCTTCATCCACGGGAACCATGCCCGCCTCAGAGCCAGCAATCACCAGTCCGTCGTTTGTGATGACATAGCGCATGGGCCGCAAGCCGTTGCGGTCCAGACCCGCCACAACCCAGCGCCCGTCGGTCATCGCCAGCGCCGCAGGACCGTCCCACGGCTCCATCACAGAGTTGCAATAGGCGTACATGTCTTTCCACGCATCGGGCATTTCGTGGCTCAGATTGCTCCAGCTTTCGGGCACCAGCATGGTTTTCGCCATCGGGGCCGACCGACCCGCACGGACCATTACCTCGAACACGGAATCAAGCGCGGCTGAATCCGAAGACCCGCCTGCGATGATCGGTTTGATGTCTTCGGCATGTTCGCCAAAGTTCTTGGATGCCATGCGAATTTCATGGGATTTCATCCAGTTGACGTTGCCTTTTAACGTGTTGATCTCACCGTTATGGGCCAGCATGCGGAACGGCTGGGCCAGCCACCACTGCGGGAAGGTATTGGTCGAATACCGCTGGTGATAGATCGCAAAGGCGCTTTCAAAGCGTTCGTCCTGCAGATCAGGGTAGAACACCGCAACCTGTTCGGCCAGCATCATGCCTTTGTAGATCACAGACCGGCAGGACAGGCTACAGATGTAGAAATCCCGAACTGCGGCCTTGGCCACAGCTTTTTCGATGCGGCGGCGGATCACATACAATTCACGCTCGAACTGTTCTTCATCCACGCCTTTGTTGTTGGAAATCAGGATCTGTTCGATTTCAGGCCGCGTTGCGTTGGCCTTTTCACCCAGACAGGCCACATCCACCGGCACATGGCGCCAGCCGTAGATGTAATAGCCCATCTTCAGGACTTCGCTTTCCACAATGGTCCGGCAGGTTTCCTGCGCGCCGAAATCAGTCCGCGGCAGAAACACCTGACCCACCGCCATCAACTGGTCCATATTCGGTTCATGACCTGTGCGGCGGATCTGGTCATAGAAAAACGGCTTGGGAATTTGCACATGGATACCCGCGCCATCGCCGGTTTTCCCATCTGCATCCACGGCGCCACGGTGCCAGATCGCCTGCAAGGCGGTGATCCCGGCAACAACCACGCGGCGGCTCGGTTTGCCGTCAACCGCCACAACCAGGCCGACCCCGCAGGATGAATGTTCATCATCTTCGCGGTACAGGCCCTTTTCGGCCATCATGGCCCGTTTGGCTTCTTCTTCGGCTACCCATTTTGCATCATACTGAGTCATGGTGGCTTTTCCTTTCAAAACCCCGAAGCTGCTTCAGGGCTGGATCGTATATCGTGTCTTCCAGGTGCCCGCGATCCGCGTCGCGGCACCCCGGTTTTATTCGGCTGCAATCACTGCCTTGGCGTTCAAATCCGACAGAATGCTTTGCGCGGCGTCGCGCCCGTCTGCAATCGCCCAGACAACCAGTGACGCCCCGCGCACAATGTCGCCTGCTGCATAAACGCCGTCCAGCGCTGTGCGTTTGCTGACGAAATCGGCCTTGACCGTACCCCAGCGGGTGACTTCCAGTTCGGGCGTGTCCCAAAGGGTCGGCAATTCTTCCGGTTCAAAGCCAAGTGCCTTGATCACCAGATCGGCCGGTTCCAGATAATCTGCACCCGGAATTTCCTCCGGGGCCTGGCGGCCTGAAACATCCGGCGCGCCGAGACGCATTTGCTGGACGTAAACGCCGGACACCGTATCTTCGCCGGCAAAGCCTTTGGGTGCGGACAGCCAGACAAATTCTACGCCTTCTTCTTCGGCATTGGCGGTTTCACGCAGGGACCCCGGCATGTTTTCACGGTCCCGACGGTACAGACATTTGACCGATGTGGCCCCCTGGCGGATCGCCGTGCGAACACAATCCATCGCGGTATCACCGCCCCCGATCACAACAACCTTCTTGCCTTCGGCCCACAGTTCCCCGCTTTCGATTTCAGCCACTGTATCGCCGAAATTTTCACGGTTAGAGGCTGTAAGATAGTCTATAGCCTTAACAATTCCGTTCAGACCTGCACCCGGCCCGCCCAGATCGCGGGACTTGTAAACACCCGTGCCGATCAGGATCGCATCATGGGTTTTCTGCAAATCGGCAAAGGAAATATCCTCGCCCACGTTGCAGTTCAGCTTGAAGGCCACACCACCTTCGGCCAGTTGGGCGTTGCGGCGCTGTACGATCTCTTTTTCCAGTTTGAAGCCGGGGATGCCATAGGTCATCAACCCGCCGGAACGATCATAGCGGTCATAAATCGTCACCTGAACCCCTGCACGGCGCAGTACATCCGCCGCTGCCAGCCCCGCTGGGCCCGCCCCGATGATGCCCACAGATTCAGTCCGTTCAGCATGGGGTTTGATCGGCTTTACCCAACCGTTTTCCCAAGCGGTATCCGTGATGTATTTTTCCACCGAACCAATAGTGACCGTCCCGTGGCCTGATTGCTCGATCACGCAATTGCCTTCACACAGACGGTCCTGCGGGCAAATACGGCCACAAATTTCGGGAAACTGGTTGGTCGCCTGACTGATTTCATAGGCTTCCTGTAACCGCCCCTCAGCGGTCAGTTTCAGCCAGTCTGGTATATTATTGTGCAGCGGGCAGTGATCCTGACAGAAGGGCACGCCACATTGGGAACAGCGACTTGACTGTTCAGCCGCTTTATCCGCAGCATACTGACGATAGATTTCGTCGAAATCCGAGGTCCGCAGGTTTGGCACACGCTTTTCGGGCATATCCCGTCCAACGGTTACAAATTTTAACATCTTTTGCTCAGCCATGATCATACACCCGCAGTAGCTACTCTTCAGAGCCTGCTTTCTAACCAATAAAATTGCACAGGCAAAGGGAAAAGATGAATATAGGTAACTATTACTGACCTAATATCAGCACTTTCTGTGTTGGAAGATTTTTCTAACCTCAATTTCCGCCCAATAGGTCAGCACATGTTACCTAAACTGTAATTTCACATTCCGCGCAACCGCGCCTAGTGTCGCGTCAAACGAATCACAAAGGCCGCGACATGCCCCTGCTTCACCTTCTTATCCTCGCGATTATTCAAGGCATAACCGAGTTTCTGCCGGTTTCCAGTTCCGGTCACTTGATCCTGTTACCCAAACTGATGGGCGTCGCGGATCAGGGCCAGTTGATAGATGTCTCGGTGCATATCGGAACCCTTGGCGCGGTGATCCTGTTTTTTTGGTCCGATTCCAAATCTGCTTTCACCGGTCTGGGGCATCTGGCGCTCGGGCGGTTCAAAACACCCTCGGCGCGATTGGCCTTGCTGCTGGTTATAGCAACCATACCAGCGGTGCTGTTCGGGCTGATCCTGAAACTGACAGGCCTGTCCGACATGATGCGCAATATCACGGTGATCGGCTGGACCATGCTGATTTTCGGCATCGTGCTCTATATTGCCGATCAAAAAGGCGCAGAGGTGAAAACACAGGCGGACTGGTCACTGGGCGATGCGATCAAACTGGGTCTGTGGCAGGCCATTGCGCTGATCCCGGGCACATCCCGATCCGGTATTGCGATCACGGGCGCGCGGGCCATGGGCTATACCCGTCAGGACGGCACAAAGATTGCGATGTTGATGTCGATCCCCGTGATCCTTTCATCGGCCATCCTGCTTGGCGCAGAAGCGATATCCGAAGCGAACGCCGCTGGATTGCGGGACGGGGCGATTGCTGCTGCGTTCAGCTTTCTAACCGCCCTGTTGGCCCTGTCCCTGATGATGCGCCTTTTGCGCAGCGTCAGCTTCACGCCCTACGTGATCTACCGCATTGCTTTGGGCGTGATTCTGCTGGCAATCGCCTACAGCTAAAGCCACAACCCGTTAAAATTCGCTGCTGGTGGGCGCGCCGCGCATGTGGCGCGCGCTTTCGGTCAATTCCGCATACTGGCCCGACGGGCGATAGCGATACAGGTATTGATCCACAACCGACGCCAGGGACGTGGGCGAAATCCCCAGATCAGCCAGAGTTTTTGCCCCATCCGACACAACATTATCATGGCGCAGCTGTTTTACCTGATCAGCGGTTAAAATAGTGTTGGTGAAAATCCCCAGCGACAGCGCTTGCGCCATATCCAGACATTTCCCCAAAATCGCGCCTGCGAAAAACGGCTTGTTCACCACCAAGCGACGGCGGCGGATAATCCCCAGAAGCCGTTTCACAAACCCGTTCAGGCTGTCCACTTCCGGCCCGCCCAGTTCATAGATACCGCCCGCAGCCTGACCCAGAATGCCCATACAGGCCGCCTGCGCCACATCATCCACATAGACCGGCTGGAACCGCGTATTGCCGCCAAACAACGGCAGCACAGGGGTAAATTGCGCCATCTGCGCAAAACGGTTGAAGAACTGGTCTTCATTGCCAAAAATCACCGAAGGCCGCAAAATCATCGCTGTAGGGAAAGCCGCCAGAAGCGCTGCTTCGCCTTCGCCTTTGCTGCGCGCCGAATCACTATCCGCATCCACATCCGCGCCCAGCGCTGAAATATGCACCAGCCGCGCCACACCAGCCGCAGTACAAGCCTGCGCGATCCGCGCCGCACCATCCACATTCAATGCCTCAAACGTCTGCTTGCCCTGTTCCTGCAACGTAGAGACACAATTCACCACCACGTCAGAACCCGCCACAGCCGCCGCAACCGATGAGTCGTTGCGAATATTGGCTAAAATCGGCTCTACCTGCCCGACAACACCGTAGGGACGCACAAAAACCGCCTCATTCGGACGCCGCACAGCCACCTGAACACGCCAACCCTCTTTCGCCATCCGCCGCGCGATATAACGACCGACGAATCCTGATCCACCAAAAATGGTGACGACTTTGGGCGAATGAGACATTTTTTTGCTCCGTAAAACATGCGTTTGCCCTGAAATAATGCGATGTTGCCCCACTCACAAGCACAATTGCTGCAATAAGATGTGAAACAGCCGTTGACAGCCCCGCAACCCACCATTAAATGCCCCCTTACGTAATCTGTTGCCCAGATGGCGGAATTGGTAGACGCGCCAGCTTCAGGTGCTGGTGTCTGTATGGACGTGGAGGTTCGAGTCCTCTTCTGGGCACCATTACATCCCCTCAGCCCCGTAAAAACAAAGCCTTAGGCGAAAGCCCTGTCGGGCTGGTTTCCTTTGAAACTTTACTCTGTTCAGAACTCGACCGCGCCCAGGGCCATGGCGGCGGCGGCTTTTACCGGATCTATGACGGGGATTCCCAAAGCCCCTTGCAGTTGTTTGCGGCGGGGGGAAAATCCGGCGCAGCCCAGAATCAGTGCACCAGCGCCCATTTCGCGCAGCTCTGCGCCCCGTGACAGGGTTTGCTGATAGGCGGCATCGCTGCGGCCTGCGGCTTCGGCGGACACATTATCCAAAGGCAGTTCGCCTGCCAGCCGCGCCTCGACGCCCATTTGCCGGATGCGCAAACGGTGGCGTGCAACGGATGCAGGGCCAAGCGCTATGATGCCGAACAGGTCTGCTTGGGCCATGGCGGTCAGGATGCCCGCCTCCTGGATGCCGAACACGGGTTGGGATACCAGTGTGCGGCACAGATCAACGCCGGGATCGGAAAAACACGCCACCACAAAGGCCGAGGCATCGGGGCGCGCTTTCACCAGCTCTGCCACATTCAATGCGGCTTGGGCGGCGTGTTCCATTGTGGCGATTGTGGCGGGGCCGTGACGGATATCGACGGTTTCAAACACAGGACCGTCCGGCATCTGCAAAGGGGCCACCGCCTTGGCAATTTCTGTGGTCACGGTGGCAGATGAATTGGGGTTGATCACCACAATCGGACCCGCGGCTGCGGTGTTTTGCAGGGTCATATCTTCGCTCCGAAATTCTGTGTCTCGTCCCGCTCTTTGGCAAGGTAACCTGTGCCGCGCAGTTCCATCGGGGCGCGGGCAATGAACCTTCCCTGCCCCTTTTGCGCCTGCAATTGGCCCTTGTGAACAATCACAGCGCCACGGTTCAGCACGGTTTCAGGGACGCCTGTCAACTCCATGCCATCAAACGGGGTGTAATCCATGTTGTCATGCTGGTCTGCAAGCGTGATCTTTCGGGTGGTTTCCGGGTCCCAAATGGCGATATCAGCATCCAGCCCCGCCGCGATGCTGCCCTTTTGGGTCATGCCAAAGGTACGCGCGGCATTGCTGGCAGACAGGCCGACAAACTGCTGCAAACTGATGCGGCCCTTCACGACACCTTCGGAAAACAGATAGGGCAGACGCGCGGCAATACCCGGCATGCCGTTGCTGATTTTCGGGTAGGCCACGTCATGCCCGTTCAGGAATTTCCCTGTATCATCATAACGGTAGGGTGCATGATCCGAGCTGACAGATGTAAATGTGCCAGATTGAACATGCCGCCACAACGCATCCTGTGTGGCCCTATCGCGCAATGGCGGAGAGCAGATATATTTTGCCCCTTCCATCCCCGGTCGATCCAGATCGTCGCGGGTCAGCGCCAGATAGTGCGGGCAGGTTTCGGCAAACAGACGGGTGCCCGCCAGAATTTCCCGCTGCACAATGGCCGCCCCGCCTGCGGTTGATACATGCACGATAAACAGCGGCGCATCCACCAGCTTGGCCAGCGAAATGGCGCGGTTAATGGCCTCTTCTTCGGCCAGTTCGGGGCGGGAAATCGCGTGGTATTTCGGCGCGGTCAGCCCTGCATCGGCCAGCCGTTTGTTCATCCATTTGATCATGTCGTTATTTTCGGCATGCACCATAGTGATCGCACCGTGGGCGCGGGCCACGGTCAGGATGTCCAGCATGCCGCCATCACCGATATTCATCATATCATAGGTCATGAACACCTTGAATGACGTAATCCCCCGCGCAAAAGCCCGTGGCAGTTGTTCGTTCAGAACCTCTGGGGTTGGGTCGGAAATAATCAGGTGATAGCTGTAATCCAGAACCGAATCTGCAGCGCGGGCGTCATAGGTGGAAATCACCTCGTCGATGGATTGGCCACGATGCTGGGCCGCAAAGGGGATAAAGGATGAATTGCCCCCGAAAGCCGCGGAAATCGACCCGCTTAGATAGTCATCCGCCCCCATAACACCAGAGGAGCTTTCCTGTGCGATATGGGCGTGGGCCTCGATCCCGCCGGGCAAGACCAACCGCCCGCCCGCGTCGATGCGCTTTGCTCCTCCTGACAGCCGTTCGGCAATGGCGCTAATGCGGCCGTCGGTGATACCGATGTCTGCTTTGACGGTGTCGCTTGTGGTCACCACAGTGCCATCGTGAATAACTGTGTCAAACTGCATCGGAGTGTCCTTTTTTGGGGTCAGATGGGGCGCGGCCGACAGGTCAGGGCCGTTTCAGGTCGCGGGCGTCTTGATAGGCATACCATTTGGTCATCCAACCCGCCACGCTGCGCGAGAAGGGTTTGAACGGCACACGGGCAAAGGGCAGATCGTCAAAAGCGGTATCCGCATCCTTTTGCTGCAATATTTTGCGCGCCAGTTTCATGCCGAAATACAGGCTGCGCGTCACGCCAGAGCCGCAATAGCCCCCCGCCAGCCAGACCCCGTCTTCAAATCCGATATGGGGGCTGTGATCGGTGGTATAGGCCACATCCCCAGACCAGATATGGCTGAAGGCGACGTTTTCCAACTGCGGAAACACCCGATTGACCGAGGCACTGAAGGCGCGGTGCTGGGTGGCGCGATCCCCTCCCGGCGTCCCGATACGCCCGCCAAAGATGAACCTTTTGCCATCAGGAGTGGGGCGGAACCACATGAAAATACGGCCCGATTCCCCCAAGGTACGCCCCTTGGGGGACAGGCTGGCCATGACCTCGGCAGGCAGGGGTTCTGTGGCTACGGCGGCTGTGCGAATTTGCACGACGCGGCGGTGCATGGCGGGGGTGCGGCGATCGGAATAGGCGTTGGTGGCCACGACAACCTCTGACGCGTGGATAGATCCTTTTGACGTTTCCAACTCGGTGCCCGTCACATTCCGGCGCAAAGCCGTGACAGGGCAATCCGTGACGATCTGGACTCCGGCAGAAATGGCCAACCGCGCAAGGGACAGCACCAGTTTGCGCGGATGAATACCGCCATCACGGTGATAGACTGCGCCGCCTTTGTAAAAGTCGCTGCCGATTTCAGACCGCTGTTCAGCCTGAGACACCATATGGTAGGGCAGGCCCAGATGTGTGTTCAGCCACTGGCATTCCCGCGCGGTGCTTTCATAATCCGCCGCAGTTCTCGCCCCGCGAAACCGCCCTGTCATTTGCAAATCGCAGTCCAGATTTTCCTGCTTCACGAAGTCTTCGAAGAAATCCAGCGCCAACAGGCCTTCACGCAGGATATCCAGTGTCTTTTGCTCTCCGTAGCGGGCCAAAAGACCCGCTGATCCCAGTTTGTGAAAACTCGGCCCCGCCATGCCGCCATTGCGCGAGGAACAGCCCGCGCCGATCCCGCCTGCGTCAAACACCACCACCTTGCGACCTGCGCGGGCAAGGTGCAGCGCCACGGACAAGCCCGTATACCCCGCCCCGATGACCGCGATATCCGTGCGTTTGGGCAGGGCGATCTGTTCGGGTTCAAAACCGGGGATGGTTTCCCAATAGACTTGATTTAAAGGCATAACGTCAGTCTCTTAAGGTCCAGTTGTCCCGAAGCCGCGCCGTGGGAAAACGTTCTTCAAGGCCCAGTTCGCTGATGCGTTCGATGCTGGCGTCAAACAGGCTGCGCATCACGGGGATGCCATCCGGCGCCAGCGCAACCCCGCGCAGGATTTCGGCACGGTTGGCATAGGCATTCACCAGCGCACGCAGGTCTTCGACAGCGGTTTTTTCGGAAATATCAATCCGCAGGTCCAAGGCATCAATGCCGTGTTCGCCTGTGACCCGCACAGCAGCCGATCGCAGCGGTCCCTGAATTTCGCCGCCCGCATCACGGCCCGCTTCCAGCGCGCGCATCAGACGCTCGCCCAGGGGCAGATCGGGGTCTTTGACAAAGGCATCGGCCATGTTGCGGGTGACCTGATCGTTAGCCAGAATATTGCCCAGCGCAAGGCAATCCTTGTCACTGCTGTGGGTATAGATCGAATACATCCGCCGCCCGTGATATGCCGAAGCGCGCCCTTTGGCATCCAGTGCCCCGATCTGACGCCATTCAATATCCGTAGAGGAATTGCACACCGCAGAAACCGTATCCTGCGCGGTCTTGCCCTCTGCCAGCAGGGCGATGCCCAGATCGCCCAAGCGACTGTCGGTGCGGTGCTGGGACAGCATCGCCCCCTTGCCATGGGCCAGCCTGACACAGCGTGCCCCCACCGCCAGATCAGAAGTGGTGATAGCGGCCCCAAAAGCGCCAGTGCGGGCACATCGGCCGATAATCGAAAATGTCACAGGAAGTCTCCAGTTGGTGTCAGCAGATGTCGGTTGCAGGAAGAGGCACGCCACGGTCTTCTTGACCAAAGCGCTGCCACATTGCGTCGGTTGCGGCTTGGGCCTCCAGCACGGCGGCCCGTTCGTCGATTGTGGTCAAAACACGGTCGCGCATCAGGAATTTTCCGTCAACCATCGTGTCGGTGACAGTTCCGGGGTGACCGTAATGCACAAGGTTGGACACCGCCGACACCCGGGGCGATAAGGCGGGGCTGAGCAGATCGAACATGGCGAAATCGGCCTTCATTCCCGTGGCAATACTGCCGATGCCCGAATGATCCAGCGCACGGGCGGCGTTCAGCGTGGCGTAGTTGAACACCTGTTGCGGTGTCGGGCTGACCGACCGTTGATACGCGCCACGGTGCAGGGTCAGACCCATTTTCATCGCGTGAAACATGTCTTCGGTCATATTGTCGGTGCCCAGAACTATCTTGACCTTGTGATCTAGGATCGCTTTCATCGGCAACGGATGTGGCCCTTTGGCAGACATGGACGACGGGCAATGGGCCAGCCATGTGCCGGTTTCCGCCAGCCGCGCCACATCGCTTTCGTTGCAAAAGGTCCAATGCACCGCAAGCAGATCATCCCCAAGGAAATTATTCCGATCCAGATATTCGGTCGAGGTGCATCCGTGCAGGCTTTCGACCTGTTCCTTTTCACTGATAATCTGGCTGAGATGCACAGTGCGCCGCAGCCCGTGCTGGCGGGCCAGATCGGTCAGTTGGCCCAGCATCCAGGGGCTGCAATTATCCGGTGCATGGGCGGCGATCATCACACGCACGCGGTCGTCTTCGGTGCCGTGGAAACGGTCTATCAGGTCGCGGGTCCGGTTCAGGAATGTTTCGCCAAAGTCGCGGTCAAAGCGGTATTTGCCGCTGCCGACTTCGGTGGTAACCGCATCAGCACAGCTTTCGGCCAGCCATAAACGCATACCCGTTTCGATCATCGCAGGCGCGTAATCGGCCACATGACGCAGGGGATCGACCATGGTTGTGGTGCCCGACCGGATCGCCTCGGCGCAGGCAAGGCGTGCGATGGCGGCCCGTTCCTGGGGTTCCAGCAAATAGGACGCAGGCACCATATATTGATAGACAAGGTTGCCTTCGATGTCTTCGACGGTGCCGCGCAATACCAGCAGAACTGCATGGGTGTGGGAATTGATCAACCCCGGCGACACCAGTTTATCCACCATATCAACGGGTTCGAAACTGTCGAAATCCGTGCCGGACAGGGTCTCTGGGATGGCGACGATTTTGCTGCGGTCCAGCGCGATATGGCCTGCGCGGATCTCTGGCAGGCCGGATTCGTGGGAAATATAGCGGGTGTTTTTCAGCAGCTTGCGGGTCATGATCTGCGAAGGGCTCCGATAGCGGTGGCGACTAGGGTGATGACAACCAGCACGGTTGCAACAGCGGCAATGGTCGGGTCGATGTTGTCCTGAATACCCTCCCAGATCATTTTCGGCAGGGTGCTGACGCGCCGCACCGTGATGAACAACACGCCGACGATTTCGTCAAAGCTGACGATAAAGGCAAAGATGAACCCTGTGGCGATACCGGGTTTG
Source organism: Amylibacter sp. (assembly GCA_034670045.1). Lineage (GTDB taxonomy): Bacteria > Pseudomonadota > Alphaproteobacteria > Rhodobacterales > Rhodobacteraceae > Amylibacter. The sequence continues at coordinate 12,009 of JAXMOF010000039.1, read as the reverse complement.
GCAGCGGGGACCACAACGGCCCAGACGGTTTGCAACACAGACGCCCCAAGGCTGCGGGCCGCGCGGGGGATATTGCGATCCAGATTGGTCAGCGCGGCAAAGACGGAAATAGACACATAAGGCAGCGCCAGCAGCGTATGGGCAAGGATCACCCCGAAATGCGTATCAATCAGCCCAAGCACCACCCAAAAGCGGTAAAAGCCCAAAGATTGCACCACAGGGGGCACCAGAATTGGCGTGATCAGCACCCAGCGTGCAACAGATGACGCCCGATCCGACAGGAACCAGCAGCCGATGGCAAAGGCCGTGCCCAGAACCGTGGCGCAGGTGGCCACAACCACACCGACCCAAACACTGGTCCATGTGGCGCCCAGCCATTTGGCATCGGTGAAATAGTTCACATAATGCTGGGTAGACAGCCCGTCTTTGGGCAGGCCGATATAGCTGGTATCGGTGAAAGAGATCGGGATAACAACCAGCAAAGGCAGCACCAGAAAGGCGATAATCAGCCAGGCACCTGTCTGGAAAAAGATTTGAAACGCGGAACGGGGCATTATTTACGCTCCAACAAGGCGGCGCGAAGATTGACGAAGCGCGCGGCGATTAAAAGGACAAGGGCGGTTGCAACCAGCAAGCCGACCGAGAGGGCAGACCCCAGACCCCAGTTCAGGAATTCCTGGATTTGATAGGTGATGTATTCGGAAATCATCAGCACGCGGCCACCGCCCAGCAAGGCAGGTGTCACAAAGAACCCAAGTGACAGCACAAACACCAGCAGCGCGCCAGACATCACACCGGGCAGGGTCTGGGGGAAATAGACCTGCCGGAAGGCAGTCCACTCGCCGGCACCCAAACTGCGGGCCGCCTGAACATAGGCACCGGAAATACCACGCATGTTGGTCAGCATCGGAAGAATGGCAAAGGGCAGCATAACGTGGATCATCGCGATCAACACGCCCAGTTCATTGTGCATCAAACGCAGGGGCGCATCTATCAACCCCGCCCCGCGCAACGTATCATTCACGATCCCCGAACGGCCCAGCAGAACGATCCAGCTAAAAGAGCGGATCAGAACCGAAACCCAAAACGGCAGGATCACCAGAACCACCATCAAAGGGGTCAGGCGAGACGCGTAGTTGCTGATGGCATAGGCCACAATATAGCCAAGAAACAGACACCCGATTGTGGTGATGGCGGCGACCCGAAAGGTGATGACAAAACTGGTTTTCACCGCATTTGAATTGGCCATAGCCACAAAGTTATCGACGCCGGTTTGCGGCTCGGTAAAGGCGATCTTCCAGATGCCCAGAACCGGCACAATATAAAAGACCACCATGATCGCCAGAGCTGGAACAACCAGCATCCAATAGCTGACCTTTTCGTTGATACGTGGCATTTCGGCTCCCGAATAAGCATGAGGCGGGCCAGCATTGTGCAGGCCCGCCGTAGGTCTGGTTAGTTGATCAAAGCATCAACATAGAGTTCTTCTGCAGCGATCTGGTGCTTGGCGTACCATTCATCGTTATACAGAATCTGGGTTGCCAGGTTTTCAGGGCTGGACGGGTTCCAAGGGGCCAGTTCAGCCGGAACAAGTGCCGCAGCCGCAGGGTTGATCGGACCCGATCCGATCATTTCCAGCCATTTCACTTGCAGTTCGGGCTTTTGACCATGGGCAATGAATTTCATGGTTTCTTCGGTGCCCGCGGGATTGTTTTTCGGAACAACCCAGATGCCAGGCGCGATGACGCCGCCGTTAAAGCTGACGTGGAAGCTGTCTTCGTCCATCTGGTCTTTCAGCAGATGGGCGCGGGTGGACCAGATGTTGCCGATGGCAACCTCTTCCTGCAGGAACAGGTTTTGGCTGTCACTGCCTGATCCCCAAACGATGATATTTTCGCGCAGCTCGCGGAATTTGGCGATTGCGGCTTTGATACCGTCTTCGGTGGCAAGGGCGTCATAAACTTCGGCCAAGGGAACACCGCGGGCCTGTGTGGCGCTTTCCAGCATACCGCGAACCGATTTGCGGAAGGTCCGCATGCCGGGGAAATCCTTAACGTTCCAGACATCTTCCCAGGTTTGGGGAACATTGCCGCCCAGCAGTTTCGGGTTGGTGGCCAGAACATAGGAATAGACATAATTGCCCACGCCGTTGTTATAGGCGGTGCCTTCCAGAACCTTGGATTTATCGACAATGGAATAGTCGATGGGCTGGGTTATGCCTTGCTGTTCAAGGATAATCGCCGATCCCGCGCCACTGTCGCACAGATCCCAAACAACTGCGCCGCTTTCCACCATCGCGCGGATTTTACCGGCGGATGGGCCAGAGCCGTCTACAATCACGGGAATGCCTGTTTCGGCTGTGTAAGTATCGCACAGAACCTCTTGCAGCACATCTTTGGCCGTGCCGCCCCAGTTTACGACGATGATCTCTTTCGCCTGCGCCGTCACTTTGGACCCAAGTGCCGGCAGAACGCCCAAAGCGCCCATCGCCATGACAAAACCACGCCGTGTCAGGCGGCCTTGTTTGTACCGTTCCACTGCGATTTCGGCAATGTCGCGTTTGGCTTCAAAATCTGTTGTATCAGTCATGATTTATCTCCTTGTTGGTTGATGTTCGAGAGGATCTTCGCCCTCTTATTCGGGTGAAAGGATGACCGGTGCGTCCGGCTCCCAGCCGATACTGACGGCCAATCCTGCAACGGGGGTAATGTCTGTTTTCCAAGTGGGGCGGGACACCAGCATCTCGCCCAAAGTGGGGTGGGTGACGATCACCTGACAGCGCTCGCCCAGATAGCTGACCTGTTTGACGGTGGCGGGCAGGAATTCCTGATCGGGCGCCCCGATGCGCAGCCGTTCGGGGCGCAGGGCAACCTTGATTTCTGCACCGACGGGGGCGGGTGTTTGGGATGTGATGTCAAAAGCAACGTCTTTGGCGGCGCAATGCAGTGTGTTGCCTGTCCCGCCTGTGACGGTCAGGTCGATAAAGTTCGACTTGCCCAGAAAATCCGCCACAAATGTATTGCGCGGGCTGTTATACAGCGTGTTCGGGTCGCCTTCCTGCTGGATGCCGCCGTCTTTCAGAATAACAATCCGGTCCGACATGGACAAGGCTTCATCCTGATCGTGGGTCACGTAGATAAAGGTCACGCCAAGTTGCTGATGCAGGGCTTTCAATTCCCACTGCAGATCGGCGCGCAGCTTTTTATCAAGCGCAGACAGCGGTTCGTCCAGCAACAGAACCTGCGGATTGAACGACATGGCCCGCGCCAGTGCGATCCGCTGTTGCTGACCGCCCGAAAGCTGCGAGGGCATACGATCCGCAAAAGCCCCCATCTGCACCATTTCCAACGATTCATTGACCCGCTTCTTGATGTCATCCGCAGAATGCTTGCGGATTTTCAGCGGAAAGCCCACGTTTTCGCGCACTGTCATGGTGGGGAACAGGGCATAGCCCTGAAACACCATGCCAAAGTTGCGATGCTCTGGCGGGTGGCTGGTGATGTCTTCGGACCGCAGGGTCAGGCTGCCGGTGTCCAGCTTGATAAACCCTGCAATCGCACTGAGCAGCGTGGTCTTACCGGACCCCGACGGACCAAGCAGCGTCAGGAACTCGCCCTCGGCAACATCGAGGTTCACTTGGTTCAGCGCACGCACGTCGCCATAGCTTTTGATTGCATCTTTAATCGAGAGGATAGGGTGACTCATCAGAAACAGGTTTCCATCTAGGAGAGGATGAAGACCGGATTTCTGGCCTCATTTCACAATGAAGGGAACATGAATGACCGCAATAATGAAATAAAAAAGACACCCTTATGTATATCTTGAGGTTATAGGCATAACCCTAGTCCTCTGCAGGTGGCCCATCGTTCTTTAGAAAATCTGCAAGATACTTTTGAAACTGAATTGTCAGGTTGGAAGTGGGAAACAACTTCGATGTAATGCCATGCATTTTCAGCGGCAAAGTCGGGTGCGTCGGGCGGATCGCAATCGTATCGGCTTGCGGTCCCATAAGTGCAAAACTATCCACCAACGCCACCCCCAGACCGTTGCGAACCATTTCCAGTGCGGTGGCTGTGTGGCGGACCTCGCAAAAGAACTGGCGCTCCAAGCCGTGTTCGGAAAAGACATTGTCGATGGCCTGACCCAGCGGCGTGCTTGCCGCATAAGAGATGTGTTTGACGTGATTCAAATCGGTGACGGAAATACGATCCATCAGCGCCAATTCGTGACCCGCCGGACAGACGCACATAAGCCGCCCTTCGCCGACTTCCCTTACATTTACTGCTGAATGCCGTGGTTGTGTGATGGAAAGCCCCAAATCCGCCCGCCCGCTGCCCAGCCGCCGGGTGATTTCATCAACGCTGCCAAGTTCGATTGAAAGCTGCAATTTCGGGCGTCTTTTGATGAAATGCCCCAGCACACGGGGCAGGATACTGTGGCCGATCGACGGGGTGGCAACAATGCTCAGGCGGCCGATCGTACCGCCGCGCAACTCGTCTATGATATTGTCGATCCGCTTTTGCTGCATGAAAAGATGCTGGGCTTCCTGCGCAATATGGATCGCTTCTTTGGTGGGGATCAAACGGCCGTGTTTGCGCTTGAACAGGGCGAATCCCACGGTGTCTTCGGTGTGGCGGATCATGTTGCTGACGGCAGGTTGACTGACGGCCAGCAGTTCTGCGGCGCGGGCGGTTGTGCCCACTTCGATCACGGTGGACAAGACTTCTAACTGGCGCGCGCTAATCATGGGTATAAGTTCCGATTATTCTTTGGGGTCATTATTTTATTTCACACTGATGCGGGGGAAGTCTAGCAAAGATAACAAAACAGGTCTCAGGAGGATTGTATGAGTAGGAAAGAGGTTTTTGCGGTTGCGCAAATGGGGCCGGTGCATCTGGCGGACACGCGGGCGCAGGTTGTGGCCCGCTTGATCGAGATGTTGCGCGAAGCACACGGGCGTGGTGCCCGCTGGGTGACCTTTCCGGAACTGGCGCTGACCACCTTTTTCCCGCGTTACATCTACGAAACTCCCGAAGACTACGATGTCTTTTTCGAAGAGGGTCTACCCTCCCCTGCGATGGTGCCTTTGTTCGATCTGGCAAAGGATTTGGGGGTCGGATTCTACCTTGGATATGCTGAAAAGATTACCGAAAACGGCGTGGTGCGGCGGTTCAACACCTCGGTTCTGGTGGGACCGGACGGGGCGATCTTGGGGAAATACCGCAAAATCCACCTGCCAGGCACCAAAGACCCGATTGGTGATCTGGAATTCGAACATCTGGAAAAACGCTACTTCGAAGTAGGCGATCTGGGCTTTCCGACCTTTGCAACCCCGTCAGGGCGGTTCGGGATGTGCATTTGTAACGACAGACGCTGGCCCGAAACCTTTCGCGTCATGGCCCTGCGCGGGGCCGAGGTGTTCATGCTGGGCTACAACACCCCCACCCGCAACATTCACCACCCCGAAGCGGCCCATCTGCGGGAATTCCACAACCGGTTAAGCCTTGAAGCCGCCGCTTACCAGAACGGCGCTTGGGTGATGGCCGCGGCCAAAGGCGGGTCCGAAGACGGGTTCGCCATGATCGGCGGCTCTGCCATCGTGGCCCCCACGGGCGAGGTAGTCGCCCGCGCGATTTCCGAAGACGACGAAGTGATTTCCCACAATTGCGACCTTGATCTGGGCGCTTACATCCGCAGATCCGTGTTTGATTTTGCACGGCACAGACGGATTGAACATTACGGGCCGATTACGGAACAAACAGGTGTGGAGATACCGGAATGACCTTTTCCCTTGCAGGACGCGACCCTGAAACCGGCGATATCGGCTTTGCGGTTACCACATCATCGGTCTGCGTCGGGGCCCGTGTTGGCGCTGTGACGGACGGCTGCGTTGTGTTTTCACAAGCCCGCACCGACCCGCGCTTGCATCAGGTGGGCCTGCGCACATGGGAAGAGTCCCGCGACGCGCAAAAGACCCTTGCCGCGATGAAAAACGCAGCAACTGCAAGCCACTGGCGCCAGTTGGGCGTGTTCCCCGCAACAGGTTCACCTGTGCACCACACAGGTGATTCCTGTATGGATGTGGCGGGCGGACTGGCAGGCACAGACTGCCTTGCGCTGGGGAATTTTCTCGGCTCTGAACAGGTTTTGCCGTCGATGGTTCAAGGCTTTGAAACCGCCACAGGTGATCTTGCCTCCCGACTGATGGCAGGACTGCTGGCCGGAGAAGCCGCAGGCAGCGAACGTGATCCGTTGCAATCTGCGTCAATCGTGGTTCTGGGCGCTGAAAACCTGAAGGACGTGGACCTGCGAATAGATGCCTCTGCCCAGCCGTTACAGGATTTGCAGGCAATGCTGGTGGCCTGGCTGCCCAAAGCCGCCGCCTACCGCGTCCGCGCACTGGATCCGGATGCAGCGGAATCTTCCAGCGGGATCGAGCACGCCTAACGGTAGAACAGGCGCCGGTTTACCCACCCGTCTTATCAGGTGGATGGGTGCGGTGAATTTCGCCCATATCCAACAGGGGCGAAGCATCCAGATCGGATGCGTTCAACAAGCCGGCGACCCGTTCCAGCGCGGCGACGATCATGGCTTGCTCCCAATCTTCTAGCGCCTCGAATTCTTTGACGTATTTCTGTTGCAGCGGATCGGGCGCGCCTTCAACCGCTTTGCGGCCTTCTTCGGTCAGCACGATATTGGTCTGACGCCGGTCTATATCAGAGCGTTGACGCTGGATCATCGACTTGGCCGCCATGCGATCCAAAAGGGTTGAGATCGTCGCCGGACTAACCCCCATCTGCACTGAAATCTGTTTTGGTGTGACGCTGCCCTGCCCCAAAACGATCTGAAGCAATCTGATTTGCACCGGCGTAAGCCCTGCGGTCTGGGCCAGCGTGCGGCCATAAAGCTCTGTGGCGCGCAGGATTCGGCGCAGGGCGATAAGGGAGGTGTCAGTTCTGTCCACGCGCGCTCCTACGTCAAATACAGGCGCAAAACCTAACGGGTTGAAAGGGGCTCTGCAAGGTGATCGACAGTGATAAATAGTTAGCATAACTAATATTGAGCGGTAAAAATAGAATCCAAAATCGCAAAATATGTCCAGAATTCGCGCTATATTACTGATTTATAACAGTATAATCAGTTCAAAATTTAATTGCCCAAGCTAATTGATTTCCTGCATAAAGTTCGTATATCTAACAACCTAACTGAAGCAGTAACCGAGGTACCCCGTCGTGGTCGATATCCATCAGATCAAATCCCGTCGCAAAGACGTCCAGTTTCGTAAGCCGGAAGCCGAGGACGGCGCGTCCATTTGGGAATTGATCGGCACCTGCAAGCCGCTTGACGAGAATTCCATGTATTGCAACCTGATCCAATGCGATCATTTCCGCGATACCTGCATTCTGGCCGAGCTGGACGGCATCCCTGTGGGGTGGATTTCCGGCTATGTCCTGCCCAGCGATGCAGAGTCCTTCTTTGTGTGGCAGGTCGCCGTGTCTGAAAAGGCGCGCGGGCTGGGGCTGGCAAAACGGATGCTGGAAAAACTGCTGGCACGGGACGAATGCCAGGGTGTAACGCGGATGCAAACCACGATCACCAAAGACAATGATGCAAGTTGGGCGCTGTTCCGCAGCTTTGCCGATGCCCAAGACGCCGAACTGGACCATGAGGCCCATTTCGAGAGCGACACGCATTTTCAGGGCGAGCATGACACCGAACACATGGTGACAATCAGCCTGCCTGACTCCAGCGCATTGGACGCCGCAGCTTAAACCGCCGCGACCACGCTGGAATAAACCAGACCAAAAGGAAATTGATATGACGACTGATCTTTCAGCCGACACGACCATCTTTGAACGCCGCGAATCACAGGTTCGCAGCTATTGCCGCTCGTTTGATGCGGTGTTCACACGGGCCACGGGCTCTACCATGCAGGACACACAGGGCAACAGCTATACGGATTTTCTGTCGGGCTGTTCCTCGTTGAATTATGGTCATAACGACCCTGATATGAAGGCCGCGCTGATGGCGCATCTTGCCGATGACGGCATCGCCCATGCGCTGGACATGTACACAGGCCCCAAAGCCGCGTTCCTTGAAACCTTTGAACGTCTGGTGCTGGCCCCGCGTGGCATGGACCACAAGATCATGATGACCGGCCCCACAGGGGCCAACGCGGTGGAAGCCGCGATCAAACTGGCACGTAAAGTAACAGGCCGCAGCAATGTGATCGCCTTTACCAACGGCTTTCACGGCATGACCCTTGGCGCACTGTCGCTGACCGGCAATGCAGGCAAACGCAATGGCGCGGGCGTGCCGCTGAACGGCGTGACCCATCTGCCGTTTGAAGGATCGCTTGGCAAAGACGTAGACACATTGGCGATGATCGAAACCCTGCTGGACAATGACAGCAGCGGCATCGACGCCCCTGCTGCATTCATCCTTGAACTGGTGCAGGGCGAGGGTGGCTTGAACGCCGCTTCCCCCGCGTGGGTCGAAGGCATCGCGCGTCTGGCAAAAAAGCACGGCGCGAAGCTGATCATCGACGATATTCAGGCGGGCATCGGCCGCGCTGGCAGTTTCTTCAGCTTTGATGACATGGACGTGGAACCGGACATGATCACCATGGCGAAATCCCTGTCGGGCTTTGGCCTGCCCTTTGCGCTGACCCTGATCCGTCCTGAACTGGACGTGTGGAAGCCCGCCGAACACAATGGCACCTTCCGTGGCAACACCCATGCCTTTGTAACAGCGCGGGTTGCGTTGGAAAAATTCTGGTCGGATGATGCGTTCAAGACAGACATCGCTGAAAAAGCCGATGTGCTGAGCGAACAATTGCAGCGCATTGCGCATATGGTTTCAGGCGCAAAGCTGAAAGGCCGTGGCATGATGCAGGGCGTTGATGTGGGCAGCGGCGAACTGGCCGCCGCGATCTGCGCCGAAGCCTTCACCCGTGGCCTGATCATCGAAACATCCGGTGCCAAGGACGAGGTGGTCAAAGTGCTTGCCCCCCTGACCACGCCAATGGAACAATTCAAATCCGGCCTGAATACATTGGTGGACGCCGCACGCGCCTGCCTTGAAGCCAAAACCGAAACAAAATTTGCAGCGGAGTAACTGCCAATGATCGTACGTGACATCAAAGACCTGAAAAACACCGACAAAGACGTCAAAGACGCGCAATGGACCTCTGTGCGTCTGTTGCTGGCGGATGATAACATGGGATTTTCGTTCCATATCACCAATCTGGAGGCGGGTTCGGAACACACGTTCCACTATAAGAACCACTTTGAAAGTGTGTATTGCATGTCTGGCAAAGGCTCGATCACCGATCTGGCCACAGGGGAAACCCATGCGATCCGCCCGGGCGTGATGTATGCGCTCGACAAGCATGACAAACACACCCTGCGCGCCGAGGAAGAACTGGTCATGGCCTGTTGCTTCAACCCGCCCGTAACCGGCACCGAGGTTCACCGCGAAGACGGCTCTTACGCCCCGGCGGATTGATCCGCCGCAGGGGACCACACACAGCCTGTTGCACAGGGTCGCGCAATCAGCGCGGCCCTTTAGCGGGCAAAACACCAAATCAAAAAGGCGTTCCCGATGACAGGGGGCGAAGTCTATGACACACCAAACCCATACCGTTGAAAAAATCGGCGGCACCTCTATGTCCCGCTCTGCCGAACTGTTGAACTCGCTGTTTTTGCGGGATGGCAAAGACCCTTATAACCGGATTTTTGTTGTCTCGGCCTATGCAGGCATTACCAATCTGCTGTTGGAACACAAGAAAACCGGCGAACCGGGTGTCTATGCGCGGTTTGCCAATGCCAGTAACGATCATGGCTGGTCTGATGCGCTGAACAGCGTGATGGACGCCATGACCGCCGCACATCGCAAAGTGCTGGAATCCAGCGGTGATCTGCGCGAGGCGGATGATTTTGTGCGCGACCGCATAGAGGGCGCGCGCTCCTGTCTGATCGACCTGCAACGCCTGTGTTCTTATGGCCATTTCCGGCTGAGCCAGCACATGGGGATCATCCGCGAATTGCTGTCAGGCTTGGGCGAAAGCCACTCTGCCTTTGTGACTTCCCTGTTGTTGCGCCGCGCTGGTGTGAACGCACGGTTTGTCGATCTGGGCGGCTGGCGCGATGAACGGGTGCTGACACTGGAAGAGCGCATTACAGAAGGTATGCGCGATGTGGATGTCAGCACGGAACTGCCCATCGTCACAGGTTACGCGCAATGTTCCGAAGGATTGATGTCGCTTTACGATCGCGGCTATTCCGAGGTCACTTTCAGCCGCATCGCCGCACAAACAGGCGCGGCAGAGGCGATTATCCATAAGGAATTCCATCTTTCCTCTGCCGATCCGAAACGGGTCGGGCTGGAAAACGTGCGCAAGCTGGGTCACACCAATTACGATGTGGCGGACCAACTGTCGAATATGGGGATGGAGGCGATCCACCCCTCGGCGGCCAAGACCCTGCGCCAGTCTTCCATTCCGCTGCGGGTCACCAATGCGTTTGAACCCGCCGACCCCGGCACGTTGATCGACGATTCCGCAGCCCAAACCCCACAAGTGGAAATTGTCACCGCGCTGGATGTATTTGCACTGGAAGTGTTCGAGCAGGATATGGTCGGCGTCAAAGGCTATGACGCCACCATTCTGCAAGCCCTGACACGGCACCGCGTCAGCATCGTGGCCAAATCGTCAAACGCCAATGCGATCACCCATTATGTGGATTCATCACTGAAACACGTCAAACGGGTCGAAAACGATCTGGTGGCCGAATACCCCACCGCCGCAATCACCGCACGCGCCCTGTCGGTTGTTGCCGCCATCGGACGCGATCTCGGCGGGCTCAGCGCGCTTGGCCGCGGGCTGGCGGCCCTGGATGCAGCAGGCATCACCCCTGTGGCCGTACAACAAGGCCCGCGCAACGTGGACATCCAGTTCGTCACCACCCGCGAAGACGCAGACGCCGCCGTCAAGGTTCTGCACGAAAGCCTGATCGAACAGGACAAGGGTGAAACGCCCAAAAAAGACAGTTCCAAAGCGGATGCTGATAAAAAACAAGAACCACGATTGGTGGCCTAAAACAAACACTGGCGGGGCGCGGTAAGATCTGCCCCGCCAGTGGCCCTTGACGATAAGATAATACGCGGAACGCGCTGTTCAAAGCCCAAAGCAAGACACAAGCGCGCAATTACAATATACCGCTTGAACTGACCCTAATGATTTTCAATTATGCACTATTCCTTCGGTACCGAAGGATCTTATGTTACCCATAGAGCCTAAATAAATATGATTCAAAATCTGGTCTTTCACATTGGCGATCCAAAAAACGGATCAAGTTCCATTCAAAGTGTCTTAGCTGACAGATTATGGACCTGTGAAAGCCGTACTCTTGCCCCGCCCCCCAAAAAAACGCCGTGTCTTTGGCCAATTCCCTGAAAGCAGACAGCACAGAACAGCTTCGCGCAAATTTGTTTGGCGAGGTGGCACAATGGGCCGCCCAATCAGACGCAAATTACGGGGTAATTTCATCTGAGTTCTTTTCCCGAATGGACCCGTCAAAGCTGCAAAAGGCGCTAAAGGATTATCTGCCCGACCACGTCGAAACCGCGCGGACTATCGTTTATGTCCGTCCCTACGCTGAACGGTTTGTGTCCACCTATGCCCAACGAGTGAAAGCCGGTGCTTTTAACGAGGGGTTGCCGCAACTTTTGCAGCTGATGAAAAAAGGTAAAACGTTGAAATATTACCCGCTGTTTTCCGAATGGCGGGCGGTGTTTGGTGATAACCTCACCCTGCGCCCGTTTCTGCGCAGCGCCATGAAAAACGAAGACGTTGTGGCAGATTTTTTCCATCACGTTCTGGAAGGCGCGCCTTTCACCCTGCAAAAGCCCGAACTGGCCAATCAGTCGCTTTACGTCAAAGAATTGGCGGGGATGCGGGCGTTTCAGTCGGTTCTGATCAAACAGGACATCCCGCGCAACCTGCGGGCT
>JAXMOF010000038.1:0-39808 GCA_034670045.1 Amylibacter sp. | reverse complement strand
CAAAACCACTGTAGGGACCTGAGGCACGGCTATGACCGCCTGCTTCGTTACTCGAAGACTACGCAGGCGCTCAAAGCCTCTCAATCAATGACATTCCGAAGGTGTTACGGCTTGGAATATGTCGTATTTGCTTAGGGTCGGTTCCACGGTTTTTGCGCATAAATTGCCTAAGAAACGATCACAAGCCAACACCAATAGGGAATTTTGCGAATGGCCTATAAGACAGATATCGAAATTGCGCGCGAAGCCAAGAAACGTCCGATTCAGGAAGTCGGTGAAAAACTGGGCATCGACAGCGAGAATTTGCTGCCTTACGGCCATGACAAGGCCAAGGTCAGCCAGTCGTTCATTGATTCCGTACAAGGGAATAAAAACGGCAAGCTGGTGCTGGTAACCGCGATCAACCCGACCCCTGCGGGCGAAGGCAAGACCACCACAACTGTGGGGCTCGGGGACGGGCTGAACCGCATTGGCAAGAACGCCTGCGTGTGTATCCGTGAAGCCTCGCTCGGGCCAAACTTCGGCATGAAGGGCGGCGCTGCGGGGGGCGGTTATGCGCAGATCGTGCCGATGGAAGACATGAACCTGCATTTCACAGGGGACTTCCACGCCATAACCTCTGCCCATTCGTTGCTGTCGGCGATGATCGACAATCACATTTATTGGGGCAACGAGCTGGAAATCGACGTGCGCCGTGTTGTCTGGCGCCGTGTTGTTGACATGAACGACCGTGCTTTGCGCCAGATCACGGCCTCTTTGGGCGGTGTTTCCAACGGCTTCCCGCGTGAAACCGGTTTTGACATCACAGTCGCGTCCGAAGTGATGGCGATCCTGTGCCTGTCGCTTAATCTGGAAGACTTGCAAAAACGTCTGGGCGACATGATCGTAGCCTATCGCCGCGACCGCACGCCGGTATATTGCCGTGATATCAAGGCGGACGGGGCGATGACCGTTCTGCTGAAAGACGCGATGCAGCCCAATCTGGTGCAAACGCTGGAAAACAACCCCGCCTTTGTGCATGGCGGCCCGTTTGCCAATATCGCCCACGGGTGTAATTCGGTAATAGCCACAAAAACCGCGTTGAAACTGGCGGATTTCGTAGTGACAGAGGCAGGATTTGGCGCTGATTTGGGGGCCGAGAAATTCCTTAACATCAAATGCCGCAAGGCAGGTCTGGCACCGGATTGTGTGGTTCTGGTGGCCACTGTGCGCGCCATGAAGATGAATGGCGGTGTGGCCAAAGCGGATTTGGGTACGGAAAATGTGGATGCTGTAAACGCAGGCTGTCCGAATCTGGGCCGTCACATCAGCAACCTGAAAAGTTTCGGCGTGCCTGTGGTTGTGGCGATCAATCACTTTGTCACAGACACCGAAGCCGAAGTCCAAGCGGTGAAAGACTATGTGGCGGGACAAGGCTCCGAGGCGATTGTCTCCCAGCATTGGGAATTCGGCTCGAAAGGGTCCGAAGCCCTGGCGAAACGGGTTGCGGAAGTTGCGGAAAGCGGCGCATCGCAATTTGCACCACTTTATCCTGATGAAATGTCGCTGTTTGAAAAGATCGAAACCATCTGCAAACGGATTTACCACGCGGATGAGGTTCTGGCAGACAAGAAAATTCGCGATCAACTGCGGCTGTGGGAAGAACAGGGCTATGGCAATCTGCCTGTCTGTATGGCGAAAACCCAATATTCCTTTTCCACCGATCCGAACCTGCGCGGCGCCCCAACGGGCCATTCCGTACCCGTTCGTGAAGTGCGCCTTAGTGCTGGGGCGGGGTTTGTTGTGGTGGTCTGCGGCGAGATCATGACCATGCCGGGTCTTCCACGGGTGCCAAGTGCGGAAAATATCTGCCTGAACGCGGCGGGGCAGATCGAAGGCTTGTTCTAAAACAGCCATTTTCAAGGGCGCGCAATCGCCTTACAAACAGGGGGCTTGCTGCGGCAAGCCCTGACGCCTCTGGCAGAGGTGTTTGAACGACAAAGAAAGGCGATTGTGTGACTGCTAAAATTATTGACGGGAAAGAGTTTGCAGCAACTGTGCGGGCCAAAGTTGGCACCCATGTTGCGCGGTTGAAGGCGGATCATGGTATCACGCCCGGACTGGCTGTGGTGCTGGTCGGCGAAGACCCCGCATCCGAGGTTTACGTGCGCAACAAGGGCAAATCCACGCTGGAAGTGGGGATGAATTCCTACGAGCATAAGCTGCCTGCGGATACAACAGAAGCCGATCTGCTGGCCTTGATCGCGCAGTTGAACAATGATCCCGCTGTGCATGGCATCCTGTGCCAACTGCCTTTGCCTGACCATCTGAACGAAGAATTGGTGATCAATTCCATCGTGCCGGAAAAAGACGTGGACGGATTTCATATTTCCAACGTAGGGCTGCTGAGCACGGGGCAAAAATCCATGGTTCCCTGCACGCCGCTTGGCTGTTTGATGATGCTGCGTGACCACCACGGCAGTCTGTCCGGCCTGAATGCAGTGGTTGTGGGGCGGTCCAACATTGTGGGCAAACCCATGGCGAACCTGCTGTTGAAAGACAGCTGCACCGTCACAATCGCCCATTCCCGCACCAAAAATATCGAAGCCCTGTGCCGCAGCGCGGATATTGTTGTGGCGGCTGTCGGGCGGCCCGAAATGATCACAGGTGACTGGATCGGCGAAGGTGCAACCGTTATCGACGTGGGCATCAACCGCATTCCCCATCCCGAAAAAGAGGGTAAATCCAAGCTGGTTGGCGACGTGCATTTTGCCTCTGCTGTGGAAAAAGCCGGCGCAATTACCCCTGTTCCGGGCGGCGTTGGCCCAATGACCATCGCCTGCCTGCTGGCCAATACAGTGACGGCCTGCTCGCGGGCAAACGGGCTGGAAGAGCCTGAGGGGTTGACTGCTTAAGGTGCAGTAAAAAACGAGGCGCCGGAGCAGATCCAGCGCCTCGCCATACCAATACTCAAATAATCATTACATCGGGTGGGGCTGCGCATATTCGGTGCTTAATACTCGTCACAGGGACCGCCACCCAACCGGCAGCATGTGTCCGGTACGCCATAGCTATGCCATGGTTTGGCTGTTTCAAGGATGGTGCGGCTGTGTAGCGCGGCTAGGATCGGGGCATCGGGATCGGCAAAGCCTGTGATCCCGTCAGCACCGCCACCGCTTTGTCAGACATCAGCGGCGCAAACACAGGATCGCTGCTGCGCATCCCGCCCGCATAAACACCAAAAGCCGGAAGTATGACGCGGGTGTCATCAATCAGAAAACAGGGCCGCGACAGGCCGCCCGCCTTTAGGCGCAGGCTGGCTTTGGGGTGATAATGCCCCGAAATTTCGGATGTGGCATCGGGGTCGGCAATATGGCGGAACACCAGCGGGCCGGTTTTATACTCTGCCATATGGGTGCCGCCCAGACTGACAGGGCCAGGATCGTGGTTGCCTTCGATCCAGATCCAGCGCCGCCCCGCCATCAGGGTGGTCAGTTGGGCGTGTTCCGGTTCGTCCAGGGCATCTTGTCCTGCGGTGTCGTCAAAACTATCACCCAGACAGATCACGCTAAGCGGGTCGAGAGCGCTGACAGCCTGCGATAGACGATCCAGCGTTTCGCGGTTTTCATAGGGCGGCAGCAACGCACCGCCGCGCCGCGCCATGCGATCCGATTTGCCTAGATGCAAGTCCGACACGCAGAGCAAGCGTCGTTCTTGCCACCAAAGCAAGCCAGAGGCGAGGGCAGTGAGAGGGGTCTGGTTAAGCGTGAAGGAATAGCCGTGCATAGGGCGGACATGCCGTTTACGGTGCAGGGACGCAAGTTATTTCAACCCCGCCTCGCGCATCAAATCGGCAGCGATATTTGCCGCAGAGCGTTCCTGCGCGGCGCCGTGGATGGGCACTTTGCCCACCTCCAGCAACATAGGCGCACTTAGCGGGGTAACATGGGGGGCCTGTACGTGATCAATACGCCCCTGCACGCGGGTTAACATTTCTTCAATCCGCCCGAAATCCACAAGACCGCGCATGGCCTCTTCGCGGGTGATTTGCAGCAACAGGTGGTCGGGATCGTATTTCAGCAAGGTGTCATACAGAATATCGGATGAAAATGTGGCCTGCCGCCCTGTTTTACGCTTCCCGGGCAGGTTCTTTTCGATAAGACCCGAAATTGTTGCGACTGTTCTGAAACTGCGTTTCATAACCGCATTTCCCGCAAGCCAGCCCTCAAGCCCGTTCCGTAAATCATCAGGCGACAGCAGCGCGGCGGGGTCGCTTACGGCATTCAGCCCCCAAACCAGCAGGGCATAGTCGGTTGCAACAAAGCCGATCGGGTTCAGATCGGCCATTTCCATTCGGCGGGTCAGCAACAGCCCCAAGGTCTGCAAAGCATTGCGCCCAGCGAAGCCGTAAAAACAGGTATAGGCCGTGGTGTCACGCCAGTAACTTTCCACCAGCATCCGCCCCTGTTTCGGCAGGGCGGAAATCCGGCTTTGGGTGTGAAGCCAGCTTTGGGTGTGTTCGGGCAGCGCAGTCCAATCGCCGCTGTTGATCAGATCAATCACGCGGGTGGACAGCAGGGTTGAAGTGGCGAATTTCGTGCCGGAAAACGCCGCGATACGGGGCTTTTTCCGGCCTTTGGAGACTTGAACCGTCATGTCGCGCAGGCTTTCGTATTGCACCACCTGGCCACCGATCAGAAACGTGTCGCCCCGGGTCAAGGTCGCGGCGAAATTCTCCTCGATTTCGCCCAAAGGTGCTCCGCCGCGCCCGCGCCAGCGGACTTTCAGGGTTTCGGTGTCAACGATGGTCCCTATATTCATGCGGATGCTTTGCGCTGCGCGCGGATCGCGCAATTGCCAAAGCCCCTGCGGGTTTAGCAGCAGACGTTGCCAACGGTCATAGGCGCGCAGGGCATAACCGCCCGTTGCGCAGAAATTCAGGCAGGCGTCAAAATCCGCGCGGGTCAGATTGCGGTAGGGGCCAGCCTGACGGACCTCGGCGAAAAGCGCATCAGCGCTGAACGGGCCGCTGCAGGCGCGGATCAGAATGTGCTGACACAAAACATCGCGCGGGCAATCGCCACGGGGCTCGCCGTCCAGCGTATGGGCCTTCACGGCTTCAAGGGCGGCCTGTGCTTCAAGCACTTCAAACCGGTTGGAGGGTACAATCACGGCACGCGACGGCGCGTTATAGCGGTGATTGGAGCGCCCGATCCGTTGCACCAGCCGTTTGATATTCTTGGGTGCGCCGATCTGGATGACCAAATCCACATCGCCCCAATCAATTCCCAAATCCAGCGTACCCGTGCAGACAACCGCGCGCAGGCTGCCCGCGACCATGGCGGCCTCGACCTTGTCGCGGGCTTCGCGTGACAGTGATCCGTGGTGAAGTGCAATGGGCAGCGCGGCTTCGTTTGCGGTCCAGATTGCGCGAAAATAGATTTCGGCCTGTGCGCGGGTGTTGATGAAAATCAGTGTGGTTTTTGCGGTCTCGACCAGTTTCAACACCTCGGGAACTGAATAGACAGCGCCCGCACCCGACCATGGCGGCGGCCTATCCGTGTGTAAAATGCGGATGTCGGGGTCCGGTCCGGGGGCGGCCAGCAGAATGCTGCAGGGGTCAGGATGACAGGCCAGAAAACGGGCCAGTGCGGGGGGATCTTCTACCGTGGCAGACAGCCCGACGCGGCGCAGGTCAGGGGCGAGTGTTTGCAGCCGTGACAGGCACAGCATCAGTTGATCGCCCCGCTTGCTTTCTGCAAGGGCGTGAATTTCATCGACCACCACCCGTTTCAGGCCGCCGAACACCTTCGCAGTGTCATCGTAAGACAGGAGAATAGCGAGCGACTCCGGCGTGGTCAGCAGGATATGAGGCGGATCAGCCCGCTGACGCTTGCGCCTGCTTTGTGGCGTGTCTCCGGTGCGATCCTCCACCCGAATCGGCAGGTCGAGCGCGTCGATCGGGGTTTGCAGGTTACGGCGAATATCCGACGCCAGTGCCTTTAGCGGAGAGATGTAAAGCGTGTGCAGGCCGGCTTGTGGATTTTCGGCCAGTTCAATCAGGCTGGGCAGGAAGCCCGCTAGTGTTTTACCACCACCCGTGGGGGCGATCAGCAGGGTCGCGGGATCGTCTGCGCAATCGAGCAGTTGTTGTTGGTGCGGGTGAACCTGCCAGCCGCGGGAGTCAAACCAGTCTTTGAAGTTTTGCGGCAGCTCGGTCATGCTGTAGAGGTAGCGCTTGGCGACGGTGTTGCAAAGGGGGCTGGCTGCCCCCTGTGACCCCCGCGGATACTTCCGGAAAGAAGAAGGCGGGCCGGTGTCAGTTTTTTGCGGGGCGCGGTTTCAGGGCGGTGATGTGGCGGATGACGGTTTCCGGGAGGCTGGTATCCGCGCCTGTTGGGGCGGCGTCCAATGCGCTTTCCACATCTTTCTTCAGGATGCCGATTGTGTTGTCCGAGGCAAAGCCGTCGCGGGCGAATTCGATGTCGTCAAAGCCGGAGGCGAGCCAGTTCTGACCGGATGATGTATGGATCAGGGCCAGCAGTTTCTGTTCGTCTATATTGGCGGCATCCGCCCAGTCGAGCACCAGCCGCGTGGTTGCGGTATTGGTTGCCGCCAGCAGGTTGTTCAGGACTTTGGCGGCCATTCCGGCACCTGTGTCGCCCATGTGATGAAAATGCGCACCCATTGCGGAAAAGAGTGGCATCAGGTGCTGGATATCCGCTGTCGGGCCGCCAAGCATGAAAGACAGGCGGGCCTGTTGCGCGGCGATGGCTGCGCCGGACATGGGGGCGTCGATCAACGTGCAGGGGACGCGGGTTTGCAGATCGGCGATATAGCGGGGCGATACGGTTGAACTGACCACGAGGTGGGTCAGGGCTGGCAGGTGGTGCAGCAGGTTTTGCGCCCCGAACAACAGGGATTCTGTTTGCGCGATGTCGCGCACCACGGTGATCAGGACCGTTGTGTCTGTGGGTATGTCACTGGATTTATTGGTGATACAGCCGCCAAACGCGCCGTAGCTGGCGGGGTCGCGGATATCAAATCCGCTGGCGGGCACAGCGGCCTTGCGCAGCGCGGCCAGCATGGGTTCCCCCATGCGGCCACAGCCTGCCACAACAGTTTTCAGGTCAGTGTTCGACAACGGATTCCGCCACAAACAGGTTGGCCCAGGCCCGCTCGATCAGGTCGATCGCCATAGTGTGCGGACGGCCTTCATAATCGCAGATGGATTTCATTTGGGTGATCAGGAAAGGCGCGTGATAGGCGGCATAGGTGTTGTCAACTTGTGGGTAAAGCTTTGAAAACAGGTGGATTAACACGGATTCATCCAGTGGCATCTTCATCGCCTTGGACACCAATGCGTAGATCTGGATCATTTGATCGCGGGTCGGGCGATCCACCAGAACCTTGTAATAAATCCGCCGCAGGGCCGCGCCGTCAAAGATTTCTGCAGGATGGAAGTTGGTAGAAAAGATCACCAAAGTATCAAACGGCACCAGAAATTTTTCACCGGATTGCAGGGACAGGATGTCTTCGCCGCCTTCCATCGGAACAATCCAACGGTTGATCAGCGCCTGTGGCGGTTCGGACTGGCGCCCGAGGTCATCCACAATAAACACGCCACCCGTTGCTTTCAACTGGAGCGGTGCCTGATAGGTTTTTGAGCTGGGGTTGTAGTTCAGTTCCAACATGCCAAGGGTCAATTCCCCGCCTGTAATCACCGAAGGGCGGTTGCACAGCACATAGCGGCTATCGAATTGCATACCTGTGCGCCGCAGGGAGTTCGGATCGGCAACGCTTTCCTGTGCCAGACCATGCACAATCGGGTCATAAACCGAGATCACCTGACCGGAGTATTCCAACACTTTGGGCACAAAAATCCGGTCCCCGAGCGCGTCACGGATACCGTTCGAGATGGAGGATTTCCCGTTGCCCGGAGGGCCGTACATCAGGATGGATTTTCCTGAATTCACTGCAGGCCCCAACTGGGTCAGCAGGCCATCGGGGATAATCAGATGCCCCATAGAGTTTTCAAGGGCTTCTTGGGTAATGCCCACATCAGCCACAGATTGCAGCTTAACCTGTTCGCGGTAATGGTCCAGCGGGATGGGAAGCGCGCCGAAATATTCGGATTGTGCCAGCGCATCAAGCGCACGGGACTTGCCGCTTTCAGACATTTGATAGCGCAGCTCTGTGCCTACTTTGCCCGTCACTTCCAGCATGTTCTGGCTGCGGGCCATTTCGATCAGCTCAAGCGCGACGGGCGTAGAACAACACAGCGTTTTCTCCACCTCACCCGGTGTTGAAACGTTTTTGCGAAACATGGTTTTAATCAAAATATCCCGTGCAAAAACAGGGTTCAGACCCGTTGCTGCAACAGACATTGGAATTTGGGGATAGTGCAGAGTGCGTGCCTGCATGTTCATTGTCATACCACTGCTTTTTATGTTTTGTATTTTATAGGAGAAGCCTACTCTTTCTAGCTTCAACTGGTAAATAAAAACTGCATTTGATTTTGCGGATTGTGACGGTTTGAATTAACTTGTTTGAAACAGGCAACAGCCGGGGGCGGACGTGCGGCAATTATTCTGGTTTTGGTACGCATTGTTTCTGATCGGGCTGCTGGCTGTGCTGGCGATGATGCGGGCAAACAGCGGTTCTGTGCTGATCATGAGCTTTGACGGCGATGCGATTCATGTGGCGCAGATTGTGCTGCGGATGCAGGCCGGGCAACTGCCCCATCTGGATTTTCTAACCCCGCTTGGTGCGATGGCGTTTCTGCCAATTGTCTGGCTGGTGGATGCGGGATTCGGGGTTGGCGGGGCCTTTGCCTATGCGCCTGTAATGATCGCCTTAATCATGCTGCCCGCTTTGTATTGGGTTGGACTGTCGCGCTTTGCGCCCAGTGGGGCACTGGCCCTTGGGACGGTCTTTTTGGTGCAAATGTTGGCGTTGGTGCATGGAGGCGTCGCGCCGACTGTCACGGCTTCGATGTATTACAACAACTGGTGCTGGGCGGTTGCGGCGCTGGTGGTAGCATTGGTTGTGGTGCCCTCCCGTGTGACCAATCGGTGGACCCTATTGGCAGAGTCCCTGATCCTTGGAGTCGGGGTTGGTTTTTTGCTGCTGACAAAAGCCACATTTGCGGTGTTTTTGTTACCTGCGCTGGTGATTGCCTTGCTGGTAGGGCGCCAGTTCAAAATGCTGGCATTCGCTGTTTTGTGGTCGCTGGCGTTTCTGGCCTGTATTACGCTGCCGCTGGGCGGGCTGGCTTATTGGCAGGGATATGTGGGTGACCTTCTGTTCGTGGCAAACTCGGCCGCGCGCGGCCAGCCGGGGGCGTCTTTGACCTTAATGCTGTTGTCCCCGTCACAGATTGTCGGGGCGCTGACCCTGCTGGCAGCTGTCCTTTTCTTACGTCAGGCGCGCATGTCGGGGTTGGCTTTGGTGATGCTGGCATTGGTGGCAGGCTGGACGTTGATCACCCATCAAAACTGGCAAAACGACCCGCATTGGCTTATCCCCGCAGGGGTTTTGCTGTTGGCAATGGCCCGGGATGTGACGCTGTACAACCGTTTTGGCTGGCCGCTGAAACGGGCGTTGCAGATTGTGTCGGTCATTTTGATGGCGCTTGGAACGCCTTTGCTTGTCACACAGGTTCAGTCTTTGCTGATCCACAACAGCCTGAATCCAGAGAGTTTTGCATCAGTGTTCCGAACGCCTGCCCATCGTGACCTGCGGTTTCGCAGCGGTTCTGGTGGAGATTTCCGCATTGACCAGCCGTTTGCGGCTTTGGGATCCGCAGGCGCGAAGCCTACTGTGTTTGCAGGGGAAACGCTGCCGGATTGTCAGAAATCCACGGGTTTGGTCGCGGAGCTGGTTGAAACGGGCAAGCGGATTGATCTGCTACCACAGACCAAAGGGGCGCAAACCCTTTATGCGGATTGGATCAACGGGTTGTGGTTGTTTTCCGATACAGCGGCGTTAGAGGGCGGGGCGCCGTGGTATTACGGGGGCACGCCGGGTTTTGGGGCGGCTGACTATCTGGTGGTTCCGCTTTGCCCGATGGGGCAAGATGTGCGCCGGATGGTGTTGGCTGAAATCGAAAAAGACCCTTCACTGTCTTTTAGCGAGGTGTCACGCAACGATTTATTCATCCTGCTCAAACAGGATTGAAGCTGTTTTTGCTGTGATGGGGCCTGCTGCAACAGAGCCTACTCAAAAGGAAAACGAGGTTTGCATCACCAGATAAGAAGCAAGAGACGCGCTTAACGTCACGCCATAGGGGAATTTTCCGCCCACTTGCCAGGATTTCCAACCCTTTAAATAGGGTTTAAGGGGCGCAATTGCGCCGATCCCGCGGTGTAAGGCGACGGTCAGCAAGGACAAAGCCGCCAATAACATCAAGAACATGGTCGCATCACCAAGGGCAATGAAAGGTGCCATTGCGGCAATAAATTTACTGTCGCCCCCCCCCATATAGCCAAAAGCCGTTAACAAAAACCCAACCGCCAGCATCAAAGCCGCCTGCGCCATACGCAATGCATAAAGTTCAAGCGGGAACAGCAAAACACCCACGGCAGCAAAAGCCAGAAACAGGCCGAGCGTGGTTTTATTGTATATTTTCATGTGCCGCAGATCGCTGATCGCTGCCCAAATACAAAAGGGCAGGGCGATCAGCAAAAGAACCAGCGTTGGGTCCAATCCCGTGATCATCAGCTTTTGATCGTACGTTTCAACGCTTCAAGGCTGCGCACTGCTTCTTCGAAGTGGCGTGGGTGGGTGTCGATCGCGTCTTCCAGCAAGCCACGCCCGACATCTGTATCGCCCTGTTTGACCGCCGACAGACCCGCCGTATACAGCATCTGCGCCTTTTCGGTTTCGGTCATCGGCACCACGGGCAAGGCATAGTTTTTCTGCGCCGCACGGGCCAGAACCAGATTGTTTTTGGCAGTGAACAGTTTTCGATCATAGGTGATCGCCTGAACGAACAGCTTTTCCGCGCCTTTATAGTCACCGCGGGCCATTTTCGAATAGCCCCAGTTGTTCATCACATTGGATGGTTTCGTGGTCAGCCCCGAAGCGATTTCATAAAAACTGTCAGCTTTTTTCCACTTTTTCTGGCTGTCCGCGATCATCGCTTCCAGACGGTAGCGTTTGTAGGTTTCGACCGTCGGCGGCACTTTGTTCAATTGGGCTTCTGCTCCGGCCCAGTCATTGGTGCGGATCAGCGCATCCGCATAATCAATCCGGTCCTGATCGGTACTTTTCGGATTTTCGATCAGTTTTTCAAAGACGGGTACAGATTCTGTCGCGCGTTTGGCACGGACAAGGGATTGCGCCAGACCACGGCGGAAGTCGATCCGCTCGGGGTCTTTGGTCAGGGAAGAGCGGAAGTATTCAACGGCCTCGTTCGGATCGGCCACTGTCAACATGATGTCGTTCAAGTCTGTCGCATCAACAACGCTTGTCGGATCGAGATCCGCTGCTTTGGATGCGTCGCCGTTTTCTGCACATGCGCCAAGAGCCAGCAAGCCAGCGATTGCGAGTGTGCCCATTAGTGGATTGCCCATGGGTCTGTTCCTGTACTGCTCGTTTGGTCAAATTCTTGCGGATTTCTTCAGAATTGCCGTTATCAAGCCCATATGCGAGCTGAAAGACACGCTTTGCCTCTGGATATTCGCCTTGGGACTGTAAAACCACGCCCAGATTGTTCCATGCGGGCACAAATTCGGGGTCTTTGTTCACTGCCAGCTCTAGCAATTCGCGGGCATGGTGCAGTCGGCCAAGGTGTAAATTGGCCGAGCCGAGTGCGCTAAGCACATCTGCGTTCAATCCGATATCTGCGGCGGCGCGGGTGTAGGCCTTGAGCGCGAGTTCATATTCGCCCGAGGCCATAAGCCGGTGGCCGACGGTTAAACCGTCAACGGATTCAGTAACTTTTTCTGTACCGGGGGGGGCTTTGACGCCCTCATGAACCTCGGCCAGAGAACGGGAATTTACGGCGGGGTTCATAGAACACGCCGTCAAAAGCCCTGACGCCAGAACAGCCGCTGCGACCGTTGATTTATTTTTGCACCATGTGAACATAGATATCAAAGACCGAAGGCCCCACCATAATTACGAGAAGAGGAGGCACCGTGAACATCATGGTGCAAAGTGTCATTTTTGTGGGCAGCTTATTGGCTTTTTCTTCGGCACGGGTCACACGTTTGTCCCGCATTTCAGAGGCATAGACGCGCAGCGCCTCGCCCAGGGATGTACCAAAGGTGGCGGATTGGATCATCACGGTGACAAAAGCAGAAATGTCCTGACAATCGCAGCGTTCGGCCATGTCGCGCAGCACGACGGGCCGTTCTTTACCGGCGCGCATTTCATTGGCGACGATGGTGAATTCTTCGGAGAGGGCAGGGGCGGAGGGTGCAATTTCTTTGGATACACGCTGCACCGCCTGATCAAGGGACTGGCCCGCTTCGATACAGACCAGCATAAGGTCGAGCGCGTCCGGAAAGCCGTTCAAAATCTCTTCCTGACGGGTGGCACGGCGTTTTTCGACCCAGTAGATCGGCGCATAATAGCCAACAAAACCGGGGCCCAGAGTTTGTGCCGCCAGCCATTTCAGATCAGAAGGCGCGCCGGTCAGGATAAATGTGTAAACCGTGCCAATCAGCAAGCCAGCAAGGCCAAGAACCAATTGCATAAAGTGGAAGGTCCGCACCGCACCTTTGGTACGATAGCCCGCTTGGATCAGTTTCAAGCGGCGATCGGAAAATTCCTGTTGGTCTTGCGGTTCCAGATAGGCTGCGAATTTATCGAGGTTCGGGCCTTTCTGCTTTTCGCGCAATTCCAGTTTCGGCTGGTTACCCGCACTGCGTGAAGACGTCGGGTTGCGCACGCCAGAGCCGGCAAGCCGGTCAAAAGGGTCTTCTTTTTTGGTCAGCAGGAAAGGCAGGGTCATGACGATGAAGAACACGCCAACCACGCCCATTGCAATCAGTGGCCCGGCCGGGCCCAGAATTTCTACAAGGTAGGTGTTGATCTGTTCGAACATCTGATGGCTCCTATACCTTGATATTGACCATATGGCGCATTACCAAAACGTTAATGGCAAGCGCTACAAAAACACCAATCGCTGCGGGCATGTAATATTCGGTTGGTTTAACGGCATCATAATAAGTTGGATTCATCAGATTCACGCCGCCAAGCGCTGCCAGTGGAAAGCCTGACAGGAACATGCCTGACCATTTTGCCTCGGCAGTGATGGCGTTGACGCGGCGGAACAGTTTGAAACGGGACCGGATCACTTTGGACAGGCCGTCCAGAACTTCGGCCAGATTACCACCGGCTTTGGCCTGGATCGCAACGGCAACCGTCAGGAAGCGCAGGTCAGGCACGTCAATCCGTTCAGCCATGTTGTTCAGCGCAGAGGCCACATCGGCACCATAAGCGGTTTCATCAACGATCATACCGAATTCAGACCCGATCGGATCCGGCATTTCATTGGCTACAATGTTGATTGCGTTGGAAAAAGGGTGGCCAACGCGCAGGGAGCGCACGATCAGGTCAACCGCATCGGGCAGTTGTTCTTCAAAGGCGGCCATGCGTTTCTTTGCCTTGCCGTTCAGCCAGAAATAGACGCCGCCGCCGCCGATCAAAACAGACAGGATGCAGCGCAGTGTCAGGCCGGTTTCGGTGAAATAGGTCAAACCGGCAAAGCTGAGCACAGCAACGAAGACCATCACAGCTATCAAGGCGGTTGGTGAAAACGCAATATTCGCTTGTTGTGCTTTATTGCTCAGGATTGACATAATCGGCAGTTTAAGGCCCGAAAGATGCTGATCCCGCTCTTTGCGCAGGGCCTCGAACACTTCTTCCTGGGCTTTGCCGGTTTCCATCAGGGCCAGCCGGCGGTTCACGCGGCTGTTCAGTTTGATGGATTTGCCAAAGGTCACAAGATAGATACCTTCGACAATCAGCACGACGCCGACGAAGATCAAAAGATAGATGACTGCTTGCGTACCCATAATACTGGTTCCTTATTGCGCTGCGGTTTGGCGGCGCGGAGAATAAATGCTGGAGGGCAGATCAAAGCCCCATTGCTTGAAGCGTTCAGAGTAGAGCGAGCGCAGGCCCGTTGGTGTAAAGTCGCCAATCAGCTTGCCGTCTTTGCCTGTGCCTTCGATTTCGTATTTGAAGATTTCCTGCAAAGAGATCACATCGCCTTCCATGCCCGCCATTTCGGTAATGGATACCATGCGACGGGAGCCGTCTTGCAGACGTTTGACCTGAACAATCAGGTTCACAGCCGATGCAATCTGCGAGCGCATGGCGCGCAGGGGCATTTCAACGCCGGTCATGGCGATCATGTTTTCCAGACGCGCGACCGCATCACGGGCAGAGTTGGCGTGAATTGTGGTCATTGACCCGTCGTGGCCCGTGTTCATGGCCTGCAACATGTCGATCACCTCATCGCCACGGGTCTCCCCTACGATAATCCGGTCGGGACGCATCCGCAGGGCGTTTTTCAGACAGGCGCGGGCATCGACTTCGCCTTTTCCCTCCACGTTTGGCGGGCGGGTTTCCATCCGCGCCAGGTGGATCTGCTGCAACTGCAGCTCGGCGGTGTCTTCGATTGTCGCCACACGTTCGTCATTGGCAATGAAGCTGGACAAGGCGTTCAGCGTGGTGGTTTTACCCGACCCCGTACCGCCTGAAACGATGATGTTCAGACGACAGGCAACAGCGGCCTGCAAATAGGCGGCCATCTCATCGGTAAAGGCGCCGAATTTCACCAGATCGTCGATGCCAAGTTTGTCTTTCTTGAATTTCCGAATGGAAACAAGGGCACCGTCAATGGCGATCGGGGGCACCATGGCGTTAAACCGAGAGCCGTCCAGCAAGCGCGCATCCACGTAAGGGTTTGATTCATCGACACGACGGCCAACAGCCGACACGATTTTATCAATCACCCGCAACAGGTGCTTGTCATCGCGAAACACGACTTTTGACAGGGACAGCTTACCGCTTTTTTCGATAAAGATCTGTTTGGGGCCGTTGATCAGAATATCGGCGATGTCTTCGTCTTTCAGCAGCGGTTCCAACGGGCCGAGACCCGTGACTTCGTCAAACATTTCGCTGTTCAGGTTGGTACGTTCCTCTTTCGAAAGAACCAGTCCCATTTCCTGTAGACCATCCGAACAGATCGCCGCGATTTCACGGCGCAGGTCGGCTTCTGAAGCGGATTCAATAGCACCGAGGTTCAGATTTTCCAAAAGACGGTTGTGCATGTCCAGACGGACATCCATCAGTTTTTGCGCACGGCGTTCTTCACGGCTGAGGTTGTCAGTCTTGGCTTTCGCTGCCGCTGGCACAACCTTGGGGGCCGCTTTAGGGGCCGCTGCGGCGGGTGCTACAACAGTTTCAGGCGCGGATTCGACCACAGCTACCGGTGCCGCCGGTGCCACATCTGCCGCTGGTTTGGAGTCTGATTTTTTATATCTTTTAAACATTCGTTACTCCCCGTTATTGCACATCGTCTTTTACAAGTTCCGATATTGTCTTAGCGATCTTGAGAATCTCTTTACGAAGTGGATTTTTTGCCGCGAGTTCGGCCAAAGGAATGCCTTCGTCGCCGGAATTGGCCACCGGTTTGCCGCCGTCCGGCAGCGCATAGCGGAAATCAATCTCCAGGCTTTCGGCCATCCGCTTGACCCGCGCCTTGCCGGACATGTCGGTAAATTTCGGCGCACGGTTCAGCGCGAATTGCACTTTTTCGAACGGCAGGTCTTCGGCTTTCAACGTGCGAACGAACCGCAAAGCGTTCTGCGCGCAACGCATATCCAGCTCCAGAATGGCGAAATACAATTGCGCTTCTTCCAGAACGGTTTCAGACCAGCTAACCAACGCCTGAGGAACGTCAATGATTACAAAGTCATAGCTGGATTTTGCCAGCGTGATGATATTTTGGATGCCGTCCGGTTCGACAAATTCCAAAGGCAGGGCGTCGATCGGCGAAGACAGCACATCAAGGCGGTCCTTATACGCTGACATTGCCTGTTTCAAACCCGTCGCATCGGCGGCTGCCGCATCCGAGAGGAATTCAAAAACCGCTTCCGTGCGGGGGACATCAAGATATGTGGACACCGCACCGTACTGAAAATCGAAATCGAGAATACAAACCTTTTTATTCTCATTCTCAGCAATTTTCTGCAGCTCCCAAGCCAGATTTGCCGCGAAAGTGGTGGCGCCAACGCCGCCGCCCAGACCGTAGACCGGCAAAACGATTCCGCTCCGGCTGGTATCCGCAGGGGTAACAGGGGTTGCAGGGGTGGCTGCGACGGGCACTTCAGGCACTTTGGAAATACGTTCAATCGCATCGTGTAGCGCGCCTTCGGGCAGCGGGTAGGGGGCGAAATCATCACAGCCCATACGCATCAACTGGTGCAGGGCGACGGTGTTCAACTCGTTAGGGACGAGGATCACGCGAATGTCTTTTTCACGGGCGGTGCGGATCGCATTCGCCACCAATGTCAGGTCTAGTTCGTCGATTTTATCTACGGCGATCGTAACCAGTTTCAGGTCTTTGCCGATGTCGGAATTCAACGCAGCTTCTGCGGCTTCAAAGGTCAGGGCGCCCCAATTCTCATCAAACTCGGCTTCCATGTCTTCAATGAGAAGGTCAAACGCTTCGATATCCCGTGCAATCGCACAAGCTATCACTTTTCCCGCGTCTTTGGTGTCTGTATCGGCGCTCATAACCTCGGTCCATCCAGATACGGGATTGATCCCGCTTGTTTTTTAGCGCGGTATGCGCCTGCTCTTATCGACAAAAATATTATAGGAATGTGGTAATTTTTAGATTGATGCGGGCAATTTTAAGGATTTTTGCCCGCATCAAGCTTGCGAGAAGCTTATTCTTTTTTGTCTTCGACAGTGTAGGTCGTGCTAATGTACTGATCATACACATATTTTGCGTATTTCCCGTCCAGATCAGAGGCCTGACCTTTACGGGCGAACCCTGACACTTCGGTCACAGTCCGACGGTTCTCACGATTGGCTGCTTCGGTCAGAACCACAGGTTGGGTTTCCCCGAAAGAGGCAACAGCCTGCAGTTTTTTGCGGCTGACGCCCTGGCTGACAAGGAAGTTCACTGCTGCAACGGCCCGTTGTTTACCCAGACGGCGGTTGTAGGCGTCAGAGCCGACTTTATCCGTATGGCCATAAACGCGGAACACGATTTGCGGATGTGCCTTGATCCACTGTGCCTGCTGGCGCAACGCGCTCTGCGCGGTTGCATCAAGTGCTGCCGAGTTAAAGGCAAAGGTGATGCGGGCAGGGGCCTCGGCAGCGAATTTGCGTGTCAGATTGGCGGCCATTGATCCAGCCAGATCGCCCGATTGCACCGCGACGTTATTGGCCGTGGCAACACCCAGGCTGCTGTCTGTGATTTCATAGCCGGCTTCTGGCCCGAGATAGGCAAAAGTGCTGTCGGTGGACGAACACCCTGCCAATACAAGCGCGACGGCGGCGCAGGACGTGATTGAAAGCGTTTTCATGTGTCTTACTCCATCACATAGCCGTAGGACCCGGTGAAGTCCTGCGACGATACTGTTCCGGTGGCACCTTTTACGGCTTTGCCCTTGCGATTACCGCTTACATTCCCCAGCAAAAACAATTCGCTTTCGTTCGGGATTTTAATGCGGTCGGTCGGCAGGCTCAGGCTGTCGCTGTCCACTGGCGTGACCAGATGAGGCGTGACAATCACAACCAGTTCGCTTTGGTCGCGGGCATAGTTTGCACTGCGGAACAAGGCACCCAGAATGGGAACGTCGCCAAGCCAAGGCACTTGAGAGGCGGCATCGGTGAAGTTGTCTTGCAACAGACCGGCAATCGACATGCTTTGTCCGTCCCGCATTTCCACAACTGTTGTGGCTTCGCGTTTCGAGAAGGCAGGGATGACAGAGCCGCTGACGGTGATCGACTGGGTCGGGTCCAGTTCGGACACGGCGCTTTCGATGGTCAGGTTGATCAGGTCGCCGTCTACAACAATCGGTTTGAACTTAAGCTGGATACCGAAGGGTTTGTATTCGATTTTCACGCCGTCGCCGTCTGCAACAGGAACGGGGAATTCACCGCCTGCCAGAAACGCCGCTTCGTTGCCTGAAATCGCAACAAGGTTGGGTTCCGCCAATGTGCGGACCAAGCCTTTGGTTTCCAAGGCTTCCAACATCAAGTTGATCGCCAGATCACCCGAGGTGAACCCGAGAGAGAAAGCACCCTGTTGGCCGGTCGTCGCAGCCCCGACGCCTGTTGTCGTCGGTGTTTGCAACAGTGAACCTGTGCCGATCTGTGCAATCGGGCTGTTGCCCGTTACGTTCACGCCGATACTGGCGGACAGGTTTTTCGCCACGCTGCGCTGCATTTCCGCAAAGCGGACCTTCAGCATCACCTGTTGCGAACCGCCGACCGTCATCAGGTTGGTCACACGTTCCGGGGCATAGCGTTCCGCCAGATCCAGCGCGCGGGCCAGTTTCTGTTTACCCGATACGCGGCCTGACAGGACGATCCCGTCATTGGCGGTGCGTACTTCAATGGGTTCGCGGGGAAGAATTTCGCGCAGGCGTTCCTTGAACTCTGCCAGATCGGGCGAGACATGGACATCCACGTTGGTGATCAGTTTCCCGTCGGCCCCAAGCAATGTCAGCGTGGTGCGTCCTGGGGATTTCCCGAGCACGTAAATTGTACGGTCAGACAGGGTCGCAATGTCGGCGATGCCGGGATTGGCCACTGAAAGTTCTGCAAACGGTTGATCGGATTCCATCACAATGGCCCGGTTAACCGATACTTTAATACTGCTGGTTGTCGCGCCTCGCATAATCTTTAGCACGTTTTGTGCCGTTGCGGGGGTCGCAACATAGCCGGTTGCGCATACGCCCAACAAGCCTGTTGTTAACAGGTGTTTCATATTCATGTGATCCTGCCTCTCTGAACCACTACTGCTTTGGTCTGGGTCTTTGATGCCCAATTATTACCGCTCACACTGCGTCAAATGCGTTTTATTATCAAGATTCAATATTTTATAAGAGGTCGTGTATGTTGATTCGGGGCAACAGTGTCACACTTTGGCCATGGGCGCGGCCGGACCCGGACAGCAAAAAGGGCGCCGAAGCGCCCGATTTTCCGAGATTTTACAAAATTTGGTTTCGAATTTAGTTCGAGCAGGGGATCGGGATTTCGATCACATCTGCACCACGGCGGGTTTTGATGGTGCAGATCTGCTTTTCAACTAGTTTGATTTGTTCCCGTCCCAACAGGTCGTCTTTGGTGATTTCGATCTGTTCAGAGGTGGTTTCATCGTCGATACCGCGCAGGGACAACAGCAGCTTGCCTGTGGATTGCGCCTGGACCAATGCGGCGATGGTTTTTACATTCGCAGCTACCGTTACAGTGCGGGCCACTGTGGTAACATTGCGCGACGCATCGGCCTGTTGGTCAATCGCGATCAGTTCCAACCCGTTCAGGATCAGTTTGGTCACGGTTTCTGTGTTGGATTGCCCTGTCCAATACACGTCCACTTTATCGCCGGGGCGCAGGAAGCCGGACACGCCAGAGGCAACATCAACGCGGATGGCAAAGGCACGCATCCCTTTTTTCAACCGCGAGGACACGCCGGCATCTTCGCCAAGGCGAGTCACTTTGGTGGACAGGATTGCTTCGCCCGGTTCCATCGTGCGCAACACGGTGCGGAACTCATTGGCATCTTCGCCTGTGCCGATCAGGGTTTCCAATTCGGAAAAGGAATTCTCGGGAACGGCAGCCAGGGGGAATTCAACAGCTTTGACATCGTCTTTGGTCAAAGGCTTGCCATAGTCCAGTTCGGTTGCCGCCACATAAACGGTCTTCAGGTCGATCTTCTGAATCTGAGGTGTGTTTTTCTCTGCCAGAGCTGTTTCATATTGATTGAAACGCTCCATTGCCATGTAAACGGCGCCGCCTGCGATAGCGACCCCCATTACCAGCACTAATGCAAAAACCATACGCATTTTCTTTACCCGCTCTTTTGTAATCTCGTTGCTTAGCTTAACTCATTCAGTCGGTTGAGTTGTTACCTGTGGCGACGCGCTGGTGCGTGCTGCCGTTTTGGCCTGTGCCTTGGTGACATCATTTGTCGCGCACCAGAAACACGCTTGGTGTTCCACCTAAAAAAAAGCGCGATCCGATCTGTGATCGTTCGCGGCATACAAAGTCTTGGGGTTTGCTGCCGCCTGGCGCGGTGGAGAGCGAAGGGCGCTAAGGCCCTTCGCTACAGCATCAGTCAGCTTAGGAAACAGAAGTTGCAGACAGCTGAGTGTTGATGTCGGAGGCCAGGTCTTCCATGCCGCCACGGATCGCTGTCACTACAACGCCACCAACCAGAACCAGTGCTGCTGTCAGAACAACCCAGTCAACTGTTACTGCGCCGTCTTCGTCTTTTGCAAATTTAAAAAGTTTCATTTTTGTACCCTCCAAGGTCACATTTGAGTTTTTTCTTAGACCCGTTTGTTGTGGTAGAGCGTTCTCGTCAATGCTCGTCCCGTCGTGTCTATGAAGCTATTTATACTCGGAATTGTGACCACACTTTGGCGTTAAAACTTTGAATATCTCAGATTTTCACTTTTTATCGAATTAAATTGGAAAACTCTTTGATTTCAAGCGGATGTCTGCCGATAAAAAGCGAAAACAAATGCAAATTCAGGGGGGCTTCAGGCCATTACGACAAAAAAGCCACAGTTCAACCACACAATTATCTAGCTTTGACGCCCTTTTTTTGCGATTCCTTTGAAAACAAAATCAAAAGAGCAGCGCAGTGACAGGTTTTTCCGCAGTTAAAGCGGTATGTATGGCAGGGCTGATCGTCTTTGGCGGTCAACCGGTCCCGACATACGCCGCGGGGGGCTTTACCTTTAAGAAGGTGGGCGTCCCCAAGAAGCCGGTTGGCAAGCGCATCGATGTGCAGATCACGCCTGACGAAGACTATTATAAGAAGCTGCACAAAGAAAAGATGGAAAATGCCAAGAACAAAGAGCCAGAAAAGACCGTTGTCGCCACAGCCCCTGTGACGCCTGCGGATTTGCAGGATTGGTTCTGGACAACAAATTCCCCGTCTTTGGCCTCGGCGCGTTCAGGCCGGCTGGAAGCTGCGCTGCAAAGTCTGGTGTCAAACCCCGGTCATTCCGCGCGGCTGTCTCCGAACATCAGCCATATGCAGACCCTTGCGGATAAATACGGCGGCAATATTCTGTTGGCGACTTTGGGGAAAAATGTTTCCCCCGCCTTTGTACTGGCTGTGATCGGTGTGGAATCAGCGGGCAAGGTTGATGCGGTCAGCGGGGCAGGGGCTGTGGGATTGATGCAATTGATCCCCGACACGGCGGCGCGGTTCAATGTGACGGACAGCACCGACCCTGCGCAAAACATCAAAGGCGGCGCGGCTTACCTTGACTGGTTGTTAAAAGAATTCAAAAGCGATCCGCTGCTGGCGCTTGCAGGTTATAACGCGGGCGAAAACGCGGTTAAAAAGCATCAGGGCGTACCGCCATATCCTGAAACCCGCGCTTACGTGCCCAAGGTTGTCGCGGCATGGCAAGTTGCGCGCACATTGTGTATGACTCCGCCAAATTATGTGACCGACGGATGCGTCTTTAAGACAAGAGCCAGTAAATGACCCAGAAAAGACCGCTTGCCGTTGATATCGACGGCACGTTCCTGAAAACAGATATGTTGTTCGAGGGCTTTTGGCTCGCCTTGGGCAAACAGCCCCTGAAGACCATCAAAACCGTATTCCAGAACTTCAAGGATCGCGCCCGTTTGAAACGGGAAATCACCGATCTGGCGGATGTGAATGTGGAGCTGTTGCCGGTAAATCCTGACATCCAAGCCTATATAGACGCGGCAAAGTCCGAAGGGCGTGAGGTGATCTTTGCCTCCGCCAGTGATGCGTCGCTGGTGCAAAGGCTGGCGGATTATCACGGGCTGGACGGGGATCACATCGGGTCGGACGGTCATGTGAACCTGAAGGGGGATGCCAAGGCGGCGGCACTGAATGCCCGGTTTGGCGAAGGCGAATACGCCTATGCAGGCGATCAGGATCTGGATCTGAAGGTTTGGAAATCCGCAGGCGAGGCGATTATTGTCGGTCGTCACCCCAAAGCAGTGCGGCAGTTGAAAGCCGACGGGGTCGATGTTGTGCAGGTGAAAAAATCCTGGTCGCGGCGATCCCTCGCCATGGGGTTGCGCCCCCATCAATGGGTAAAGAATGCGCTGCTGTTCCTGCCGTTGATTGTGGCCCATTCCACCGATCCGCTGGCTTTGCTGCGGGTTATTCTGGCGATAGCCGCGTTTTCAGCGGCGGCGTCTTCGATTTATATCGTCAATGACCTGCTGGATCTGGAAGCAGACCGCCAGCACCCGAAAAAGCGCTTTCGCCCGCTGGCATCCGGCAATGCGCGGATTCCCGATGCCATGTTGATGAGCGTCGCTTTGGGCATTTTTGCCCTTGGGGTCGGCTATATTATGGGCTGGGCGTTGTTGGGGGTGATCGCGCTTTATATGGTGTTGTCCCTATCCTATTCCCTGAAGCTGAAGAAAATGCGCTGGGTGGATATCGCCACTTTGGCGGGTCTTTATACGTTGCGGGTGATCGCGGGTGGTTTGGCGGCGCAGGTGCTGGCTTCTGGCTGGTTGGTCGGGTTTATCTTCCCGACCTTTCTGGCGCTGGGCTGCGTGAAACGCCTGACAGAGCTGACTTTGGCAAAATCCGACGGCAAGGTTCCGGGCCGTGGCTATCGCAAATCCGACCGCGAGGATCTGGTGAACGTGGCAGGGTTGGGCGTATTCTTTTCGCTGCTGGTGTTCCTGATGTACACGTTCAGCGACACGGCGGCCACATTGTATGACGACATCTGGATGCTGCGGCTGGCGATCATCCCGCTGGCCCTGTGGCAAATCCGTATGGTCTTGCTGGGCTGGCAGGGCAAACAGGATTACGACCCGATTGTTTTTGCCATGCGGGATAAATCAGGCATTGCGATCATCGCTGTGACCGTGCTGATCCTGTTTTATGCCGCAGGCGAGATCGTCTAGCGCCGATAGCGATCTAGACAGACAGTTTCTTAAAGATCGGTTCGGGAATGGATTTGATAATCGCCATGATGTAGCGCCAGAAGAACGGCGTATAAAGCGTGTTTCGCCGCTTTTCATGGGCCTTCCAAAGATCCTCGGCAATTTGTGCGGGCGAAGCGACGAGGAACATTCCCTCAATCCCCCAGGTCATTGCAGTATCCACAAAGCCGGGTTTTACCGTCACAACATGGCCGCCAGACCGGTTCAGCCGATTGCGCAGGCCTGACAGATAGGTGTGAAACCCCGCCTTGGCCGCGCCGTAGGTGTAATTGCCGATGCGACCGCGATCCCCTGCAACCGAACCAATCCCCAGAACCGTGCCACCTTTGCGCGCTTCCATCAAAGGGGCCAGGCCGTGCAGGAAATTCACGGGGCCGGTAAAGCTGTCCTGAATGGTCAGGTCACCGATCATCGGGTCTGCATCCACGTCGTCTTGCGGGGCCATGGACCCCACAAAAACCGCCGCGTTGATTATGCCATCGTTTGCTTGCGCCGCGTGATAGATTGCGGCGAAAGTTTTTGGGTCGCGGGCGTCAAACAGAACAGTCTTGGCGCTGGGCGCGCCGCGCAACAGGCAATCGGCGGCAGTGCGATCCAGATCGTCTATGTCTCGGGCGGCCAAAACCACATCCGCGCCTTGGGCGGCGGCTTTGCGGGCGAAGGCGCGGCCCATGGCCGACCCTGCTCCCAGAATAATCCAAGTCTGGCTCATGCGGTGTCCCTTAGTTTCAGGCGGCGGACCAGATCGGTTTTGAAATGGCCATCCGGATCGGCGGCAGCAACTGTTTTCTGCCATTCAGGCAATTCGGGATACATGGTCTTCACCTGGCTGGCGGTG
Organism: Amylibacter sp.; assembly: GCA_034670045.1. Classification (GTDB taxonomy): domain Bacteria; phylum Pseudomonadota; class Alphaproteobacteria; order Rhodobacterales; family Rhodobacteraceae; genus Amylibacter. The sequence continues at coordinate 15,828 of JAXMOF010000038.1, read as the reverse complement.
GCCAGACTGTCTTTGGCAAAGTAAATCCGCCCGCCTGCCTGCGCGGTCATTTTGTTCAACTGATCCACCAAGGCGCGGGATTTATCCGAATTCGGAAAGTCGAGCGCGAGGGTGAAACCTTCGATCGGGAAAGACAGCGGTCCTGCGCGCCCCGCCCCCGTGCGTTTTAATACCGCAAGGGGGGAGGCCAGACCCGCATCCGCGATCAGGCGCAACATTTCGCGCAGGGTGTGTTCGGCGGTGGCATCGGGCAGCACACATTGAAACTGATGAAAGCCGCGTTTGCCATACAGTTTGTTCCAGTCATGGATTTTATCCAGCGGGAAAAAGAAATCCCCGAGGCTGCGTAAGACACCGCGCCCGCTGGCGGGGATGCGATTGAAGTACAGCTTGTTGAACAGGCGCACGGTTGGCGGGGACAGCGCGAATTTCGGGGCGTTGAACGGCACTTTGCGCGGCTTGCGCAGTTTCGGCGCCATGTTGGATTTGGTCAACTCGGCCTCTTCCAGAATACCGCGGCCAAGGGATTGGCCGTTGGCGGTGCCGTCGATCCAGCCCACACAATAGGTCGCGGTTGAAGATTTGAGCATTTCCATAAACTCGGCCAGATGTGCGGCGCGGCGTTCATCCACCTGTATCAGGCGGGACGAACAGGGGGCCATCTGGATTTTGGCCGACAGGATCACACCCGTCTGCCCCAAGCCGCCGATGGTGGCGGCAAACAGGTCCTTGTTGCGCTCAGGGGTCAGGGTTTTCAGACTGCCATCGGCACAGAGCAGGTCAATCGACAAAACATGCTGGCCAAATGTGCCCGCGCCGTGGTGATTCTTGCCGTGGACATCATGGGCAATACAGCCCCCAAGCGTGGCAAACCCCGTTCCGGGCATCACTGAAGGCATCCAGCCTTTGGGTGCAAACGTGTCAAGCATCGCGGTGATCGAGGCGCCTGCCTCGGCATTCAGTACACCTGTTTCGGGATCAAAGCCGATAAACCGGTCCAGACGGTTCATATCAATCGCCGCGCCATCGGTGTTTATGGCCGCATCGCCGTAAGACCGCTGCGCCCCGATAGCAGGGGCAGGGGTTTCAGTGAAAACGGCAGAAAGGGCGGATGGTTTTTCAGGGCGTGCCAGTGTGGCAGCCCCCGAAAGCACACGGCCCCAGCCTGTCAGTTCAGCGGTTTTCCAGCGCATGTGGCCTCCGTGCGGCAGCGGTTTCTGCAAAGGGGAAAATAAGCACACCCAGCCCGATGGCAAACCAAAGGGTTGTGATGCGGATGATAGCAGTGGCAGGGATCGCAATTTCAAGCGGCACCCCTTGTAAAGACAACAGCGCCAGCATGGCGGCTTCGGCGCCGCCAACACCCCCCGGCAACCCTGTAGCACCGCCTGTCATCATGGCGAAGACAAAGATACCGACGCACGTCCAGACAGGCAGGGACGCGCCCATCCAGTCCAGCAGCAGATAAAAGGCGTAGCCTTCGGCGAACCAGCCCAGAAACCCCAGCGCAAATGCGGGCAGGGCGATGGCGGGCTGTGAAAAGGGCTTTAACGATTGTGCCGCGCGGCGGGCACGCGCAAACAGGCGTGGTTTGCGCCCGATCAGTTTGAACAGGGCGGTAACGCACCAGCGGAACAGGCGGGGACGGGTGGCGACAATGGCGGCCAGAACCGCGATTACAGCGACAGGCACGCCGCCTTTGATACCACCTGCCATGATCAGCATGGCCGCGGCCAGCAACAGCCCCGAAGACGCCAGATCAGCGGCGCGATCCACCAGAACCAGTGGTGCGGTACGTTCCACGCTGGCACCGGTTTCACGGTTGATCCAGCGCACGCGCACCAGCTCTCCCAGACGGCCCGGGGTCATTGTCAGGGCAAAGCCGCCCAGATAGTGGCGCAGCACCTGTAGGGGGCGCAGGTTCAGCCCAAGGGCGCGGCCATAGAGGAACCAGCGAAAGGCGCGAAAGGTGTAATTCACCAGCGACAGGGCCAGCAACAGCGCAACTTGTGTGAAAGACAGCAGGGTGATCTGATGCCAGATATCCTCACCCGAGGCGGTGGCGAAGGCAAGAATGCCACAGCCCACAAAGATCGCCAAAACGATCAGGGTCGAGCGGTATGGATGCGCGCCGTTCATTGCGGAAATCATTTTCTCTGCCTCAAGCGGTCTGTATCTGTGCCGCGTTGCCTGATCACTAGCCGTCGAATTGGGCCAGAGTGTGGCAGGTTTCCAGGGCAACTGTTGCAATTTGAACAGTATTTTCTGCGGAATTTCTGGCTGTTCAATGTGGGAAATCTGGCGCAGGCTGACTTTATAGCCATCTTGAAACTAAGAGGAGAGCCAAAATGCCTGACACCCCGAATATCGCCCAGAAAGCCCCTTTCCCCATAGAGGTCGAAGCAGGGAAATCCTATTTCTGGTGTTCGTGCGGGCAATCCGCCAGACAGCCGTTTTGTGACGGTTCCCATAAAGGCAGCGCCTTTGCCCCACTGAAATATGACGCCACCGAAAGCAAGAAGGTCTTCTTTTGTGGCTGTAAACACGCAGGCAAAGCGCCCTTGTGTGACGGAACCCATAAAGAACTGTAAACGAAAATCGGCCCCAGACAGAATCTGAGGCCGATCTAAAGGTAGGGGCGTGGTTTCCCGCGCTCCGTAAAGTTAGTTCACCAAAGTCGCTTCCGTCAGGGAATCGATTTCTTCGCGGGTCACACCGTCGGCCATTTCAATCAGCTTCAGGCCGCCTTCGACCACATCGAACACACCCAGATTGGTGATGATGCGATCCACAACGCCCTTGCCTGTCAGCGGCAGGGTGCATTCTTTCAGCAGCTTGCTTTCGCCTTTTTTGTTGGCGTGGTCCATGATGACAATAACCTTGCCAACACCCGCGACCAGATCCATTGCGCCGCCCATGCCTTTGACCAGCTTGCCCGGAATCATCCAGTTGGCCAGATCGCCGTTTTCAGCAACTTCCATCGCGCCAAGGATCGCTGCAGCGATTTTGCCGCCACGGATCATGCCAAAGGATGTGGCGCTGTCAAAATAGGCGGTGCGGGACAATTCGGTGATTGTCTGCTTGCCTGCGTTGATCAGGTCAGGGTCTTCCTCGCCGTCAAACGGGAAGGGGCCCATGCCCAGCATACCGTTTTCAGATTGCAAGGTGATGTCCTTGTCGCCGACGTAGTTCGCCACCAGCGTCGGAATGCCGATGCCAAGGTTCACATACCAACCGTCTTGTAGTTCTTCTGCGGCCCGTTCGGCCATCTGGTTTCTATCCCAAGCCATGGTTCAAGCCTCCTCGCGCTGGCGCACAGTGCGCTGTTCGATACGTTTTTCGTGATCGCCCTGAATGATGCGATGCACATAGATGCCGGGCAGGTGGATGTGATCCGGGTCCAGCGATCCACGTGGGACGATCTCTTCGACCTCGACCACACAGACCTTGCCACACATGGCGGCAGGCGGGTTGAAGTTGCGGGCGGTTTTGCGGAAGATCAGGTTGCCCGTGTCATCGGCTTTCCAGGCTTTGACAATGGCCAGATCCGCGAACAGACCTTCTTCGAGGATGTAATCCTGCCCGTTGAAGTTTTTCACTTCCTTGCCTTCGGCAATCACAGTGCCCACACCGGTTTTGGTGTAAAAGCCCGGGATACCACAGCCACCAGCACGCATGCGTTCGGCCAAAGTCCCTTGGGGATTGAATTCCAGTTCCAACTCGCCCGAAAGATACTGGCGCATGAATTCGTCGTTTTCACCCACATAAGAGGAAATCATCTTTTTGACCTGACGGGTCTGCAACAGCACACCAAGGCCAAAATCATCCACACCAGCGTTGTTAGAGGCGACGGTCAGGTCTTTGGTGCCAGCCTCTTTGATCGCTTCAATCAGATTTTCAGGGATACCGCACAGGCCAAAGCCGCCTGCCGCGATGAGCATTCCGTCGAACAAAAGGCCGTCTAATGCCTCTGCTGCGGAGTTGTAGATCTTACCCATTGGGGCCTCCTCGTTGCAATTAAAGCGTGTTTACGCTGCGTCGCAGCGATATGCAAGAACGCCGCTATTGGGAGTCCGGGGTTAACGTTATCGTCCTGCCCGGACCAAAACGGGATCAATCATAGCCAAAACTGGCGGCCATTTCACCGATCAAGGTGGAATGAAACGCCTGCACCCGCAGGCTGGGCTGGCGGGCCACCATGATTTCGGCCAACGGATCGGGCGCGGCGGTGTCACTGGCTGCCAGTTGCGCGATTGCGGCATGGCCGCAAAACGGGACGTAGGCTTCGGAATAGCCCCCTTCATGCACCAGCACCAGTTTGCCGTCGCAAATATCAGCGGCGGTTTCCATCAACAGTTCGGTCATCATGCCATAGGTCAGCGGCGTACACAGCATATGGGCCAGCGGGTCCAGCGCCGAGGCATCAAACCCGCAGGCCACGATGATGATATCGGGGGCAAAATCGGTGATGGCGGGGATGACGATCCGTTCCATGGTTTCGATATAGGCAGCGTGGCCACAGCCGGGGGGGAGGGGGATGTTGTAATTAAACCCCTCACCCGGACCAGACCCCCGATCCGACACATCGCCAGTGTCGATGGGGTAGTTGTGGTCTTGGTGGATCGAAATGGTCAGCACATCGTCGCGGTCATAAAAGATCGCTTCAGTGCCATTGCCGTGGTGTACGTCCCAGTCAAGGATCGCCACCCGCTCGGCGTTGCCTTCGGCCAAGGCGGCCTCGGTTGCGACGGCAATGTTGTTGATCAGGCAAAAGCCGTTGGGAAAATCAGGCAGGGCGTGATGTCCTGGGGGGCGCGACAGGGCATAGGCATTGTCCAGCTTTCCCGCCAGAACATCGCGCACCGCAGCCGTGGCCAGCCCTGCCGACAGCGCGGCAATTTCATAGCCGTCCTGGGCAAAGGGGGTGCGCAGCCCCAATTCTCCGCCGCCGCTGTCGGACAATTCCTTGAACTGGTGCAGATAGCTTTCGGGATGCACCCGCGACAGTTCTTCGAAGGTTGCAGCGGGCGCAGAGGATGATTTCAGTTCCGCCAGCAGCCCCGTCACATCCATCAGGTTTTTCAACCGCCGCTTGGTTTCAGGGCTTTCGGGCAACCCGCCTGCGACCAAAGGCTGAACATGGCCGCCGATCCGTAGGGTCAGGGCATAGTTGCCCCCCGCATGCCAAAAGCATTTTTCGTCCCAAAAGAAACCGGTGCGCATAGCCACTCCTGTGATAATCGGCCAGAAAGGGCCGCGTGGAATCTTCTGGCAGTTTTGGCGCAGTTGAAAGGATTGGCAATGGTTAACTTTTGGGGCGATTTTGGCGGATAATCCGGCGAAGACACAGGCCACGGCGCTGCAAAGTTTGATCGTTGACGGCATGCTGACAGTGCGGGTCACCCCCAAAGCAGCACGCAACCGGCTGGTGATCAACGGGGAAGGTGCGCGGGTCTATGTGACCACAGTGCCCGAAGGAGGCAAAGCCACGGCGGCGGTGGTTAAACTGCTGGCCAAAGAGCTGGGCATTGCCAAGTCACGGATCACCCTGCTGCGGGGGGCGAAAGATCGCACCAAACTGTTCCAGATCAATGATTGACCGAAGGTCAGTCTGCGGGCTTGTCCGAGAAGCGGTAACTGCCTTCGGGCAGGTTCAACGCTGCCTGCAAATCACGCAATTGCGCCATAGACATGGATATTTTATGAATGCGGTCGGTTCTGGGATTATACTGTTCCAGCGTCACCACACTTGCAAAGGCCGCTATGGTGATATCGTCCTGCAACGGGATGTCGCCGTCGTCGATCAGGGTCACAATGGTGGCGTCGAATTCGTGTTCGATGGTAAACATAGGCTCAGCGTAACCTCTTGGGATCAAAGCGGCAATGATACAAATTGAAAATGTGCTGACAGATCGCGGGTCTAAATATGCCGTCAGTGGCAGTCGGGCAGAGGATCGCGCAGAAGCCGAGGCTTTTGTCAAAAAACTTTGTCGCAAAAAGAAATTCGCCAAGGCGACCCACAACACATGGGCGGTGATCCTGCCAGATGGCACGCAGATCAAAAACGATGACGGGGAAAGCGGCGCGGGCATGGTGATCCTGCGGATGCTGGAACGGCAGGATGTTCTGGGCGAGGTGGTGGTGGTCACCCGCTGGTATGGCGGTGTGCATCTGGGCGGTGACAGGTTCCGCCATGTCCAAAGCTGCATCCGCGCCTATTTCGAGGCGCGGAATTAACGCTGTTCAACGGGATTGGGACACAGCCGCAGGGCTGGATCAGATAACCCGAACCTGTGCGCCGACGGGGGTGATCGAAAACAGTTCTTCGATCATGTAGTTGAACAGACCGATACAGCCGGACGAAGACTGCCGTCCGATTTTACGGGTGTCTTGGGTGCCGTGGATCAGATAGGCAGGCCAGCTTAGATACATGGCATGGGTGCCCAGCGGGTTGCCTTCGCCTGCGGGCATAAAGGCAGGCAGACTCGGGTCGCGCTTGCGCATGTTTGCCGTAGGCGTCCATGTGGGGCCGACTTTCTTGCGCACAATTTCAGTATAGCCGCGTTTGGTCAATTCGTCCGTTTGGGGCACGGATGTGGGATAGATGCGATAGTCGTCACCCACCGGATTCCAGTAATGCAAAGAGCGCGAGCCCGTATCACACAGGATCGACACCCGATCCAGCGACTGGAAATGATCCCGCCAGTCCTGTGCGACAAAGCCGGACACATTGCGCCGCACAAGCGGGCTTAGCACTTGCTGGTCTTGTGCGCGCAACAGGGTGGGTGCGCTTAATGTGGCCAGTGCAGCGGTCAGAAAAGTACGGCGGGTTGTCTGTGTCATGTCTACGGCTCTGCTAGGTGGTTTTGGGTGTCCTAGCAGATCAGCCGTTGTCTGGGAAGATTATAGATGGTCACGTGTGTGTGAGAGAGGGCGTCAGCCTTCGCCCGTTTCCTGCAGGCGGCTTTCCAACTGCGACAGCTTTTCCAGCGCGCCCGACAGGGTCTCTTTCAACTGTGCAATTTCACCCAGCGCGTCATTTACCGCGACAGAGCGATCAAACGTGTCTTCCACATTGCTGGTGCCATTGCTTTCGCCTGTGATCAGCCAGACCATCGACACGTTCAGCAAGCCCGCCAGCATCTGGATGCGGTTGGAACGGGGCGAGTCTTCATCCTGTTCCCAAGCCTCAATTGTATCCGGCTGAACCCCGAGCTTTTCACTTAACCCCTGCGCTGTCAGCCCCTTGGTTTCCCGCGCCGCCTGAAGGCGGCCCCCGAAAGTTGCGGCGGTTTCCTGAAACGTTTCGGCTTGGTCGGTCATTGGTGCGGACAAAGGGGTCTCCTCAAAGGGGTTAGGTCAATCTGTAGGGCATCCCTACTGGAAATGGCCCAAAGATGCAAATTTGCGCCGGATTTTCGCAAGGCTTGCAAAACAATAGGGAACTTTCCCGGCGGTCAGGACGTTGAGTGGTCAGAGCAACCGGTGCAGCGCCCAATCTGGCGACTGCGCTAACCCTGGAAAGGAAACAGTATGAATTGGGACCAAATCGAAGGTAAGTGGAAAGAGTTTTCCGGTAAAGTTCAATCCGAATGGGGCGACCTGACCGACGACGAAATCGCCGAAGTGAACGGCGACCGCCGTATTCTGGAAGGTAAGATCCAGTCCAAATACGGTAAGACCAAAGAACAAGCCAAAGAAGAAGTAGACGCCTTCCTGAACCGCAACTAACTAGCGGTTGGTTAAGATTAGGTGCACACGATTGGTATAGAAGGGGGCGCAGCATTGCGTCCCTTTTTTGTGTGGGGGCGTGGAAGGTTTTAGACTTCTTCAATCATTTTTAATGCCCATGGAGGTGTTTGTTCGGAAATTTGAAATCCGTCTATAATTCGATTTAATGTATTGGCATCCAACGGTGCTTTGGAAATAAATGTACCGTTATCAATACATGCTCGGATCTTGGATGCAGATCTTTGATCGCAATGGCGATAACTTACAAAACTTGGCTTTTTAATGAATGGGTGATCGCCTTCGTTGAGTAAGCAAGCTGGATCATGATATTTGCCTTCTTTGATTGATGTTATTGTCACGAGAAGGCGGATATCTGGCGTGCCGCTATTATTAGTACAAACAATACATAGATGCATATATTCCGCTGGACCGGAAGGAATTAGAAACGTTTCACCTTGCTCAACTGGCAATTAGCAAGCGTCCATTACAAATGCGCGGTTGCGGTAGTGCTCTATTTCTTCGGCCAGTGCAGCAGCATTAGCTTTTTCTAGAAAGCCAAAAACATGACCGTGAGCGATTCCAAAAGACGATCCTTTGGGATCCACCCATTCTTGGCAATTGTCGTGTGTCCAATCCCTCAACTCATATTGGTCAAAGCTTCCAAACTTCTCCCAAAGAAATTCTAAAATATTGAGGTCCGCGCGGCTAAGTTCATCTAAATCATCCAATATTTTATTTTCGGAGACGAGAACATCATAATTTCTGCGGCCAGCCAAAAATTCGATCCATTCTGGCGTGTCCCGAAGGCCATTTATACCATTCAATGTCATGGAAGCTACGGGACCATGATCCATCGAGACTAGTTTGTCGTAGAACATCGGTTCGTCAAAACGGCGCATGCTCTCTCTTTCTACCAAGTAGACCAACTTAGCTAATTTGAGAATGTTTATTGCTCCGCCTGATTTTAGAGCGAAGTAGGCCGCAACTTGTGCTGCTTTGCGCTCCTTAAACCCGTACATTTTGTTCTCCGTTCAAAGAGGATGAATTTTATCGAGCACTTATACACAAAATATGAACTTACAACAATAATAGTCAATCCAGTTAAGAATAAACCAGCCTCCCCCACAAGTCATACTCTGACGCCTCATCAACTTCAACGCTGACAATATCCCCTGCGCTCAGCCCTTCAAAGCCTTCGTCTATGAACAGGTTGCCGTCGATCTCGGGGGCATCTGCCATGGTGCGGCAGGTGGCGCCGTCGGGTTCTACGCTGTCCACGATGGCCTGGATGGTTTTGCCGACTTTGGCTTCTAGTTTGGCCTCGGAAATGGCTTGGGATTTCTCCATGAAGCGGTTCCAGCGGTCTTGTTTGACGGCGTCAGGCATATGATCGGGCAGGGCGTTTGATCGTGCGCCGTCTACGTTTTCATATTGAAAGCAGCCGACGCGGTCCAGTTGGGCCTCGTCCAGCCAGTCCAGCAGATGTTGGAATTCGGCCTCGGTTTCACCGGGGTAGCCGACGATAAAGGTGGATCGCAGGGTGATGTCAGGGCAAATCCCGCGCCATGCGGCGATTTCATCCAGTGTTCTGGCACTGGCCGCAGGGCGCGCCATGCGTTTGAGCACATCAGGGTGGGAGTGTTGGAACGGAATGTCCAGATAGGGCAGCACGCCGTTGGACGGGTCGGCCATGATCGGGATCAGGTCGCGCACAAACGGGTAGGGATAGACGTAATGCAGCCGCACCCAAGCGCCCAACTGGCCCAGTTCGCGGGTCAGATCGGTAATATGGGAACGCACCTCGCCATCTTTCCACGGGTTCATATCGTGGCGACGGTCCAGCCCATAGGCAGAGGTGTCTTGCGAAATCACCAGCAGTTCCTTCACGCCAGCCTGCACCAGTTTTTCCGCCTCGCGCAGGATCGCATGGGCGGGGCGCGACGCCAGACGGCCGCGCATGTCGGGAATGATGCAGAATTTGCACTTGTGGTTACAGCCCTCTGAAATCTTGAGGTAACTGTAATGGCGTGGTGTCAGGGTGACGTTTTGTGCGGGCAGCAGGTCGATAAACGGATCGGGGCTGGGCGGCACGGCTTTGTGCACCGCGTCGAGCACCTGTTCATATTGATGTGGCCCTGTGACCGCCAGAACGCTGGGATGGGTGCCACGGATGTAATCCTCTTCCGCGCCAAGGCAGCCGGTGACGATGACTTTGCCGTTTTCGTTCAGGGCCTCGCCAATCGCTTCGAGACTTTCGGCTTTGGCGGAATCAAGGAAGCCGCAGGTGTTCACGATGACCGCTTCGGCGCCGGCGTAATCGGGGGAAATGGCATAACCTTCGGCGCGCAGACGGGTAAGGATGCGTTCGGAATCCACCAGTGCTTTGGGGCAGCCAAGGCTGACCATGCCGATTTTCGGCTGGCCGTCGCGCGGGGCGTCGGAAAAGCGGGCTTGCGGGGCAAGGTCGGGGCGGAGGCTGGGTGGGTTCTGGCTCATAGGCGCGGTATAGGGCGTTTTTAGCAGGATGGGAAAGGGTTTTGGCAGGCGGAGAATTGGATATTTGACCCAAAAAGAGCGCATGTTCGGGTTTTGTTAATCAAGGTTTGGTCAAGTGGAGGGAATCAGGCCGTCTGTGGTGTCTCTGGGTCCGGGGAAAGGTCTGGGTTATTGGCTGCCGAGTATTTGTCTTGTGCCGGCTTGGCTTGGGCTGGCTGGTGTTGAAAGGGTTGGTTCGGAAAATACTTGCGCAGGACTTCGACGAAAGGAGAGTTTTCTTCGGCAATGGAGGCAAATAACGTCATAGAGGAGCAGAGTTTCAGATCATCGGGGGAGCCGAAGACTTTGTAAGCGGAATGGTTGCCGATGGTCAGCAGGATGCCGCTGCACTGGCGCAGGCGTGGGCCAAGTGTGTCATGGGCAAGAAAGGCGCGGGCCTCGGCGATATCTTTCAGGCCAAAGAATTCCCCTGTGCTGCTGTGACCCAATCCGCGCAGTTGCGGGAAAATAAACCCCATCCACTGGGTGGTTTTCTTACCCGCCCGTAATTCGTCAAGAACCCTCTGGTAGACAGGGGTCTGCGCCGTAGTGAAACGGTCAAGGCTGTTGTTTAGGGTGGGGTTGATCAGGGGCATCAGCAGGCCGAAAGGTGCATGGGTCTGCTGCAGCGTAGAAAACAATGTGGCAGAAGGCAAACTGCAACTGCACGGTGCAGGCGGTTAATGGCTGGTGCCGAGGTGCGAATTGGGTCTGTGGGGCGGTTAAATACAGACCGCACGGGTGTTTCGCGCGATCTGTTCGGGATGGTTCTGTGCCGCTGGCTTATTCGAAAATAGCCATGCCAAGCCATTGCGCGATCAGGGCAGGGGTTTCTTTACCTTTGATTTCAATGGTCAGTGTGTTTTCAGACAACAATTGCGTGTCGGATTTCTTGGTAACAGATTTCAACACAAAGCGCCCTCGGATCTGGTCGCCTGCGCAGACCGGATTCAGAAACCGCACTTTGTTCAGACCGTAGTTGATCCCCATCACCTGCCCGGGAAAGGATTTCGCAGTGTCGATGGAAAATTTCGACGCCATAGACAGGGTCAGGAACCCATGTGCAATCGAGCCGCCAAACGGGGTTTCTTTTGCGGCGCGTTCGGGGTCAATGTGAATCCATTGGGGGTCTTCTGTTACCTCTGCAAAGGTATTGATGCGGGCCTGATCAATGGTGACCCAGTCGGACAGGCCGGTTTCGGTGCCGATTTTTGCGGTTTGCTCTTGAAGGGCTTTGTCGATCATATGTTGTTCGGGCGAAGGCCCGCTCCCAGTTAATTTCGCAAGAGTGAACCCGCTTTCCCCTGCGTTGTAAAGCGGGTGTGACGTAGTGTTCTAGCCGTTTTGAAGCCTTGCGCAGGCCCTGCGTTCGGTTGAAACTGACCAAAGGGAAACCAGCGTTTGATAGGGTTGAATGGCCTGCGATGCGCGGAAAAACGGACAGTTGAGGAGAGGTGAGAATGACACAGCGACGGGGGTGTAACCTGCAAGACCAGCCTTTGATAACCGGCATGGTGCAAATCTGATGGCCCGTATTCCCCCAAGCAAGCGCGCCGATTTTGACCTGTTCCGTCCTGTTCCGACCCGCTGGAACGACAATGATCTGTACGGGCATATGAACAATGCGATCCATTACCAGTTGTTTGACACAGCGGTGAACGGCTGGCTGATTGAAACCGGTCTGTTGAAATTTGGTGATGACACAGCGTTTATTGTGGCGGAAACTGGCTGTCGTTATCACGGCGACATTATGTTTCCCGATATGGTGCACGCAGGGTTGCGGATTGAACGATTGGGCGGGTCTTCGGTGATTTGGCAAATCGGGCTGTTTCGCGCAGGGTCAGAGGAGGCCGCCGCTGACGGGCGGTTTGTGCATGTGCATGTCACATCCAACGGCCATAAGCCGATCCCGATGACCCAGGCCCAACGGGCCGTTCTGGAACCTTTGGTAAAGTAACAGCAGGCAAGCCAAAGCCGATTTCAAAGCTGGACAGGCAGCGCCAGCGGCGTCAGTCTGCCCTCGCACAAAAGGAGCCGTTTCTAAATGCAACAAGCCGATGATTTCCGCGCCGAATGCGCTGCCTTGGCCGCGATCTTGATGCCTCTGTCCGAAGAGGAGTTTTTTGCGCCGACCCAGTTCAAGGGCTGGACCATCGACGATGTGCTTGGGCATCTGCATATGCTGAACCATGCTGCGGTGCTGTCCTTGAAAGACGGCGATGCCATTGACGGGTTCTTTGCGCAGATGTTCGGGCGTATGGCCGAAGGGGCCACGATGGTCGAGGCGCAATATCCCTGGCTTGACGGTCTGAAAGGACGCGCGTTGTTTCTGGAATGGCAGGCGCAATGTGAAACACTTGCGGATGAATTCGCATCGGCCGACCCAAAAGCCCGCGTGCGCTGGGCCGGGCCCAGCATGAGTGCGCGTTCAAGCATTACCGCGCGGCAGATGGAAACCTGGGCCCACGGGCATGAGGTGTTCGATCTGTTGGGGATCGAACGGGCAGAGACGGACAGGATTAAAAATATCGTCGTGCTGGGGGTAAATACCTTTGGCTGGACCTATACGGTGCGCGACAAACCTGTGCCCTTGGCCATGCCCTATCTGGAATTAACCGCCCCGAGTGGTGCGGTCTGGACCTTTGGAGAGGATACTTCAGGCAACAGGATCAGCGGCTCTGCGGTTGGTTTTGCCCAAACCGTGACGCAAACGCGCAATTGGGCGGATACGGATTTGCAGGCGGTCGGGGATGTAGCTCATGAATGGATGGATACGGCCCAGTGTTTTGCAGGCGGCGTTGCGCGCCCCCCTGCAAAAGGCACGCGGTTCAAGCGGGGCTGACGGCACATGACGCCCCGCGCGGATGACCCAATGGCGAACCGGATGTTGATCCTGCTGGGGCTGGCCTTTGGCGTGTGCATCACCAGCGGCTTTGCGCGGTTTGCCTACGGGTTGATCCTGCCGTCCATGCGTGATGATCTGGGCTGGGGGTTTACGCAAGCGGGCTGGATCAACACGGCAAATGCGCTGGGCTATTTGCTCAGTGCTGTTGTGTCGGTCGGCCTGTTCCGCCGCTTTCCGCAAGAACGTTTGTTCGCTTGGGGGGTGGTGTTGACCACGCTGACCCTTGTGGCCAGCGGGCTGACGCGGGACTTTTGGGTGCTGTCGTTCTGGCGGTTTGCCAGCGGCGTGTTTGCCGCCCCTGTGTTTATTGCGGCGGGGGCTTTGGCGTCCAACCTGTTCGGGGCGGATCAGCGGCGCAATGCCATGTCGATCGCGCTGACCTTTGGCGGCGGCGGGCTTGGCATGGTACTGGCAGCGCTTGCCTTTCCTCCTTTGTTTGCCATTTGGGGGCATGGGGTCTGGCCGGTTGCGTGGTTGTCTATGGGCGTAGCCAGCGTTGTGATGACGCCGCTGTCTCTATGGGCCGCGCGTCAGTTGCACACGCCTGTGCGCGGGTTGGATGACGCGCCCGCACCGCTGTTGCGCACGATGCGCTTTGAAATGGCGGGATATTTCATGTTTGCCGTGGGCTATATTGTCTATCTGACCTTCCTCAGCGCGTGGATGCGCACTTTGGGGGCGGGGCCGTGGATGGTGTCCTCGGTCTGGTGTATCGTGGGGATTTGCACGCTCTTGTCGTCGTTTGTCTGGCGCGGAGTGATTGGGCGGTTCCAGTCCGGTGTGCCATTGGCGCTGACCAATGCCTGCGTTGCGGTGGCAATTCTGTTGCCTGTGGTGTTTCCCACCATTGCGGGGCTTTTGGTATCCTCGGCGCTGTTCGGCTTGACGGTGTTTATGCCGCCCACCTCGGTCACCAGTTTTATCCGCCAGAACAATCCCCCCGATACATGGGGCCGCTTGATGAGCATTTATACAGTGATGTTTGCCGTAGGACAGTGCATAGGCCCGATTGCTGCGGGGCTGATCGGAGATGCGTTTGATAACATCGGCTACGGGCTGATTGCAGCCGCAGGCATTCTGGCGGTCGGGTCGCTGTGCGGCGCCTTGCAGCGGAGTTTGGAGTCCCCCGCTGCAAGGGCGCAGCCGTCATCTTAGGCGCTGGATCTCCGGATCGCTGCTGTCCGAATTGAACGCCGTCGGTTTCAGCTGGGCGATGTCAGAGTCTTCAAGTCCGATGTCGCGCAGCAGGTGATCAGGCAACTGGCGCAGGGCCTTCAGATTTCTGGCCCGCGCAGAGGCCAGCGTCAGGGCTGAAATCACCCGTGTTAAAGGCGAAACTGCTGCAAAAGCGGGCGGGCGGAGCGCTGCTTTCAAAGCGCGCGAGGGCTGGGTGTCGATGAGGGTCATGGTGATCCCTTTCAAAGCTATGGGTTTTGTTGCACCCGTTTTCCCCCGTTGCGCCGATTTGCACAAACGGCTTTACTTGACAGGTAATGTGCAAAAAAGTCACGTGTTGCCTATGGTCCGAATCCTGCCGCCTTTGAATGCCTTGCGCGCCTTTGAATCCGCCGCCCGCCTGCGCAGCTTTACGCGGGCGGCGCAGGAATTAAATGTGTCGCACTCTGCCATCAGCCGCCATGTGCGCGGCTTGGAAAAACGGCTGGATGTGGCGCTGTTCCGCAATATCGCACGGGGGGTGGAATTAACGCCCAATGGACATTGGTATCTGGAACGGATCAGCCCTGCCTTTGATATGATTTCCGAAGCAACTGACGGGCTGACGGATATTCCCGCAGGGCAGGTGATCCTGAGCTGCGAGCCGTCCATCGCCCAAAAGTGGCTGATCCCCCGTTTGGGCCGTTTCAACGATCTGCACCCCGAGGTGCGGATCACCCTGACGGTAACGGATCGGCTGGCCAATGTGGAAAACCACGATTGCGACATCGCGCTGCGCTATGTCAGCGAAGGCGTCGATGTTTCGGGCTATGACGAAATCAGCCGCGCGCCGGTCTACCCCTACGCCAAGCCGGGGTTTGCCAATCTGAACCCTGATGATCTGGACCTGACCCTGCTGGCGCGGCAACATCTGATACAGGAACACACGGGGATCTTATGGCCCATGTGGTTTCGACAGGCCGGAGTTGTGCCGGATGCCCCGCTGAAACTCTCTACGCCGCTGGATGCGGTTCTGGGGATCGAAGCTGCCATTTCGGGCATGGGCGCGATTTTGATGTCAGCGGAACTGACCTCGGTCGAGGTAGAGGCGGGGCGGTTGGTGAAACTGTCCGATGTGGGGGTGCAATCGGGGGGCTACTATGTGCTGACCAATGCAAAGGCGGCGCGGCGCAAAGCGGTGAAAGTGTTTCGGGATTGGATGCTGGAGGAAAGTGCAGCCTGGCGGTCGGTCTAGGGGGTGACCCTTATTCAACCGAAACGTTGAATAACGGAAAAGGCTTTGAATCGCTGTTTTGCCGCTGCGGCCTATCTGTCGCATCATTTAAAATGCAGTATTTTCAATGCGCTAGCGATCTGCATTCCCGTTGACTCTGTGCCAACCCCTGCTATTTTCCGCGCAACTGTCCAATGCAGCGATTTTAACGGTGGAGAAGGAGGCTCGGCAAATGTCAGATGGCCCTGATCCGGACCGGTTGAACGCA
>JAXMOF010000037.1:0-40409 GCA_034670045.1 Amylibacter sp. | reverse complement strand
GTGGAATCACGCTCGCAGGGTGCGGGAGTGGCGAAGAGATGTTTGGCATAGGAAATCCCCTTTCTGAACGGGCTAAACTACCTGAAGTTTCGGACGATACAAACTCGGTATTTGAAAAAAGTTTGACGCGAATCATCAAATGTGTGCATTTGTAGTATAAGTGTTACAATTGTAGTCCAAAGAAGAAAATACCCTTCGGTGCGATAGCTTTTGCTGCCAAGCTGGAAAAACAATTGGACATTCCTCTAAGGTTGGAAAGCTTGGAGGTGTCACTATCCTGGGAGAGAAAAACATGACCATACCTTCAATCAAAACAACAGTCACCACTGCGGCCGCATTAATGCTGGCGCAATCCGCCTTTGCGGGTGATCTGACGCTATACACGTCACAGCCTGACGCGGATGCCGCCGAAACGGTTGCCGCTTTCGAAGCGGCCAATCCTGACGTAAAGGTCCAGATCTTCCGTTCGGGCACCAGTGACCTGATGAGCAAACTTGCCGCAGAATTCGCAGCAGGTGCGCCCCAGCCGGACGTTCTGTTGATCGCAGATGCCGTCAGCATGGAAACCCTGAAAGCCGACGACCGCCTGATGAAATACGAAGGCGCCAACACCGAAGGGTTTGATGCAAATGCCATTGATCCCGAAGGCTATTATTTCGGCAGCAAGCTGATCACCACAGGCATCATGTACAACACGGCTGCGGGCGAAAAACCCGAACATTGGTCCGATCTGACGGGCGATGCCTATAAAAACCTCGTCGTGATGCCAAGCCCGCTATATTCGGGCGCTGCGGCTTTCTTGCTGTCCGGATTTGTCGAAGACCCTGCCTTGGGCTGGGATTTCTTTGAAAAAATGCAAGCCAACGGCCTGACTGCGGTTCGGGGCAATGGTGCAGTATTGAAATCCGTTGCATCTGGCGAAAACGCCTATGGTGTTGTGGTGGATTTCCTTGCGATGAACGCGAAAAAAGACGGCTCCCCGATTGAATTCGTCTTCCCCGAGGAAGGCGTTCCAGCCGTGACCGAGCCTGTTGCGATCATGTCCACTGCCGATAATGTAGACGACGCGCAAAAATTTGTGGATTTCATCCTGTCCGACGCGGGCCAGAAACTGGCGCTGAGCCAGGGTTACCTGCCGGCAAAAGCCTCTGTCGGGACACCTGACTGGCTGCCCGAAGGCGTGGACGTCAAAGTGATGGATATCTCTGCGTCTACCGTGTCTCCGAAAATCGCAGACAACAAGAAACGCTTTGCCGATATGTTTGGCGGATAAGCAACGCCATGGTTGTGAATGGCAATAAGGATCGGGGCCAGTTTCTGGCCCTGATCACTTTCATCTGCATCATCGTCTTCGTGCTGTCTTTCCTGCCGTTGTTGCGTCTGCTGCAAGAAGCCGCCTTTCCGGGCGGTGATTTTTCCCTGAACGCAATCCGCGAAGGTCTGGGCGATGACACGGTCTGGCGTGCGACCCGAAATACAATTGTTGTAGGAATCGGGGGCACCATAGCGTCCCTTGTGCTGGGTGTGGCGGTGGCTTTGATCGTGACCCTGACGGATGTGCGCCTGCGCCAGACGCTTGTTTTGTGTTTTGTGACACCTTTGATGATTGCTCCGCAGGTGACCGCACTTGCATGGCTTCAGGTCTTTGGCCCATCAAGCCCGATCCTGCATTTTGTCGGCCTCGCCCCCCCGCTTGGCACGCCGAACCCGCTCTATTCGCCCGAAGGCATCATTTTGCTGCTGGCAATCCAATATTCGCCATTGGTTTTTCTGATCGTCAGGGCAGGTCTGCGCCAGCTTCCCCGTGAGCTGGTCGAAGCCGCCCAAAGCGGCGGTGCGGGTCCGTTCCGGATTATCGCCACGATCATCCTGCCATTGGCTACCCCCGCTATTGTGGCCGCTGCTGCCCTGACCTTTGTGTCCTGTGTCGGCAACTTTGGCATTCCCGCCTTTCTGGGGATTCCTGCCAATTATCTGGTCCTGCCCACATTGATTTTCCAACGTCTTGCAGGCGGTGGCCCGGATGTTCTGGCCGAGGTCGCCGTTCTATCCATCCTGATCGCTATCATCGCGATGATCGGTATTTTTCTGCAGGATTACTTCAGTTCCCGCCGCGACTACCGGATTTCAGGTACCTCGGCTGCCCTTACGCCTTATGCCTTGGGGCGGTGGCGCCTGCCTGTCGAAGCCATGATGTGGCTGCTGATGGCGGTGATCCTTGTGCTTCCCCTGACGGGTTTAATCCTGACGTCACTGGTGCGCGGCTACGGCGTGACCTTGACCGCGGATAGTGTGACGCTGGAAAACTATCGCTTTGTGATGGTGGAACATGCCGCCGCGCAACGGGCTTTTGCCAACAGTTTCATGCTATCCGTTGCCGCCGCCGTATTTGCCATGTTTGTGGCTATACCGCTGGGGTATGTGATTGCATGGCACCGCGGACGCTGGACCAAAATCCTGAATATTGTGGTGGAAATGCCCTATGCCCTGCCCGGCGTGGTGCTGTCGATTGCAGCGATCCTGTTGTTCCTGAAGCCGATCCCCGTGTTGGGTGTACAACTGTACAATACCGTCTGGATTATCCTGTTCGCCTATCTGGCACGGTTTCTGGTTCTGGGAGTACGCCCCGTTGTAAACGGCTACCTGCAAATCGACCGCGCCTTAGAAGAAGCCGCGCAGATCGGTGGCGCCCGTCTGTTGACACGGATGCGCACCATCATCTTCCCGATGATTGCCCCTGCAGCAATGGCGGGCGGATTGCTGATCTTTATGACGGCCTTGTCCGAACTTACCGTATCGGCCTTGTTATGGTCATCGGGCGCGGAAACGCTGGGCGTGGTGATCTTTTCCTTTGAACAGGGCGGAGACACAAAATACGCCGCTGCCATTTCGGCCCTTCTGGTTGCCTTCACATTTATGTTGATGCTGGCCGCCAATCTCTTTGCGCATAAATTACCTAAGGGGGTGCTGCCATGGCGGGACTAACCATCACCAACGTCACCAAAAAATTCCAAGCCTTTGAAGCCCTTAAAGACGTTTCAATTGATGTACGCGAGGGCGAATTCCTTGCCGTGCTTGGCCCCTCCGGCTGTGGCAAAACCACAATGCTGCGGATCATTGCCGGATTTGAACAGGTCAGCGAAGGTGAAATCAGCATCGGCGGCAAGGTGGTGTCTTCGTCCAAACTGAATGTAGCCCCTGAAAACCGCCGCATCGGCATCGTTTTTCAAAACTACGCCCTATGGCCCCACATGACTGTGGCGGAAAACATCGGCTATTCCCTGAAAATAGCCAAAACCCCTGCCGCAGAGCGGGAAAGCCGCGTGGCCGAGGCGTTGAAACTGGTAGATATGGAAGGCTACGGCGACCGCGCACCTGCCAATCTGTCAGGCGGGCAACGCCAAAGGGTCGCGCTGGCCCGCTGTCTGGTGGCAACGCCCGAACTGGTGTTATTCGACGAACCCCTTGCCAATCTGGACGTGCATTTGCGCGCCTCAATGGAAGACGAATTCGCCGATTTCCACAAACGCACGGGCACTACTATTGTCTATATCACCCATGACCAATCCGAAGCGATGGCGCTCGCCGATCGCATTGCCGTGATGGACAAGGGCCGTTTGGTACAACTGGACACGCCCCATAAACTGTACCACGAACCTGCCACGCCGATGGTGGCTTCTTTCATCTCACAAGGGATGGTTCTGCCTGTTGACGTCACCCGAACCAGCGCAGACGGCACCTGCGCGGCAAGCCTGTTTGGCCAGCCGATCACCCTGCGCTGCCGTCCAGAAGATGATCAACGCGGGATGGCGCAGGCCTGTTGCCGGTCTGAAATGGTGCGGATTGTCGGGCCAGATGACCCCGGCTTTGACGGCAAAATCATTCGCGTGGTTTATCAAGGCGGGCTAGCACGGATCGAATTCGCCCCTGATGCTGCGCCGGATATGACCGTGCATTTTGTACAACCTGATCCGGTGACACTGGAACCCGACCAATCCGCACGGCTGGCCTTTGCGGGTGGCTGGTTGATTCCGGCCGAAGGCACCGCGTGATGCAGGTTCATTTACAGGGCGGATTTGGCGAAAAGGGCCGCACAAGTGTCTGCGTGCAGGCAGATGGCGTAACCATTATGCTGGACGCAGGTATAAAGGTCGGCGCAGCGGATGACAGCTATCACCCCCGGCTTGCCGTTCCCGCCAAAGACATCGACGCCCTGATCATCACCCACGCCCACGAAGACCATGTAGGCGCTTTGTGCTGGTTGGCAGGCCAGGGGTTTTCCGGCCCGATCTACATGACGGCGGAAACCCTGTCCGAAACCCCGACCACCCTTGCCCAATACGCCAGACCCGCAGATTTCGCCGCCTTTCCGCTGGAAAAAATGGACATTCAACTGATTGAAATCGCAGCGCCGTTTTCCGTCGGCCCTTTGACCCTGACCACAGGCCATTCGGGCCATGTTGCAGGCGGAATGTGGATTTCTGTGGCATCAAAGGACTCCCGCATGGTCTATTGCGGGGATGTTGTGCCTTGTAGCGCGGTTTTCCCGATGACCCCCCTGCCCCCGTCCGATCTGTTGCTGCTGGATGCCTCTTACGGCGCGGATGCTGTGCCTGCCAAAACCCGTGCTGCATCCATTGCCGATTGGATCACAGCGCACCCGAACGGCTGCTTGCTACCGACGCCCCTGTCAGGGCGTTCCCTTGAATTGATCGCAATCCAGCAAGGTAAATTTGCCATCGGCGCGGGTATGACCAAATCTTTAATGGCCCAAATCGAGGCGATTTCAGGCTATAATCCGACCATGGCCACAACACTTGCAGAGCGTGTGCGCGCAGCCCGCCTGTGGCGCGAAGGCACCAGCTTTCCACCGATGCCTTTGCTGGTTCACGACGGAATGGGCTCTGCGGGCCCTGCGGTGACAGCGATTCCACAGGCGTTGGACACCCAAACGCCGATGCTGTTCACGGGGCATTTGCCAGACGGCTCCCCCGCTGCAATTGCTTATGCAAACGCCAAAGCGGACTGGATTCGCCTGCCGACCCACCCGACCCTTGATGAAAATATCCAACTTTGGGACGCCTGCGACCAGCCACGGGTTTTCGGCCACTCCTGCAGCGCTGATGACATGGCCGCGCTTGGCCAGCATATCACAAATCTCGACACAACGGTCCGCACGGGCCAGACCCATACCGTAGAAGGAACCCACAGATAATGCGCATTTTGATCGCCAATGACGACGGTATCGACGCCCCGGGCATAGCACTGGCAGAACAAGCAGCCCGCCAGTTGACAGATGACATCTGGGTCGTCGCCCCCGAAGAAAAGCGAACCGCCGCAGGGTCTTCGCTGACGGTGGGCCGCCCGTTAACCATGACAAAAACAGGGCATCAGCGCTACAGTTGTTCGGGCACCCCCGCAGATTGCGTGGTTACGGCAATGACCTGGCTATTCAAAGATGAAAAGCAGCCCGATCTGGTGCTGTCCGGTGTGAATGACGGCCCCAATGTGGCCGAAGATATTGCCTATTCCGGCACGCTTGGCATCGCACGCGAAGCAACGTTTTGGAACCTTCCTGCAATCGGTATGTCACGGGTTAAAAACCCGACCCGCGCAGATGGGGATGCAAAATTTCTTGCGGAATTGATCGGCCGGTTGTGGGCGCAGCGCCAGAACTGGGTGCTGGACGGGCACTGGATGTCCATAAACCTTCCCGCCACCCTGCCAGCGCACATCCGGCAAGCCAAAATCGGGCGCGATAAAATTGCATCAAGCAGTGACGTCATTGCCACAGACGGACCCCGCACCGAACTGATGGTGCCCCGCGGTCGGGCGGGAACAGGCAGCGTTGGTGACGAAAACGATCTGATGGCCCAAGGCTTCGCCACACTGACGCGGCTGTCCTGGCTTGGCCATACGGATGTTGCCAATTCGGTGATGGAAAAACTTGCTGACACGTAAAGCCGACAGGGCGTGTAACTTTGTGGCAGGCGGTTTATACTGACCCAAACGCCACCAGAAACGAAACCGTGCCATGTGCTCTGCCGCTGTTGATGAAACCACCGGAATGCCTCTGCCCACACGGAAATCCGTGCGGCAAATGCGGTGGTTCGAACGCTCGTTTCGCGCGCGCATGGCGGCAGTTTCGGCGCAAACAGGGATTGAATATGCCCTAAGCGACCGCCTGCTGGCGGATACGTTTTTGTCATGGCACCGCGCCTTTGACAGCCAGAAACCCGCATCCAGAATGGTGCGGCGCAGCTATGTGGGTTTTGCAGCGGGGATGATGTTCCACGAACTGCTGCGCAAAAAGCCTGTGACTGCAACGCAGCAACCGCACACACAATCACCTGCGCGGCAGCATCCGGAGGCATATCTTTACGCCAATTACTGCCACACCATCCGCCAAGCCATTTTGGGGCAGGATTTCTGGCTTCATACGCGCAAATCCGATCGTCTGGATGACCCAGATTTATGGCAGGGCTATAGCGATGACATTGCAAAAGATCGCACTGCTGCCATTCACTTTCTGGAACTGATCGCAAACGAAGCCTTGCCAGCACAATTGCCCATGTCCAGTGATCCCGCAGGCCGTTTTGGCAATCGCCTTTGGAAACTGGCGGAAAGACACAACCAGCCCGCACAATCTTCGGGTGATTTCGGGTTGCGCCTTGTTGCGGACAACGCGCCCTTGCCCCTGCCCGCTGCAACCCGCCTTGTGCTGTTCGCTTTTGAAGGCGTGGTAGTACAGAGCGCGCAGATCGACACCGAAGAATTGTGCCATCTGCTGAACGAATATAACGCCAAGCTGACCCCCGAACAGACCCGCGAGCGGTTTTTCGGGCAACCGATTTCAGCGGCCATGACCTATGTGGCGGAACGCACAGGCCAACTGTGTCCGGGTGGTTTTGCCACAAAGCTGGATCAACGGCTGATCGCCCGCGACACACAGGACCTGACCTTAACGAAGGGTCTTCCAGCCCTGCTCCAGCGGCTTTCAGATGGGGGCATTGATGTCGGGATCATATCCCACGGACGCCCGAAACGGGTGGAAGCCGCGCTAAAGCTGCCCGCTTTGGCGGCACTGAAATCTATCGGTCCGGTTCATTTCCTGACCCCTGAAAACCGCGTGACCACGGTGGCACATACCTATGGCCACGGGCCGCGCAACGCCCTGTTGGTTGACGCCAGCAGCACAGGGATCGGCATTGCGCAAAGCGCGTTTATGCCGGCTTTTGGCTTTGCGCCCAAAGCAAGAATCGGGGATCGAAACGCCCTGCGCTTTGCAGGTGCGCAACTTGTACTATCGGATTTAGACTCGCTGGTGTGCGCGGATTAATCCTTCAACAGGCTACGCGCGGTCAGTTCATCCGTGACCAGAACCGTTGGCGACACAGCGCGGATTGCCGCCTTGATCACCACGATTTTATCGTTGCCACCTGACACCAGAACCCGCTGCGGGATGCGGGCCAAAGACTCTAGATCAACCGAAATCACGCGGTCATTGATCGGGTGTTTTACCGGCACACCCTCCCCGTCAATAAAGTTGTACAGAACGTCACCAACGGCTCCGGCGTCGGTCAGGGACTTGCGTTCAATTTCGTTAAGATGATCCAGTTTATAAGTGGTAGAGCCTTCTGAAATCCCACCCGCACCAAAAACCGCAATCTCTGCGGTTTGGGCCATCTTGAACACATGTTCCAAACCGCATTGGTCCAGCAGAACCTTGCGGGCCTCGGCACTGTCAACCAAGGCCGGGGCTGGGATAAGGTAGCCTTCTGCCTCAAATAATTCGGCAAACCGCCATGCGAACTCCGCCGGATTAAAGCGCCGTGCTTCCATGATCCCGCCCAGCAGCGACACCACGCGCACGTCTTTCAGATTGCGCCCCTCAATATGGGGCAGGCTTTCGTGCAAGGTACGACCCCAGCCAACACCTATGGTTAATCCCGCTCGCATCAGCGCAGAAATATGAGACCCCGCCGCCGCCGCAATCACCGCAGTCGGATCGGCCTTTGCGTCAGACACAGGGGCCACAATTGCCCGTTGCAGCCCGAAGCGCTTTTCCAGATCCCGCTGCAATTCAGTCAGGGACGCCAGCTCTCCTTTGATCTGGATCGTAACCTCGCCACGGCGGCGGGCTTCGGACAACAGGCGGGTGACGGTGATGCGGTTGACCCCGAGAATGGCAGCCACATTGCTTTGGGTTTCGCCCTCCATATAGTAAATCCACGCGGCGCGCAGGCGCAGCTCGTCTCCGGCATCGGATTTTGTGCGGGCTCTTTGGGCGTGCGGTGGTGCCATGGGACAGTGGCCTTCCTATCCGTTAAGGTTGTGTTGCCCCCAAGGAACTTTATTCAGGCTCTTGCCGCAATAGAAAAGCGATCTCGGCGGCACGTTCTAGCTGCGGCATGTGTCCTGTGTGTTCAAACAGGTTCAAGGAGACCCGCCCCGGCGCGCAAAATGCGTGTTTCCAAGGGATGATCCGGTCCGATTTGCCCCAGATGATCCGCGTCGGCATGTCCACCCGATCAAGGGCGGCCCGCAGGTCAAACGCCTGCACGCCTTCGGGGAAAACGGCATCGGCCAGCGCCAGTTGCGCCTGACGCAGCGCAGGGTTTTGGCGCTGCTGCATCACTGCCCGCACATAGCCATCGCTGATCAACGCGGGATCATGGGTCAAAACACGCAACCACGGGCCGAGACTTTCAGCGCGGCTGGCACCCGCGATCCCCGTCAGTGCGGCGCCGTTGATTTCAGGCCCCAAACCCGCAGGGGAAATCAGCGTCAGGCGGGCCACGCGGCGTGATCTGGTATCAGCAATGGCCAGCGCCGCCGCAGCGCCAAGGGAGTGCCCGACAAGGTGAACCGGTTGCTCCCCCAGTGCATCAAAAGCCTGCCGCATCTGGCGGGTCAATTCGGCAAAACTGCCTGGAACATCCCCAATCAACCGCCCATGGACCGGAAGTTCCAAGCGGATCGCAGGCCGTCCGCCCAACTCTCGTTCCAGACGGGCCCAACTGGCGGGATCACTGGCAAAACCGTGGATCAAAACCAAGGGCACAGCGCCCCCCTGTGTCTGTGTCACACGGGGCGCGGCTTTTTCGGGAACATCTTTGGCCTGAATGCGCCCGCGCGGGCCGCTGCCTGTGATGTCATACAACGGATAATCCCGTTCTTTGGCCAATCGCCGCGCCAGAGGCGTGGCACGCGGGCCTAGGTCGGGCGCCGTAACCGGCTCTGACGGAATGTCCTGTTCTGACGGTGGCGGAGGGGCGGCGACATCTACAGGCGCATCAGCTTTGGCATCGGGTGCGGCTTCAGTTTGCGCCAAAGCTGCAGGAGGGTCCCCGACGGTTTCTCCCTCGGCATAAATCCATGCGACGGTCTGACCGATGGGAATAACAGCGCCCTCAGGCGCGATAATATGGTGCAAAGTCCCGCTAGCAGGGCTTTCCACTTCCATTGCGGCTTTGTCGGTTTCAATGTCAAAAAGCGGATCCCCCTTGGAGACCTTCGCGCCTTCGGACACATGCCAGACAGACAGGGTGCCGTGGGACATATCCATGTCCACTTTCGGCATGATCACTGTGGCGGGCATCAGCGCCGACCCTCTAGCAGATCACGCACAGCGGTAATGATATCAGGCACTTGCGGTACTGCGGCCTTTTCCAGATCGGGATTATAGGGGATCGGAGATTCCGCGCCACCCAACCGCAGAACCGGCGCATCCAGATAGTCAAACGCATCGCTTTCCGCCACCATGGCGCTGATTTCCGCACCGATGCCAAGGGTTTTAACTGCCTCATACACACAGACCAGACGGGATGTTTTGCGCACCGAGGCCAACACGGTTTCGCGGTCAATCGGGCGGATGCAGCGCAGGTCGATCACTTCGGCGTCGATCCCGGACTCTGCCAGCGTTTTCGCCGCCTCAAGCGCCTTATGCACCATGATAGAGGTCGCAACGATACTCACATCACGGCCTTCGCGGCGCACAGCAGCTTTACCGATGGGCACAGTATACCGGCCTTCGGGCACCTCGCCCTTCATCTTGTAAAGCAGCTTGTGTTCAAAAATCATCACCGGATCAGGGTCGTCGATCGCGGCCAGAAGCAGGCCTTTGGCGTCATAGGGCGTGGTGGGTTGCAACACCTTCAAGCCAGGCACATGGGCCAGCCATGCCTCCAGACTTTGGCTGTGTTGCGCGGCAGCCCCCGTGCCAGAGCCTGCAGGAAACCGCATCACCAGCGGGATCGAAACCGCGCCGCCCAGCATGTAGCGCACTTTGGCGGCCTGGTTAACGATCTGTTCCATCGCAAGGGCGGCAAAATCGGAAAACTGGAATTCAAAGATCGGCCGCAAGCCGGTCATCGCGGCCCCTACGGCCACGCCTGCACCGCCCAGTTCGGAAATCGGCGTATCCATCACCCGATCAGACCCGTATTTGTCAATCAGATCGCCTGTGACCTGAAAAGCACCGCCATAAACGCCAATATCCTCGCCCATCAGAATGGTGCGGTCGTCTTCGGACAGGGCAATGTCCATGGCCTCGCGGATGGCCTCGGCATAAGAAATTTCGCGGCTCATATCAGGGGCCTTGTGTAAACGTCGCGGGTCAGGTCCGCCACGTTCGGGGCGGGGCTGTTTGTGGCGAATTCTATGGCTTGGGCAATGGTTTGATCAGCGTCGTTTTCCATCGCGGTAACGCCCTCTGCGTCCATGACACCGTGAGCGATCAGCATCTCTGCCATGCGCGGGATCGGGTCGCGGTCCATCCAGTCGGCGATTTCCTCTTTGGTGCGATAGCGGTTGCGGTCCGATTTGGAATGGCCGCGCCAGCGGTAGGTCATGGATTCGATCAGGCTTGGCCCGTCACCTGCTTTCGCGCGCTGTGTGGCAGTTGCCATCGCTTCGGCCACGGCGGAAAAATCATTACCGTCCACCGTGACGCCCGGCATGGAATATCCCGCCGCGCGGTCAGCGATTTGTTTCACAGAAGTAGAGCGTTCGGTAGAGGTAGACATGCCGTAGCGGTTGTTTTCACAGAAGAAAACAACCGGCAGTTTCCAGACGGAGGCCATGTTCAGCGCCTCGTGAAACGCGCCTTCGTTGTTTGCACCGTCACCAAAGAAGCAGACCGTTACAGCCCCCGTTCCCAACCGTTTCGCGCTAAGCGCAGCACCCACGGCAATCGGCAAACCGCCCCCGACAATCCCGTTTGCGCCAAGGTTGCCCTTTTCCACATCCGCAATATGCATCGACCCGCCGCGCCCGCGACAATAGCCGGTTTCCTTGCCGAAAAACTCGGCAAACATCCGACCCATATCCGCCCCTTTGGCCACACAATGACCATGTCCGCGATGGGTCGAGGTAATCTTGTCGCTGTCGCTTAGACCCACACAGGCCCCGACCGCACTGGCCTCTTGTCCGATGGACAAATGCATGGTGCCGTGGATCAGGCCGCGGGTATAACTGTCTTCGGCACCTTCTTCGAATTTGCGGATCAGATACATTTTGCGCAGGGACTCGCGCAGGGTTTCGGGCGTCAGGTTTCGGATCGCCCAAGGGTCATTTGCGTCGCTCATCTGTGTCATGCCCCAAGGATCATTGCATCTTGTTTTGCACGCATTGCCGCGATGCCGGATCCTGCTGGCGGGGCGGCATTTGCGGTGGTGATCAAGTCGCCCTTGCGGATCGGGGCGGTCACACGGCCCCCTGTCAGCAGGCCACAGGGAATGGCGCCAAGGGTCCGGGCCTCGCCTGCTTCCATCACCCAGGCGCGGTAGCAATATTCGCCGATCTGGTCGAGTGTTTCGCCCACCTGCATATCCCGCTTTGCCAGCGCACACACTTCGGCTACGGGGCGGTCAAGCGGCACCATGTCCGCCTTGCCGTGCAGCACAGCGCGCGCGCAGGTCAGTGGTACTTCGAGCGAGGTCAGATGATAGGGGCGCACAAAGGTGAAATACGGACCTTCGCCCATTTTCAGATCGCGCATCCTTTCGTGAATGCGCGGATGCTGGGCGTGCACGACAACAAACACACCAGGTGCAAGCCCCTGCCCCACAGAAAAATCGACCCGCCCCGCACTGCTCAGGATACCACCGTCACTTTCGGGGATCAGCACATTGGCCAGGTCTTTGGGGCCGGCGTTCGGCCCGTGCATGCCGGGGCGGTCCGGAATAAGGCCCGTGGCATTGGCGATAGCGGCCATTTCCACCATGGTTTTCGACCCGTCCACGAATTCCACCAGCATGCGGGCGTTCATGTTGCGGGCTTTCGCCTCGGCCATGTAATCATCTGGAATCGCGTCAAAATTCAACGGATTGTTCTTGCCCTTACCTGCGCAGACAATGTCATGCCCCATGGACGTGGCGAATTCGATCAACTCCATGCAGGAAGAGGGTTCATCCCCCGCACCCAGCGAATAGACCACACCAAGGCGTTCGGCCTCGGACCGCAGGAAGGAACCGATTGTGACGTCCGCTTCTACATTCATCATCACCAGATGCTTGCCCCGTTCCATCGCGGCCAGCCCCAGTTCAGCACCCACAGCAGGTACGCCTGTGGCGTCAATCACCACGTCGATCAGCCCGCTTTCAAACATTTGATTGGCATCTGATGCGATGGCAATATGGCCGTCCTCGATCACGCGGTTCAGCGCATCGGTTGAACTGGCGTCGCGGCTGTGACCCGTTTCACCGTACGCCGTTGCCACCGCGTCATGGGCCGCTTGGGGGCGTATTTCAGCAATTGCCGCCACATCAACGCCGTCCATCATGGCGGTGCGGCTGACAATATCCGTGCCCATCTCACCAGAGCCGATCAAGCCGATGCGCACCGGTTTTGCACGGTCTGACAATTCTCGTGCAAAGCCTGTCAGGGCGACATTTCTTGCCATGACTCATTTCCTCTCTGTGGGTTATAGCATTTAACTAAAGTGAACTTTCGTTCAGTTGTCAATATATATGTTCACTTCCACATCGCGCAGCCCTATGCTATAAAATACGCCTGCGGTGCCACGAACTTCAGGCACCCCGGACCATAAGGATCTTATGCAAATGACACCGCGTCCCCCGTTGCGCATTCCAAGACCCCAAGACCTGGCGATGCCTCTGCGTGACCTGATCCGTGGCGTGCAACAGGCGGCGCGGATTCCGATGGCACTGGCGCAACCCGTGGTGTCCCACCTGCCCGATCCGATGCGTGATACCCTGTCCCAGATCGGCCAGCGCGCAGAGGTGATTTACAATGACAGCCTGAACATCTGGCGGCCCTCGGCGTTTGAAATCAAACAGGCCACAGCTTTTCTGACAGATGAAAACCCGTCGGATTTGGCGGCGACAGGGCGGGTCGTTGCCTGGGCGCTGGACGTGGCTTTGGTCCGTCAGGAAAACACCCCGCGGTTTTTCATCAGTGAAACTGTCGTGACTCTGGCGCTGGATGAATCCTTGGGCAAATCCGCCGCTGATGCAGAACCGTCCGCCCATGCCGCCGCTGCGATGTTCGCGATTGTGTCCCACGGGCTGGGCCCGTCGCCAGATGAATTTCCCACGCCGCGCATGACGCCGGAACGCACCGCCAAGTTGCGCAGTGCCGCCTTTGCCGCCGCCCTGTTTTTACTGGCTGAACGTTCCGCCGATCTGGACGATGAAATCCGCATTTTAAGTTATGCAATCACCATAACCGATCTGATCGCAGCAGAAATCCACGTGGCTGCGGAACATGCAGACAGCGCGGTCCACATCGCCGCATTGCTGCGCCAGCACGCTGAAATGATATGAACGTCGAACAGATATTCGGGCAACCCGTGCCCCTGCCGCTGCGCCGCGCTTTGCAACGGTTCCGCTGGTTCACGGCCTCTTTCACCACTGAAATCGCCGCGCAATCCGCTGCGACAGGCATGGCCTTTGAAACCTCGGATCAAGCTATGGCACGGGTTTTTCTGGACTGGCGCAGGGCTTTTGTTGCGCAAAACCCGCAAGACCCGTCCGAGCGGGAACGCTTTATCGGCTTTGCCGCAGGGTTGATGCTGCGCTCCATGATCCGTCACGCGCCGATTGTCTGCCCGTCAGCACATGGAAAGAACGATCTTTCGGCGCCACAGGATTTCTGGCCCGAAGGCTATGCCTATGTCAGCTATTGCCTTTCTATGCGCGCCGCTATTCTGGCCGAAGAACGCGGCGAAACAGCTTTGGCGGCACCTGAACGCCCCCCCGAATGGGACGATATCCGCACATGGCAGTCCTTCCGCGAAAATGTGGCCCAAGACCCAAGTCTCGCAATTCCCTTTCTTGACCTGTTTGCAGGAGAGACCCCGAACTGGGCCGCACGCGATGTTTTTAGCATGGGCGCGCGTGCCACGATTTTGGACTTTGCCGCGCATCCGCATTAGCTGCCTAAAAGGCCAAACCGCGGGAACACAGCCCTCCGCCGTGCCAAATTTGTGTAATTTTCAGGCACCTGCCCATTAAAAGGGCAACCAAGCCTTTGATCTGCAGGGACAGGTCTTGGAACCGCGCTTGCACCCCGAACCCTGTTGCAACGGAATTTCATTCGGCGCTTAATCATGGGTATGGACCCAAAAATGCCGTTGCTTGTTTTTACTGATCTCGACGGAAGTCTCTTATCCCACACCGATTACCGTTGGGATGCCGCTGTGCCTGCCTTGGATATTTTGCGCGGGCTCGGGGCTGGCATAATACTGGCCAGCAGCAAGACAGCCCCCGAGATTATTGCGCTGCGCCAAGAGCTTGGCCTGCAAAAATGGCCCGCAATTGTTGAGAACGGCGCAGGGGTTCTGGCCCCGAACAGTCAGAGCGCACCTGCAAATGACGCCTATCTGAACCTGCGCTCCGTTCTGAAAAAGCTGCCGCCCGACCTGCGCGCGCCCTATCGCGGGTTCGGGGATATGACACTGGCACAAATCGTTGAAATCACGGGCCTTACACCGCAGACCGCCGAACTTGCCCGACAGCGGGCCTTTTCCGAACCGGGTCTATGGTCGGGAAGCGCCGAGGCAAAAACCGCCTTTCTGAACGCCCTTGCCAAAGAAGGCGTCACAGGGCGCGAGGGCGGACGGTTTCTGACACTATCATTCGGGCAAACCAAAGCCGATCAAATGGCGCGGATCATTGATGATTACAAGCCGCGCACGACCGTGGCGCTTGGCGATGCGCCCAACGATGTGGAAATGCTACAAACCGCCGATTTCGGGGTCATAATCGCAAACCCGCACCGCGATCCCTTGCCCGTTCTGACGGGCGAACCGGAGGGGCGGATCATCCGCACGACACAGGTCGGCCCAGAGGGTTGGAACACAGCGATGCTTGATTTGGTCACGCGTCTGAATTTGAAATAAGGAAGAAAATCCATGGCTGATTTCCATCAGAACGGAAACATCGCAACACTGCACAACCTGCGCACGCAGTCGCTGGCAGAAATGACTTATGAACTTGAAACCTTTGCACAAAATCGAAAGATGGCACTGGTTCTGCCCTGTTTGTACAGCGAGTTGGCAACCGATGCGATGCCTAAAATCCTTAATGAACTGTCCAAGGTCACCTATCTGAACCGCATCATTATCGGGCTGGATCGCGCAGATGAAGCCCAGTTTCGCCACGCGAAGGAATTCTTCAAGGGGCTAAAGCAGAACCACATTGTCATCTGGAACGACAGCCCGCGCATGTTGGCCCTAGAGGCGCAACTGGCCGAAATGGGGCTGGCCCCGTCCGAACAAGGCAAGGGCAAAAACGTCTGGACCGCCATCGGCTATCTGATCGCCTGCGAAGACAGCGCCGTCATGGCCATTCACGACTGCGATATTGTCACCTACACCAATGAATTGCTGGCGCGGTTGATCTATCCCGTGGCCAATGCGAATTTTCCCTATCAGGTGGCCAAAGGCTATTATGCCCGTGTGGGCCAAAGCAAACTGAACGGGCGGGTGTCGCGTTTGTTGGTCAGCCCGCTGCTGATCGCGCTGAAGCGGGTGGTCGGGGATCGGGATTACATAGATTACCTGCGCAGTTTCCGCTATCCGCTGTCAGGCGAATTTGCCATGCGCACCTCTATCCTTCCGGATTTGCGGATTCCGTCCGATTGGGGGCTGGAAATCGGCGTTCTGTCCGAGGCATGGCGCAATCTGGCCCCAAAGGCCGTCTGTCAGGTGGAAATCGCGGATAATTACGACCACAAACATCAGGATCTGAGCGAAGCAGATGTAAACGCCGGGCTGAACCGTATGTCTACGGACATCTGCAAGGCGATTTTCCGCAAGCTCGCCGCAGATGGTACAGTGTTCACCCCCAATGTTTTTCGCACGTTGAAGGCCACCTATTACCGCTGTGCGCTGGATCTGTTGGACGCCTATTATAACGACGCGAAAATGAACGGGCTGAGCATTGACCGCCACGCAGAGGAACGCGCGATCGAACTGTTTACCGAGAACATCATGCGCGCGGGGCAATTTTTCCTGGACAACCCGCATGAAACGCCGTTCATCCCCACATGGAACCGCATTCACGCCGCAGCGCCCGGTTTTCTGGCCGCATTACACGATGCGGCCGCCAAGGATGAGGCCGAGTTTTCCTAATACCTGTTTGTAATCCACATGCACTGATACGGCGCCAGCGTAAGGGCATCAGCCCCTGCATCAAAGCTGGCATCCCCCAGTAAATCGACCCAGTCCTCATCCTCGATGAGGTTTAACAAGGCAGCGGATACGCTGACCGCTTCGTCGCTGACATTATGCAGCGCAAAAACCGACTGGGCGCGATCAATGCTTTGGCGCCAGACCGCGAACAGCCGTGGGTCATGCAGGTTGACCGTGAACTGTGTCGCATTGGGATGAAACGCCGTCTGTTTTTTGCGGATGCGCAACCGATCGGATAAATCCGCCATGACACGGGCTTGCGAGCTGTCGCGATCCGCCAGCAGGGCGCGCAATGTGGGGTAGTCCCAGCGGTGGCGATTGATGGCACGGCTCATGCCGCGGTGTTCGACCTGATCATGATCATTGGGCGTGGCCAGCATTGCATGGATGTAAAACGCGGGAATGCCTTCAAGGGACATGACGATGGTTTGCGAACAAATGAACCGCGCGTGGTGATGACTGTCGATCCCCTTAAAGGTGCGTGACATGGCGGCATAAAAGGTTGTGTTCAGCTCATAGGGGCTTTCACTGCCATCGGGCAAAGTGCGCATGGACACCAACCCGCCCAGATCTTTGATCGTGTCGATCACCTGTTGTTTTTCATCTTCGGGCAGCAGCCCCTCGGCGGGGCGCATGCCAATTCCGTCATGACTGGCGGTGAAATTCAGATAGGCACAGCCCATCGGCGCAGGCGGCATGGCGCGCTGCCATTTGTGCAAATACTGCGCGTTCCCGGACATCATCGCGTGTAAAATCAGCGGTGGCAGCGGGAAATTATAGATCGCATGAGCCTCGCGTCCTGCACCAAAATAACTTAGGTTTTCGGCCTTTGGCACATTGGTTTCGGTCAGCAATATGATCTTTTCCGAAGCGTAATCACACAGCACCCGCATCAACTGGATCACCGCATGGGTCTGGGGCAAATGGATGGACGGGGACCCGATTTCCTTCCACAGGAACGCCACCGCATCAAGGCGGATGATTTCCACCCCATTGTCCACATGCAGGCGGATGATCCGTAAAAATTCCAGCAAAACCTCCGGGTTGCGGAAATCCAGATCAATCTGGTCGTGACTGAAAGTACACCAGACATGACGCGGCCCGTTGGTGGTTTCAACCTCTTGCAGCAAGGGCGTGGTGCGGGGACGAACCACATTGCTCAGGTCATCGTCGGGCGAGGCTTCAAAAAAGAACGTGTCATAGGGGGCCTGGCCTTGGCGGTAGGCGTTGAACCAACTGCCTTGGCTGGACACATGGTTCAACACAAGATCGGACATCAGGTTGAACTGCCCCGCAATCCGCTGAATATCGGGCCAATCGCCCAGTTGCGGATTGACCGCGCGGAAATCGGACACCGCAAATCCGTCGTCCGACGTATAGGGAAAAAACGGCAGGATATGGACGCTGTTCAACGTGCCTTCCAGATACGTTCTCAGGAAATCATAGAGCAAATCCAGCGGTTTATGTGCGCCGTCCACAATCGAATTGCCATAAGTGATCAGCAGGGCATCCTGCTCTGACCACAGCGTATTGCCCGGAACCCGCCCCCGCTTGCGCCGCGTGGTACCCGCAGGCCAGAACGCCTCTATCACCAGCGAGGACAGAACATCGGCGTCAAGATCAGGGTAAATCCGGTGTAAAATAGACGCCAGTTTCGGACCAATGGAACGCGAGGTGTCTTTCATCGCAGCAATACCCGCCTGTGTTAATTCGCTTCAATTCAAAAGCTAACACGCAACTTTCGGGTTAGCGAGTTGAACCGGAAAAGAATGCCCACAAGGCGCGTTTGGCAGGAACAGTGGGTATCCCCTAGCCAATGCCTGCCCCACCTGCACAAAATTTACGCAAGGCAAAATACCCCCGCCCGTCACATTCGATGCGCGGGGGCCTTTTTCATCCGCCCACAACCACTTGCCGCTGGGCCCCCAGACCCGCGACCGACAGTTCTACGACATCACCATCGCGCAGGAATTGTGGCGGGTTTAACCCCAGACCGACCCCTTCGGGCGTTCCTGTTGCGATAATATCGCCAGGCATCAAACGCATGAAACGGGACATATAAGCAATGATTTCAGCCACGCTAAAGATCATATCCGATGTGGAACTGCTTTGATGCATGGTACCGTTCACCGAAAGGGTCAGCGCAAGATTTTGCGGATCGCCCACCGCATCCGGCGTCACCAGCCAGGGACCGACGGGGCCGAAACTTGGCGCGGATTTGCCTTTGATCCACTGCCCGCCCTGTTCCAGCTGATAGGCCCGCTCGCTAACGTCATTGATCGTGCAATAGCCTGCCACATAGTCCAAAGCCTCGGGCTCGCTGACATATGCGCAACTGCGCCCGATCACGATGCCCAACTCCACCTCCCAATCGGTTTTGACCGAGCCTTTGGGCAGGATAATCGGGTCGTTTGGCCCCGAAATACACGAAGTGGCTTTGGAAAACAGCACCGGCTCTGCGGGTTCGGGGTTGTTGGTTTCACGGGCGTGGCGGGCATAGTTCAGGCCCACCGCATAGAAATTCCGCGCAGCACCTATACAGGCACCGATGCGCGTTTCCGGGGATACGACGGGCAGCGCGGACAGATCGGTGCCCGCCAATTCGGCAAGCTTTTCAACTGTTACGGTCGCAGGCGTAAAATCTGCGATCAGCCCTGACAGATCACGGATGTGACCCTCATCATCCAGACAGGCAGGCTTTTCCTGACCCTCTGGGCCAAAGCGAAGGTATCTCATCGTTTTTCCTTTCAAAAACGGATATTTAGAAGCGTGTTAATCTGCAGACAGGATCATATCGGCAGCTTTTTCCGCGATCATAACCACGGGGGATGCCGTGTTGCCCGACACAATCCGTGGCATGATCGAAGCATCCACCACCCGCAGCCCAGAAACCCCGCGCAGGCGCAATTCGGGGTCAACCACGGCATGATCATCCACCCCCATACGGCAGGTTCCGACGGGGTGGAAAATCGTTGTGCCGATGTCCCCCGCTGCACGGGCCAGATCGGCATCATCGGTAATCTGCGCACCTGGCAGGTTTTCCTGTGGCGCATATTTTTGCAAAGCAGGCATTTGCATCAACTGGCGGGCTTGGCGCAAGGATGCCACCGCCACATCAAGGTCTGTGCCAGAACTCAGGTATCGCGGCGAAATCTCTGGGGACTGTGCCCTGCCTTTCGCCGAAATATGGGTAGAACCTCGGCTTTCGGGGCGTAGATTGCACACAGATACAGTAACAGCAGGATAGGGGTGCAAAGGCTCGCCCAAGCGTTCGGTAGACAGGGGCTGGATGTGATATTCCAGATCAGGCGTGGCCAATCTGGGATCGCTGCGGATGAAAATGCCGAACTGGCTGGGGGCCATGGACAGCGGGCCAGACCGGTTCCACAGATATTGCGCGCCCATAGCAATTTTCCCTGACAGCGAATTGGCCATCTGGTTCAAAGTGCGGGCATTTTCCACCCGAAACACCATGCGCAACTGTAAATGATCCTGCAGGTTTTCCCCCACATCCGGCGCGTTTTGCAGCACATCAATGCCAGCATCCCTTAACCGTTGCGGCTGACCGATGCCCGAGGACTCCAGTATGGCGGGGGAATGAATGGCCCCCGCAGCCAACAGGATTTCGGCTTTAGCCGCAGCATGAAGGGTCTGGCCCTTGTGGCTGATTTGAACCCCCGTGGCACGACCGTCTTTAAAGGTGATATGCTGCACATCGGTATGGGTCATAAGCCGCAGATTGGGGCGTTTCAGCGCCGGATTGAGAAAGGCACGGGCCGTGCTCCACCGCCGTCCGGCATTTTGATTGACCTCAAAATATCCCGCACCTTCGTTGCTGCCGCTGTTGAAATCAGTTGTGGGCGGAATGCCCATTTGCCCCGCAGCGGTTTGAAAATCGTCCAGCAAATCCCATTTCAACCGCTGTCGCGCGACCTTCCACTCGCCGCCCTTTCCGTGCAGCGGGTCTGCATCCCCAGCGCGGTCTTCGGAGCGGATGAAATAGGGCAGCACATCGTCCCAACCCCATCCCCGATTGCCCATTTGCGCCCAACCGTCATAATCCGCCGCCTGCCCGCGCATATAAATCATGCCGTTGATGGAACTGCATCCGCCCAGCACTTTGCCCCGTGGATAGGCCAGCGCCCGCCCGTTCAATCCCGGTTCAGCGGTGGTTTTCAGCATCCAGTCCGTGCGCGGATTGCCCATGCAATACAGATAGCCAACGGGGATGTGTATCCACGGATAGCTGTCCTTGCCGCCAGCCTCTAGCAGCAGCACCCGATTGCGCGGGTTGGCGGAAAGGCGGTTGGCCAGCACAGATCCCGCCGTGCCCGCGCCAATGATAATATAGTCGTATTCGCCGTCTAAACTGCGTGTCATTTACCTATCCGAATTGTGGTTATTAGGGGGCTGCGTCAGTGGATGGCGATGGCCGGAAAGGCCACCAACAGACCCACAGCAATCAGTTGCAGCACGATAAACGGCACCAGCGATCTGAAAATCTCGCCCAAGGTGATATCCGGCGGCGTCACACTTTTCAGATAGAACGCAGCAGGACCAAAGGGCGGCGTCAGAAAGGACACCTGCATGTTCATGGCAAACAGAACCCCGAACCAAACCGGATCGTAGCCAAGGTCTTTGATGATCGGTACAAAGATCGGCATGGTCAAAAGCGCGATCCCGACCCAGTCAAGGAACATGCCCAGCACAAACAGAATAAGCATCATGAACAGAATGATAACAGTCGGCGAATCCGACACACCCGAGATCAGTTGCGAGATGAAACGGATGCCACCCATCAGGTTATAAACCCCGACCAATGCGCTGGCACCAATGCCGATCCACATGATCATGCCCACAGTTGCCAAAGTGTGCAAAGACGCGTCGAGCAGCATTTTGAACGAAAACTCGCGGCGCAGGATGGTGGAAAAGATCACGCCAGCCACACCGATCGCCGAAGCCTCGGTCACCGAAGCAATGCCGCCGTAGATCGAGCCGAGCACAAAGAACACCACCAGCAACGGCAGGAACAATCCGCGCAACAACGGCAGATGGTCTTTCAAAGCGACGGGGTTTTCTGGGGGCGCGGGCGCTGCATTCGGATCGGTGTAGGACCGGAACAGAACGTAAAGAATGTACAGTCCCGCCAGCATAAAGCCGGGCAGGAAGGATGCCGTGAACAGGTCACCGACCGACACATTTGCAGTCAAACCATAGATGATCAAAACGATTGAAGGCGGCACCATTGTCCCCAGCGCGCCACCCGCACAGACCACGCCAATGGCCAAGCGGCGGTTATAGCCAAGGCGCAGCATTTGCGGCAGGGCCACAAGTCCAAGCAAGACGATCTCGCCGCCGATGATCCCGCTCATGGCGGCAAGGATGACGGCCACAAAAATGGTCTGGATCGCAACGCCGCCGCGCAGGCGACCGCCGATCAGTTTCATCGCGTCAAACAAATCCCGCGCAATCCCAGAGCGATCCAGCACCGCAGCCATCAGCACAAACATCGGCACCGAGACAAAGACAAAAGACGATACAAAGCTGTAAACCCGGCTTGTAATCAGGGGCACCGCGCTGGGGCCGAACCAGCCCACAGCAAAAATCAGGGCCACAAAAAGAGTAACCATCGCCAAAGGCGCACCCGTCAGCAACAGCCCGACCAACAGGGCGAACATCAGCAATGTGCCCCATCCGACACCAAGCGCCTTTAGGTTCAGTCCGAAATCGAGAAGGTCATACATCGTCATAGCCTTGTTGCGCTTTTGGGCTGCGCATGTAGTTGAAAGTTAGGATCAGGAACTGCAGGCTCATGGCAATCAACACGAGCAGTAAAAACAGTTTCAACAGGGCGGGCGCGGGGGAATTCCACGCGCTTCCACTTGATTCCAAGAAGAAATTTCCGTCGGGCCGAAACAACGCCTTTTTCACCATCAGCCATGACGCCCATGCAAAAAACAGGCTGGCACACAGACAGGCAATGGAAATCAGAATGTCTAGAATCCGGCGCAGACGCGGGTTGACCAGATCATAAACCAGCACAACGCGGATATGGGAATTGCGGGCCACACAGTACAGGCCACCGAAAATAAAGGTAACCGCGCTTAGAAATGTCGTGGTTTCATGGGCCCAAATCGTCGGGCTGTTGAACACATAGCGCAGAAACACCTCCATCACGAGCACGGCCATCGCCACCAGAATACCCACTGCGAACAGTCGCGCAGCGCGGGTGATCGCCCAGCCAAGCCATCCGGCCTGTGGCAGCGATTCTTGGTCCGGCGTGCTGACATGGGGCGCCGTAAGGGAAATAAGATCAGGATCAGGAGGCGAAGACATAGCGGGCCAATCGTTTCAAAAGCGGATGGGGGTCGGGTATTTACCCAAGGCAGTGTTCGGGCGCTTTTGCCTGCGCCCGAAAGGTGTGGATCACTTCAACAAGCCTTGCTCGTCCAGATATCCTGTCAAAAGGTCGTAGACTTTTTGCGCATTTTCCGAACGCGCCGCCACTTTCGCCCATTGATTCATTGCGATGGTGCGGAATTTTGCGCGCTCCTCTGCTGGCCAGTTGTGGACGGTAATGGCAGGGTCGGCGGTCGCCTCGGCAAACGCTTTAAGATCGTTCATCGACAGGGTTGCCACGGCATCCTGCGCAAAGTCCCGCACCGAAACCGTCAGGATCGCCTGCAAATCGGCGGGCAGGGCATTCCATTTGTCCAAATTCATCGACACTTCAACCAAAGGCATAGAGTGGAATCCCGGATAAACCGGATGCCCTGCAACCTTATGCAGACCTTGCTGGTGGTTGGTGGAAAACACTGTGGAATCCGCAGCATCAATCACGCCTTTATCAAGGGAGGTGTAAACTTCCGAGTAAGGAAGGTTAACGGGAACCGCCCCTGCAGCGGCAAAAACCTCCTGGATCAGACCCTCTGGCGCGCGGACTTTCAGACCCTTCAGGTCATCCACACCGTCCAGCGGGCGCTTGGAGACAAAACCTTCAAGGCCCGTGGTTGTGGCGCCGATGAAATGCAGGCCATAGGGTTCTTCCAATGCGTTCATCAATTCATAGCCGCCACCGTAATTGATAAAACGGAACATTTCATCGGGTGCCGACCATGCGCCGATCGGGTTGGCGACCAGACCAAAAGCCGGGTCTTTGCCAGCGAAATAGCTGACATCCGTGATATGACCGTCCAGAATACCCGCGCCAACGGCGTCTTGGGTTTCATTGTAATCCACAACGGCCCCCACAGGCAGCAAATCAATGGTCAAACGTCCGCCGGACATGGCTGCAACCCGCTCTGTCCATTTTTGTTGAATGCCAAAATTCGGGTTCCCTGCCGGGTCAACCGATTGAAATGTCATCTTAAAATCTTGCGCCGATACACTGGCGCCGCTGATCAGACATGTCGCGAAGATCGCGCTTATTGCGGTAAATTTCATGGTGCTTCTCCCTAGTTTGGGCATGTATTCAAGATCCCATACCCTTGGACCATTCCGGTGTTCAGGCTGTCACGCCACATCGCTCAGCGACGGGGGGACAGGTGTGTTAACAAGATTGCGCAGCCGTCCTTCTGTGAGGAATTGCATGGCTGTTTCCACAGACAGGCGGCGGGCGTCAGACACGCTTTCGGGGCTGGACCATGCCGCATGCGGGGTGACGAACAGCCGCTCGCCCACAATCGGATCATTGCCATTTGCATAGGCCAGCGCGATTTCGTCCGACGGGCTGGGCGGTTCTACAGGCAGCACGTCGATCCCAGCGCCTGCAATAGTGCCATTGCGCAGCGCGGCCAGAAGGGCGGATATGTCGATGATGCCCCCACGGGCCGTGTTAACCAAAATCGCATGAGGCTGCATGTTAGCCAGCTGTTCCGCGTTCATCATATTTTGCGTTTGGGGCGTCAGTGGACAGTGCAGGCTGACTACATCACTTTGTGCCAATAGGTCTTCAAGACGGTCACAGCGATCCACACCTGCGGCAATTTCAGTGCCCCGCGACACCAACGGATCATAGGCCAGCACCCCCATGCCAAAGGCTTTGGCCCGCAGCGCAGTGGCAATGCCGATCCGCCCCAAACCGACCACGCCGAATGTCTTGCCCCGCAGCCGCGCGAGCAAAGGGGCTCGGGCATGATCAAACCCAGTCTGTGGCGATTCCATCAGGTTTCTATGGTACGATCCGATGCCACGGCGCAGGGTCAGCATCAGGGCGATAGCGTGATCGGCCACCTCGCTGGTGCCGTAATCGGGTGTGTTGCAGACGGGAATCCCTGCTTTTGCCGCAGCCTCCAGATCAATGTGATCAAAGCCGACCCCTGCCCGCACGATAATCTTGCAGCGATCCAGCCGCGAAATAAGATCGGCGTTCACGGGCATTTCATGCCAGACAACCATGGCATCACAATTGCTAAGGGATTCTGCTGGGATCTGGTCCGGCGACCGCTCGCGGTAGATATCCCAATCCACCTGATCACCGGCGGTCAGTCTTTCGATCCGGGCGTCGTCTGGGTATTGGGCATCGGGCGTCAGCAGGCGGAAACGGGACATATGGAACCTCTTTGGGGCGCTCGGCGGCGCGGCTGTTAACTTCACATACTAGAATTCTAGAATATGAATAACTTGTCAATCCGATTTTTTTGGTGTTTTATAACTTCGCAAAATCAGTCTATTGCGTGCTATTCTGCTTGCGAGCCTGCTGGACGAACCGAAAAGGAGCCCCCTGTGTCGCTGACCCAAAAAGCCTGTGACCGGTTGAAAGACGCCATTGTGTCCGGAAGATTCGAATTCGGAGAACGCCTG
The DNA here is from genome assembly GCA_034670045.1 of Amylibacter sp. GTDB lineage: Bacteria > Pseudomonadota > Alphaproteobacteria > Rhodobacterales > Rhodobacteraceae > Amylibacter. The sequence continues at coordinate 14,950 of JAXMOF010000037.1, read as the reverse complement.
TCCGAAGAACAAATCGCCCGCGCTCTGGGGATGAGCAAAGCCCCTGTGCGCGCCGCCTTTATGGATCTGCGCGACATGGGGCTGGTCACTATCGTTCCCCAAGCGGGCACCTATGTGTTCATCCCCTCGACCCAGGACGTGGCCGAAATGAGCAGCTTTCGCGCCATGCTGGAAAGCCAGGCGCTGCGCGGCGCGTTTGAACGGGATCCGGCAGCTTTGGCGCAGGGGCTAACCGTGGCGATCACCCAGATGGAACATGCGATAAATTCGGGGGAATGGGCGCAATACAGTCAGGCCGACAGCGCCTTTCATCGGGTGATTTTGCAGCAGGCCGGCAATCGTTATGTGGAAAAAGCCTATGACCTGACCGCGACAGCGCTAGAGGCATTGCGCGCCCGTTTGCAATCGGGAGAGGGCAATTTCTGGCAACGCTCCTTTGCCGAACATATCAAGATGCGGGACTATATTGCGGGCGGAAACCTTACTGCAGCACATGATCTGTTGCAGGAACATATCCTGATCATCAACCGATCCATTACCCTGCCCTCGGCCAGTGTTTTGCAGCACAGCAAAGGGCGGCGTTTGACGGATGAACGCTGTATGGAACTACTGTCCGACAGGGGTTAATCGGCTTGGAAAGCCGCGCGCAGGTCATCGCCGAAAACAAGCATGGCAGGCCTTTTGGATTGCGCGGCTTTTTGCACCGCATCGGTGAAATCCTGCGGCCCTCCGGGCCGATCAACCGACCAGCCACAGGCCAGCGCAATCGCGGCAATATCAGGAGTCAGAATATCCACACCCAGCGGCGCGATGCCGTTGCTTTGCATGTAGGATTTGATTTCACCGTAGCCATTATTGTCGTGCAGCAACAGGATCACGGGGGTCTGCGCCTCTACCGCGCTGGTTAATTCGGCCAGCGTGAATTGCAACCCGCCGTCCCCGACAAGGGCGATTACGGGACGTTCGGGCGCTGCCAATGCGGCCCCTATCGCAGCAGGTAGCCCATAGCCGAGCGTGCCGAACCCTGTGGCTGAATTGAAGTAACTGCTGGGTGTCGCTGCCGCGAACCCTGTATTACCGGAATAGACCAACTGGGTGGAATCGCCGACAAATATCGCCTCTGGCAGTAAATCCCGCACCAGCGACAGCATCTTAAGATCGCCGCGTAAGGCGCTGGGAAGATTGGCACATCCAGACATGGCCTGCCGCGCACGGGCGGGTCCGTCAGTGTTCCCGGACGCATTCAACCCTTTGGCCAAAGCCTGCGCCGTTTCCTCCGCGTCGGCAATCAAACCAATCTCGGCCATGGGGCCGCGACGGATTTGCAGCGGGTCCAGATCCACGCGGATCAAATTCCCCGGAATGCTGAACCCGCCATCTTCGTAAAAATCATAATCGGTCAGGCCGAATTCGGTACCCAATGCCAGCACCACGTCAGCTTGTTCGATCAACTGGCGGGTTTCGGGCATTGACGGTGTCAGGCTGACCGCAAGCGGGTGATCGGCGGGCAGGATGCCACGGGCATTGGTGGTCATCACGACGGGGGCGTCCAGACGCTCGGCGAGATTTCGGATCGCTTTGGCCGCGCGCACAGCGCCGCCCCCTGTCAGGATCACAGGGCATTTGGCACCTGCCAGCAACTGTTGCGCGCCCTTTAGCGCAGTGGCTGCGGGTGCGGGGCGGGCCAGCGGGGATGCACGGCGCGGGGCTGGCAGGTGATCGGCAGAAGCCAGCATTACGTTCATCGGCAGTTCAAGATGCACAGGACGGGGTCTGGCACCTTCAAACACAGCAAAGGCTTGGGCCAGCGCGGGGGCCAATTCCTCTGGACGGTGGATGGTTCGGCTAAAGGCTGCAACCTTGTCGATCATTCCCCGCTGATCGTGCATTTCATGCAACCAGCCTTCGCCCGAATCCATCCGCCCATGGGAATTTACCGTTGAAATTACCAGCATCGGGATCGAATCCGCATAGGCCTGCCCCATGGCGGTGGTGATATTGGTCATGCCGGGGCCTGTGATGATAAAGCAGACACCAGGCTGGCCGCTGACCCGGGCATAGCCGTCGGCCATAAACCCCGCGCCCTGTTCATGGCGCGGTGTTACATGGCGGATCGCGCTGCCATCCAGCCCGCGGTACAGTTCCACCGTATGCACGCCCGGAATGCCAAAAACAGTGTTAACGCCGTAACATTCCAGCAGTTTTGTCAGATATTCGCCAGTCGATAGCGTCATGTGGTTTTCCCCTCGGCACGTTTACGCGCGATTATTTGCACGGCAGTTCGGATCAGGATTGCGCTGACCACCAGCACGATCAACACCACAGAAATCGCCGCGATTGCAGGGTCGATATTGTCGCGCAGCCCCATCCACATCATCCGTGGCAGGGTCGCGATATTGACCGAGGTGATAAAGATCGTCACACCGATTTCTTCCCATGACAGCATGAAGGTCAAAAAGAAAGCCACCATCACGCCAAAACGGATATTGGGAAGGATAACGCGGAAAATACGGGTACCAAGCCCCGCGCCCATAGCCCGCGCGGCAAGGTCGATGCGCCGATCCACCTGGCTCAGGGCGACAGTGATCAGCACGACGGCAAAGGGCACGATCATCACAGCATGGGCCAGAACGACCCCCGCAAATGTGTCATAGGCCACCAGATCGTTAAACCCGCCAAGCGAAATCAGAAAGAAATACAGCGTCAGCGCGGACACCACGGGCGGTGCCACCATCGGCAGCAAAGCCACCCCCATCATCAGCCCCGCAAATCGTGGCTGCATCATCCATATCCCAAGGCTGAAAAACAGCGCCAGCCCCGTGGCCAGCCCCGCACTAGACAGCCCGATGCGGATAGACAACCAGACCGCCTGCCCCCATTCCGGATTGTCGATCAAGGTGCGGTAATGGCGCAAAGACCATTCATCCGTTGGCACCGACAGATAGCGCAGCGGGGTAAAGGACACAGGGATCACCGCGACCAGCGGCATCAACAGAAACACCGCCACCAGCGCAGCCAGAACAGACATCAAAAGACCAGGCCGATTACCCATTTCCGCGCCCCGCTGGATTGCCAATGCGCATCAGCAGCGCCATCAGCACGCCCACCGTCAGCATCAGGATCACACTGATCGCCGCCGCCAGCCCCCAATTGGGGTTCTGGAAAATATAAAGATAGATCAGTTCTGCCACCATAACGCTACGCCCGCCGCCCAGAATGGCAGGGGTCACAAAGAACCCCAGCGCAAACACAAAGACCACAAGGGCAGCGCCCAGAATACCCGACCCTGTCATCGGCACGAACACTTGCCAGAATACCCGCGCGCGACTTGCCCCCATACCGCGTGCGGCCATCAAGGCGCGCTCGTCCAGATTTCGCATGGCAGTCGCAAGGGGGAAGACCGCAAAGGGCAGCAAAAAGTGGGTCATGCCGACAATCACGCCAAATTCGTTCCGCACCATGGCAAGCGGTTCGTTAATGATGCCGATACTTTCCATCCAGCCGTTCAAAATGCCACGATTTGACAACATGGCCAGCCAGCCGAACGCCCGTGTCAGCAAGGAAATCCAGAAGGGGATCAGGATGCACAGCTCCATCACCAAGCGCTGGACCGGACCACCCCTGATCCAGAGCAGCGTCACAATATAAGCGCCGATCACCGAAAACACCGTCACCAGCGCACAGATCCGCAGGGTCCGCAGGAACACCGACAGGATCAGCGGGTCGCTCAGTGCGGTGGCGTATTGATCAAACCCGAGGTCGGGCTGGGTCACACTCCAGCGCATGACACCCAAGAACGGCAAAACGTATGTCAGCCCCAAAAACAGCAAGAGTGGCCCAAGCAAGAGCATATATCGGGGGAGGCTTTTCATGCGCCGCCTTTCGGTTGGATCGCCCCGAGTTTACGCTCGGGGCGACTAAGCATCAGGAGGAGATAATTTTCAGGTATTCATCCAGCGCCGCGCCGTAGTGTTCTTCGTACCACGCCATATCAAGGGGCAGTTGCACCGCGAAATTGGCGGCGTCCACAGGGTTGAACCGCGCCTCATCCTCGGGGATCAGCTTGTCTGCGGCGGGGTTGGCTGGCCCCTGCCCGAGCATTTCAAACATCACCACCTGTTTTTCAGGGTCCTGGGCAGCGGCAATAAATTTCATCGCGTTTTCCTTGCCGCCCGGATTGCCTTTCAGCACCGCCATGGCGCCCGGTGAAATCAAACCTTCGTCCCAGATGAATTTCACATCTCCGCCGGTGTCTTCCTCGATCAGGCGGGCGCGGGTGGACCAGATCAGCGCCATGGACGCATCGCCGTTCAGCAGCAAGGACTGGCTTTCAGACCCGCCGCCCCAAAAGGCCACCACATTTTCTTTGAAGTCCGACAGCTTTTTATGGGCCCGTTCAATATCCAGCGGATAGAGATCCTCTTTGGCAACCCCGTCAGCCAGCAGCAAAGCCTCCCACATGCCAACACCCCATTTGTACATGGCCCGCTTGCCGGGGAATTTTTCGGTGTCAAAGAAATCCGCCATGCCTGTTGGCGCGTTGTCGCCATATTTCTTGGCGTCATAGGCGATAATATAGGAAAAGAAGTAGCTGGACGCAGAGTATTCCCAGCCAAAGCCTTCGCGCATCTTGCCTTTGTCGACAACGTCATAGTCGATCGGTTCCAGCATCCCTTTTTTACCCAGAGTTTCGGCTGAAAACGGGTCTACATCAACAATGTCCCAACTGGGCTTTCCGCTTTCATGCTGCGCGGCAATGGCGCCTTCGGTCGGGCCTGACCCGTCCTGTTTTACCACAACGCCGTTCAAAGCCTCAAACGGGGCGCCGTAGGCTTTGTCATAGGCGGTGCCTGCATCGCCACCCCAGTTTACAAACACCAGTTGGCCCGTGTCCGCATGAACCGGCGCGCCGTTCAGGGCCAGTGTACTGGCCCCCATCAGCATCAAGGCCATTTTGGTAAATCCGCGCCGCGTAAGTGTATTGGATGTGCTGTTTTTTGTATTATTTTTCATTTTATAGCTCCCGTGTTGAGTTCGTTTTTTGATTTTGGTGGTCTTTTCGGTCGTTCTTAAAGGTAAAGCCCCCGTTCGGGCGACCAGCCGGCCCACAGGTCTGCGCCTGTGGTCAGCCCGTCGGGCAGGGTCGCTGTGGGCACCTGCAGGATCAGCGGCACATCACCTTTTGTGCGCAAGGACAGCCGTGTCTCCGAACCTAGATATGTCAGGTCTTCCAACCGCGCCGCGATTGCATTGCCTGCGGGGGGCTTGCTGTGATGCAACTGCATATATTCCGGTCGCACCCCCAGAAAACCTGTGGGCGTTCCGGCGCTATCCCCTGCAACAATCGCGCCGCCCTCGAACTGGCCGTTCGACAGGGGCAGAATGTTGATATCGCCCAGAAACTCGGCCACAAAACGGCTGGCGGGGCGTTCATATACATCGCGCGGGGCGGCCACTTGTTGCAACTGGCCGTGGTCGAAAATCGCGACGCGACTGGACAGGGCCAGGGCTTCGGATTGGTCATGCGTGACAAAAATAAAGGTTGTGCCGATTTCACGGTGCAGGCGGCGGACTTCATCCTGCATCTGGCCGCGCAGATTTTTATCCAGCGCTGAAAACGGTTCATCCAACAACAATGCCGAAGGTTCGTAGGCCAAGGCCCGCGCCAGCGCCACCCGCTGTTGCTGCCCCCCCGACAAACCCGAAGGCCGCTTGTGGCCATGCCCGCCAAGACCGACCATTTCGATCATATCCTGTGTGCGGCGTTTGATTTCCGCACTGCCACGGCGCTGCACCTTCAGCGGAAAGGCAATGTTTTGTTCGACGGTCATATGGGGAAACAGCGCATAGCCCTGAAACACCATTCCAAACCCCCGTGCTTCAGCGGGGGATTGGGTCACATCGGCCCCGTTCAGAAACAGTTTTCCCGCACTTGGGGCCTCGAACCCTGCAAGGATCATCAGAAAGGTGGTTTTGCCAGACCCGCTTGGCCCGAGCAGAGTCAGGAATTCCCCCCGCCCCACCGTCAGGCTGACATCCTTCAGAGCGGTGAACGTCCCGAAGGTCTTGCGGATATCCTGCGCTCCGATTTCGGCAGCCATGGTTTTTTGGGGCATAAGCGTCTCCGTATTCTGTCGAGCATAGGGGCAGGAAATCGAAACGGGCAACTGAATTGTTTTTCCCGCTTTGACAAATTTAGTTTGCCATTGGTTGAATGTGTGGCCGCGCGTGCGGGTCTGGCATCTGATCCATTAACCAATCGCGAAAGGCGGCCACCACAGGGCTGGGGGGCGACTCTCCCGGAATAACCAGAAAATACGACCGGGGAGAGCGGATCGACAGATCAAACGGGCGCACCAACTGGCCCGATGTGATGGAATCATGGCAGATAAACGCATCCCCCATGGCAATCCCCTGTGATGCCAGACAGGCCGAATAGACCATGTTCATGTCACAAAACACCACCCCCTGCCGCGCCTGTGCTTCGGGTAGACCCGCAAGGCGAAACCAGGCCTCCCAGTCTTCGTAAGCCGACAGATGCATCAGCCCAGCCCGCAAGGCATCGCCCGGTTCGGACAGGTTCAAACGGTTCATCAGCGCGGGGCTGCACAGGGGGGTGAATTCCACCTCTTGCAACAGCTCTACCTGCATATCCGGCAGGTTTCGGCCCCCAAAGGCAATAAACAGGTCCACTTCGGGCGTGCTGACATCATCCAGCCGCCGCGGTGTGACCACGCGCAATTCCACATCCGGACAGGCTTTGTGAAAGCTGCCGATCTTGGGGCATAACCATGATGATGCAAATCCGGGCGTGCAACTGACGGTCAAAGACCCGCTGACCCCGCGCCCCGCATTGCGCATAGCCGCGCCTGCAATGGTAGATAGGGCGCGGCGGATGTCAGCGGCATAGGTCGCGCCTTGGGGCGTCAGTTCCAACCGTGTCCCCACGCGGTTGTAAAGGCTAAAACCCAAATCCCGTTCCAACTGGCGCAACTGATGACTGACCGCGCTGCGGGTGATGTTCAGGTCTTCGGCAGCCCGCCAGACGCTGCCCAAACGGGCGAAACTTTCAAGGGCGCGCATGGCTTGAGTCGAGGGAATCCGCACTGTCATTTCTCCTGCTTGACGCTTTGACTTAGACGCAGGTTAACGCAGGTTTCAACTGATCGGTGAAAATCATTTGCCGTTGGCACGAAAAGGTTTCACTTTCTTGCGCCCCCCGCAATTCGCTAACTCTGTGACAAGAGGAGAAGTCCAATGCCCCCTAGCGCCGCACAACCAAGCACAACACACCTTAGCCCCGCCCAACGCGAGGCGATCGCCCATGTCACCGCGCAGGCCCCTGCCCTGTCCGAATGGTGCGCGCGCATTTTCAACTTTGGCGAAACCGCATGGCGGGAATACCAGTCCGCTGCATGGTATGTGGAAACCCTGCGGGCCGAAGGGTTCAGCGTCGAAGAAGGGTCGGGCGGCATGCCCACTGCCTTTTGTGCCGACTGGCAAAATGACGTGGGCAGCGGAGAGATGCCGATAATCGGCATGTATGCGGAATATGACGCGGTTCCGGGCAATTGTCAGGCCGCCGCAACCCACCGTACGCCCCGTGAAGGGTTGGGGTATCAGGCAGGCGGGCATACCGATCCCCATTCGGGACTTGGCATTTCAGGTCTGGGCGGTTTGCTGGCCACCAAGGCCGCGATGATCAAACACGGCATCCGTGGTGGTTTGCGGTTTATGGGGGAACCTGCGGAAAAGGTGCGCGGCTCCAAACCGATCCATGCGGCAAAGGGGTATTATGACGGGCTGGCGGCGATGTTGTCCTTCCACCCGTTTTACATGCTGCCTATGTGCAATACCGTCAGGCTCGATACCCACTGCGGGGCGGCCTATTCGATGATTTACCGCTTTATTTGTGATACCCCCGAAGGCTGGGGCGCGGCGGACGGCGCGCCGATCCCGCAATCCCATTCCGCAGTGCGCGCACCCGGCGCAAATGATGCGCTGGTGATGATGTATCAATCCTCTAAAATGTTGCGGGAATCCATGTTGCCCCATCAGGGCGGCTGGTCCATTTCAGAAGCAGTGCTGACCGCAGGACAGGCTACGGCCGACAATCTGCCCGCAGGTCTGGCAGAGCTGCAATACATGATGCGGGTTCCCACCCTTGCCATGGCAGATCAGGTAACTGCGGTGCTGGATCGAAATGCGGCTGCGGCGGCTGAAATGACCGGATGCCGCTGGGAACGCCACTGGGTCTGCAAATCCCGCCACGGTCTGGCAAACCATGCAATTGCGGGAACGGTTTGGGAGGCTTTGCAAGCGGTTGGCGCGCCCCAATGGGGCGAAGACGCCGTCAGAACTGCACAAGAAATCCAGACAAATCTGGGGTTTGCCCCGATGGAGCAGCCCTTTCTGGATGAATGTTCCCGCCTGATCGACCCCGAACAGGCCGAGTCGATCCTGCGCCACGATCTGCCCCCATCCCAGCGCAATTCCACGTCGGATGATTACACCGATATGACCTGGCACACCCCCACGGCGCGGTTTTATATTGCACGTCCTGCGCTGAAAGCCCCCGATGGGGCTGGCGCTTATCCTTCATGGGTGATGAACGCTTTGGGCGGCATTCCGGCTACAATCGACCCGATGGTCCAGACCGCCGCCAAGGTTCTGGCCACCTCTGCCCTGCGCCTGCTAGAGGATAAAACCGCCCGCGACGCCGCTATGGCAGAATTCAAACAGCGCACAGGTGGCGGGATTGGCGGCACCGATTGGTGCCCGCCGCTATGCGACTACGACCCGCCGGTGCATTTCCGCTGGCCCGAATATGTAACCACCCCCCGAGGCCGCGACTGGTGGATTCCCTCTGCCATGCCCGGCGCATGACCCGAAAGGTATTATGATGTCACTTGATAATCCCGCAACCGAAGGCTTCACCCTGCAACGGCGTAAATCCGGCGGCGGCACAGCCCCCTTGACCCGCTGGGGCTTTGCCAATGAAACCGATCCGCTGAGCGATGTGCTGTTAGGCTCCCCCGCCCATCTGCGCCACCTTGCAACTTCCAGCCTGTCGCGCAAATTCCTGCGGGACGCCCCTTGCAACATTCAGGTGGCACAGGCCCAGCACGCCGAACTGGTGTCGGCCTATGAACATTTTGGCGTCAAAGTCCACTTTCACAAAGCTGAATCAGAACTGCCCATGCAGGTCTACGCGCGGGATTCCAGCGTCATGACCCCGTACGGTGCCATCATCACCGCCATGTCACAGTGGTGGCGGCGCGGGGAAAACTATGCAGCGATCCGCAGCTACGAAGCGCTTGGCATCCCGATCTATGACATGGTCACCGCAGGCACATTTGAAGGCGGCGATTTCAACGTGATCGAAGAGGGCTGCGTGCTGATCGGTTGTGGCGGCGCGCGCACCCAGGAAGAAGGCGCACGTCAGGTTCAAGGCTGGTTTGAAGCGGAAGGCTGGGAAACACGGCTGGCCTTTATCGACGAATATTATGTGCATATTGATCTGATGGTGGTGCCGATTGCCGAAAAACTGACGGCGGTTTGTCTTGCCTGCACGGACCCTGCAATTGTGGATTGGCTAAAGGCCAAGGGTCATGAAATCATCGACGTGCCGTTTCAGGACACAATGGCCTTGGGCTGCAATTTCATGTCGCTTGGCAACGCCAAAGTGATCGCCCCGACATCGTCCAAAACCCTGATAGAGCAATTGCGCGCCCGCGGCTTCGAAGTGGCCGCAGTAGACACCCAAGAGATTTCAAAAACCGGCGGTGGCATACACTGCATGGCACAATCGCTGAAACGCGTGGCGGCCTGACCATAAAAGCGGCCCCGTATTCGGGGCCGCTGTCTGGAAGTATGATGCGATTTACAGCCAGTAAATCGGAACGCCGTAATGTTCATGTGTGCGGCGTTCCCACTCGCGGTCAGCGGACCAGCCTTCAAACCGTTCGGGTGCGCCTTTGACCTCATCCTCTGAAATATCGGTTACATAACCGTCTTTCTTTGTGTCATAGTGCAGCTTGCCCCAAGGCACCGGATGGTGGTCTTCGCCGAGCCCCAGAAACCCGCCAAACCCCATCACCGCATAGGTCACGTTGCCGGATGCCTTGTCGATCATCAGATGGTCGATCGCGCCGATTTTCGCGCCGTCACGGCCATAGACATTGGTTCCGTTCACATCAGAAGAAGACACGAGCGGGTGTGTAGAAATGGTGTTCATTTTCTTTCCTCCTTAATGGTTAGGTATGAATTCAACACGCAACGGCAGGAGTTTGTTCCGCCTGTTTTCACAGCGCGGCGGAAAGCGGCCGATTGGTGCTGTTTCAAAGCCGCTGTGCTGCGACCCGCCACCACCATCGGGCCGCCCAGACCCGTGATCCGCACACAGCTTGGGAACTTTTCCGTGAATAGGGCGTTAACTCTGCATCAGCGCATCGCTGGAACACATCGATAGCGCCCCCTAACCAAACGGAGAAAACAGATGCACGGAATTATTTACCTCGTCGGACTCGTCGTAGTTGTTATGGCAATTCTGTCCCTGCTTGGCCTTGGATAAGGCCAGCCTGTTTCAGAGCCACAGAATTACTTCCCAAACACCTAATACTTGAAGGGACAGATAAATGACGGAACATACAGACAGAATACCCGGCGCAGTGGCCCGGACCGACGCAAGCTATGTTGACTGGTCGTCGATCCTAGCGGGCGGTGTGGTCGCATCGGCCATCGCCTTTGTTTTCACCACATTTGGTACAGCCGTGGGGCTGACACTGGTATCCCCATATGACGGGGACGGATCGGCGCTGGCGGCTGTGATCGCCATCGGCTCGTGGATGCTTTGGACCACAGTGTCCAGCTTTATGGCTGGCGGATATATCGCGGGCCGGATGCGGCGCCGGATTGATCCGGTGAATGATGATGAAGTCAGCGTCCGCGATGGTATCCACGGGTTGGCGGTCTGGGGCCTTGCGGTCCTGTTGGGCGCATTCCTGTTGGGCGCAAGCGCGGATACGGCCGTTCAGGCCACATCGCAGGCTGCAAACAGCGTGGCCGGTACCATGGAAAACGTCGCCAGCGCGACACAACAAGCCCCGTCAGGCGTTACAGAAGCCGAGGCCAAAGCCCTTGCAGAAACCGCGCGGAAATATTCCGTCATCTCTGCCTTTATACTGGCAGCCTCTTTGATGATCGCAGGTGCGGCTGCCTATTGGGCCGCTGGCATGGGCGGGCAACACCGTGATGAAAGCCGCGTCTTTGCACGCTTTGGCCGCTGGACATAGGAGGAAGACCGATGAAAGCCATACTGCTTTGGTTGCTAGGCGTCCCGATCTGGATCATCATCCTGATTGCCCTACTGACCTGATAAAACCTTACAACTTCCGGCCGCTCCGCAAGGGGCGGCCTTTTTGTGTTCAGCCCAGTACAGCCTCCAGAACGGCTTTGGAATTGTCATCCATCATCAGCATGTGACTGTTACCATAGCCAAAGGTTTCCGGCCCGACCAGCCGTACATTCCGCCCTGTTTCGGCCAAATCACACCAGGCCTGATTTCGGGTGATCCAATGGTCTTCGACATCAAGAAAATCCCCCACCGCCAGAACCAGCGGCGTGTCCCCAAGGGCAGCGGCGTCTTTGGGCAGCGCCGAGGGTTCCAAGGCGATGATGGTGTCAAACAGGTCAGGATCGGTGTGATGGGCATCAAACACCACCTCTCCCCCTTGGCTGTGACAAATGACAGTGGCAGGGCCTGTCTTGGCCAATACTGCCAACAGGGCTGCGGTGTGTAACTGTGTTGTGCCCAACCAACGGGGCACGAAACTGCGGGCGAAGGTATTGAAGTGGGCCACAGGAAAGCGTTGACCATCAAAGGCCGTGCGGGTTTCAAACCCCAGCGTTGCACCGATACGGAACAGCAGCCATGCTTCTTGCAGGCTGCGCAACAGCGGTGCGCCGTCCCAGTGACCCGGTGCAAACCCCGCACGCCCCCGTTCAACGTTGTCAATCACATGCACTTCATAGCCGCGATCCAGCAACAGATGCAGCCAGCCCGCGCGACCGTCCGGAGTGGTTTCCCAGCAACTTCCAGACATGCCACCCCCGTGCACCAGCACCACAGGGGGGGCGCTGTTGCGGGATTCAGGGATGAAATATTGCACATAGGCATGTTCAATCGCGAAATGGCCGCGCGGATCCATTTTATAGGCCGCGCTGCGGGTGAACTGAACCATCTGGGGTTCGCCCTGCGTCACATTCACATGGCGTCCGCCAGCGGTGTAAGAGCCAAAATCTTTAAGTCGGTAGGTCAAGCGGTCATCCGGTCAAAAGGGCCTGCCCCCCAACGCGCAGAGGGCAGGTGTTGCGATTAGTTCAGATCGGAAAGCGCCTGATATTCGCTATAATCCGCAGCATAGGCGCGGTAGCTTTCAATCACCCGTTTGAACATTTCGTCCTTTGCGGATTCCTCGGCGTAGACTTCGTCTGCGGCTGACCGCAAGGCCGCCAGGACACTGTCGGGAAAGCGTTTTACATCAACACCATTGGCGCGAAAATCGTTGAGGATCGGGCTTTGCGCCCCGCTGGCCACCCCCATGGCATAAAGATTTGCATCCGCACAAGACACTTTGATCGCCGTGCGTTGGCTGTCTGTCAGACCGTCCCATTTGCCCCTGTTCATGTAAAATTCGATGAAACCAGCGGGCTGGTGCCAGCCCGGGAAATAGTAGTTCTTTGCGACCTTATCAAAGCCCAACAGCTTGTCGACCAAAGGAAAGCTCAGCTCTGTGGCGTCCAGACGGCCTGTTTCCAACGAGGTCGAAATTTCACCCGCAGGCAGGGACATGGCATTCGCGCCAAGTTTGCTAAGGATCGCCCCGCCCAGACCGCCGATGCGGATGTTCAGGCCTTGCAGGTCTTCGGGTGTGTTGATCTCTTTGGTGTACCAGCCGCCAGCTTCGGAAATGATCACACCGCAGGCCATGGGCACAAGGTTGTAGGGTTCGTAAATCTCTTCCCACAACGCCTGCCCGCCGCCGAAGTTCAGCCAGCTGATATAGGACAAAGGATCACCGCCGAAAGGCACCGACCCGAACAGTGCGGCGGCGGGTTCTTTCCCTGCAGCATAGGCGGCAAAGGACCAACCCGCATCAATGGCGCCCGCGCTGACGTTGTCAAAGATTTCAAACGGCGGGGATAATTCGCCTGCCAGCATATAGTTGAAATCCACCGCGCCATCGGTCAGCGTTGAGGTTCCTCCCTTTCATGATGTGAATCCGGTGATCAATCCGGGAAACAGGATCAGCAGCACCAAAACCAACACTTGCAAGGCAATGAAGGGTAAAACGCCACGGTAGATTTGCGGGGTGGTCAGACTGTCTCCGGCGGCCCCGCGCAGATAAAAGAGTGAAAAGCCGAAGGGCGGTGTCAGGAAAGAGGTCTGCAAATTGACCGCCACCAGAACCCCGAACCAAATCATCAGTGCTTCTCCCGACAGGCCGTTGCCAAAGTCCAAACCTGCCACGATTGGGGCAAAGATCGGGATCAGGATCAGGGTGATTTCCAACCAGTCGAGCACAAAGCCCAGCACGAAAATCGCGCCCATCACAACCGCCAGAACGGTGAAGGGATCGCTGCCAAACGCCATTACGCCTGCCTTGACCAGATCCGCGCCGCCGACACCTTTGAAGACGGCAGAAAAGCAGGTCGCCCCGATCATCACAAACAAAACCACCGAAGTTGCGACTACGGTTTTTGTGGCCGCGCCTAGAAGCATTGCAAAGCTGAAACGCCCGTATAACAGGGTGATCAAAACCGCCCCGAATGCACCAAGACCACTGGCCTCGGTCGGGGTTGCAACCCCTGCAACGATAGACCCGAGCACCGATGTAACAAGGGCCAGTAAAGGGCCGAGATCAAACAGAATTTTCAGATAGGACACGTCACTTTCGCGGGGCAGGAACGGCAGCTTTCGGGCCTTCCAGATCACATAAATCCCGTAGGCCACCACCAGCATCAATCCCGGCCCGATCGCCCCTGCAAACATGTCAGGCACGGGCGCTTGCAACTGGTCGCCCAAGACGATCAGCATCACCGACGGCGGGATCAAAATCGCCAGTGTCCCAGAGGCCGCGATCAAACCTGCCGAGGTCGGTTTGTCGTAGCCCGCTTCGGCCAGACGGGGCAAGGCCAGCAGGGCCAGCAGCACAACCGACGCCCCGACAATCCCGGAAGACGCCGCAAGCAAAACACCGATCACCAGCACCGAAATTCCCATGCCGGCCGCGCTGCCCCCCAAGGCTTTTTGCGCTGCCCGCAAGGACCGTTCTGCAACACCGGACATTTCCAGGATCAGCCCCATCATTATAAACATCGGGATCGCGACCAGCAGCCAGTTGGACAGAACATTGGCATAGATACGGCTGACCAACAGGTTGAAAAACGCCACGGGCAGGTCAGAGATCAGGATGAACAGGGCCGCCGCACCCGCCAGCACCATACCCACGCGGTATCCCGCCATGATACCCGCAAGCGTCAGCGCCGCCATGGCAAGGGGAAGGAGACTATCGCTCATTTTACGGCCCTTACCAGACGCAGTGTTTCAACAAGAACCGCCAGTGCAAACAAAGCCAGACCCAGCGGCAGAACCGCCTTAATCAGCCACAAATCATTCAATCCGCCGTTGCGTGATCCTTCATCCGAGGTCCAGGCCCGCAGCATGAAATCCCAGGACGCAGGCAGAACCAGCGCGAAAAAAGGGCCTGCAAACAGCAGATTGCCCAATAGGTTAATACGGGCTTGGGTACGGGGGGTGCGATTCTGATACAGAAAATCCACCCGCACATGGGCATCCATCAGCCAAACCAGACCCGCAGGGATCAGCCCGACAACCACCAGAAGATGCCATTGAAAATCCAGCAAAGAATTCAGGGTCACGGCTGTA
>JAXMOF010000036.1:0-40649 GCA_034670045.1 Amylibacter sp. | reverse complement strand
TTGATAGCCACAGAATCGAAAAGGGATGTTTGGGATGACACAGGGCAAATGGGATTTCTGGATTGATCGCGGTGGCACCTTTACCGATCTGGTGGCGCGCAATCCTGACGGGGAAATCACCACCCATAAACTGCTGTCCGAAAACCCCGAGGCCTATCCCGACGCTGCTATTCAGGGCATCCGCGATTTTCTGCAAATCGGGCAGGGTGATCCTGTCCCGAACGAATTGATCGCCACCGTCAAGATGGGCACAACGGTTGCCACCAATGCGCTGCTGGAACGCAAGGGCGATGCAACGGGGCTGCTGACCACCAAAGGGTTCCGCGATGCGCTGGCCATTGGCGATCAGGGGCGCAAGGATATTTTTGCCCAGAACATCATCAAACCCGAACTGCTGTACACCCAAGTGGAAGAGGCGAACGAACGCATCCGCGCCGATGGTACGGTTGAAACTGCCGCAGATGCCGCGGATATTCGCGCGGGGCTGGAAAAGATTTACGACAGCGGTATCCGCGCTGTGGCGATTGTGTTCATGCACGCCTATGCCTATCCCCAGCACGAAGAACTGGCCGCGAACATCGCGCGTGAGGTGGGTTTTACCCAAGTTTCCACCAGTCATGAGGTTTCCCCCCTGATGAAATTCGTCGGGCGCGGGGATACCACTGTTGTGGACGCCTATCTGTCACCGATCCTGCGCCGCTATGTGCAGCAGGTGGCGGATGAGTTGGGTCTGGATGAAACCAGCGACACGCGGTTGATGTTCATGATGTCCTCGGGCGGGTTGACCGCTGCGGATCGGTTTCAGGGCAAGGATGCCATTCTGTCCGGTCCTGCGGGTGGCGTTGTCGGGGCGGTCGAAACCTCGCGTCTGGCCGGATTTAACGAAATCATCGGCTTTGACATGGGCGGTACGTCAACGGATGTATCCCATTATGCGGGCGATCTGGAACGGGCCTTTGATACCGAAGTTGCAGGCGTGCGGATGCGGGCACCGATGATGCGCATTCACACGGTTGCAGCGGGGGGTGGCTCGATCCTGCACTATGAAAACAACCGCTATGTTGTGGGGCCTGACAGCGCGGGTGCGAACCCAGGACCAGCCTGTTACCGTCGTGGCGGGCCGCTGACGGTGACGGATGCCAACGTGATGGTCGGCAAGTTGCAGGCGCAGAATTTCCCTGCGATCTTTGGCCCCGATCAGGATCAACCGCTGGACACAGACGTGGTGAAGTCCAAATTCGAAGCCCTGACAGCCGAGATCGACGACGGGCGCAGCGCCGAAGAAGTGGCCGCAGGGTTTCTGGCCATTGCAGTTGAAAACATGGCCAATGCGATCAAGAAAATCAGCGTCCAGCGCGGCTATGACGTAACGCCCTATGCGCTGACCTGTTTTGGCGGCGCGGGGGGACAGCACGCCTGTTCCGTGGCCGATGCGCTGGGGATGAAGACCGTGCATGTGCATCCCCATTCAGGCATCCTCAGCGCTTATGGCATGGGGCTGGCGGATATTCGCAGCACGCGCACCGCATCTATTGTGAAACCGATGCTGGCAGAAAATATGGCCGCGGTTGTGGCCGAGGCCGATACGCTGGCGCAGGCAACACAGGCAGAACTGCTGGATCAGGGTGTGACCGATGCACAGACCGTAAAGCGGGTGCATCTGCGTTATGACGGCACCGATACACCGTTGCAGGCCCTGCTCGGCGATATTCCAGCCATGAAGGCAGAATTTGAAGCGGCCCATAAATCCCAGTTCGGTTTTGTCTATCCCGACAAGCAGATCGTGGTGGAAGCGATCGAAGTGGAAAGCGCGGGCGGGGGCGCGGCCATTGACGAACCCGAACAGGCAGAGGTTGACGCCCAAGCCGCAAGCAGCGGCACAACGCAGTTGTTTTCAGGCACGCAGTGGCATGATGCTGGCGTCTACACAGACCGCGCGGCACTGACAGCCGGGCAGATTATTCCCGGCCCTGCGTTGATCGTGGAGCCGCACCAGACCATCGTTGTGGAACCCGGTTGGGAAGGGCGGATCACCCGCCATGACCATATCGTGTTGAAACGGGTAGAGGCATTGCCCTCTGCCCATGCCATCGGCACCACTGCCGATCCGGTGATGCTGGAGGTGTTCAACAACCTGTTCATGTCCATTGCGGAACAGATGGGGCTGACCCTGCAAAACACCGCCTATTCGGTGAACATCAAGGAGCGGCTTGATTTTTCCTGCGCGGTCTTTGCCGCCGACGGGTCACTGGTGGCCAATGCGCCCCATATGCCGGTGCATCTGGGGTCCATGGATCGCTCGGTCGAAAGCATCATTGCGCAGAATAAGGGCAAGATCCGCCCCGGCGATGTGTTCTGCCTGAACGCGCCCTATAACGGCGGCACGCACCTGCCTGACATCACTACAGTGACGCCGGTGTTTGACGATGCAGGACAGGAAATCCTGTTCTACACAGCCTCGCGCGGGCATCACGCGGATGTGGGCGGGACGGCGCCGGGGTCAATGACGCCGCTCGCCACAAATGTGGATGAAGAAGGCGTCTTGTTTGATAACTTCCTGATCGTGGATCAGGGGGAGTTCCGCGAAGAAGCCCTGTTGCATCTGCTGACGGATCACAAATACCCCTGCCGCAATCCCTATCAGAACGTGGCCGACCTGAAGGCACAGATTGCATCCGAACAGATGGGCGCGCGTGAACTGCGCAAGATGGTGAAACACTTCGGGCTGGATGTGGTGCAGGCCTATATGAAGCACGTTCAGGACAATGCCGAAGAAAGCGTGCGCCGTGTGATCGACGCGCTGCACGACAGCACATTTGAAACCCGCACCGATCAAGGGGCGGTGATCAAGGTAGCCATTTCCGTTGATAAGGAAAAGCGCGAGGCCACGGTGGATTTCACGGGCACGTCACCCCAGCAGGGCACCAACTTTAACGCGCCCGAACCTGTAACCCGTGCGGCGGTGCTTTATGCCTTTCGTGTGATGGTGCAGGGCAATATCCCGATGAACGCAGGCTGTTTGCGCCCGATCAACATCATCATTCCCGACGATTGCATGCTGCGCCCGAAATATCCGGCCGCTGTGGTGGCGGGGAATGTGGAAACCTCGCAAGGGGTGACGAATACGCTGATGGCGGCTTTGGGCGTGATGTCCAACAGTCAGGGCACCATGAACAACCTGACCTTTGGGAATGATAAATACCAGTATTACGAAACCATCTGTTCGGGTGCGCCAGCGGGTGAAGGATATAACGGAACCGATGCGGTGCAGGTGCATATGACCAACAGCCGCATGACGGATCCCGAGATTCTGGAGTTCCGTTTCCCTGTCCATCTGGAAGAGTTCGTCATTCGCGAAGGCACCGGCGGCAAAGGCAAATGGCATGGTGGAAACGGCACACGCCGCACTGTTCGCTTCCTTGAAGAAATGGAAATGGCCATCCTGTCGGGCAATCGGCAGAACCAGCCCAAAGGCATCAAAGGCGGGGAAGACGGCCTTAGCGGCAAGACCGAAGTGCGCCGTCAGGATGGCAGCATCGAGGTGCTGAACGGCTGTGACCAGACTGTGCTGAAAGCAGGGGAAGCCGTGACCGTCACCACCCCCACTCCGGGGGGATATGGCGCTGTTTAGGCGCGTTCGCACATAAATCGTAAAATAAAAAGGCGGCCTCGGTCGCCTTTTTTGCGGGCCGGTTTATTTCGGAAAAATCCGGTTTTTAGGGTTGAATATTTGGCCGTATACGGGCGCTAAGTATCTGTTGTTAAAGCCTATAGCGCAAATGCATGCGGATTTTTTACAGACATATCACATCTATATATCGCAATGGCATCGGCTGATTTGAACCCCTGCTCTCGTTTTCGTGATGGAACAATTTGTGATCCGTCCTGATCCGCCCCGCGTAGCCTTCATACGGTGGTTGACGCAAAGTCACTGCGCTGCCCCGCCGCCAGACCACCAATGGTCTGATGATATTTTTGGAGGGAACCAAATGAAATTCAAACGACACTTAATTATCAACGGACTTGCCGCGACTGCGCTGGCTGCCTCCGTGGGCATGGTCGGCGCATCTTCACACCGGGAAGCGCCAGCAATTACAAAAACGCCGAAAGTTGATGCGACGGATTTCTATATGTTCCGCTCTTACGAACGGGGCCGGAAGGGCTATGTCACCTTTATCGCCAACTACCAGCCGTTGCAGGCACCGTATGGCGGGCCGAACTATTTCACCATGGATGAAGATGCGCTTTATGAAATTCACATCGACAACAATGGCGATGCCAAAGAAGACCTGACCTTTCAGTTCCGTTTTGACAACACACGGGTTAAGAACGGCAAGCATATTCGGGTGCCTGTTGGCGACAAGAAACTTGCAATTCCCCTGCGCGCCGCTGGCCCGATCAGTGCCGGAGACACTGGCAATTTGGGTGAAAACGAAGCCTATTCCCTGACACTGGTCCGCGGCGACCGTCGCACTGGCAAATCCCGCGTTCTGAAATCCACCTCTGGGTTGGACAGCTTTACCAAACCTGTGGATAACATCGGCAAAAAGACCATTCCGGACTACGATGCCTATGCCAATCGTTATATCTATGATTTCAAAATTCCGGGCTGTAAAAAAGACGGTCGGGTGTTTGTCGGCCAGCGCGCCGAAGCTTTTGCTGTGAACTTGGGCGAGATCTTTGATCTGGTGAACCTTGTGCCACTGGACGGCGCATCCTTCCCGGGTGGGATTATGCAATCCCGTGACAATGACGATTTGGTGGGCAAAGCCAACGTGACCTCGCTTGCGCTTGAGGTGCCGACAAATTGTGTGACCCAAGGCGACGAGACTGTAATCGGTGCTTGGACCACGGCCAGCATCAAACATGACAATAGATATGGCACAAGACAGGTTTCGCGCCTGTCAAACCCGCTGGTGAACGAAGTGGTGATCGGCCTGCCGGATAAAAACAAATTCAACCGCAGCTCGCCAACCGATGACGGTGCCTTTGCAAAATATGTGACCAATCCAACGCTGCCATTCCTGCTGGACGCCTTATTCCGCGATGCGGTTGGTGCAGATGACAATATCGCGCCGTCGAACTTTCCACGCCAAGACCTTGTGACAGCGTTTTTGACGGGATTTCCTGGGTTCAACCAACCCGCCGGTGTCGTGGCGTCTGAAATGATGCGTCTGAATACGGCTGTACCGCCAACATGGCGCAACCGTCAAAGCACCTACGGTGTGGTTGCCGAAGATCTGGCGGGCTTTCCAAACGGACGCCGCCCGGGGGATGACGTGGTGGATATTGCCCTTCGTGTGATGATGGGGGCCTTGTGTCACCCTGTGCCACTGGGCGCCGAACTGGGCGTTGATGGTGCGGTGGAAGACGAAGACAGCGATCTGATCAATCTGGGTCTTTGTGACCCCGAAGATGCGCCTGTAGGCACTGCGCCCTTTACCGATGGTGCACCGATCAGCGCGGCCGAGTTGCAAAACGTGTTCCCTTACCTGAACACGCCACTGGCTGGCTCTCCGAATTAAACGCTACGGTTTAAGCGGTTAAAACAATAGGAACGCCCCGTATGTGTCGGGGCGTTTTTCATGTGTGAAAGCAGTTAGGGTTTTGTGTGCCCCGGCCAGCCTTTCGGCGCAGGGGCAGAGCCGCGAACGATCAGAGGCCCGTCGATTTTGATGCTTTTAGGGGCGCATCCTTCGGCGCCGATCGCTTCCATCATCACCTTTACGGTTTGCGCAACCATCTGGTTGGTGGGCTGGCGCACGGTGGTCAGGCTGTAAGCGGCCCAAGCTGCGGGCGGCACATCGTCATAGCTGACAAGGATCACATCGCCCGGAACAGACAGGTGCAATTCATTGCGCAGCACATCCATCACCGCAAAGGCCATATGATCATTGGCCACAAACACCGCATCGGGGTGGTGGGGGGTGGAAAACATGGCCAGTGCTGCGGCGCGGGCGGAGTCGGACTGGAAATTCCCCACGGTGCGGCTTTGAATTTCAAGTCCGGCCTCTTGCAGCCCGTCGCGAAAACCCGCCTCGCGGTCGCGCTGGGTCGAGGCCCCCTCCCAGCCTGCAATATAGCCGATGCGATCCGGGTGGTGGGCGGCCAGAAACGCGGCCACTTTGCGCCCGCCTGCGTAGTTGTCAGCCGTGACACTGGTCAGGTTATCGCCATCCTGCGAGCGGTTGAAAAACACCAGTGGTATGCCCGCCGCACGACACCGTCCCGCCAGATCGGACGATAAGGGTACCGAGGCCGCGACAATGCCATCTACCTGATAATCCAGAATTTCATCGACAACCTTTTCGATGTTTTCCGTAGTGTCCGACGCCATAAAGACCATCACGTGATACCCCTGATCCTGCAGGGCATTTGACAGTTTTTCCAAGGCGACCGGATAAAAATAATTGTCGAGATAAGCCACCACCAAGCCGATAATCCGTGACCGCCCCGTGATCAGCGAACGGGCCAGAACATTGGGGCGGTATCCCAGTTCGTCTGCGGCCTTTTTCACCTTATCAATGGTTTTCTGGCTGGCCGAAGCCCCTTTGGTAAACACACGGCTGACAGCGGATTGCGACACACCTGCGCGTTTTGCAACGTCTTGAGAGGTCACCTTGTCATTTGGCATTTGCGTGGGCCTTTTCTGGGGTTTTGGGAAACATTGAAGCAGCGGGGTTTCAGTTAATCGGCGGTCCAGCCGCCGTCCACCAGCAGGGAGGTGCCGGTGATCAGGGCGGCGGCGTCAGAGGCGAGGAAAACCGTGGCGCCCATGATGTCTTCGACCGCGCCGATGCGACCGAGTTTGATTTTGTCTTCAATCCAGGCCACCAGTTCGGGACGTTTGAAGGTTTGTTCGGTCAGGGGGGTGCGGATGAAGGTGGGGCAGATGGTGTTGACGCGGATGCCGTTTGGTCCCCATTCAATCGCCTGGGCTTTGGTGTAGCCTTCAACCGCGTGTTTCGAGCCGCAGTAGACTGCCCGTTCCTGACCGCCCACATGGGCCATCTGGCTGGAAATCTGGATGATGGAGCCGGGCTTTCCGGCGGCGACCAGACCTTTGGCCACGGCTTGGGCTATGAAATAGGCTCCTTTGGCGTTGAGGTCGGTCATCGCATCAAAATCCGCCTCGGTTGTTTCCAACGCCGGAGCGTGGCGGGCGAATCCTGCGGAGTTGACAAGGATGTCATAGGGGCCTGTGCGGGCAACCTTGGCTTGGGTGTCTGCAATATCGGATACATCAAGGGAAAGTGTGTCGACGGTCCACCCCTCGGCCTGCATTTCGGCGGCGGCGTTTTCCATACGCTCGGCGTTGCGGGCGGCGAGTGTGACCGCGGCGCCATGTTCGGCCAGTGCTACTGCGCACCCTAGCCCGATGCCGGATGTTCCCCCCGTCACAAGGGCGCGTTTGCCGTCAAGGCGAAAGGAAGGGGTGCGGGGTAGGGTCATGGCTGGGATCCTTGGTCGTCGGTTGGAGTCTTATAGCACGAAGGGGGTGGCGGATGTTTGCGGATATTGAAGCGCGCGGAATTTCGGGAAGTCGGCGTAACGTTTTTGCCGTCGGGTCAGGGGTTCGGGCGGTGCGCTGTGGGGGGCGACCAGTTTGCCCCGTGGTGCAATGTAGCTGAGGATGCGTTTGTCGGGGTTTTCCCGCCATGTCAGGTTCAGCGCGGCGAGTTTTGGAAAGTAGTATTGTTCGTGATAGTCCAGATGATCGTGAATCCAATAGGCCAGATCGCGCCAGTCACGGCCCTGATCGTATTGATCGGCAAACCACGGCACAACAAGGGTCACGCAAGCGCCCATATTTCCTGCCGCGTCCCGCTGGTCCCACATGCGCGAAGCGGCGTTCACAGCATTGCGCGAGCAGTTGAGTTTGTTGTCATTGCCGAATTTGTTCAGGGTCGGGGATCGGTATCCCGCACGAATGGCAATGGGGCCAAAGGTTTCCACCAGCGGATCGAGCAGGTTTTGCGCCAGTGCGCGGCCCGCTGCGATCATCAGATCGGGGTGGTCTGGCACATTGGGAATGCCGTGAAAGGCGCTGATTTCCGAAAACATGAAATCGCGCAGAAAAAAGTAGCGCGACAGGCGGGTGCGTCCCAGGGTTTCCAGGGACCACATGGATTTCGGGGCCTGTCGCATAACACGTACTCCTATGGTTCGCGGTAGGGGGCGCCCTCGCCGTAGGGGATGTTCAGCCCGCCGTAGCGCCTGACGCGGATATTACATTGTTCGGCGTGTCCAACAAAGCCTTCTAGCATGCAAAGCCGGGACCCGTATTCGCCCATGCGGGTTGCGGCCTCGTCCGTGGTGATTTTCTGGTAGCTGTGGGTTTTCAGGAACTTACCAACCCATAGCCCGCCTGTGTAGCGGCCTGCTTTCTTGGTGGGCAAGGTGTGGTTTGTGCCGATCACCTTGTCGCCGTTGGATACATTGGTGCGTGGCCCCAAGAACAGCGCACCGTAGCAGGTCATGTTTTCCAGGAACCAGTCATCGCGGTCGGTCATCACCTGCACATGTTCGGATGCGATGTCATCGGCCACAGCCAGCATTTCATCGTAGGTGTCGCACAGGATCACCGCGCCGTAATCCTGCCAGGACACGCTTGCGGTATCGGCGGTGGGCAGGATTTTCAACAGGCGGTCGATCTCGGACAGGGTGTCGTTTGCCAGTTTGCGCGATGTGGTCAGCAGGATTGAGGGGGAGTTATAGCCGTGCTCGGCCTGTCCCAGCAGATCGGTGGCGCAGAGTTCGCCGTCTACGGTGTCGTCGGCGATGACCATGGTTTCGGTCGGACCTGCGAACAGGTCGATGCCGACGCGGCCGAACAACTGGCGTTTTGCCTCGGCGACAAAGGCGTTTCCGGGGCCGACCAGCATATGGACGGGCTCGATGGTATCTGTGCCAAGGGCCATGGCACCCACCGCTTGAATGCCGCCCATCACATAGATTTCATGGGCCCCGCCTAGGTGCATGGCGGCGATCACGGCGGCGTTGGGTTTGCCTTTGAAGGGCGGGGTGCAGGCGATGATGCGGGGCACACCGGCAACGCTGGCGGTGGCTACAGACATATGGGCCGAGGCCACCATCGGGAATTTTCCGCCCGGCACATAGCAGCCGACGGATTGCACGGGGATTGTTTTATGGCCAAGGATCACGCCCGGCATCGGCTCGACCTCTATGTCGCGCAGGGAGTCGCGCTGGGCTTGGGCGAAATTGCGCACGTTGGTTTGCGCAAAGGTGATGTCGGCCAGTTCCCTTTCGCTGAGCGAGGCGATCAGCGTGTCGATTTCAGCTTGTTCCAGTTTGAAAGAGGCGGGGGAATAATTGTCGAATTTTTCGGATAATTCCCGCAGAGCTGCATCGCCGCCTGTTTCGATCTGTTTGAGCGTGGATTCAACGATGGCGCGGGTTTTTGTGTCGTCATCTGCCCGCTCTGCATCGGATTTGCCACGTTTTAAATAGGTAATCGCCATTATTTGGTCCTAACTAATGCGTTTTCTCTAGGTTAATCACCGTGCAAGGCCAAGTGCAAGGGAGATTTGCATTCGTATGCATAGATTTTTTGACGGCAGAAGTGCGCAGTTTATCCGCGCATTTTACGGTGGACAGTTTTCTTAACGGCCCGCACACTCTGCAAAAATCAATCAGACGGGAGACGGTTATGGCCGAGTTCACAGGACCAGAAATTTGCGCAAAATCCGCGCGCGACGTGGTTGGCATGTTGAAGCGCAAAGAAGTGTCTTCCAAGGAATTGCTGGACGCGGCTTATGCGCGGATTGATGCGGTGGGGCCTGCGGTGAATGCGACTGTCACCCAGTGCCGTGACCGCGCCTATGCACAGGCTGAAACCGCTGGAAATGCCGATCAAAGCGATCCGGGTTGGCTGGGTGGACTGCCCATCGGCATCAAAGATTTGAACGAGGTTGGCGGCGTTGTCACCACCATGGGGTCGGTTGGGATGCGCGATTATGTTTCCCCCGTCAGCAGCCCGTTGGTGGATATGATGGAAAAACGCGGCGCGGTGATCACAGGGAAAACCAACACACCAGAATTCGGCGCGGGCGGCAATACCTTTAACGAGGTGTTCGGCTATACCCGCAATCCTTGGGATACGCGCAAGAATGCAGGCGGGTCTTCGGGCGGGGCGGCAGCGTCTTTGGCGGTTGGGGAAACATGGTTAAGTTCCGGCTCTGATCTGGCGGGATCGCTGCGCACCCCTGCGGGTTATTGCGGGGTTTGCGGGTTTCGCCCTACGCCCGGACGCGCGGGCGGTGGTCCGGGTCCGGCGGGGTTCCTGAATGAAGGCATCAACGGGCCGATGGCGCGGGACGTAGAAGATGTGGCGCTGTTTCTGGATGCCATGTCCGGGTTTGATCCGCGCATGCCGATCAGCCTGCATGCGCCTGAGGTGTCTTTTCAGGATGCGTTGAAGCAGGAAAAGAAAAACATCCGAATTGCTTTTAGTCCCGATCAGGGCGGCTTTGCCCCTGTGGAACGGGAAATCCGTGACCTTCTGGCAGGTGCGATGAAAACGGCCGAAGGCGCTGGTATGGTTGTGGAAGAAGCCTGCCCCGACACCCCTGCGCTATACGACAGTTACGTGGCGCTGCGGGGGATGCATTACGGCGCGGTGAACAACTTTGTGCCCGATGCAGTAAAGGCGCATTTCAAGCGGACTTTGCGTGAAAATATTGATGTGGGGGTCCGCCAGAGCAGCCATGATATCTATCTGGCACAGCGTGGACGGACCGAAGTCTATCACCAGATGCGGGAGTTCTTGCAAGGTTTTGACGTGCTGGCGATCCCTGTGGTGGGGCTGGAGCCCACATTGGTCGAACAGGAATACCCCACTGTGGTGGACGGGCAGGAATTGACCGATTATGTAGACTGGCTGCGGTTTTCCTTCCTTGCAACCACAGCGGCTTTGCCTGCGTTGGCCTTGCCTGCGGGGTTCACCAAATCGGGGATGCCTATGGGGATTCAGTTGATCGGGCCACCGAAAGGCGATGCTTTGGTGTTGCAGGTTGGGTTGGCTTTGGAGCGGGCGTTGAACCTGCCCAAAGGGCCGATTGATCCGAATGTCCTGCATAGGTGAGTATTTGGGGAACATTGAAGCAGGAGTGTGATTTGGACCAAGCAGAGGCAGAGGCACGGCTGGCGTTTCTAGAGCGGGCGGAGGCATTGAAAGATGTGTTCCGCTCGGGCTTTACCGCGCAGGGACGGCCCGAAAGCACGGCGGCCCATACGTGGCGGTTGTGCCTGTGGGTTTTGGTGTTTGAGGACCAGTTGGACGGGCTTGATCTGGCGCGATTGTTAAAACTGGCCGTCTTGCATGATCTGGGGGAGGCTGTGTCGGGGGATATTCCTGCGACCCAACAGCAGTCTGATAAAGGGGCCGGGGAACGGGCGGATTTTATCAGCCTGTTGGACGGGTTGCCGCCGGATCAGGCCGCGGGTTTTTTGCGGCTGTGGGACGAGTATGAAAATGCGGCCTCCCCCGAAGCGCGGGTGATCAAGGGGCTGGATAAGCTGGAAACAATTTTACAGCACACACAGGGGCGAAACCCCGTGGATTTTGATTATGGATTCAATCTGGATTACGGGCAGAAATACATGGGCGGGCATCCGCTTCTGTCCGTATTACGCCCGTTGCTGGATGCAAAGACCCGTGGGCGGATGCCGGATTAGGCACCCGCTTTGGCTATTTGTGATAGGGCTGGCCGATTGCGGCGGGGGGGCGTGGTTTCCCGATAAACCCAGCCAGCAGCAGGACCGTAAGCACATAGGGCATGGCCAGCATCAGTTGGGCGGGGACTTCACCGATCATGGGTAATTCGACACCTTCCAGACGGGTTGTTGCGGCCTCCAGGAAGCCGAACATCAGGCAGGCGAAAAAGGCGTTAAGCGGTTTCCAGTTGCCAAAGATCACCGCAGCCAGCGCGATGTAGCCCTTGCCTGCAGACATTTCCCGAACGAAATTACCGCCTTGGCCGATGGACAGATAGGCCCCTGCGATGCCACAGAGTGCGCCGCCCACAATCAGTGCACGGTAGCGCAGCCAAGTGACCGAGATACCAGCGGAATCAACGGCTTGGGGGACTTCGCCCACCGCGCGCAGGCGCAGGCCAAAGCGGGTACGGTACAGGATAAAAGCGGTCAGCGGGACGGCAAGAAGCGCCACATAGACCAGCATATTATGGCCTGAAATCAGTTGGCGGTAGATGGTGCCCAGCACGGGGATGTTGTCCATCATATCCACCCCCCACCATTCAATCGGGGTGAAGCGGTCGCTGCGGGGCAGGGAGGGTGTTTGGCCGCCCCGTTTGAACAGGGCGATGCCAAGCACGATGGTCAATCCGCTGGCGAGGATGTTGATTGCCACACCGGACACCACCTGATCGCCTTTGTGCGTGATGCAGGCAAAGCCGTGGATCAGCGACATGAATATGCCTGCCAGCATGGCGCATCCAAGGCCAAGCCAGGCAGAACCAGTCAGGGCTGCAATTGTTGCGGCCACGAATGCACCGGACAGCAGTTTGCCTTCGAGCGAGATATCAACAATGCCGGACCGTTCGGAAAAAATCCCCGCCATGGCGCAGAGCATCAAAGGTGTGGCGATACGCAAAGTGGCATCAAAGGACAGCAGCAGTTGGTACAGAAAATCAGCCATTTGCGGGCTCCTTCGGGGCGACAATCCTTGCGATCAACCGCGCCAGTGGCGGGTTGAACATATAGGCGAGCGCGCCGGAAAACAGGATGATCATGCCTTGGATCAGCAGCACCATTTCGCGGGTGATCGACTGGAATTCAAAATCCAGCTCTCCGCCGCCTTGGGTTAATGCGCCAAACAGCAGCGCCGCCAGAAAGATGCCGACGGGGTGGTTCCGCCCCATCAGGGCGACGGCGATGCCGGTAAATCCGTAGCCAGCGGTGAAGTTCAGCACGACCTTATGGTTAAAGCCGAGGATTTCATTGGTGGCCAGAAGCCCTGCAAAACCGCCTGAAATTGCCAGTGTGATGATGATGGTGCGGGGCACGTTGATGCCTGCGTAATGGGCGGCTTCCTGGTTCTGGCCAACGGCGCGGATATTGTAGCCAAGCCGCGTGTGCCAGACCAGAACATAGAACACGGCCATCGCGCCAAGGGCGATCAGGAAGGCGGCATTCAGCGGTGTGCTGGCAATATCAAACCCTAAAGGGCGCAGCATATCGGCCATTTTGGGCAGCAAAGTGCTGTCTGCCAGTTTTGCTGTTTGTGGGGATTGCTGGCCTGCTTCCAGCATGGGGCCTGCCAGCAGCCAGACCATCAGCGAAGCGGCGAGAAAGTTGAACATGATTGTGGTGATCACGATGTGGCTGCCGCGTTTGGCCTGAAGGTAGCCCGGAATAATGCCCCAAAGCCCGCCTGCAATAAACGCCCCCAACACGCAGATCGGAATTGCAAGCACAGCGGGCAGGTAAGCGCCAATCGCAAAAGAGGCCAGAGCCGCGCCAAGCCCGCCCACATAGGCCTGGCCTTCGCCGCCGATGTTGAACATCATGCAGTGAAAGGCGATGCCCACGGCAAGCCCTGTGAAGATGTAATTGGTGGTGTAAAACAGCGTATAGCCCAGCCCGCCCGAATAGACGAAAGCGCCTTTGATCATGACGCCCATGGCTTCGATCGGGTTTTCACCGATGGCCAGAACGATCAAGCCGCAGATGAAAAACGCGGAGAACAGGTTGATGACGGGCAGCAGGAACAGGTCTGCCCAGCGGGGAAGGGGTGGGGTTGGCGTGCTCATGCGGCGGCCTCTTGTCGTTGACCGGCCATCATCAGGCCAAGGGTTTGTCTGTCTGCATCGGCACTGTCGATGATGCCAACGTTCTGTCCGTCACACAGCACCATGATGCGGTCCGACAGGGACATGATTTCATCAAGTTCAACAGACACCAGCAGGATTGCACAGCCTGCGTCGCGCAGTTCCAGCAGTTGTTTGTGGATGAATTCGATGGCGCCCACATCGACGCCGCGGGTGGGTTGCCCTACCAAAAGCACACCGGGGTTGGCGGAAAATTCCCGCGCGATGACGATTTTCTGTTGGTTGCCGCCGGAAAAATTCTTGGCATTCAGGCGTGGATTGGACGGGCGCACATCGTAATGGGCCATCTTTTCTTCGCAGTTTTTCTGGATGGTCTGGTAATCAAACAGCGTGCCACTGCCCGCAAGTTCGGTGTCATGAAAGCCGAGGATCATGTTTTCACGGGCTTCAAACGTCAGGACCAGACCATGGGTGTGGCGGTCTTCGGGGATGTGGCCCACGCCCAGATCTCGGATGATACGGGGGTTGGTCTGATCGGCAGCGGTGACCTCGGTGCCAAGGATGTTCAGACTGCCGCTGGTCAGGTGCCGCATGCCCGCAAGTGTTTCCATCAACTGGGTCTGTCCGTTGCCAGACACCCCTGCCACCCCGAGGATTTCCCCTGCGCGGACTTCAAAGTTGATGTCTTCCAGTTCCACCACGCCCTGGCTGTTGGTATAGCCCAGACTGGTGGCGGAAAAGCGCACCTCGGCGGGGGTGGCGGGTTTGCGATCGACCTCTAGCAGCACCTCGCGGCCCACCATGAGTTCGGCCAGTTCTTGGGGCGAGGTTTCCGCCGTCTTGCGATGGCCGACCATTTCGCCCTGACGCATGATCGACACGGTGTCGGTGATGTCCATGATTTCGGTCAGCTTGTGGGTGATCAGCAGAATAGACACGCCGTCATCGCGCAGAACCTTCAGGATTTCAAACAGTTGGTCGGCTTCTTGCGGGGTCAGAACGCCTGTGGGTTCGTCCAGAATCAGAACTTTGGCGCCGCCTTTCAGGGCTTTGATGATTTCAACCCGCTGGCGTTGGCCAACGTTCAGATCAGAGACCAGCGCGTGTGGATTGACCTGCAGATTATAGGTCGAGGACAGGTTGGTCAGCCGTTCCAGCGCGGTGGTGCGGCCTTCGGTCAGGGTAAAGCCGCCTTCAGAGCCGAGCATGACATTTTCAAGCACGGTAAAGGTCGGGACCAACATAAAATGCTGATGCACCATGCCGATCCCGTGTTCGATGGCATCCGCAGAAGAGCGCACGTCAACCTGTGTGCCGCCAAAAGAAATTGTGCCGGTATCCGCGCGGTGCATCCCGTAGATGATGTTCATCAACGTGGACTTCCCCGCGCCGTTTTCCCCGATGATGCCGTGAATCGACCCCGGCGCAACGGCCAGATCGATGTTCTTATTGGCCTGCACAAGGCCGAATGACTTGCTGACGTTTTTCAGTTCCAGCGCAGTGTTCATGTGCGTCCCTCACCCTGTTGAAGGCGTTTTGCCCGGGTCTTTTTGCTGCCCGGCTTACGTTTTGGCTCTGTGCGCAGATCCAAAACGAAAACCTGAGAATATGCGATGGGGACAGCCGTCAAGCTGCCCCCGAATGCCGTTAACGCCTGCTTACATTGCGCAGGTGTTGTCCGCGCGGTAGTCGTGTACGACGATTTCACCGGAAGAAATTTTAGCAGAGGCCGCATCCAGCGCTGCTTTCATTTCCGGAGTGATCAGGTCGGCATTGTATTCGTCCAACGCCCAGCCAACGCCACCGTCAGCCACACCCAGAACACGCACGCCAGCTTCGAAATCACCAGCCATTGCGTCTTTCATGGTTTCATAGGCAGCAACATCCACGCGTTTCAGCATAGATGTCAGAACATTGCCCGGCGCCATGTAGTTCTGGTTGGAATCAACGCCGATTGCCAGTTTGCCAGCATCCGCAGCGGCTTGGATCACACCAACGCCAGTGCCGCCAGCGGCCTGAAAGATCACGTCTGCGCCACGGTCCATTTGGGCCTGTGTCAGTTCAGACCCTTTGGTCGGGTCGTTCCATGCAGCGGGGGTTGTGCCGGTCATGTTTTGCAGGACTTTTGCATCGGCGTTTGTGGCGTGAACGCCTTGTTCAAAGCCACAAGCAAAGGCGCGGATCAGCGGGATATCCATGCCGCCAACAAACCCGACGGTGCCGGTTTTTGACGCCATCGCCGCAGCAACGCCTACAAGATAAGAGCCTTCTTGCTCTTTAAATGCATATTGGCGCAGGTTCGGGTGGTCCAGCCAGGACACGTCGATGATGGAAAATTCAACGTCAGGATTTGCCGCTGCAACAGCAGAAATCGCGTCCGCTTGGGCAAAGCCCACGCCCAGCACAACTGTCGCGCCGCGCTGAACCATTTTTTCCATGGCTTGTTGACGCTGGGCTTCGTTGGTGACTTCGAATTCCATCACTTCAACGCCGGTTTCATCCTGAAACTTTTTGATGCCCGCATAAACGCCTTCGTTGAAGGATTTGTCGAATTTACCGCCCATATCGTAGATAACGGCAGGTTTGAAATTGCTGTGGCTTTCGGCAAGGGCAAATGATGCCACTGCTGTAAACGCACCAGCAAGAACTGTTGTGAATACTTTTTTCATTGGAGTCTCCTTGTTGTCAGCACCGCGAGAGTGCCTTGGTTATTCACGGCTGATCTGTGCGGGTTACCCGCGTTGGCCGATCTCTTTTAAACGTTCTTCCAGAAATTCGCCTGCGGTCTGGTGGTCCAGTTGCACATCGGGGCGCGGGTGCATGAACAGCGGCAGCGAGTAGCGGGATTTGTTTTCCTGTTTGGGCGGGTTTACCACACGGTGGATGGTCGAGGGGTAAAAGTTGCGCGAGGCCCGTTCCAGCATATCACCCGCATTCACGTTGATATAGCCGGTGCCACAGGGGATATCGTGCCAGTTGCCGTTCACATCCTGTGCTTGCAGGCCGGGTTCCGATCCGGTCACCAGCAGGGTGATCAGATTGATGTCGCCGTGGGCTGCCGCGCGGACTTCACCGGGTTGTACGTCTTCGGGCAGGGGCGGATAATGCAACACGCGCAAAAGGTGGCTTTCGCTGTCTTTGATCATATCCTGAAACGGCATGGAAAGCTGGTCTTTGACGTCATCCGGCGTGACCTGATCCAGCCAGCCCAACAGCATTTTCCCCATTCCAACCATTTTGGAATGAAAGTTTTTGGTTACCTCTTCAACACCGGCCGGCAGATCGTTTTTCTGATAGACGTGGTAGAATTCTTTCAAATCCTTCTGGGCCGCGCCTTTGGCGTTTTCGGATTTATACCCGAAATAGCCCGCAGGATTGCCCATTTCGGTGGCGTCGCCCAGCTTCGCATCACTGGCGAAATACTTTGGCCAAACGTCATACATGGCCTCGATTTCGGCCATGTCGATGTCGTGATCCTTGATCACGGCAAAGCCGGTTTCGCGCAGGGATTTGGCGAATTTTTCAGGGGCATCCGGATCGGACGGGCTGACGGCGAGTACGGCGAATTCTGTCATGTTGCAGTCTCCTTTTAAAAGCCGGTTTCAATCATAGTCAAAAACCGTTGTTTCACACCATCAATGTCCACGCCCATGGGAACTTTGTGTTTGGGTCGGGAAGGATCGGCAGAGCGGATCGTCTGGCCAATGCGAGCGCCGTCCACGATAACCTCTAGCGCGTGGTTTTCAATGGTAAAATATTGGGGATCGGTGATGGCAATAACTGCCGTCGGGTCATGCATTTGTGACCCGAGAACCCCGTAGTGGGATTCGTAGAATTTCAAATAATATTGCACCGCTTCGTTCAGAAAGCCGCCCAAAACAGGGCTGGCTGCGGCGATGCGGGCGAAATCTGGCGGGTGGCAGATCACTTGGGTGGTGACATCCAGCCCGACCATGGTGACAGGCCAATGGGCGGCAAACACCGCGTCTGCGGCGTGGGGGTCGTTCCAGATGTTGGCCTCGGCGTGATCGGTGACATTGCCCCGATCCAGACCGCCGCCCATGATCACCACGTCCTTCACCTTATCCGCAATTGACGGGTCATGGCGCAGGGCCAGTGCGATATTGGTCAGCGGGCCGATCGGGCAGAGGGTGATTTCACCGGGGTTTTCATTGATCAGGCGGCAGATGAATTCATGTGCGGGTTCATCCACGGGCCGGGCCATGATTGCCTGGGCAGGCATATCGCCGAAACCTTCGACGCCGTGAACGTAATCGGACACGGGGTTCGGGGATTGCACCAGCGGTTTGTCAGCACCTTTGGCCACGGGAATGGCTTGTTGTGCCCGTTCGGCCAGCACAATCGCGTTGCGTGCGGCGATGTCTGATGTGACGTTGCCAAAGACGCTGGTCATGCCGATGATTTCGATATCGGGATGCAGGGCCGCATAGAAAATCGCCATGGCGTCGTCGATGCCGGGGTCGGTGTCGATGATGATTTTATGGGTCATGACTGGTCTTTCAAAAAGGCGAGAACGTCGTTTCGCATCGGAATTGCAGGGGCGGCGCCTGCGCGGGTCACTTGGATCGCAGAGGCAGCAGCGGCAAAGCACAGTGCGGTGGCGGGATCATTTGACAGGGTGAATTCGGCAATGAACGCGCCCAGAAACGTATCGCCCGCGCCTGTGGTATCCACAGGGTCGACGGCGAAACTGGTCTGGCTGTAGCTGTCTGTGGCGGTGAAAAGATCAGCGCCTTTGCTGCCTTTGGTGACCAGCAGAAAGGGCAGGCCAAGGCTGCGGGGATCTTTGCCAAGGGCGGTTTGCAGGGCAGCAGCCTCGCCTTCATTCACGGCCAGAAGGTCGATGTGATCAAGCATCGGCACCGCGTGATCTGCATCAAAAGGGGCGGCGGAATAGGCAACACGCAGGCCTTTGGCTTTGGCAGCTTTGGCCAGTTCGGGCACGGCATTGGTTTCATTCTGGCAGAGCACCCAGTCGCTCGCGGGGTCGGCTTTGGCAAGCACCGCGTCGAACTGGCTTCGGGTGAAGGCGTGGTTTGATCCGCCAAACAGCACAATCTGGTTTTCGGCGGCGTCATCCACAAAGATCACCGCATGGCCTGTGGGGGTCTCCACCGATTGTAACCCGTCCAGCGGCAGGCCGAAATCTGCTATCTGGTCGCGCAGCCAGTCCCCGTCGGGGCCAAGGCAGCCGATGTGCAGGGTCTCTGCCCCCGCACGGTGGGCGGCGATGGATTGGTTGATGCCCTTCCCGCCGAGATATTTTTCAAATGAAGCCGAGGCGAGCGTTTCCCCCGCGCTGGGCAGATGGGGCACGCGGTAGACCAGATCAAGATTTATGGAGCCGAAATTCAGGATCATATGGAAGAATTTTGCCGTTGGTGGATAAAGATAAAGAGCAACGCTAGCGGGTTTATCTTGGGTTCTCTAGTGTTATTTTTGTCTTTCTTGACCGAATGGACAAGTTTTTTGGGCGTGTTCCGGGGCAAATGCGCTCCGCGCGGGGATATTTGGGGAAAATGGA
The DNA here is from genome assembly GCA_034670045.1 of Amylibacter sp. GTDB lineage: Bacteria > Pseudomonadota > Alphaproteobacteria > Rhodobacterales > Rhodobacteraceae > Amylibacter. Next base: position 21,293 of record JAXMOF010000036.1, on the reverse strand, counting down.
AAATGTGGCGGGTCAGGGTTTGGTCAGAATTTCCGAGACCTTGAGGGCGCGCATGTTCGAGCCGTCTACTTTCAGTTTGCCCGACATGAATGCCATGGCGGGGTTCTGGTCGCCGGACAGGATGTTGCGGAAGGTTTTTTCACTGGCGGTAAGGGTCACATCGGCGGGGCCGTCCCCTGCAACCGCACCCTGATCGGTAAGCAGGACGCTGCCCACATCAAGGATCACCAGTTTGGCACTGCCGTGTAATGTACCCGTCATGCGCGGGGACAGGTGGGTGATGAATTCTTGCAGGACTGCGGACATGAAAAAGCCTCCGGTGTGATGGCCGGAGGCTTAGCTTTCAGGTCCTGCCTGCGGCAAGGGTGCCGTGGCGGAAGGTTACTTTGTGATCATTTCGGGACCCATAACAAGATTGGGCAGGAAGGTGGAAATGATCGGGATGTAGGTGACCATAATCAGGAACACGAACAGGATCGCAAGGAACGGCAGGGCTGCGCGGACCACGGCCATCATCGGCATACCTGCCACGCCCGAGGTGACAAACAGGTTCAGGCCAACGGGGGGGGTGATCATGCCGATTTCCATATTGACCACCATGATGATGCCCAGATGGATCGGGTCGATGCCCAGTTGAATGGCGATCGGAAACACCAGCGGCGCGACGATGACCAGCAGGCCCGAGGGCTCCATGAACTGGCCGCCGATCAACAGGATCACGTTCACCACAATCAGGAAGGCGATGGGGCCAAGGCCCGCAGCCAGCATGGCTTTGGTGATTTGCTGGGGGATTTGTTCATCGGTCAGCACGTGTTTCAGGATCAGCGCGCAGGCGATGACAAACAGCAGGGTGACGGTCAGTTTACCTGCATCAAACAGGGTATCGACCGTGTCTTTATGCCAGATCGCGGTAAAGATCGCTTGGGGCTTTTTCAACAGAGATGTGTTGGATTGGCCTTCAACGGTGGCGAGCGGCCCCATATCCCGATAGACGAAACAGGCGATGAACCACGCGTAGATTGCGGCAACGGCTGCGGCCTCGGTCGGGGTAAAGATGCCGCCGTAGATGCCGCCCAGAATGATGACGATCAGGAACAGGCCCCAGCCTGCTTCGCGGGCGGCGGACAGGCGTTCGGACCAAGGGGCGCGGTCGCCTTTGGGCAGACCTTTGACGCGGGCCATCACATAGATGCCGATCATCAGCATGGTGCCTGCCATCAGGCCGGGAATGACGCCGGCGAGGAACATGCGGCCGACCGATACTTCGACCGCGGCGGCATAGACCACCATGACGATGGACGGCGGGATCAGGATGCCCAATGTGCCAGCGTTACAGATCACGCCTGCGGCGAATTCTTTGGTGTAGCCCACCTGACGCATCCCTGCGATCACGATGGAGCCGATGGCGACCACAGTGGCAGGCGACGATCCCGACAAGGCGGCGAACATCATGCAGGCAAAAACCCCCGCGATGGCCAAGCCGCCGTGAAAATGGCCCACGCAAGCGATGGAAAAACGGATGATCCGCCGCGCCACGCCGCCAGTGGACATAAAGGAGGATGCGAGGATGAAAAACGGGATGGCCAGCAAGGTATAGTGGCCTTCAAACGCGTTAAACAGGGTTTGCGCAACCGAAGCGAGCGAGCTGTCAGAGAACCATAACAAAAACAGCACCGATGAAAAACCAAGCGAGACTGCGATTGGCACACCGATCAGCAAAAGGCCGATCACCATTGCGAATAGAAGGATGACTTCCATGATTAATTATCCTTCACGTATTGGGCTGCTTCTTCGATGGATTCTTCGGCTTCGTGGCTGACAATCAGCATGGTGATTTCCCCGCGCCACAGTTTTCGACCGGCCTGACAAAAGCGAAACAGCAGCAAGGCCATTGAAATCGGCAGGACCATATAGGGGATCAGGCGGGGCAGTTTTTCGTATTCATCCCCGTCGTTAAAGATGTTTTCCATAAACCCGAGGATCGCGGGCATTGGCACATCATCGGTTTCATACCAGCCTTTGGGGCGGTAGTTGTCTTCGAAACCGGTGGGGAACCAGCGGCCTGTTGTGGCGGGCAGATTTGCGAAATTGGCCCAGTAATCCCAGGCCCCTTTCAGCAGAAGAAAGGAAAAGATGATGCAGATGGTGACGGAAATCATCCCAAGCGTTTTGCGGGCCTTGGGGGACACGATATTCAGCACCGCATCAACCCCCAGATGGGCGTTGATTTTCACCGCATAAGACGCGCCCAGCAGCACCAGCCAGCCGAATAGAAAGACAGTGAATTCCACCGCCCAAAGGATGTTTGAATTAAAGCCGTAGCGTGCGACGACATTGGCGAATGTCACGATGGTCATGAACCCGAGGATGGCCGCGATCAGCGTTTCCTCTATTCGGTCAGTCCAACTGGTTGCCTGTTTTGACATTTGCAAATCCCCCCGAAGTTTTGTTGATTTTCAAAGGGCGGGCCCCGTTAGGCCCGCCCGATTTTAATCTGTGATCCCGTTAAACGGTGATCAGTTGCTCATGGACATGTTGATCTTTTGGGCCGCTTCGATGTTGGACGCGCCGACGTCACCTTCGAATTTTGCCCAAACAGGTTTCATGGTTTCAACCCATGCTGCGCGCTGTTCCGGAGACAGTTGACGCACCACGCCACCTGCATCAATCACGGCTTGTTTGGCCGCCTGGTTCACGGAATAGGCTTCGCCGTTGCGGGCTTCGGTGACTTCGTGAACGATGGTCATGAACTGGTCGCGCACGTCTGCATCCAGACCGTCCAGCCAGTCAACCGAGGCCACCAGCAGGTAGTCGATTATGCCGTGGTTGGTTTCTGTGATACCGTCCTGAACTTCAAAGAATTTCTTGCCGTAGATGTTGGACCAGGTGTTTTCCTGACCATCCACAACACCCGTTTGCAGGGCGCCGTAAACTTCGGCAAATTTCATCTTTTGCGGGGAACCGCCGATGGCTTCCATTTGGGCAACCAGCACGTCGGATGATTGCACGCGGAATTTCAGACCGTTGGCATCTGTTGGCAGCAGCAAGGGTTTGTTCGCCGACATCTGTTTCATGCCATTGTGCCAGTAGGCCAGACCCTGCAGGCCGCGTTTTTGCATGGAATCCAGCATGCCCTGACCTGCGTCGGATGCTTGATAGGCGTTCACAGCTTTCATGTCGGTGAACATGAACGGCAGGTCATAGATGCGGAATTGTTTGGTGAATTTTTCGAACTTGGACAGCGAAGGCGCAGCCAGTTGCACGTCTCCCTGAAGCATGGCTTCAAGAACTTTGTTGTCGTCATAAAGGGTCGAGTTCGGGAACACCTCGACACACATCTTGCCGTTCATTTCCTCGTTTACACGTTTTTCCAGCAAGGACGCAGCGATCCCTTTGGGATGTTTGTCCGTGTTGGTGACATGTGCGAATTTCACAACCACTTCGCCGTCTTCGCAGGATGCGGCGGCAATAGATGGTACAAATGCGACGGCTGCAATGCAGGCCGCTTTCAGAAGCGTTTTCATGGTTTCCTCCCAGTGGGTAACGTTTCGGACGGTTATCCGGCCAACTATAGGGGAGCCTAGCGCGAAACTTTGCGCAAAGGTTTATTTGTCCGGCTGGAAAATGCTTAAAATTTAGCAAGTTAAGGGAGGGACGATCCTGGATTTTCCGGTTTGTGCGGATTTTCGGACAAGTTGCCTTGCCATTTCACCCCTTGCACGGCCTAGTGAAACAGAGAGATTCGGTGTCTGAAAATCCCACAATAAAGGACCCTGCCCTGAAACGTTTTCTACCCGCTTTAGGCTTTTGCGCTGCGGCTGTTTTTGTCGCTTTGGCGGTGTTTGTGCTGGCTTATCGGGCCAATCTGAACCAGCTGTCACGCACAGGGGCGGTGCAGTTGGACCAAGCCTCGGATCGGGTGCTGGCGCAGCTTGCCAGATTTCAGCAACTGCCCAATCTGCTGGCCCGTCATCCGGTTGTTGTGGGGGCTTTGACAGGATCAATCCCGCCCCAACAGGTGCATGATTTTCTGGAAAGCACTGCGCTGACCGTCGGGGCCGAAGAAATACTTGTGCTCGATCGTTTTGGCCGTGTGATTGCGGCTTCCGATCTGGAGGGCGCGGCCTCTGCTGTTGGCCTGAACCTGAGCCAGACCGCCTATGTACGGCGTGCCTTGACGGGGGGGCTGGGTGTGGATCATGCTTTTGAACCCCGCGACGGGGGGCGCGATTTCTTTTTCGCCCGTGGTGTGATTGACGGCATGGCCCCGCCCACAGGCGTGGTGGTGGTACGCGCGGATGTGGAACAGTTGGAATTCGAATGGGAAGTGGACGCGACTGTGGTGGCGTTTCTGGATGCGTTTAACGTGGTGTTCCTGTCCAACCGCGTCGAACTTGTGCTGCGATCCGACGGGCAGGGGGCGGTGCCGCCCTCGGCTGCGCGGATATATCCGCTGCCCGTGGTGCAGCCGTTTTACCCCTATAGTGAAACCTACTGGTTCGGTCATCGCCTGCAACGGTTCGGTAAAACCGATGTGATGCCGGAACGGGCGATGGTGCTGTCCGAATTCCTGCCCCGTCTTGATCTGACCACACGGGTCTATCTGAACGTCAGGGACGCCGCCCAGAACGCTCGGGTGCTGGGCTATCTGGCGCTCGCGATTATGGGTTTGATCGGCGCAGGGCTGATTGCACTTGGCCAACGCCGCCGCCGTCTGGCGGATCGCCTGCTGGTTGAGGCCGCCGCCAACGCACGGCTGGAAGCGCGGGTCGAGGAGCGCACCGCACAGTTGCGCCAAGCACAGGATCAACTGGTGCAGGCCGGAAAGCTGACAGCACTTGGGCAGATGTCCGCAGGGATCAGCCATGAGGTCAACCAGCCCCTTGCCGCGATCCGAAACTTTGCCGCCAACGGGATCAAACTGATCGAACGGGATCGCGTCCCTGAGGCACAGGCCAATCTGACCCAGATCACCGAACAAGTGGATCGGATCAACCGGATCATCAAAAACCTGCGCGGCTTTGCACGTAACGAATCCGAAGGGGTCGAACCCGTTGATCTGATCGCTGTGCTGTCAGATGCAGTACGGCTGGGCGAAAAGCGTTTGCGGGATGAAGGTGTCAAACTGAAGCTGACCGCCCCCGAAACGGCCGTTATGGTATCGGGCGGACCGGTGCGTTTGCAGCAGGTTATTGTCAATCTGATGACCAACGCGGTGGATGCCATGGCCGGACAGGCCGATAAAATTCTGACGCTAACAGTAGAAGAAAGCGCCGATGTGGTGCGCTTGCGGGTGGCGGATACGGGCAGTGGTCTGGCGGACCCAAGCCGAGTGTTTGAGCCGTTTTACACCACCAAAGACGTTGGTGCCAGCAAAGGGCTTGGGCTGGGGTTGTCGATTTCCTACGGGATTATCGGAACGTTTGGCGGCGCGTTAAGCTGCCGTAATCTTGATCCTGTCGGGGCGGAATTTTGCGTGGAATTGCTGCGGGCAAAGGGGGGTGAATGACCAAACAAGTGTTGCTGATCGAAGACGACGATGCCCTGCGCGCATCACTGGCCCAGACCCTGGATCTGGAAGGCATCGACGTGATTTCCACGGCCCATTACGTGCAGGCCCGCCGCACCCTGCGGGCCAATTTTGCAGGTGTGGTGCTGACGGATATCCGCATGCCCGACAAGGATGGCTTTGATATTCTGGCGCTGGCCCAAAGCATCGACGCCGACCTGCCCGTGGTGATGCTGACAGGCGAAGGCGATGTGCCGATGGCTATTCGGGCGATGAAAGAGGGCGCGTATGATTTTCTGGAAAAACCCTGCGATACATCCCATCTGATCGGGGTGTTGAACCGCGCGCTGGAACACCGCGAACTGGTGTTGCACACGCGGCGGATGGAGCAGCGGATGCGGCGAAGTGATCCGGCCTCGGTCAACTTTCCCGGCGACAGCCCCGCCAGCCGTGATTTTCGAGATGCTTTGCGCAGGGCTGCGGATTCGGGGCGTCACATCCTGCTGATCGGTCCCGACGGGGCTGGGAAAAAGCTGGCCGCCCATACGATCTTTGCCATGTCCGAGGGGCGTGGATCTTTCGTGCTGGTGCGCACGCCCGAAATTGATCCGGCAGATTTCCGGATCGACGAAGGCGCGGTGGATGTGTCGGTGAAACGGATGCATCTTGGATCACGGGTGCAGGTTGACTGCGTGGTGAACGCCTTTGAACAGCAGCCGCAAGCGCGGTTTATCGGTTCCGCCGAACACCCCCAGCCCGCGGTGGCGGACCGCCTGAACTGTGTCACCGTCGCGGTGCCCGATCTGGTCGCCCGACGCAGCGATATTGAAGTGATATTCGAAGTATTGCTGCGCCATGCCGTGCGCTATGCCAACACCGAAATGCCCGATATTCCGCCAGAAACTCTGGCACGGATCAAGGCACGGGACTGGCCTGGAAATCTGGCTGAATTGCGTGTTTTTGCGAACGGGTTTCTGGCAGAACAACAGCGCGGTGGGGTAGTGGCACAAACGCTGGCAGAGCAAATGGACGGGTACGAACGTCTTGTGCTGGAAAACACCCTGCGCAGTTTTGGTGGCAAGGCGGCAGTGGTGGCCGAACATCTGGGGCTGCCGCGCAAGACCCTGTATGACCGTCTGGCGCGCTACGGGTTGCGGCCCCGTGATTTTCAGTGACCCACGCAGATGTGAACGGCCAATCGCGCGAAATGTTTTGCCCGCTGAAGAAGTTTGAGTAAACCAGCAGAGGTGCCCGCAAAACCGGAGAGAGCCGATGAAGAAACCCAGCGACCCAAGCCTAAGCCGCCGTCATCTGATGCTGTTTTCGATGTATGCCGCAGGCGTGTCTTTGGCGATGCCGGGTGTTGCGGGGGCAGCGGGTTTGGTGGCGAAAGACCCTAAATCGGGGGTGGCGATCAAAGGCTATGACACCACTGCCTATTTCCAGAAATCGGAACCAAAAGTTGGGGTGCCTGACACGACAGTGGATTGGAACGGCGCCATATGGCAGTTCGAAACCGCCGCCGAGGCTACATTGTTTTCCCAAACACCCGAGGCTTTCGCCCCCCGGTTCGGCGGCTTTTGCACCCGCGCGATGTCTATGGGGATCAAAGTGCCCGCGGACCCTGAAGTCTGGCGTATCCAAGAGGGCAAACTGTATCTTTTTGCACGGCCCGTTGGCGGAACCTATTTCGATAAAACCCCCGATGATATGATCGCCGCTGCCCAAAAGTTTTGGGATGCTCTGACCTAACGGCGAAATTGGTTAAAAAGTTGGACCAAAAATCTGTTTGCCGATAGGATCGCAGGAAACTTGGTGCCGTGTCGGATTTTTTCGCCGCGGGATCATCCTAGAATGCGAAAAATGAGCCGTGCCAATGACTCTCCCGTTTGCCCCGATTGACGACTCAATCACCATCGACGCGCTGACCCGTGACCCCTACAGCATTTACAAAACCCTGCGGGCGCAGACCCCTGTGTTGCGGGTGAAATCGGTGGGGCGGACCTTTCTGACCAAAGCGGCTGACACGAAAATGGTGAAGGACACGCCGGAAATATTCAGCTCGAATGACCCCAACACGCCTATGGAACGGGCGTTTCGCGCCCATACGTTGATGCGTAAAGACGGCGCAGAACACGCACGTGAACGGGGCGCGATGGCGCCGGCGTTCATGGCGAAACTGGTGCGTGATGTCTGGATGCCGCTTTATCAGCAGATCGCCGAGGAGTATGTCGGCCAGCTACCACGCGGCGAAACGGTGGAGCTGTTCAGCGCGCTGGCTGGTCCGTTTTCCGCACGCTGTCTGGCCCATCTGCTGGGGATTCCCAAGGCCTCGGATGCGGAAATGCAATTGTGGTCGCAGGCTTTGATTGACGGGGCTGGCAATTTTGGCTGGCGTGATGATCTGTTCGCCAAAAGCGATATGGTGAATGATCAGGTCGACGCTGAAATCGCTGCGATGAAGCCACTGCATCTGGCAGAGCAGGGGCCAAGTGCGCTGTCTGTGATGCTGAATGCGGAAAACCCGATTGCCTATAGCCAGATCGTTTCAAACATAAAAATCGCCATTGGCGGCGGTATAAACGAACCGCGGGATTCCGTGTTAACGGCAATTTACGGGCTGCTGACCAACCCCGAACAACGCGATCAGGTGCTGCGGGACGGGCTTTGGGATCAGACTTTCGATGAATCGATCCGCTGGGTCGCGCCGATTCAGGTCAGCTCTCGTTTGGTGATGGAAGATACGGAAATTCGCGGTTTTGCTATTCCCAAGGGCGATGTGGTGATGACGATCCAGGCCTCGGCCAATCACGACGAAGATATTTACGAGAACGGACACCTGTTTGACGCCTTCCGGCCCAAAGCCCCCCATCAGGCATTTGGAAACGGGCCGCATTTCTGTCAGGGCACCCATGTGGCACGGCGTATGGTCGGGCAAATCCTGCTGCCTGTGTTGTTCGACCGCTTCCCAAATATGCGTCTGGCCGATCCCGAAGGCGTTGAATTCACTGGCTTTGGTTTTCGAGGGCCTGCCAGTTTGGACGTGGTCCTGCCCTAGCGTGTTGCGCACAGGTGCGTTGAATAACGGCCGGAGTTGGTTTTCCAACCCGTCCCAAAAGGCATTCGAAAAGTGAGCGAACCTGTTTTGATGGTACATCAATAGTTTACGGTCACTACAACGCTGTCGGAATAGGTGCCGAAATAGGCGGATTGGCCAGACGGGATGCGGCCGTAGATAGTAAAGGCTTGGTTGCTGCCAATGCCGGTAGATTCTACGTCGTTGGACGAAGTCCCCCCCCAAGGGGCGGATCTTGCGGCATTCTGATACAGCCCGTAACGCAGTTCATAGCTGCCGTTTTTCATCCGCCGGTCGGTCGGGCCTGTGCCGCCGCCACTGCCTTGGGACAGGGTGACGGAATATTCGGTATTGTCCGTACAGCGCACGTTCACAGTGGCGTTTTGATCCACGGGCGCCAGAACCTGCGTGTTCAGATTGCCAAAGTTCAATGCGGTGACATCCAGTTCGCAACTGGGAACAACATCTGCGGAAACAGAAAAGTCGGGAATGGGATTTTCGCTTCCCAAAATCGCACAGGACGCGACGCCGTAAGAGATTGATGCGTTGGACACTCCTGAAAAAGTCGAGGCATAGCTGCCAGTGTCTACAGCCACGGTATTCGATGTAATGCTGGCGAAAATTGGAACGGTCCAAGACACCGTTCCAACACTGACAATGGACAGGTAATATTGCTGGTTCCACGTGCCGTTGATCGCACCATTGCCATTTGGGCGCAGTTCGTAGTTCAGCCTGTCACCCGTCGCATTTGCCAGATATCGGGGGGAGTTGCTGCTACCGCTGCCCCCACTCCCCGAACCAAGTTTGATACAAACGCCGACAGCAACCCCAAGCAATCCCGTGCAGGTGATCGTTACAACACCAGAGGTTTGGTTGACCGCCCCTGCGCGCACGGAAATTGCCCCGAAGTTGATCGACGAGATTGTTGCATTGCAATTGGCCGCGCGGGCTGCATTGGCCTGTAAAAACAGACCCAAAACCAGCAGCACAGCCCCTATGTTCATGCGCATATTCATTTGCAGGTAAACGGGCCAAGGGATTGCTGCAATTCTGCGGTATCGTGATAGGTGAAACTGATCTTGCAGGACCCGCCTTCGGTTGCGATGCGCAGGGTGTTTGCGGATGTGACGTTTTCCACCCAGATCAGCCCGTCATAGCCTACAAAAAATTCCGATCGGGTGCCGTTCAATTTGGCCACAGCCCCTGCAGGGATTGGATTTCCGTTTGCATCCAGCACTGTAACAAGGACAGAATGCTTGCTGTCGCTGCCAAATTTTACCAAAGTGCCAGATCGTCTCGCGGGGATCACTTCCATTGCTGAGGCATTGAGGGTCACATCATCAGGCAGGTTGTCCGGTTCTACCGAAACACGGTTGCGGCGATACGCCGACAGCCCCGTGACAAGCGCCCGCCCGAAACGTCCGGTTCTTGTGACAGGGCGGTTTTGCAGGTTTACGTCCACATTCGGCGCGCCCACGTCCACAATGGCAAAACTGTCATTGATGGCGTTGCCCGCCGCGATCTGCCCGCCTGCCAGAACCAGTGATCCTTCGGCCGAGATGCGGGCAAAGGTCGATTTGCCGGATTGGTACAGTTCAGCATCCAGTTTGGCGTAGCGCGATCTGTAGGATCCGCGAATTCCTGCGAAGCGGTTGGTGCCATTGTCGTCAATTTGCGCCTGATACCCGTAGTCGCCCACCCGGTCCCCCAAGGGTCTGGATAAAGAGAACGCAGTGTTCAAACTGCCTTTTGCATCGGTTGTAGCAGAGACCCGGCTTTGGACGTTCTTGCCAAGGGGGATGGCGAAATTGATGGCAAGGCGGGTGGTGTGGTCTTTCACATTGTGTGATCCAAACAGGCTGAGCGAGGATTTCCGAAACCCGAGATTTCGGGCGTAAGAGGCAGAAACGATCAGATCTTCGGAGTTGGCCCTTTGCGAGCGGACCAGACTGAGGCCCAAATCCTGATCGGATTTGAACAGGGGAATGCCAAGGGACAGCACATCGCTTGCGGTGGGAAATTCCAGCAAGGAAGCACCTGTGGTGATGACCCCGGCGCCCAGATAATCGACGCCAGTGGCATAGGCCAGATCAGCGAATCCGGGCTCTGCGCGGAGTATGTTTAACTGGACCTCCACATCCTTGACGGTTGTGCGTAGTGATGTCTGGGCAAAGGCGGCGACGTTTTTCTGGTAGCGGCTTAGCCCCGCTGCAAAACTGAATTCTGCTAGGTTGAACGGGATTGTTGTGAATCCGATTCCCCCGAGAATTAGGTCGCTTTTCCCTTCAACATGGGCCTCAAGGGTGAGTTTTTCGCTGAAGCCGTATTTGACGCTGGCGGAAAAGGCGGTGTCAGAGGCGTATCGGTTGCTTTGTGTGCCATAAGCCTCGCGGGGTTTTCCGATTTCGACCGAGAAATCCAAAGTACCTTTTTTGAGCAGGTTTTGTGCGGCGAAAAAGGATACTTCTTGCAGGCGTTCATTGCCGTTTGCATCGCGGATGACGACGACGGCATCGCCGGAACCGGTGTAATAGGGGATGTCTTCGAGGCGGAAACGGCCTTGTCCGACCTTGCCAGTATAGGCGCGGCTGTTTTCGATGAAAACATCGACGGTTGACGGAACGGCGGCAGCGCCATCGAAAGAAAACAGTTGTTCGGTCACGATATCCGAGCGGAGGCTAAAGTCCCGACGGAACTGGATGCCGCCCATGCGAATGGGTCTGCTCCACGAGACCGAAGAGGTTTGGAAATCACCCAAAGACAGGCTTACGGCGTGTTTTGTGTTGTTGAATTCCAGCCTGGTTTCCTGTCGGATAAATTTGGAATGTCCCAATCCTCCGCCGGGGGCGTGGAAGAAACCTGTGCTGGACAGGGCTGCGAACGGGGTAAAGACCCAGCCGCTGAGCGAGCCGGATAATCCGTTGTAGTTTAAGCTGGTCTGGCCGTGTTTCGGGCCGAAATTGGCCGTAAGCGCATAGTTTAAAACGGCGCCATAACTGGGTTCCGGGGCGATCATTTCGCTTTGGAACCGTGCAGAACTTACGCGGGGCAGAAGGGATTTATACGGTGCTGACACATAAATCGCCTGTGCTTGCAGGTTGTAGCGAAAGGTCAGCCCTTCGATTGTATCCAGATAGATATCTTTTGATACACCGAGCGGCGGGCGAATGCCCACTTCGATCAGTTCGGAGCGGGGGGAGGAAAACCGGTTGTCTGTGTGATGGGTGAATTCCGCAATCAACCGGGTGCTGGCACTGTTGATGACCACTTCCAGAAAAAGAGGCGTGTCTTCCGGAGGTGCGATCAGTTCATAAGGATGTTTGGATGCGTCAATTTCTGCAGAAATTTCCAGATCGGTGCCCACACGTTGAGCCAGAGCGGTGCCGCTGGTGAAGCACATAACAACGCTGATACGGATCAGATTACGCAGAATACCCATTTCAAGTTATCGGTCATCCTTTTTAGGGAGGTTTATGAGGAAAAGCACAGGGGCAGGGAATGTCGAACCTGTAGTTTGACAACCTGCCCGTTTGTTCTGCGATCCGGCAGGCGGTCGACCAATACCCTGTAGCATTCCCGTTTGCGCACAGCGCGTTTTTTGGTGCGCACGATGCGGACTGTCAGTTCCTGTCGGGGTTTCAGTTTGGCAACAGGCGGGCTGACAACCACATCGCGGGTTGGTTTCAACTTGCTGGGGTCTTGCCCCTCTCTCCATGACATAACGCGCAATTGGAGGACCGCAGAACTGCGGCCATCGGCCTTGACGGTCAGGCTGGTTTGTAATGCACCGGAGGGCACTTCCAGTCTTGTGGGGGACACGGCAAGAGATTGGGCCGTGCCGGAATTAGGCAGGAGAAATAACAATATCCCTGCAAGACTGTACAAAGTCAGTTTCATCTATGGCCTGCTTTTTTGAACCGGTTGTCCCGGTCTTAGTAATTTAAAGTCACTGTAATCGTGTCGGTATAGGCCCCGAGAGAGTAGGAACCGCTTGGGATCTGGCCATAAACGCTGAATTGTTGTGGCACTGCGGCCAGCACATCGAAATCCGGTCCGAACTGGCCGTCAATTGCAACAGCGGTTACGTGGCCTGAATCAGAATGGATGTTATAGGGTAAATAGGCGGAAACACCGTCATACATGCGCCGCTGCCCGCTGGAAGCATTGGCGCTGCCACCCATATCAAGGGAAAGCCCTGTTTTGGCTGTGGTGCAGGACACAGTAATCACGCCTGCGACGGTTTCATCTGTGGTCGTTGCACTGTCGATCGTCCCGAAAGCCAGGCCCGGCGTTGCTGCGATGATACAGGTGTCTGCCACTGCAGCAGTGACCGTAAGGACCGCAGTTGTTGTTGCCGAAAGCCCTGGCGATGCGCAAAGTACGGCGAGTAGTGCGGAGGCGGCAATTCTGTTGAGTGCTGGTTTCATATGGTTTCCTTTGCAGCCCATTCTTGACGCCCTTAAGTTAATAAAAGGTTTGTATCGTCTTGCCGCTTGCGGATTTATTTGGGGGCTGCCAAAAAACGTTCGCCGCTTTTATGCAGGTTTAAGCCGTTTAACCGGCTGAACTTTAAGGAAAAAAGAAAGGGGTCCTATGTGATTAAAAGTCGGAAGCCTTCGATCTAATAGGGTTTGAGTTAAAGTTATTGTTTTAGGCCGAAAAATCCCAGTCATTAAACTATGGGTAAACTCCCCTGATACGCCAGTGCCAGTGCCATTCCCTGTCCCTGTCCCGTAGCCAGAATAATATGCTCTGTTGTGGGTTGATGTGCGGGTACTTCGCGCAGGCTCCATAGTATTTAATACATATAATGGAATGCGGATGGTTTTGGTGCGGTCTTATCCCAGTGGATTGCTCTGATGTTCATTGATTCGCCCAGTCGGGTGGATCAAATCGGCACGATTCCTGGCAGATCAATCAGGGTCTGTGATTTAGGGCAGAGCTTTTTTGAAGGTGCCGCAGGGTAATGTGACGCGGGGCCAGTCACAAAGCCGATGACAGAGTCTCTACTGGACCAAGGCAAGACAGGGACAGGGGCGGGAAATCAAAAAGGCCTGACAATTTCTTGTCAGACCTTTTGAATTTTGGTGAGCCCTGATGGGTTCGAACCATCGACCTACTGATTAAAAGTCAGTTGCTCTACCAACTGAGCTAAGGGCCCTCACTGTGGGGGCGTATTAAGGGTGCTGGGGGGTGTGGTCAAGGGAGAAAATTCGAAATAATGACACGTCTGGAATGATCGGGCCGAAAGGGCTATATGGCGGGTATGAATATGATGGACTCACAGACAAACGGGTTGCCGTTTTTGAAGATGCACGGGTTGGGCAATGATTTTGTCATTCTTGATGCACGCAAGGCGGAATCACCCATGACAGCGGGTATGGCGCGGGCCATCGGGCACCGCTATTTCGGCGTGGGCTTCGACCAGCTGGTGGTTTTAAAGACCAGCGACGGCGCGGATGTGGATATCGAGTTCTGGAATACTGACGGGTCCACTGCGGGTGCCTGCGGCAATGCAACGCGCTGCGTGGCGCGGCTTATCATGGATGAAACCGGCAAATCCGAACTGACCCTGCGCACCGAACGGGGGCTTTTGTCTGCTGTAGAGGCCGGCAACGGGCTGGTCAGCGTCAATATGGGCACACCGCAACTGGATTGGCAGGATGTGCCGCTGGCCCATGCGGTTGACCTGAACGCCCTGCCGATCGAGGGATCGCCGGGTGCGGCTGGCATGGGCAACCCCCACTGCGTGTTTGTGGTGGACGATGTGGAAACGCTCGACCTGTCGAAACTGGGTCCGGTCTATGAACACCATGCCTTGTTCCCTGAACGCACCAACGTGGAATTCATCCAGATTCTGGATCGCAACACCATCCGCATGCGCGTGTGGGAGCGGGGCGGGCTGTTAACGCTGGCCTGTGGCTCGGGGGCTTGTGCCTCGGCTGTTGTGGCCCATCGCAAGGGGCTGACAGAGCGCAATGTGACGATCCATCTGGATGGCGGCGATCTGGGGATCGACTGGCGTGATGATGGCGTCTGGATGACAGGGCCAACGCAACTGGTGTTTTCCGGTATGTTGTCGCGTGATTTTCTGGATACGATAGAATGACCACGCCCCCAGTATTTGCCACATTCGGCTGTCGGTTGAACACCTATGAAACCGAGGCGATGAAAGAGCTGACGGCTGCGGGCGGTCTGGAAAACGCGGTTGTGGTGAACACCTGCGCCGTAACCGCCGAAGCGGTGCGCCAGTCCAAGCAATCCATCCGCAAGCTGCGCCGCGAACACCCTGATGCGCGGATCATCGTGACGGGCTGTGCGGCGCAAACCGAACCCGCCACCTATTCCGCCATGTCCGAGGTCGATCTGGTTCTGGGCAATACCGAAAAAATGCAAGCTGAAACCTGGTTGAAGCTGGGCAAAGGCGCTGATTTCATCGGGGAAACCGAAGGCGTGTTGGTGGATGACATTATGTCCGTCAAACAAACGGCGGGTCATCTGATCGACGGGTTCGGCACCCGCAGCCGCGCCTATGTTCAGGTGCAAAACGGCTGTGATCACCGCTGCACCTTTTGTATCATCCCCTATGGCCGCGGCAATTCCCGTTCGGTGCCTGCGGGTGTTGTGGTGGAACAGATCAAACGTCTGGTGGCCACAGGCTATAACGAAGTGGTTTTGACAGGCGTTGATATCACAAGCTGGGGCGATGACCTGCCGGGGAATCCTCCGCTGGGGGATCTGGTGCAGCGCATCCTGAAACTGGTGCCTGATCTGCCGCGCCTGCGGATTTCCAGCATTGATTCGGTGGAAGCAGACGGCGCTTTGGTGGATGCCATTGCGGATGAACACCGCCTGATGCCCCATCTGCATCTGTCTTTGCAGGCGGGCGACAATATGATCCTGAAACGGATGAAACGCCGCCACCTGCGCGACGATGCCATCGCGTTTTGTCAGGATATGCGCAAGGCCCGCCCTGATATCGTCTACGGTGCGGATATCATCGCAGGCTTTCCCACCGAAACCGAAGCAATGTTTGAAAACTCCCTGAAGCTGGTGGAGGAATGCGGTCTGACGTGGCTGCATGTGTTCCCGTTCTCGCCGCGTCAGGGCACTCCGGCTGCGCGGATGCCGCAACTGGAAAAACCTGTGATCAAAGAGCGGGCCAAACGGCTGCGCGCAGCAGGTGCGTTGCGGGTGGACAGCCATCTGGCGGCACAACTGGGCAAGCAGCATTCCGTGTTGATGGAAAATCCCCGTATGGGCCGCACCGAAGGTTTTACCGAGGTGATGTTTGCATCGGATCAACCCGAGGGCCAGATCGTTTCGACCCTGATCAGCGGCATTGACGGGTCTAAACTGACCGCGGCCTGAATGCGGCTAGGGCGTACCCGCCATCGGGGTGCGTTCCCCCAGTGCATAGCGGGCCACATCCACCACATCAAAGGCCAGAGACACCAGCAGGGTGGCGACGATCACGAACAGGATACGCCATGGCCATTTGGGTATATCTTTGCGGCGCATACGGCTGATCAGATAGACCACCAGCGGCCCCCAAAGAATAATATGGGGCAGGCCTAACAGCTTTACATAGCCAAGCCGGCTGTACATCCAGTTGATGCTGATCCCCGCGATGATCCCTGCGGCCAGCGTCAGCAGCGCGGCGATGCGGGTGGAGCGCCAGATCAACAGGGCCAGTGGCAGGATAAACGCGCCAAACAGCAGCCAGTTCAGCCACAATCCGACCCAAGTGGGTTGCAGGGCAATCGCTTCAGCAAAACTCATGGCTTTGGTCCTTTCGCAGGTTGACCAACTATAAGGCGGCTTGACGATCCGGCAAGCCCGCTATTTGGTGGGCAAAACCCGATGACATCCCCGATGCTGAACAGGAGTGCTCTGTGCCGCCGATTCTCTATTCCTTCCGACGCTGCCCCTATGCCATGCGCGCACGCCTGGCGGTGGCGTCCAGCGGTCTGAAAACCGAACTGCGCGAGATCGTATTGCGGGACAAAGCGCCTGAATTCCTTGCGGCCTCGCCCAAGGGGACCGTTCCGGTGATGATAGTGGACGGGGTTGTGATTGAAGAAAGCCTCGATGTGATGCGCTGGGCCTTGGGGCAAAACGACCCCGAAGGTTTATGCTATGCGGGGGAAGAGGCCATAGAGTTGGTCAAGCGCTGCGAGACCGACTTCAAAGGTCATCTGGACCGTTTCAAATACGCCGTGCGCTATGATGATGTGGACCCTGAACAGGAACGGGCACTGGCCTCGGTGTTTTTGCGAGAACTGGAGGGACGGCTTGCGGAACAGGCCTATCTGTTCGGGGATCGCATCGGTTTTGCAGACATCGGCATCGCGCCTTTTGTGCGCCAGTTTGCCAATACGGATCGCGCATGGTTCAACGGGCAGGACTGGCCGCATCTGATCCGCTGGCTGGATGATTTCGTGACCAGCCCGCGGTTTCTGTCGATCATGACGAAATATCCCAAATGGCAACAGGGTGACGGGGTGACGATATTCCCGCCGCAGCCCTAGGCCCGCCTGTTTTACTGTCCTAGCAAAAGGTCTGTTCCATGCATCCCAATCCAGTTTACCGCAAAGCGGAGCACGCGCAAAATCTGGCCTTTGCACGGGCGCGGGGCTTTGGCGTTTTGGCGCTGAATGCAGCCCAAGGCCCGCTGATCAGCCATATTCCGTTCCAATTGTCCGGAGATGGCACAGCACTTGAGGGCCATCTGGTGCGTTCTAACCCGATTCTGCGGATGTTGGGCGATAACGGGCCGCAAGAGGCTGTGATCGCCGTCAGCGGGGCAGACAGCTATGTCTCGCCCGATTGGTACGGGATAGAGGATCAGGTGCCGACGTGGAATTATGTGGCAGTGCATTTGCGCGGCACGCTGCGGGTCTTGCCCCAAGACGCGCTGGGCGGTGTATTGGAGCGTCTCTCGGCAGCGATGGAAGGGCAACTGCTGCCCAAACCCGTCTGGACCATGGATAAGATGGGCGACGGGGTTGCACAAAAGATGATGCGGATGATTGTGCCGATTGCCTTGGATATAGTTGAGGTGACGGGCACGTGGAAATTAAGCCAGAACAAACCCGAAGCGGTGCGGTTGGGCGCGGCTGAAGGCGTGGCAGAGCACGGGATCGGCCAGGAGCTGGCCACGCTCAGCCAATGGATGCGCGACCCGCCCTGCTAGGGCCGCTTTTGTCTGCCTGTTGTCACAGCTTTGGTTGACGCCAGCCCGGAGGTGCGCAAGGTTCGATTTGCGCCGCAGGCACTGCGGCCGCGTGCGTTATCATAACGCGGGTGGAAATCGGCGTGGCGGTCCAACAGTGGGGCTGCGCGCCCAAGGAAAGTTGTATGACATGAAATTGCATTGGGCCCCGGCAAGTCCTTTTGCGCGCAAATGTGTGGTTTGCGCGGCAGAAGCAGGTGTGGAACTGGAACTTATTTTGCGGGGCGGCACGCCGATTCTGACGGCGAACATGCCGCTGGAACAAAATCCGCTGGGTAAGATCCCTGCGTTGGAACGGGCGGACGGGCCTGCGATCTATGACAGTCGCGTCATCACGCGCTATCTGGACAGTCTGGGCAACGGGGGCTTGTATCCTGATGCCCGCATCTGGGAGGTTCTGACACTAGAGGCCACTGCCGACGGGATCATGGATGCCGCCATTATGATGGTCTACGAGGGTCGCGTGCGTCCCGAAGCGATCCAGTACCCTGATTGGGTCGAAGCCCAATGGGCCAAGATCACCCGCTCCTTGGATGCACTGGAGTCCCGCTGGATGAGCCATTTGTCAGGGCCGCTGGACGCAGCGCAAATCGCGGTAGGCTGTGCGTTGGCCTATCTGGATTTCCGTCTAGGCGCGCGGAACTGGCGCGAAGGCCATGCTGTACTGGCAGCGTGGGAAGCTGAATTTGCCAAGCGTGAAACCATGGTTGCCAGTATGCCCAAAGACGCCTGATCCTGTATTCAGGGGCAGACACAGCCCCCGAAAGAAAGACGGCAACACAATAAAAAAGGGCGGGGAAATCCCCGCCCTTTTTCTGTCGATTTGGTGCCGATCAGGCTGTTTTGTCTTTACGTTTGATCGGTGCCCAAAGTTTCTTGTTTGTCAGGTACAGCAGGAAGGCCAGCAACCCGAGGAAGAACAGGGACACAAAACCAAGCCATTTGCGGGCCATCATTTTGGGTTCCGCTGCCCACATCAGGAAGGCCGCCACGTCTTCACCCATGTGGTGAACGTCGTTTTGGTGACCGTCTGCATATTCCACGCGACCGTCTTCCAGAGGCGGTGCCATGGAAATCCAGCCGCCGGGGAATGCGGTATTGGCATAAAGTGTCACGCCAGCCTGGGTTTTCTCTTCGCCGGTATAGCCGTTCAGGATCGCTACGATATATTCAGGACCGCCGATGCCGTACAGCAACTGGTTGATCCCCAGACCGGATGGCCCGTGGAAGCCGGCGCGGGCTTTGGCCATCAGGCTCAGGTCCGGTGCGCCAACGGCTGTATTTGCAGGGAACTTGTCGGATGGTTTCGCCGGACGTGTGTCGTCCAGTTCTGCATCATACACATCGTAGTTCGCCGCATAGGCTTTGACCTGATCTTCTGAATAATCCGGTCCACCTTCGTCCCCCAGGGTGCGGAAGGCAACCTGACGCAGGCCGTGACAGGCGGCGCAGACTTCGGTGTAGACCTGCAAACCCCGTTGCAACTGGTTCTGATCGAAAGAACCGAACGGACCGTCAAACGAGAACGGGATGTTCTCGATATGGCCACCTTCGCCGCCAGCGGCAAATGCTGCGCCGCTGGACAGGCCAAATGCGACAGCGATGGAAAGAAGTATCTTTTTCATTTTGTCTCTCCTTAGCTCTCTTATTCGGCCGCAGACGCTTTGGCGTCTTTTGGCGGATAGTGGGCATCGAAATCGGCTTCGATGGTTTCAGGTTGTGGCAGTGGTTTTTCCAGAACGCCCAGCAATGGCAGAATGATCAGGAAATACGCGAACCAGTAGATGGCGCCGATCAGGGAAATGGTTGGGACCAGACCTTCGGCAGGCTGCGAGCCGCACCACATCAGGATCATGAAATCCAGACCCAGAATCCAGAACCACCATTTGAACGACGGGCGATAGCGGCCCGAGCGGACACTTGATGTATCTGTCCAAGGCACAATCGCCATCACCGCAATAGAGCCGAACATGGCCAACACGCCGAGGAACTTCGCATCCAGGAACCAGATATCAAAGGTGATCGCACGCAGGATCGCATAGAACGGCAGGTAGTACCATTCGGGCACGATGTGCGCAGGTGTGGAAAGCGGGTTTGCCTCTATGTAGTTGTCAGGGTGGCCAAGGTAGTTTGGCATAAATCCGACAACCGCCATAAAGATCGCGAGGATCAGAACCAGTGCGAACATGTCCTTGATCACAAAGTAGGGCCAGAACGGAACCGTGTCCTTTTCAGCGTCTGCTTTGGATGTGCGGCGCACTTCAACACCTGTCGGGTTGTTGTTGCCTGTGGTGTGGAACGCCCAGATGTGGACGATAACCAGACCGGCAATCACAAACGGCAGCAGGTAGTGCAGCGAGAAGAACCGGTTCAGCGTGGCATTGTCCACAGCAGGCCCGCCCAGCAACCAGGTTTGCAGGATCTCACCAATGCCGGGGATCGCCCCGAACAGACCGGTGATCACAGTCGCACCCCAGAAGGACATCTGGCCCCAAGGCAGAACATAACCCAGGAAACCCGTCGCCATCATCAGCAGATAGATCAACATACCGATGATCCATGTGATTTCACGAGGCGCCTTGTATGACCCGTAGTACAGGCCACGGAAGATATGGGCATAAACAGCAATAAAGAACAGGGAAGCACCGTTGGCGTGCATATAACGCAGCGCCCAGCCACCGTTCACATCGCGCATGATGTGTTCGACACTGTCGAACGCCAGATCAACGTGCGGGGTATAGTGCATCACCAGAACGATACCGGTGACAATTTGCAAAGCCAGACAGAATGTCAGGATAATGCCCCAGATCCACATCCAGTTCAGGTTCTTTGGAGTGGGAATCATAAGTGTATCATACAGCAAGCCTACGACAGGCAGGCGTGAATGAATCCATTTTTCGATGCCGGTTTTCGGCTCGTAATGATCGTGTGGAATTCCAGCCATGATCTTTTCTCCTTAACCGAGCTTCAGCGTGGTGCCGTCAAGAACGGCGATTGGCACAGGCAGGTTCTCTGGCGCGGGACCTTTGCGGATACGGCCGGCCGTATCGTAGTGGGACCCGTGACAAGGACAGAACCAGCCGCCAAAGTCACCAGCATCGCCCAGAGGCACGCAGCCAAGGTGGGTACAAACACCCATCATCACCAGCCATTCGCCAGCTTCATCCAGCGTGCGGTTCTGATCTTCGGCGTCTAGTCCGGGTTTGTTGGCGTTGCGATCGCTTGTATCGCGCAACTCATCCATTGTGACGGCCCGAGCAGCTTCGATCTCTTCGGGGGTCCGTCGGCGGATAAATACCGGTTTACCGCGCCATTTGACGGTAATCTGTGTACCGGGTTGAACATCGGCTACATCTACCTCGATAGATGCCAACGCTTGTACGTCGGCGCTTGGGTTCATTTGATTGATCAACGGCCAAACCGCGGCACCGGCGGTTACCGCGCCTGTTGTTGCCGTTGCAACATACAGAAAA
>JAXMOF010000035.1:0-41360 GCA_034670045.1 Amylibacter sp. | reverse complement strand
CGGTTCGATAAACTATCTGGTTTTCAAACTGCCCTCTGCCATCGGCATTCTGGTTGTCGCCTTATTGGCCTCAATCGCCATCATGGCGGCAGATGCATTTTACCCCGCCTTTGGCGTGCGCGAGACGGTGCGCGGCTTTGTGATTGATCTGGAGTTTTCTTCTGCCCTGCTGGAAGGCATGTTGGGCCTGCTGCTGTTTGCGGGCGCGCTACATGTAAAACTGGGGGATTTGCGGCAGCAAGCGTGGATTGTGGTGCTGATGGCCACCATCGGCGTTGGCTTGTCCACGATAATTGTCGGCACCACCATCGCCTATGCGCTTGGGGTTCCGCTGATGATTGCCCTTGTTTTCGGGGCGCTGATTTCCCCGACCGACCCCGTAGCCGTTTTGGGTGTGCTGCGCGAAGCCAACCTGCGCAAGGAACTGGAAACCAAGATCGCGGGGGAAAGCCTGTTTAACGACGGCGTCGCCTATGTGGTGTTCCTGATTCTTGTAGGACTCGCCTTTCCGACCGGACAGGACGATCACGGCTCTGATCTGGAACATGCTTTCCTGTTGTTCGGGCAAGAGGCCTTTGGCGGCGCAGCTTTGGGCGGAGTTCTGGGTTATATCACCTTTTCCGTCATGCGCCGCATCGACGATTACCCGCTAGAGGTTCTGTTGTCCCTCGGGCTTGCCTTCGGCGGCTATCAACTGGCCACGTATTTCCACCTGTCCGGCCCGATCTTCGCCGTGGTGGCTGGCCTGTTCATCGGTGATGTGGGCGTGAAATACGGCATGTCCGAGATCACCCGCAAATATCTTGATGCTTTCTGGTCCCTGATTGACGAAATCCTGAACGCAATCCTGTTCCTGCTCATCGGGGTCGAGGTGTTTGCCGTTGCCTTTAGCATCGACGCGCTTTGGGGTGGGGTTCTGGCGATTGCGGTGGCGCTGTTTGCCCGTCTGGTGGCGGTTTCCGTGCCGATCCTGATGATCAAACCCTTCCAGTCCTTCCCCCGCGACGTTATTCCGATCATGACTTGGGGCGGGCTGAAGGGCGGGATTTCTGTCGCCTTGGTCCTGACCTTGCCAGACAGTGAATGGAAACCGTTGTTGCTGACCATGACCTATGTGGTTGTGCTGTTCAGCATCATTGTTCAAGGCCTGACAATCGCACCACTGGCGCGGCGTTTGGGCCGCACACCGGATTTATTGTAAGTTTTAGATATATACCCGCAGGCTAGGCGCCATGTTTTCGCCTAGCCGCCCAGATGTTCCGCCAGTATCGCAACGCCCAACCCAAGCAATGCCACCCCCGCACAAACCTCGGCGGCGCGGCCAAACTTTGCGCCCAGAACATGGCCCAGCATCATGCCCGCCGTTGATGCCGCCGTGGTTGTCAGCCCCACCGCGATAGCCACCAGCACGATATTCACGTTTAGCACTGCCAGAGACACCCCGACAACCATCGCGTCGATAGAGGTTCCGATCGCAGCAAGGATCACCCCCCAACCACTGCGAGCAATTGCGACCTCGTCCTTGCGGCGCAGCGCGTGCAGAGCCATGCGAATA
Source organism: Amylibacter sp. (assembly GCA_034670045.1). Classification (GTDB taxonomy): domain Bacteria; phylum Pseudomonadota; class Alphaproteobacteria; order Rhodobacterales; family Rhodobacteraceae; genus Amylibacter. The sequence goes on along the minus strand of JAXMOF010000035.1, from coordinate 39,805 downwards.
CCAACGCCGCCCAGCAGCACGAATGCAACCCAGTGATCAAAGGCCGCCACATGTTTCGCCGCCGCCAAACCGATGGCCCAGCCGATGATCGGCGTGGCTGCTTCGATCAGGCCAAAGATCACCCCGACCCCAAGCGCCGCCGCAAATCCCCGCTGCCGCGCCGCAGCGCCCTGACCCAGCGAAACCACAAAAGCATCCGCCGAAAGGCCAATCGCCAACAATCCAAGTGCAACAGGGGTCATATTCATTCCTTCAACAGGCTTCTGACACTCCGCATATAAGAATCGTGAAATAAGTCAATAAAAACAGTTGCATATGAGAATGATACGCAACTACAGCTTACCTGACATCCGCTCAATTGCGCCCGTTCCGCGACCCTTTAACGCTAACAACCCACGTTATCAGGGTTGCACCAAACGTGAGGGCCGCTAAAACCGCTCTCAACCAAGGGGACTCGGCTATGACATCACCCACAATCATCGAACGGTGCGAATCTGCGGGCTTGCGCATGACGGAACAACGTCGCGTGATTGCACGTGTGTTGCAGGCCTCTGAAGACCACCCCGATGTCGAGGAGCTCTACGCCCGTGCTTCAGCTGTGGATGCGGGAATTTCCATCGCTACGGTCTATCGCACGGTGAAGTTATTCGAAGAATCCGGCATTCTGGAACGGCTGGAATTCGGGGATGGCCGCGCCCGTTACGAGGATGCAGAGCGGGACCATCATGACCATTTGATCGATCTGCATTCCGGCGAGGTTATCGAATTCGTCGACCCCGAAATCGAAGAACTGCAAGAACGGATCGCAGCCAAGCTGGGCTATGATCTGCGCGGTCACAAGCTGGAACTCTACGGTGTGCCCACCAAGGCGAAAAAGTGAACAAACCACCCGCCAGTGATACGTTACGCGCGATCCTGTTGATGATCCTGTCAATGGCGGCTTTTGCGACGACGGATATGTTCGTCAAGCTGGCCTCGTATACTTTGCCCGCCTCACAAGTGCTGTTTTCCATGGGAATAGGCGGCACGCTGTTGTTTGGCCTTCTGACCAAAGCCAGCGGCATCCCTGTGCTGTCCCGCCGTATTTTTCACCCTGCCATCCTGTGCCGCGGCGTGGCGGAAATCGTCGCCACCTGCGGCTTTCTGATGGCCCTGACCCTGCTGCCGTTTTCCACTGCCTCGTCCATTTTGCAAGTTACACCGTTGCTGGTGACACTGGGCGCGGCGCTGTTCCTGCGCGAATCCGTAAGCTGGCGCCGCTGGAGCGCGATTTTCGTCGGGCTTAGCGGCGTGCTGATCATCCTGAACCCGTTTGCCAGCACCACTGCAGACCACCCCGCCTTTTTCTCGGCAGGGTCCCTGCTGGCAATCATCGGTGTTTTTGGTCTGGCGGGACGGGATCTGGCCACACGGTTTATTCCAAAAGACGTACCAACAATGCAGGCTTCAACCTGGGGCTTCGTCACAGTGGCCATGGCGGGTGCCATCCTTTCGCTGTTCGGCACCCCATGGGTCAAACCCGATCTTGTGACCATGGCCGAAATCGTTGGTCTGGTCGGATTTGCAGGCATCGGATATTTCTGCATCACCTCGGCCATGCGCATGGGGGATGTTTCTGCCGTGGCCCCGTTCCGATATTCCCGTATCATTTTTGCCTTCACCCTGTCTGTGGTGATTTTTGGCGAAACCCTAACCCCGCAAACCCTGGTCGGGGCTGCTGTCATCGTCACGGCCGGACTATATGTCTGGCTGCGCGAACGGAAACTGACCAAGCCAAGCCAAGCCAACCTGTAACCACAACGGGTAGTATCCCGTGACCCTTCACGACACGAAATCGAAAAGAGGACTTTAACATGACCGCTATTATCGAAATCACCGGACGCGAAATTCTCGACAGCCGGGGCAACCCTACCGTTGAAGTAGACATTCTGCTGGAAGACGGCACATGGGGCCGTGCGGCAGTCCCGTCGGGTGCCTCTACCGGCGCGCATGAAGCGGTTGAATTGCGTGACGGCGATGCGGGCCGCTATCAGGGCAAAGGCGTTCTTAAAGCTGTCGAGGCGGTAAACGGTGAAATCGCCGAGGCTTTGCTGGGCGTGGATGCCACCCGCCAGTTGGTGATCGACAATATCATGATTGATCTGGACGGCACCGAAAACAAATCCCGCCTTGGCGCAAACGCCATTCTGGGCGTGTCCATGGCTGTGGCCAAAGCAGCGGCCCAAACCCTGAACCAATCGCTGTACCGCTATATCGGCGGCACTTCTGCACGCTGGTTGCCTGTGCCGATGATGAATATCATCAACGGCGGCGAACATGCGGACAACCCGATCGACATTCAGGAATTCATGATCATGCCCGTTTCCGCCCCCAATGTGCGCGAAGCGATCCGCATGGGCGCCGAAGTGTTCCACACCCTGAAAAAAGAGCTGTCCGCAGCAGGCCATAACACCGGTGTTGGCGATGAAGGCGGCTTTGCGCCGAACCTGAGTTCCACCACGGATGCGCTGGATTTCATCATGAAGTCTGTTGAAAAAGCCGGCTACCGCCCGGGCGAGGACATCTACCTTGCGCTGGATTGTGCCGCGTCCGAATATTACGAAGACGGGCTTTACAACTTCAAAGGCGAAGGCAAAAAGCTGTCGTCCGGCGAAAATGCGGAATATCTTGAAAATCTGGTGAACCAATACCCGATCATCTCGATCGAGGACGGTATGGACGAAGACGACTGGGACGGCTGGAAGACCCTGACCGACAAAATCGGTAATCGCTGCCAGTTGGTGGGCGACGACTTGTTCGTGACCAACACCAAACGCCTGTCCCAAGGCATCGACAAAGGCTGCGCCAACTCGATCCTTGTGAAGGTGAACCAGATCGGCACGCTGACTGAAACGCTGGAAGCTGTGGATATGGCCACGCGCAACGGATTCACTTCTGTGATGTCCCACCGCTCTGGCGAAACCGAAGATGCGACCATCGCCGATCTGGCAGTTGCCACAAACTGCGGCCAGATCAAAACAGGCTCTTTGGCGCGGTCTGACAGGCTCGCGAAATACAACCAGTTGATCCGGATCGAAGAAATGCTGGGCGACGTGGCGCTGTACGCAGGCAAATCCGTGCTGCGCGGCTGATATTCATTGGATCGGGCGGCAGCGTTGCACGCCCGATCCATCCCAATACGGGAAGACCCATGCGCCAAAGCCTTCGTGACAAGATCCTTACAGTTTGCGATGCGAAAATCGCGCAAAAAGGTGAAGGAGTCGGCCTGTCCTTCTATGCCTTTTTCGCCAATAAAAACTCCGACCCGGCCTTGTTGATGGAAGCGGCGGAATGGTGGATCAAAATCCACAAGCTCGACCATTTTGAAAAGGCGGTCAAAATCCGCGAGATGGTCCGCGCAGGGCAATAACCCGCCCGACCTGTTCAACCCACCATAAATTTGCTAAACTCGACTCCATTCTAAGTAGCGCACCCTATTTCCGCGCGTCCAAATTTATTCTGGAGAGTCTGAGCATGGCCAATCTGGTTATTTGTTGTGATGGCACGTGGAACACGCCCGATAATAAAGACGGCGATATGCCTGCCCCCACAAATGTTTACAAGTTTTACAAATCTCTCGCCAAAGCCGACGCCGATGGCACGGCACAAAAGAAATTCTACCGTGCGGGGGTCGGAACCACGGGAAAATGGATTGAACGGTTTCAGGGCGGCGGCTTTGGGGACGGCATCAGGCACGACATTGAATCGGGCTATAAAGCATTGGCAGACCGCTATGAACCGGGCGACAAGGTCTTTCTGATCGGCTTTTCCCGCGGTGCCTTTGCCGCGCGCAGCCTGTCGGGTCTGATCAACCGGTGCCACCTGCCTGCCTTTGCCAACAGTGACATTCCCGAAGGAAAACGCTGGGATATCATCCACCGCGCCTTCGAATTATATCAAAACCGTGAAAGCCGGGTTCCGCTGTCTGGCGTACCGCTTCACGAAAACCTGCCGATAGAGTTTTTGGGGGTCTGGGATACCGTCGGCGCCTTGGGTGTACCCGAAGAATTCCGCTGGCTATGGGGTAAAGAAGACCGCACCAAATACCGCTTTTATGACACGAAACTGTCCCAAAACGTGCATATCGCGCGTCAGGCTCTGGCCATAGATGAACGCCGCCAGATTTTCGAACCCACCTTTTGGACAGGACATTCCGCAGAACAGGATGTTGAACAAATCTGGTTTCCCGGTGTCCACGGGGATGTGGGGGGCGGCTATTCCGATTGTCGTCTGGGGAATATATCGCTCGACTGGATGATCGGGGAAGCGCAGAAACGGGGTCTGGCCTTTGGCAAAGGCTTTCTGGAACAGATCACAGGCGACGAACAAGGATTGGTGCATGAAAGCGTCACATCCGTCTTTCGAAAAATGCGCCTGCGCCCCCGTGCCGTGCCGGATTTCAATGACCCGGCGCACGCCCGCACAGTTCACGGTGCAGCGCGTAACAGGCAGGAATTCCCCCCGCTGGCCCAGCCGGAATACTGGGATACCCGCACCGTAACGCCGGACACCCCGATTGACGTGCGAATTCATGCCCGCAAAAGATGGTGCCCCACGGGTCTTTTCCTTAAAAAAGGGGTGACATATTCCTTTGCCGCCAAGGGCCAGTGGAAAGACAAAAACATCGAATGCGGCCCCGAAGGGAATGCATCAAATTTTGCACATTTTTCAGCCCCAATAGCTGTATTGATCGAACTTTTGGAAACCCGCGAACGCTGGATCCAACGCAAACTGCCAACCGTGGATTATCCGATCACACGGCGGCACAATGACATGCCTTGGTTCGCCCTTGTGGGCTGCATTGCCAATGGTGGCGGTGCCAACAGCGAGTGGCAAGAAGTACACCAGCACGAATCTTTTCTGATCGGAACAGGCTGCACCCACACCCCGAAAGAAGACGGCTTCTTATATTGTTATCCCAATGACGCATGGCACCACTACCGCAACAATGCCGGGTCTATGGACCTGACCATCACGCAGACAGGTTAAACTGGCGTTAACCCCGCAGCGATTATTCACAGGGGAATAAATTTCTGTTGCACTGGACGGCATCTGTGCCAGAGGTTAGACACTCTGAATCTTGTCAAAAGGGGCAATCATGGCCGATCAAGAAACACCGCAAATTTACCTGATCACGCCGCCTCAGTTCGAGCTTTCAGCGTTTTCAACCGAGCTTAGCCAAATGTTGGACGATTTTGCCATCGCCTGTGTGCGGTTGCGCTGCGCATCAGAAGCCGCCGAGGATATCGGCCGCGCCGCTGACAATCTGCGCGAGGTCTGCCACGCCCGCGATGTGCCTTTGGTCGTCGAAAACCACGGCAAAATCGCGGCACTGCACGGATTGGACGGGGTGCATTTGACGGACGGCGCACGGCAGATACGCTACATGCGTGAAATGTTGGGTGCTGATGCCATCATCGGCGCATTCTGCGAAGATTCCCGCCATACTGGCATGGCCGCAGGCGAGGCTGGCGCGGATTACGTTTCTTTTGGCCCGCTTGCCGAAAACCCGTTATCCACCACACAACCTGCCGAATTTGACACCTTCAAATGGTGGTCCGAAGTGATCGAGGTTCCTGTGGTTGCCGAGGGGGCTATCTCATTGGAACTGGCCGAACAATTCGCGCCTGCCACCGATTTTTTCGCCTTGGGCCCGGAATTGTGGGGCGCAGAAAACGGCCCGGCGGCAGCGTTGAAAGCCTACCTAGACCGCATTCTTTAAACCACTGCGCACGGCTTGTTCGCAGCGCCGTGCCATGTCTTTGCGATCCGCGACGTCACTGGCCTTGATCGAAGGGTGAAACACCACTTCGATCCGGCCTTGAACAGGCTGCGCCAGCACCCGAAACAGGTCTGGCGCGAAATCCGTATCCCCCCACCAGCCATAAAACCGCGGATCGGCCCCGGAGGGGGCCACATAGTTCAGCGTCACCGGCTGGACCCAAACGGTTTCGCGCACCTCAGGTTCCAGAAAGGCAGCAAAGAGGGTCGAGCGGAACGGTAAAACCCGCTGCCCGTCCGTGCTGGTACCTTCGGGGAAAAACAGCAGGCGCTGGCCTTTGCGGATGTAGTCCAACACCACATTGCGGTGCTTCACCGCATGACTGGCGCGACGTTCAATGAACACGGTCCCCACAGAACGCGCAATCAGGCCGATCAGCGGCCAGACCTGAACCTCGGCTTTGGCGACGAACAATACCCGCTGCACCGCGTTGAGCGAGAAGATATCCAGCCAGGAACAATGGTTTGCCACCACAGCCCCGGGAAAAGGCATCGGTGATCCGAAGCAGATGATCGGCAAAGACATCACACGCAACACCCCACGGCAGGCTAAACGGACGATACATTGCGCAGCAGCGCTGAACCCGGCCAAACGCAGCAAAACCATTGGTCCCATCAGCCCGAAAATGATCACCGCCATCGCCAGAACCCGCAACACGCAGCGGGTCCATCCGGCCAGACCGTAAGGCGTGCCAGCGATGCGGGTGCCGTCATCCCAAGGGATCATGCAGCCAGACCTTGGGCCAATTGCACGCGCTGTTTTTGCGGGATGTTGGCCTGATCCAGAACAAGGCACACATCTATCGTGTTGAAATCACGATCAATAAAAGCACCCTCGCCAACCCAGCCGCCGAGCCGGATGTAACTTTTGATCAGTGAGGGAATCTGGCGCACGGCAACGGCGCGGTCAATTTCCCCTAGTGGCTTCATCGCCATCGGCACCCGTCCCGCGGCGCGGGCTTCTACGCGCAGTTCCTTGGGGGCCAGATGATTGTGATGCAAAAAGGACAGCCCGTCGGCATAGCCCTGCGGATCAGTCCCGTTGAAAGAGGCAACCCCGAACAACAATTCAATCCCGTTGCGCAGCACATAATCCGCCACCCCCTGCCAAAGAAGGTGCAGCGCTATCCCGTTGCGATAAGCGGCATCGACACAACTGCGCCCCAGTTCCACCGCAGGACGACCCGAACGGATGATCGCATCCAGATTGTATTCACAAGCGCCGTAGAATCCGGGGCCAGACTGGGCCGTTTCGCTGCGCATCAGCCGATAGGCGCCAACCACATTGTTGGCTTCATCCGTGATACGGGTGTCTTTCAGGATCAAGTGGTCAAAATACGGATCAAAAGCATCAATTTCACGATTCTCGGCGGTCGCACCATAAGATGGCCGCGCGCCCAGTTCCTGCACAAAGACCCGATAGCGCAGCCTTTGCGCCGCCGCCAACTCCGCCTCGGATTCGGCGAGCTTTAGAATAAAATGTGAATTATTCAGGATCATCAGAAAGTCTCGCCCCTCAGTTAAGAGAATATTAATCCAATAAGCGGAAAAATGGAAATATCCGGCCTTTCTGGATTTAATCTTGAAAACTCAACTGAAAGTAGCATACTTGAATGACAACACGCCAGCTACACCAATTCCAAGACCACTTGGTCGCCATTAATAACTATTTTTCCGACTTCTTCAAAATTGACGGTAATTTTTCCGCGCACAACTGATTGTACCTGCCCAATCCCCCATTCGGGGTGGGTAGGGTTGCGAACCAACTGACCGGGTGTCAGAAATTCAATCATAAGGTGCCTTTTGTTCGTCTAACAGGTGACGCTTATGTATGATACTTCGCCCGATATTACAGCCCTTATCAGTGCAAGAATTTGCCATGACCTCGCCAGCCCGCTAGGGGCCATCGCAAATGGCGTGGAGTTGCTAGAGCTGTCGGGCATGGCTGATACGCCCGAATCAATCCTGCTGGCGGATAGTGTCACAGCCGCCACTGCGCGTATGGCGTTTATCCGTATGGCCTATGGATCGGCCAGCATGTCTACGATGGTTGGGGCGTCAAAAGCGCAGAAGATACTTGCAGGGAATTTTGCGGAAAAGAAGATCAATATTCAATGGCGGGTGTCGCAAGAGACGCCGAAGCCGATGATTAAGCTGTTGTTTTTACTGATGCAATCGGTGGAAACCGCCCTTCCCTATGGAGGGGAGGTGGATATTCATGAAAAAAACGGAAAATACGATATTCATACAAGTGCGAAAGCCGTACGCCGCGACCCGGCACTTTGGGCCTGCTTGTCATTCGATGCCATGCCCCCGGATATGACCTCCGCACAGGTGCATTTTGAACTGGCCCGCCAACAGACGGCACGCCTTGGTCGCAGGGTTGAAGTGCGCGTCAGCGAAACAACACTAGATATTACAGTCGTTTAGCCCACTTCGATCGCAACAAGCCCTTTGCGGAAACGGCGCATGTTCATCTGATAGCCTTCGGCAGACTTTTGCAATCCCAGCTTCGCAGCCTCATCCAGTTCGCGAACCACTTTGCCTGGCGCGCCCATCACAAGAGACCCGTCAGGGATGACTTTCCCTTCTGTAATCAACGCATTGGCGCCGATCAAACAATTGTCGCCGATCACCGCGCCGTTCAATACAGTCGCCCCCATTCCAATCAACGAATTGTTCCCGATAGTACAGCCGTGCAGCATGGCCTTATGGCCGATGGTGCAGTTTTTACCAATTGTTAAGGGGAAACCGATATCCGTATGCAAGACCGAGTTTTCTTGAATATTCGACCCTTCGCCCACCAAAATCAACTCGTTGTCGCCCCGCAAAACGGCCCCGAACCACACCGATGTTCCGCTGTCCAACCGCACGCGGCCCATCAGTTGGGCGTTTGGAGCAATCCAATAGTCCCCGTCTGCCGCCATTTCTGGCGTTACGCCGTCGAGTGAATAAATCATAACATTGCCTCACATTCAGAATTCAATTTGCGGACCCGTTCCACCAAACCTGGTTGGCGATCCCGCCGCAGACGTTCTGCGGTGACGATAGCACGCAGTTGGGATTCGCAGGCCTCCAAATCCTCGTTCACCAAAACATAGTCGTATTCGGGCCAATGGCTGATTTCATCACGGGCTTTGGCCATACGGTTCGCCACAACGTCAGCGCTATCCTGACCGCGCGCGTTCAAACGTGCCTCCAATTCCTCAATCGACGGCGGCAACAGAAAGATAGACACAACATTATCCCGCAGGCTGGAAGCGCGAATTTGTTGCCCCCCCTGCCAGTCCACGTCGAATAAAACGTCCTGTCCCTGCTCAACCGCAGCCGCCACAGGTGCCAAAGGGGAACCGTAGTGATTGCCAAAAACCTCGGCATGTTCCAGCATTTCACCGTTGGCCACTAATTCCAGAAACGACTCTTTGGTTTTGAAATAGTAGTCCTTGCCCTCAACCTCTTTGGGACGCATGGGTCGGGTAGTGGCTGATACCGAAAAATCAATCGCGCTGTCTTTGGCCAAAAGCCGTTTCGCCAAAGTGGATTTACCCGCGCCGGAAGGGGATGAAATGATGATCAAAAGTCCGGATCGTATCTGTTCAGACATGGTTACTCCACATTTTGCACCTGTTCGCGCATCTGGTCGATAACCGCTTTCAGGTCAAGCCCGATCCCGGTCAACGCGGTATAATTCGCCTTTGAACACAATGTATTGGCTTCACGGTTAAATTCTTGTGTTAGAAAGTCAAATTTCCGTCCGATAGGGCCCTCAGTTGCCAGCAGGGTGCGGGCGGCAGCCACATGGGCCGTCAAACGATCCAGCTCTTCGGCCACATCTGCCTTGACCGCAATCAGGGCCAGCTCTTGTGCAAGGCGATCTTCATCAACCGTGTCGGTCGCATCCAAAACCCGCGCGACGTTCACCTTCATGGTTTCGGCTACATGATCCCGCCGCGCATCGAGAACCTGTGATGCTGCAGAGCAAAGCTGGTCGATTTCCTGAATTTGTTGGCCCAATATTTGCGCCAGCGCCGCCCCCTCTTGCGCACGTGCTTGCACAAAAGCGGTGATAGCTGCGTTTAAGTCTTTCTTAACCGGCTCCATTAACGCGACCAGCGGATCCTGATCGCCTTCCGACAGTGTGAACACCCCGGGCAAAGCCAGAATTGCCGCAACATCAAGAGGGGCGGTTTCCAACTCGGTGGACTCCGTAGCGGTCTTTGCCGCTGCAAGCGCTCTTTCCAGAATCTCGGCGTTCAACTGTACGTTTCGCGTGCTGGCATTTCGTTTTATGCGCAGCCCGACAGTGATCGTTCCGCGTTTGCACACTTCCCCTATGTTTTTCCGCGCCACCGCTTCGAGCGGGTCAAAACCTTCGGCAAGTCGCATTCGTAAATCAAGGCCCCGACCGTTCACGCTGCGGATTTCCCAGGCCCAAGACACTGTACCATTGCTGCCATTTACCGACGCAAAGGCCGTCATCGAGTTAACCATTTAAGAAAATTAGCCTCACTTTTTATTAGAATGTATGCCAGATAGTCGGCGTGGGGTCTGTTAAAAGATGATTAGCAAAATACACTGCGGTTCTCAACAAATGCGTGCAAACTTTGATAGGGTGATTTATGCGGTACCAAGTAATAGATCGTAATACCGTTAGCGATCGAGTAACTCCCCTGTTTCGGAGAGCCGCATTCATGCAAGATCCGATCATCCTTGATCTGCTCACTTATTGGGAAAACCTGCGGGCTGGCCGCGTGGCCCCGATGCGATCTGAACTGGATCCGCGGCAGATTTCCGGGGCGCTCGACCATACTTTTGTACTGGAATACAATGGGCCACTGGATGTGCGGTTTCGATTGGCTGGCATGGCCCTGTGCGAAATGATGGGTATGGAATTACGCGGCATGCCCGCACGCGCCCTAATCGACATCAACCACAGAGACGAATTAAGCCGCGTCATTGATGATCTTGTCGCTTCGCCCAAAATTGTTGAACTGGCTTTAGAAACATCACCGGATCAATCCCCTGCATCGAATGCGCGCATGTTGTTATTGCCGATGCAAAACGACGCCGGACAGTTCACCCGGATTTTAGGGTGTCTGGTTTCTAAAGGGCCTGCGTTTCAAACCCCGCAACGGTTTGAAATCGCTGACGTCAAAACAACCCGCATCATCAGTACCATGGGCGCCCCCACACCAGAAAAGGCACCCACTTTGGTATCGGGCTTTACCGAGGACCGTGCAAAATTTATCGGGCCAGCAAAAATGACGAAGCCGAAAGCAGACAAAAAAAACACCACCCCGCGATTGGTTGCAGGGAAACCATATCTGCGACTCGTTAAAGACGAGTAAACGGAAACATCCCAGCCAAAAATAAAAAAACGCGGCCAAAGGGAGCCGCGTTTATAATTTTTTAAGGCTTGTGGTGTCAGATGGCCTGACGTTGCGCCACCACCCGCTCTTCCAGTTCTTCAGCAACCAGAAAGGCCAATTCCAACGCTTGGGACGCGTTCAAACGGGGATCACATGCTGTGTGGTACCTATCCGACAGGTCCTCGTCTGTAACCGCACGGACGCCGCCTGTGCATTCTGTTACATCCTTGCCGGTCATCTCGAAATGAACACCACCCGGGACCGTGCCTTCGGCTTTATGAATGCCAAAGAACTCGCGAACTTCGCGCAGGATGCTGTCAAACGGACGGGTTTTATAGCCTGACGACGATTTGATCGTGTTGCCATGCATCGGATCACAGGACCAAACCACATTGGCGCCTTCTTCCTGAACCGCTTTGATCAGGCGTGGCAGGTGGTCGCCCACGGCCCCCGCGCCGAAACGGGCGATCAGCGTCAATCGGCCTGCCTCGTTTTCCGGGTTCAGCTTGGCCATCAGGACCTTTAGGTCATCCGCAGTTGTTGTCGGACCACACTTCAGGCCGATCGGGTTTTGTACGCCCCGCGCAAATTCCACATGGGCACCGTCCGGCTGACGGGTACGATCCCCGATCCAGATCATGTGACCCGATCCGGCAACGGGCAGACCAGATGTTGAATCAATCCGGCACAAAGCCTCTTCATATTCCAGCAACAGCGCTTCGTGGCTGGTGTAGAAGTTCACGGTGTGCAGTGCCGAAGTGTTATCCGACGTTATCCCCGCAGCCGTCATAAAGTCGAGGCTGTCGGAAATCCGGTTTGCAAGTTGCGTATATTTCTCGGCCGCCCCTGCCGCATTGGCGAAGCCCAGGTTCCATTCATGAACGCGGTGAATATCAGCAAAGCCGCCCATGGAAAATGCGCGCAGCAGGTTCAAAGAAGCGGCTGCTTGTGTATAGGCCTGCAACATGCGATCCGGATCCGGGATGCGGGACTCTGGCGTGAAATCAATATCGTTGATGATATCGCCGCGATAGGACGGCAGTTCAACGCCGTTCACCGTTTCCGTTCCTGCCGAACGGGGCTTGGCAAACTGGCCCGCCACACGGCCCACTTTGACAACCGGAACTTTGGCACCATAGGTCAGCACCACCGCCATTTGCAGCATCACTTTGTAAGTGTCGCGCAACATATCCGCGTTGAATTCCGCAAAGCTTTCGGCGCAGTCGCCACCTTGCAGCAAAAATGCCTCACCACGGGAAACAGCGGCCAGTTTCGCTTTCAGCGAACGGGCCTCGCCCGCAAAAACCAGCGGCGGATAGCTGGACAACCGCTGCTCAACTGCTTTCAGCGCAGCCGCGTCGGTATAATCCGGCATCTGAATCCGCTCTTTGGAACGCCAGTCAGATTTTTTCCAAGCCGAAGTCATCGGGTCTCTCCTTCGTGGGGGTTAGGAAAAACGGTCTTACAACAGCAAGCGCGCTTTGGCTAGAAGCGCATCAGGGCTAAACTGCGCTAAACTGTCGTTTTCACGTGGCGAAAAATCGTCAAAATCGGTCACGTTAATGGCTTGAAGCATAAATACAATTTATACAAGTTGTCCGGACTCCAACGAACCCGACTGATTCGGGCCTATTGAACGTAGCAAACATGCCAGCATTTACCCCCCCGGCCAGCGCAATCAAAACGCGAAAATACATCTTTTTGTTGTTGGACCAATTTTCTTTGGTGCCGTTTTCCACGGCCTTGGATACGCTGCGCATTGCCAATCGTTTTGACAAAAAACTGCGGTATGACTGGACGATTGTATCCGCAGACGGCGCGCCCGTTGCCTGCTCTAACGGTACAAAGATTGTAGTGGACAAAGGGCTGGAGGATATCACCCGAGAAGACACAGTGATGATCTGTGGCGGCTTGGAAATTGACCAAACCTCCACCAAAAAGGTCATGAACTGGCTGCGCCGAGAGGCCCGCAAAGGGGTGTCCATCGGCGGCTTGTGTACCGGGGCGCACACTATGGCCAAAGCTGGTTTACTGGATGGTAAGAAATGCACGATACACTGGGAAAACTACGATAGTTTCACCGAGGAGTTCGAGGATGTTCACCTGTCCAAATCCGTCTATGTGATTGACGGCAACCGGTTCACCTCTGCGGGGGGTACTTCCTCGCTGGATTTGATGCTGAAACTGATGGCAACGCGCGACGGCGAGGAAATCGCAAATTGGGTTGCGGATCAATGCTTGCACACCAACATCCGTACCGAGCGGGATGAACAACGGCTGTCGATTCCCACCCGTATCGGCGTACGGCATCCCAAGCTATCTACAGTGATCCAGATGATGGAGAGCAACATCGAAGAACCTGTCAGCCCTTCGGTTCTGGCGCAGGATGTGGGCATGTCCACCCGCCAGTTGGAACGGCTGTTCAGCCGCTACCTGAACCGTTCGCCCAAGCGGTATTATATGGAATTGCGCCTGCAAAAGGCGCGCAATCTGTTGATGCAAACCGAAATGTCAGTGATCAATGTGGCACTGGCCTGCGGCTTTGCCTCACCCTCGCATTTTTCCAAATGCTACCGTGCACAATATGACACAACCCCCTACCGCGAGCGGGGATCACAGGCGTCACGCAATCCCGGGGCCAGTCTTAACGACTGATCCGGAACAAGCCGCGCCGGTCAACACTGAGAAACCAGATTGATCCATCCGGAGCTTCGCGCACATCGCGGACCCGCCCGGTTTCACGCGACGACAATTGCTCCCCTGCAGATAGCGTATCCCCGCTGCGATCCAGCCTTGCGATATGATCGAACTTCAAAGACCCGACAAAAAAGTCCCCCTTCCATTCGGCGAACATCTTGCCAGAATAGATCATCAGGCCAGAGGGCGCGATGGACGGGTCCCAATAGAATGCAGGCTGCTCCATTCCCTGCTTTACGCTGCCCTCACCTATTTTCTGACCCGAATAATGTTTGCCGTAAGAAATCACCGGCCAGCCGTAATTTGCGCCCCGTTTGATCCGGTTCACCTCATCCCCGCCTTTTGCACCGTGTTCCACCGCCCAAAGCTGGCCATTTGCATCCAGTGCGGCACCTTGGGAATTGCGATGGCCGAAGGACCAGATTTCGGGCAAGGCCGAATTGGTTCCAACGAAGGGATTGCCGGCAGGTATTTGACCGCTGCGGGTCACATGTACCACCGACCCATTGTGCATGGACAGGTCCTGCGCCAGCGGACGATTGCCCCGTTCGCCCACAGTGACAAACAGGCTGCCATCGGGGGCTTCCACAACACGCGACCCGAAATGTACACCGCCCCCGTTGCCCGCTTTCATTTCGAACAACAGCCTGACGTTGCTTAACCGCGCCTGATCCTGATCCAGTTTGGCCACCACAAGGGCAGTCCCCGCGCCACTGCTTTGCGGTTTTGCGAAGGTTAAGAACACCTCGGAGGTCTGTGCGAAATCCCGTGCGGCAACAACATCCAGCAGGCCGCCTTGCCCGCTGTCATAGACCTTTGGCACGCCAGAAATCCGCTGCCGCCCGCCTTGCCCATCAAATAGCCACAACCGGCCTTTGCGTTCGGTAACCAGATAGCGCCCGTCCGGCAGAATCGCCACGGCCCAGGGTTCATCAAGCCCTTTGGCCAAATTCGTAACCTTCAACGCCCCCAAAGAACTGTTTATGGTTTGCGCGGTTGCCGACATGCCAAAAAAGCAAATCATTACAGCGATTAATAACTTTTGCATAGCTGTGCTCCGTTATAGGGTTTACCATACTACATGCAGCAGAAACCTGCCTAGGCAAGTGTTTCGATTTGATCCTAGGTCAATCACAGTGGCTCTTGCATTTGGCCCCATTCTCTCTACTGTTCGTGCCTATTATTCATGCAGGGAGACGAACACATGAAAAAACTACTGCTCGCATCCGCCGCGACCGTTGCGATGGCCGGCGCTGCCTTTGCCGAGAGCCACGGCGACGTGAAACTCGGCGTTATTCTTGGCTTTACGGGCCCAATTGAATCACTGACACCTGCTATGGCTGCCGGTGCTGAACAGGCCATGTCCGAAGTGACCGCTTCTGGCAAATTCATGGGCGGCAAAGCGCTGACCTCTGTGCGCGCTGACAGCACCTGCGTTGATTCGGCTGCTGCCAGTGCCGCTGCCGAACGTTTGATCACATCCGACCAGGTTTCGGGCATCGTCGGTGCTGACTGTTCCGGCGTGACAACCGCAATCCTGACAAACGTGGCTGTGGCCAACGGCATGGTGATGATTTCCCCGTCCGCAACCTCCCCCGCCCTGTCAGACGTTGAAGACAACGGCCTGTTTTTCCGCACATCCCCATCCGACGCCCGTCAGGGTGCTGTAATGACCGAAGTCATCATGGATCGCGGGATCAAATCTGTTGCTGTGACCTACACAAACAACGACTACGGCAAAGGTTTGGCCGATGCGTTCCAATCCTCTTTCGAAGAAGCGGGTGGCACGGTCACAATTTCCACATCCCATGAAGACGGCAAAGCGGATTATTCTGCCGAGGTCGGTGCCCTTGCTGCTGCAGGTGGTGACGCATTGGTTGTTGTGGGCTACCTTGACCAAGGTGGTAAAGGCGTGATTGAGGCATCCTTGGATTCCGGCGCGTTTGACACATTTGTTCTGTCCGACGGCATGGTTGGCGACAGCCTGCCCGAAGCAATCGGCAACGATCTGAACGGGTCTTTCGGCCAAGCACCGGGCACAGACAGCGCGGGCGCTGGCATGTTGAACGACCAGATGCCGGATGTAGACGCGACAGCTCCTTATGTTGCTGAATCTTATGACGCGGCTGCCCTGATCGCTTTGGCGATGCAAGCAGCGGATTCAACAGATCCATCGGCTTACAAAGAGAAAATCCTGGAAGTTGCCAACGCACCGGGTGAAAAAATCCTGCCAGGTGACTTGGGCAAAGCCCTTGAAATCATCGCAGCAGGCGGTGACGTGGACTATGTTGGCGCGTCCAACGTAGAACTGATCGGCCCGGGCGAAAGCGCCGGTAACTACCGCGAAATCGAAATCAAAGACGGTAAACTGGCCACAGTCGGCTATCGTTAATCGCTTTTTGACACGACAAGGCAGCCCGCATATCCTTTGCGGGCTGCTTTTTTTGAACTGGCACATACCCTATGATCAAAGTTGAAAATCTCGCAAAGCGTTTTGGCGGCTTTTATGCAGTCAACGACGCCTCGCTGGAAATCGCCAAAGGCTCTATCACCGGGCTGATTGGTCCGAATGGCGCGGGCAAAACCACCCTTTTTAATGTGATTGCAGGGGTTCACCAACCCAGCGCAGGTCGCGTATTGCTGGACGGCGAGGATATTACAGGCCTGCCGCCCCACGCCTTGTTTGACCGCGGGTTGCTGCGCACATTCCAGATCGCCCATGAATTTTCCACCATGACGGTGCGCGAGAACCTGATGATGGTTCCCCCCGATCAGGCAGGCGAACGGCTGTGGGACGCGTGGTTCAAACCCCGTCTTGTGCGCAGCCAAGAGGCTGAAATTCGCAAAAAGGCGGATGAGGTCATTGAATTTCTTGAAATTTCCCATGTGGCAGATGAACTGGCGGGCAATCTGTCCGGCGGTCAGAAAAAGCTGCTGGAATTGGGACGCACCATGATGGTTGACGCCAAGATCGTCTTTCTGGATGAAGTCGGCGCAGGTGTGAACCGCACCCTGCTGAACACCATCGGCGATGCCATTTTACGTCTGAACAAGGAACGGGGCTACACGTTCTGCATGATCGAACACGACATGGATTTCATTGGCCGCCTGTGTGATCCGGTGATCGTCATGGCCGAGGGCACAGTTCTGGCCGAAGGCACCATCGACCAGATCAAAGCCAACGAACAGGTGATCGAGGCTTATCTCGGCACTGGACTAAAAAACAAAACGCCGGTGACAGTATGAGCTATCTTTCAGCCAAGAACATGACCGGCGGCTATGGCACGGGTGCGGATATTCTGCACGACTGCACGATCGAGGCGCTTGAAGGCGAAATTGCCGTCATCGTCGGCCCCAATGGCGCAGGCAAGTCCACAGCCATGAAAGCAGTCTTTGGCATGTTGAACCTGCGCCAGGGCAGCATCATCCTTGATGGCGAGGATATCACCCATCTGACCCCACAAGACCGCGTTGCCAAAGGCATGGCCTTTGTGCCCCAAACTTCAAATGTGTTTCCTTCCATGAGCGTGGAAGAAAACCTTGAAATGGGCGCATTCTTGCGGCGCGACGACATTTCCCAAACCATGGAACAAGTGTTCGACCTGTTTCCAATCCTCAAAGACAAACGCCGCCAGAACGCGGGCGAATTGTCTGGCGGGCAACGCCAGCAAGTGGCCGTGGGCCGCGCCTTGATGACCCAGCCCAAACTGCTGATGCTGGATGAACCCACCGCAGGGGTGTCCCCCATTGTGATGGACGAATTATTCGACCGCATTATCGAAGTGGCCCGAACCGGAATTTCCATCCTGATGGTGGAACAAAACGCCCGACAGGCCCTGAACATTGCCGACAAAGGCTATGTTCTGGTGCAAGGCGCCAACCGGTTTACCGACACGGGCGAAGCGCTGATGAACGACCCCGAAGTGCGCAAAAGCTTTTTGGGGGGATGATGCAGTCCAGTTCACCGCCGCTACCCAGTGCCCCGACGATCCAACACCCAGAGGAAGCCCCCTCTTCGGCCCCTGCCAGCCACCTGAAAGCTGACCTATGGAAATCTTGAACGCCTTTGTCCTTCTCTCAAACTTTGTGCTGATTCCAGCCATCGCCTATGGCTCGCAACTGGCGCTTGGCGCGCTGGGGGTGACGCTGATTTACGGCATCCTGCGGTTCTCCAACTTTGCCCACGGCGACACTATGGCCTTTGGTGCGATGGTGACGATCCTGTTTACCTGGTGGTTCCAATCTATGGGAATCAGCATTGATCCCCTGCCCACCGCGCTGCTGGCCCTGCCGTTCGGAATTATTTTCTGCATCGGCTTTGTGCTGGCCACCGACCGGATGGTCTATCGGTTTTATCGCAAACAAAAAGCAGCCCCGGTGATCTATCTGATCGCATCCATGGGGGTTATGTTCATCACCAACGGGGTTGTGCGGTTCATCATCGGCCCCAACGACCAGCAATTCGCCGATGGCGAGCGGTTCATCATCAAAGCCCGCACTTTCAAAGAGTTAACCGGGCTTGAAGAAGGCTTGTCCTTCAAAGTCAGCCAAGGCATCACCGTCGTCACGGCCATTCTTGTGGTGATCGCGCTGTTCTGGTTCCTGAACCGCACCCGCACCGGAAAATCCATGCGCGCCTATTCAGACAATGAGGATCTGGCCCTGCTGTCCGGCATCAATCCCGACAAGGTAGTCATGGTTGCCTGGATCATCGCCGCCGCACTGGCGACCATTGCGGGTACGCTTTACGGGTTAGATAAATCCTTCAAACCCTTCACCTATCTGCAACTGCTGCTGCCGATCTTTGCTGCGGCAATTGTTGGTGGTCTGGGGTCGCCTTTGGGGGCGATTGCAGGGGGCTTTGTCATTGCCTTTTCGGAAATCATGGTCACCTACGCCTATAAAAAATTCATCGCCTATCTGGTTCCCGAAAGCTGGGAGCCCGATACTCTGGTGCAACTTTTGTCCACGGATTACAAATTCGCGGTCAGTTTCTTGATCCTGTTGCTGGTGCTGCTGTTCCGCCCCACAGGTATTTTCGCGGGGAAATCGGTATGATTGTGTCTGTTCTGGGCCTGGCCTGTTTTGCCTTGTTGATCCTTGCCCTTGCCCCCCGGCTGGTAGGACTGACGCCTTTGCCCGACGGTCTTAGAAACCTGTCCATGTTCACAATCATGGCGCTGCTGATCATCATTGTCGGCACAATCCAAAGCTGGAACGTGGCGCTTGCGCTGCTGAATCTGTGCCTGATTTCGTCGATTATGGCGCTTGGGGTGAATATCCAGTGGGGCTATGCGGGTCTGCTGAATGTGGGGATCATGGGCTTTGCTGCCCTTGGCGGCGTTGCAGCCGTGCTGATTTCGGCCGATCCTGTTTCCGATGCTTGGGCCGCTGGTGCGCTTGGTATTTTTGTGTCGTTCATTCTGGCAGTGCTGACCGCAATGGCCGCGATTTACACCTATCGCAACATGGCCAAATCCAAAGCGCGCGGGTTTGCCCTGTTTGCGATTATCGTTGTGGGCTGGGCCGCGGTGCGCTGGTTCTTTGGTCCCGCGACTGACGCAATCGAAAACGTAAACCCGTCGTCCGAGGGGTATTTGGGCGGACTCGGCCTGCCGATTATTCTGTCATGGCCCGTGGGCGGTGTACTGGCCGGACTGGCCGCATGGGTGATCGGTAAAATCGCCCTTGGCCTGCGATCCGACTATCTGGCCATCGCCACCCTTGGCATCGCCGAGATCATCGTCGCCATGATCAAACACGAAGACTGGATGACCCGTGGCGTGAAAAACGTCTCCGGCCTGCCCCGTCCCGTGCCCTATGAAATCGACCTGCAACAGACTCAGTGGTTTCTGGATCTGGCCGCCCGCTGGGGGCAGGATCCTGCACTGTTTTCATCTATCGCGGTAAAACTGTGCTATGCGGCCCTGTTCGCTGTTGTCCTGCTGATCGTATTGTGGCTGTCCGAACGGGCCCTGAATTCTCCGTGGGGCCGCATGATGCGCGCGATCCGCGACAACGAGGTTTCGGCGAACGCCATGGGCAAAGACATCGTCGCCCGCCACCTGCAGGTTTTTGTGCTCGGCTCTATCGTTGTGGGGATTGCAGGCGCAATGCTAACCACGCTCGACGGGCAGCTTACACCGGGCGCCTATCAACCCCTGCGCTTTACCTTTTTGATCTGGGTGATGGTCATTCTGGGCGGGTCCGGCAACAACTGGGGCGCGGTTCTGGGCGGCTTTGTGGTCTGGTTCTTCTGGATTCAAGCAGAACCCATCGGCCTGTGGCTGATGGATACCGTCACATCAGGCATGGCATCGGACAATCCTTTGCGCATCCACCTTTTGAACAGCGCAGCACACATGCGCCTGATGACTATGGGCTTGATCCTGCTGGTTGTTTTGCGGTTCAGCCCACGGGGCCTGATCCCGGAAAAATAACCCTGTAAACGCCAAACCCGGAGGGTCATTCCGATCCTCTGGGTTTCGCGACAAAACCTGTCGCAAACAAGTTTGCCAAAAACGACATTCCCGTTCAGCCTAGGCCAAATCATAAGTTCGGGAATCACACTATGAAAACCACCACGCGAGTATGTGTCATTGGCGGCGGCGTTGTCGGCTGCTCTGTTTTGTATCACCTGACCAAACTCGGCTGGTCCGACGTGATGCTGGTCGAACGCTCGGAATTGACCTCCGGGTCTACATGGCATGCGGCGGGCGGGTTTCATACGCTGAACGGCGATACCAACATGGCCGCGCTGCAAGGCTATACCATCCGTCTGTATAAAGAACTGGAAGAACTGACAGGCATGTCCTGCGGCCTCCACCACGTGGGCGGGGTGACGCTGGCCGACACGCAGGAACGCATGGATATGTTTCTCGCAGAGCGGGCCAAGCACCGCTATATGGGGCTGGAAACGGAAATCGTCAGCCCCGAAGAAATCGCCAAAATCGCCCCTGTCACCAATATCGAGGGCATCATCGGCGGGCTTTATGATCCGCTGGACGGGCATCTTGATCCATCGGGCACCACCCACGCCTATGCCAAGGCCGCGCGGATGGGCGGGGCAACCATTGAAACCCATTGCATGGTCAAGGAAACCAACCAACGCCCTGACGGCACATGGGATGTGGTGACGAACAAAGGCACAATCCACGCGGAACACATTGTAAACGCAGGCGGATTATGGGCACGCGAAGTCGGCGCTATGGCTGGCGTGTACATGCCGTTGCACCCGATGGAACACCAATACCTTATCACCGAAACCATCCCGATGATCGCCGAAATGATCGACAGCGGCATTGAACACCCCCATGTGATGGACCCGTCCGGCGAAAGCTATCTGCGTCAGGAAGCCCGCGGCCTGTGCATTGGATTTTACGAACAACCCTGCCGCCCATGGGCGGTTGACGGCACCAGTTGGGATTTCGGCCATGAACTGTTGCCCGATGATTTTGACAAGATCGAAGACTCCATCGCCTTCGCCTACAAACGCTTCCCCGTGCTGGAAACCGCTGGCGTGAAATCCGTGATCCACGGCCCGTTTACCTTTGCACCGGACGGCAACCCGCTGGTCGGCCCGATCCCTGGAATGCGCAACTATTGGTCCGCTTGCGGCGTGATGGCAGGGTTTTCCCAAGGCGGTGGCGTTGGTCTCAGCCTTGCCCAATGGATGATCGAGGGAGAGGCCGAACGGGACGTCTATGCCATGGATGTGGCCCGTTTCGGCAACTGGATCACCCCGGGCTACACCCGCCCCAAAGTCATCGAAAACTACCAAAAACGCTTTTCGGTATCCTACCCGAACGAGGAACTTCCCGCTTGCCGCCCCTTCCAGACCACGCCGGCCTATAACATCTGGGACGAACAAAACGCGGTCTTCGGCGCACAATACGGGATCGAAGTGGCCAATTACTTTGCCCTGCCCGGTGAACCCCGTTTTGAAACACCAAGCTTCCGCCGTTCCAACGCATGGGACGCCACAGCCGCAGAGGTCAAAGCCGTGCGGACCGCCGTCGGCATCAACGAAATCCACAATTTCGGCAAATATACGGTCGCAGGTCAGGATGCGCGCACATGGCTGGATCGCATCATGGCAGGGCGCATCCCCAAACAAGGCCGCATGTCCCTGACCCCGATGCTATCGGAAAAAGGCAAACTGCTGGGCGATTTCACTGTCACCTGCCTGTCCGAAACAGAATTCCAACTGACCGCCAGCTTCGGGATGCAAGCCATCCACATGCGATGGTTCCTGCAACATTTGGACGGCGACGTGCAGATCGAAAATGTCTCAACCAAACGTATCGGCTTTCAGATCGCAGGACCAAATGCCCGTGAACTGCTTTCACGTTGCACCCGCGCAGATGTGTCAGGCGAAGCGTTCAAATTCATGGACGCGAAAACCCTGTCAGTCGGCATGTCGGACGCACTTGTGCAACGGGTCAGCTACACAGGTGATCTGGGCTATGAAATCTACACCGACGCCGAAAACCAACGTGCCCTATACGCCACGCTGTCAGAGGCAGGCAAAGACCTTGGCCTGAAACCCTTTGGCATGCGGGCCATGATGTCCCTGCGGCTGGATCGCTTCTTCGGCTCGTGGAACGCGGAATTTTCCCCTGACTATATGCCTGCGGAAACGGGGATGGATCGCTTTGTCTCCTACTCCAAACCCGCAGACTTCATCGGCAAAGCAGCGGCACTGGCAGAAAAAACCGCCGGCCCCGCCCGCAAACTCTGCGCCTTTGTGGTGGATGCGGATGACGCCGATGTAAACGCTTATGAACCGATCTGGATCAACGGTGCAGTGGTCGGCTTTTGCACATCAGGGGGTTATTCCCATCATGCGCAAAAATCCATCGCCCAAGGGTTTGTGCCAACCGAATTGATCACCGACGATCTGGAAGTGGACATCGAAATCCTCGGCCAGATGCGCCGCGCCAAACGGGTTACGGAACATCTGTTTGACCCTGAAATGAAACGGATGCGGGGCTAGTTTCTCCCCAGATCCATTTTCTGAAAATATCCGCGCCGCAGGCATCCCCCACTAAATTGTGGGGGAACACCCCTAGCCGACCACAACCACATGCCCGACTTTGGGGTCGGCACGTCCCTCTGCCAGATCGCAATAGGGCTGCAACAGTGCCGCCAGCCCTTGATGGGTTTCCAACCTCAACCATCCGGCTGACTCTGCAACGATCTGCGCTGTGGCCTCGGTGATTTTACCCTCGATCACACCTTTGCCCCAGTCCTGCTTGCGTTTGGCAATCTGGGCTGGGGCAAAGAAAAACTGCGGTTTTGGCCCTGCCAGCCCCTCTGGTTTTGCGAATTGATCCCAATGGCTTAACCCGACCGCGCTGGAATGTTGCAAATACCCGTCCAAACGACCATGCAGCGCCTGTTTCACTGCCGCATTTCCAGCCATATCTACATAAACCGAGTCGATTTGATCCAAATCCCCCACCTGATCATAGGTTAAAACCGAATCACAAAACCCCAGATCCGTCACAAATTCCGCATTTTTCGCGCCGGTTAATCCGACCACTTTATAGGGCCGATCCGCCTGTTTCGCCAAAAACGCGCATAGGCCAAGTCCGGTCTTGGATGAGGCCGATCCAACGATGATTTGCTTCGCGTTGAACCAGTCATTGTCCATCAGCCAGTCGTATAACAGATAGGATGTCGCGATCAGCGGTTGCATCAGCGCAAGGTAGGGTTCGCCTGCGTCCGGCGGGCCAACGCGAGTATAAATGTTATAGACTTCGGGCAGTTCGGAACGATGCTCCGCCCCGTCGCGCACAGCGCGGCGGCCGTGTGGGGCCGGTGTTATCACCAGTTCGGATGCCATCGGATAAAAGCCGTAAAACCTGTCACCAACGGCCGCAAGATCAGACGCTGTTTCCACGACACGGGCAAATCCCCAGACCGGAACCAGCCCTTTGCCCGCCTCTGGTACGGGAAAGAATTTCCAATATCCGATTTCAAATCCTGTGGCCGCATAGGTCACATTATTAGCGGTCAACGCAAAGCTTTCGATCGCAAGGCGCGCCTGTCCTGTGGCCAAAGGTTCGGCATCGCAGTCGCTTGGAATTTGGCGGGTAATGTTCTTGTGATCTGTCAGAATCCGGGTCACGGCAGGCATGGGTAAGGCTCCTTTGCAGTTACCTTACCCTGCACTGTGTATGAAAGGCTGTTAAGCCTTCTTCGTGGTTTTCGCAGCGTCAGGTTTAGAAGCTGGCGCGGCGATTTTTGCTTTAGGCTTTTCCGCTGACTTGGCAGCAGCTTTCGCTTCAGCCTCTGCAGGGGTGTCATTGTGTTTGTCGATGAAATTCAGCACCGCAGGACGGATGTCATTGCGCCAGGCGCTGCCACTAAAGATACCGTAGTGACCCGCATTCGGGGCCAGATAGGATTCTTTCATGTCGTCGCCCAGATCAGGCATCAAATCCAGCGCGGCAAGACACTGGCCGGGGGCAGAAATATCATCCCGACCACCTTCAACAATTTTCACCGCTGTTTTGGTTATCTTACTGATATCAACCAGCTTTCCGTCCACTTTAAACACATTACGTGCGATTTCGCGCTGTTTGAAAACACGATCCACTGTGGACAGATAAAACTCTGCTGGCATGTCCATGACGGCGAGATATTCATCATAGAATTTGTTGTGTTTGTCCAGATCGGACGCCTCGCCGCGGGCCACTGCACTGATTTGATCAGAAAAAGCTTTGGCGTGGGTTTCCGGATTCATCGCAATGAAAGACGACAACTGGATCGCGCCCGGATAGACCTTGCGACCCACACCTGCGAAGGCAAACCCAACCGATGTGATGACACTGCGTTCCAGTTGGCCCATGGTGACACGATTGCCGAAATCCGTCACTTCTGTCGGGTTGGCATCCGGATCAACCGGCCCGCCAATCAGCGTCAGGGTACGGGGCTGCGCGGCCTCTTTGTCTTCGGCCAGCATCGCGGTCGCCACAAGGGTCAAAGGCACCGGCTGGCACACAGCGATCACATGGATGTTTTCGCCCAGATGCTTCAGCATCTTCACCACATATTTGGTGTAATCCTCAACGTCGAACTTACCCGCGGACATCGGCACTTCGCGTGCGTTCTTCCATTCGGTTACGTAGACGTCACAGTTTGGCAGCAAGCTGGCGACAGTCTTGCGGCACAGGGTTGCGTAATGGCCGGACATCGGCGCAACCAGCAAAACGCGGCGTTTTACCGGGCGGTCCCGTTCGGCTGTAAAATGGATAAGATTACAGAACGGCAGTTCAAGTTCGATTTTCTTGGACACCGGATAATCTGAATCGTTGGACACGACACTGTCGATGCCCCAGGATGGTTTTGTTGCGACTTTCTCAAACGTACGTTCGGTCACTTCACCCCAAGCTGCGAACAGTGCGGGAAAGGGACTCATGGTTACGGAAAAGGCGGGATTTTGCCAGAAAGCCTTGGTTGTTGCGCCGACCCAAGCACTGCTTTGGCGCATACTTTCGCTCATGTCATATATGGTCACAGTCTGAACCTTTTGTTGTCTCTGCCCCAGTATGTTGCGTAAAGTGAAAGGTGAATACCAGCGCAATCCTCATTAATGGAGGTTTTTTAATGATTGACCCTACGTCACCTGATGCCGAAATTTTGGAAGAAAATCTGTCTAAAATCAACGCACTAACACAAAGAATGATGGCTGCGCTTGCGGATCGGAAAAGCCACAGTGCCAGTTTGGAAAGCCCTGACCACCAGTTTTATGCCAAAGCCGCCGCCGCCTATTTTGCCGAAATGATGAGCGATCCAAGCCGCATCATTGAAGCTCAGGTCGGATATTGGACCCAAAGTCTTAAGAATTGGTCAGAGATACAGCAACAAATTGCCGCTGGCGCACCGCCCGCCCCCGCTGAACCTTCAACCGACAAGCGGTTCAAAAACAAAAGCTGGGATGAAAACCCCTATTTCAAGATGATCAAGCAACAGTATCTGCTGTCGTCCCAAACCATAGAAACCATCACCAAAGACATGACCCACCTGCCCCACCGCGAGCGGGAGAAGGTCAATTTCTTTGCCAAACAAGTGGTGGATATGTTCGCGCCGACCAATTTTCTGGCTTCGAACCCTGATGCCCTGGAACGGGCCATTGAAACCAATGGCCAGTCGCTGGTGGACGGGCTGGAAAACTTCGTCGCCGATCTGGAAAGCAACCAACAGGGGATTGCGGTGACCTTGGCCGATCCCAATGCTTTTGTTGTGGGTAAGGACATCGCCACTTCGAAAGGAGCAGTGGTGTTCCAGAACCGCATGTTCCAGCTTATCCAATACACCCCGAGCACGCCAAAGGTTTATAAAAAGCCGCTGCTGATCACGCCGCCCTGGATCAACAAATTCTACATCCTTGATCTGCGGCAGGAAAACAGCCTGATCAAATATGCTGTGGATCAGGGGCATACGGTTTTTGTGGTGTCATGGGTCAATCCGGATGCCAGCTATGCGGATTGCGGGTTTGACACCTATCTGGAAGAAGGCCTGTTGGTTGCGCTGGATAAGGTTCTGGAAATCACCAAACAGAAATCCGCCAATGTGGCGGGCTATTGTATTGGCGGCACCCTGCTGGCCTGCACTACCGCCTATCTGACGGCCATCGGCGAAGATCAGAAGATTAACAAAGCGACCTTCTTTACCACCATGACCGATTTTGAAAGCCCCGGAGAGTTGGGTAATTTCCTTGAACCCGGCTTTTTGAAAGGCATCGTCGAACAGGTGAAGGACGCGGGCTATCTGGAAAGTTATTTCATGTCGCGCACCTTTAGTTATCTGCGCGCGCGCGATCTGGTTTATGCGCCTGCGGTGCGATCTTATATGATGGGGGAAGCCCCGCCCGCCTTTGATCTGCTGCAATGGAACGCCGACAGCACCAACCTGCCCGGACGCATGGCCGTGGAATACCTGCAAAAGCTGTATGTGGACAATGAACTGGCCAAGGGCGAATTCGAGTTGCTTGGGCAAAAGATCCGTCTCGCCCAGATCAACCGGCCGATTTACGTGGTCTCGACCATTCAGGATCACATCGCGCCTTGGGCCAGTACCTTTCGCGGATTGGCAAAAACCCGTGGCGAGCGGACGTTCATCCTGTCGGAGAGCGGGCATATCGCGGGGATCGTCAATCCGGCCTCGCGGGATAAATACGGCCATTGGCACAACAGTGAACCGCCCCGTGATCCGGAGTTCTGGCTGGAAAATGCCTCTTTCGTAAAGGAATCATGGTGGCACCGCTGGGCCAAATGGTTGGCCACAGATGAGGAAAAAACCACTCCGGCCCGTAAATTGGGCAATAAAGCCAACCCCGAGATCGAACCGGCCCCTGGAAGTTATGTCCTAAAACCAGGAGTTTAGAAGAATTATGCCGCATTGCAGCATTTTTCCTTGAAATGCCGCAATGCAGCATCTATATGTTTGTCACAGGCAGCGATACTGCTGCTCCCGATATTTCGATCAAAGGATCAAAACGATGGCAAACCAAGACTTCGATTTCGCAAAAGCAACTGAAGAATTCTTCGCTGCTTTCAAAATGGACACAAAAATGTTCGACGACGCATCCAAAAACGTTGCTGAGTTCAACCAAAAGCTGGGCAAGATTGCTGTAGCCGCTGCGAAGAAAAACGCAGAGCTGACAAACGCCTGGACTTCGGAAACACTGAAATCAGTGGAAGCTGCGAACAAAATCCAAAAAGATCCGTCCGCTTATTCTACAGTTGCTTCTGAATTTGCATCTGCTCAGGCACAATCCCTGCCAGAAAAACTGGCAGCTTATGCCGAAGTTGCAAAAGCGGCCCAACTGGAAGCTGTTGAACTGTTCGTTGCCGCTGGCAAAGACATTCAAGCCGAAGTTGCTGCAGCAACCAAAGACGTCGCTGCAAAAACCAAAGCTGCCTAAGCTTTATTCGCAGGTTCCGACCTCCCACGGAATGTGCCATACAAGGGTGCCGCATGTCGGCGCCCTTATGTGCATTTGGGTTTCCCTCTTTGAATACAGGATAAACTGCGCTACGGTGCAGCATTATCGCACATTTCGGGGATACCATGACGAATACAATCCTGATCAATCGATACGCCAGCCGCAGGCTGTATAACACGCAAACCAGCGAATATGTCACGCTCGAAGAAATCTCCGAGCTGATCAAGCAGGGCAATGACGTAGAGATCAGGGACCGAAAAACCGGCGAGGATTTAACCCGCCAGTTCTTGCTGCAAATCATCACCGAACAGGAAAGTAAGGGCGAAAATGTGTTGCCCGTCAATGTATTGACAGGTTTGGTGCGGTCCTACAGCACCGCGGCCCAAGGCGTGTTGCCTGACTTTCTGTCGAAGTCTTATGAAATGTTCAGCGAACAGCAAACCGCCATGATGGACCGGATTCCGGGAATTGGTGCGCCGAACAACTGGCAAAAACAACAGGCGGATTTGATGAAATCCATGATGGCTGCATGGATGCCGCAGATGCAAAAAAGGCCCGCTGCATCGCAACAAGAGTCACCCGCAGAAAACGAGTCGGCAGAAGAATTGGCCGCTGTAAAACAGCAATTGGCCGAGCTGATGAAGAAAGTTGACGGGCTATAAGGAAAACTTATGAAATTGAATGTATATCTCGCCGGTGAAATCCACACCTCTTGGCGCGAAGAAATTATTGCGGAATGTCAGTCGCAGAACCTCGATATCAGCTTTACCGCCCCCGTGACGGACCACGGCGCATCAGATGATTGCGGCGTGACCATTCTGGGCGCGGAACCTGACAAGTTCTGGCATGACAGCAAGGGCGCCAACCTGAATTCCATCCGCACCCGCAAGGCGATCAAGGATGCGGATGTGGTTGTTGTGCGGTTTGGCGAAAAATACCGCCAGTGGAACGCGGCCTTTGATGCGGGCTTTGCCCATGCACTCGGTAAATCCCTGATTGTGCTGCAAATGGACGAACACCAACACGCCTTGAAAGAGGTGGATGCCGCCGCCCAAGCCGTCTGCACCACACCGTCACAGGTAGCCCAATGCCTGTCCTACGTGCTAAGCGGCAAGCTGTCCTAATATGCGATGTCTGTTGCAACGGGTCAGCAGTGGCTCGGTTTCGGTAGACGGGGTGGTCATCGGCGAAACAGGCCCAGGACTGGTGGTTCTGGCCTGTGCGATGTCGGGCGACACCGCTGAAAATGTGGCAGCCATGGCCAAGAAACTGACCAGCCTGCGGATTTTCAAAGATGACGAAGGACGCATGAACCGCTCGTTGCTAGACACAGGCGGCAGTGTTCTGGTCATCAGCCAGTTCACACTGGCTGCGGATACCACGCGGGGCAATCGCCCCGGATTTTCTGCCGCTGCCCCGCCCGAAGACGGCGAAAAGCTGTATGATTTACTGTGTAGCACCCTTACCCAGATGGGCATTACCGTGGGCAAGGGCCAGTTCGGGGCGGATATGAAAGTGGCTTTGGTCAACGACGGCCCCGTCACCATCATGCTGGAAAAGTAACACACCGCCAGATCGCCTGCGCCTTCCCTTCACGGGTCGGAATCCGCAGCTTGCACTGGTTTGCCCCCACGCCGTTTCCCACGCAAAGATCCTAAATCCGGTGCGCGGGGTCTGCAAAAGCCGCCAGAGCGTTGCGCACGGCGTCGGCGTCGAAAGACGGTTTCAAACCGATGCAGACCACCCCCAAAGGCGAATCCGCCGGCGCGGCTTCGACCGTCCAACGGCGGGACACGGATTGCACCGCATGAACCCCACCCTGATCATCGCGCACAAACCCTTTGGCCCGCACCAGTCCCAAATCATCCGAGGCCAGAAATTGCGCCAGTTCTGCGGGCTTGCAAGGCATGTCAAATGGCACACTCACCGAGCCAAAACCGCTGGTGTCATGACGCATTGAACTGTCCCGGGATCGCCCGACAAAGGACTGCAACAGAATTTCAGGCGGCACTTTCCCATGCTCGCCCGTCACAATTTGCGCCTCGACCGCATGACTTTGCGCAAAAGCCCGACTGGCATCCAACGTCGGCGCGTCCACCAAATCCGCCTTGTTCAACACCACAATATCCGCATCCGCCAACTGCCGCGTCACCGTATCGCCCATATATTTGTGATCCGCATTGGCGCGCAGGGTTTCCGCATCCGCCAGAATGACCACGCCATCCATGGAAAACCCCTGCATCAAGCCGATTGACCCGGCTATTGCACCTGGCAAGGCCACGCCGGATGCTTCCAGCACCACATGATCTGGGGCCGGTTCTAGGGCGCGCAGATCAGACAAAGCCGCCGCCATATCCGATCCGTAGGAACAACATACGCACCCCCCTGCAATCGAAATGACATCGCCTTCCTGCGCAACAATCAAGTCTTCGTCGATGGGTAAGGCGCCGAATTCATTGACTAAAACAGCCAGTCGCAACCCATTGGCATTGCGCAACAGATGATTGACAAGCGAGGTTTTCCCCGCCCCCAAATATCCGCCGATCACCGTAACAGGAAGCGGCCTGATCACAGATCAGCCGCCGCGAACACGCGCCCGCCTTGCACGGTTCCCCAGACAGGGACGTCTTTCAAGGCCGCTGGATCAACCGAAGTCGGATCATCCTCCAGCACAGCAAAATCGGCTTTCTTGCCAACCTCGATCGACCCGACCTCGCCGTCCAGCTTCAACGTATAGGCCGCACCCAAAGTGATCGCATAAAGCGCATCCGCCACGGAAATCTTCTCGCCTTCGCCCTGCACACGACCGGATGCAGTGATCCGGTTCACCGCACACCAAGCGGTAAACAGCGGGCCCAGCGGCGTAACAGGCGCATCCGAATGGATCGCCATGGGCACGCCAGTATCCAGCGCGGTGCGACAGGCATTCATCCGCAGCGCCCGTTCAGGCCCGACGGTCAGATTGTAATGCTCGTCACCCCAGTAGAAATGGTGATTGGCAAACAGATTCACACACATTCCCAGTTTCTTCATCCGGCGGAACTGGGCGGCATCCGCCAGTTGGCAATGCTGCAACGTATATCTATGATCCGCCGAAGGATGGGCGCGCAGGGCCTCTTCCATCGTGTCCAGTACCAGCTCGGTGGCCTGATCCCCGTTGGTATGGGTGTGAATGTGCAGATCGTTTTCCAAGGCCAGATTCAGGATTTCCGACAGGTGATCCGGCGTGATATACCACAGCCCGTTTTGCGCCCCGTTGTGATAGCCAGGCCAACGCAAGCGGGCCGAGAACCCTTGGATTGACCCGTCGGCGACCACTTTGATCATCCCCATCCGCAACCGTTCGGTTGATTTTTCCCGCAGTTCTTTGGCATGGGCAATCAGCTCTTGCGGGGTCGATCCCATAAAGTGGCGCAGTGGCACGATCCGGCTGGGATAATCCGCCTCACCCGTCACCTTCAACATCATCGCCACGGCTTCGTCGTTCAGACGCGCGGCCAGATCGGTGATGGTTGTGGTGCCTGTGCGCACACAAAGCTTGCCAAAGTCCCGCAACCCATCAGCGTCACAGCCCAGAACATCCCGATCAAACCCGACATATTCCCCTACAGGCATATAGGCATCCGGCCCGCGCAATTCTCCGGTCGGGTAGCCATCAGCCCCAAGCGGGATGCCAGGATGGTTAATACCGGTTTTATACAGGCCTGCCAGCTCCAGCCCTTTGGTGTTCACATTCATAATATGACCCGAGGCATGCAGCACCCCGATCGGCCGCGTTGCAGACACGCTGTCCAGATCGGCACGGTTGACCAAAACATTGTCCATATAGATCGGGTCAAGTTGCCAGCCCGGCAAAGCCGCATCGGGATCGGTTAATTTGGCTTCAGCTTCTTTCAATCGCTCCAGCATGTCGGCGATGGTTTTCACCCCCTCCCACACCTTACCGTTCGGGTCCATCCGGTCAAAGAAACCGCAATATACATTGCGCCACATGGTGCCTTCCATGGTATGGGCGTGGCCTTCCACAAAGCCGGGCATCAGAACCTTATCGGCAAATTGCTCGTCCAGAACATAATCGCCCCACACCGCCAATTCCTCCAGGCTGCCTGCGCCCAGAACCTTGCCTTCGCGTACGGCCACATGGCTGACGCTGGGCTGGTTCGGGTTCATGGTGATGATTTTACGGGCAGAATAGATTGTTGTTTGTGACATGATACCGATCCCAAGACTTCATTTTTCCAGTCAGACTACGGCGCAATCCCCCATTGGGAAAATAGTTTTAAATGTCCAATACCCTCAAAAAACTAGCGGAAGGAAAGCCGCCGCTTTCATGCTCTTTTTGGGAAAAATATCCAAATCCGAACTTTGCCGCGCAGTGATCCGCTTACAAAATAACCCGATGCTCCCGCTGTCCTGCCACGTCCAGCGGCACGGCGAACGTCTGTCCTTCGATGGCCCCGTCCAGCCCCTCGGCCGCAGAGGTGGCAAACAGGGTTCGCATATCATCACCGCCAAAGGCCGGGCAGGAAATCTGTTCTGCGGGAAAGGAAATTGACTCCAGAAACCGCCCATCCGCAGCATAACGCGCCACGCGATGCGCGCCCCATTGGGCATTCCAAACGCAGCCTTCAGCATCCACAACGGAGCCATCGGGGTTTACCCCCTCGGCCCGCAAATCCACAAATACCGATGGCGCACCAAAAGGCCACCCCTCCCCGTCCAACGAGACCTGCATGATCTGCCGGCGACGGGTGTCTGCGTAATAGGCCCGCGTTCCGTCCGGTGCAAAACAGATGGAGTTGGTGATGCTGATCTTGTCAAAAAGCTGCCGCAGCTCTCCGCGGTAATAACGATAAATCGCCCCTGCTTCTTTTTCCGCTTGTTTGCCCATCGTCCCGATCCAGAAGCCGCCTTGCGGGTCGGCACGCCCGTCATTGGATCGCGTGGCGCGATTGTCAGGCTCTAGCGGTACCAACGACTGGCGCGCGCCGTTCGTCAGATCAAAGCGGAACAATTCACTTTCGCTGGCGATCAGAAGGACCGTCTCACTGACCCAGCCCGCAGCCGAAACATAGTCATCAAACGCCCATTCCTGCCCGTTGTCCGACAGCAGTTTTTTTCCGAGAATATCAAACCAGAACAACTGATTACGTGTAGGGTGCCACAGCGGGCCTTCGCCCAGAACACAGGGGCGCGGATCAAAAACAGATACAGTCATTTCAAAACACTCCGATCATAGGCGGTTACAATATCCCCTGCCCGCGCGGCTACATCCGCCACGCTGAACCCCGGTTTATAGAGGCCGGTTCCGATGCCAAATCCGGTTACGCCAACCCCGATCCACGGCGCGAATGTATCCGGCCCGACGCCGCCCACTGCAAAGCTGCGCGTGCCGCTTGGCAACACCGCCAGCATCGCTGCCAGCCCCGCAGGGCCAATGCCTGAAGCGGGAAACAGTTTGATCCCGTCCGCGCCGGATCGCAGGGCACTAAACGCCTCGGTCGGGGTGAAAATACCGGGGTAAGACAACATGCCCAGCGCCTTGGTGGCTTTGATCACATCCGGATTGCAATCGGGCGACACCACCATCGCACCACCCAGTTGGTGTACTTTGACCACCTCTTGTGGCGTCAGAACCGTGCCTGCGCCAATCAGCGCGCGGTCGTGGAAAGCATCCGCCAAAAGCGCAATGCTATCAAAGGCATCAGGTGAATTCAGCGGCACTTCGATCTTGTCGATCCCCGCATCCAGCACTGCCTGTCCGATCGACACCACCTCATTCGGGCGCACGCCCCGCAGGATGGCGATGATCTGTCGTCCGTTCATTCCCCTGCCCCCGAAAGCGAGTCGTAGGCTGCAATCAGCCCCGAACGTGTCATCGGTTGCGCGTCATAAACCTTTGCCTGCAACCCCTGCAACGCCAAGGCCTTGGCATAGACCGCACCGATTTCAGGCGCACCAATAATCGCAAGGTTCTGGCCCAGCCAATAGGGCCGCGTGGCCGCCAGCTCCAGCCCGATCAGCAGGCCGGACAGCCGTGCGCGGGCGGATTCCGGCGATTGTTCAGACACAAGGGAAGCCGCGCGCAGGCCGAACAGTTTGGCTGCCACAGCTTCGGGTTTGGAAATCGCGGCATTCAGGCCGTCTTCAAAGGCGGCGTCCTCCCATCCTGTGATCGCCACCGAATGACGCAAGACGGATTGGCGGGCCAGCAGCGCATAGATTTCACCGGTCATAAAGGTCTGGAAAGACACAATTTCTTCGGCGCTGATATGGGCCCATTTGGAATGGGTGCCGGGCATCACCAGCACGCCGTCGAATTTCGGCTGTTCCCGCAGAAAACCCGCGATCTGGGTTTCTTCACCGCGCATCACATCCGCAGGGGAAACCTGTTTCACCCCCGGCAGAATCATCACCTCGATACGGGGATCCCGGGCGGAAACGCGCAACGCGCCCGCACTTTTTGGTGGTGTACAGGGGGTCGCCAGATACGCAGCCTCGGCCCAGCCTTGCCGCGCGCCAACCATGCCGCAGCAGATCACGGGGATGACACGAGAATCGGTCAAAAACTCTTCGATCATTGCCAGCAAAACCGGTTCAAACCCCGCAGGCTCCAGCCCGCCCATGCCTTGGTCCGATGATCGTTCTGCCAGCAGGGAGTTATCGCCCGCCATCGCCCAGATGCGCAGGTTGCTGGTGCCCCAATCCACCGCGATCCAGGCTGTTTTATCGCGCAAAGCCATCAGCCCGTCACCACCACGCCGCCATCCACCACCAGCGCCTGCCCGGTCATCATCCGGCTGGCGCCAGAAGCCAAAAACAATGTGGCATCCACAATGTCGTCTGCAACCAGATGTTCTTTCAGACACTGCCGTTCCATATGGGCGGCCAGACCTTCGGGGGTGGCCCAGAGGTCTAGCTGGCGTTCTGTCAGAACCCAGCCCGGCATCAGCGCGTTGACGCGGATTTTATCCGACCCCAATTCCCGCGCCAGGCCACGGGTCAGGCCGGTTATGCCCGCTTTAGCCGCCACATAACCGTGATAATCCCCGCCCCCCATCATATAGGAAATCGACGAGAAGTTGATGATCGAACCGCCGCCTGCCGCCTTCATTCCCGCCGCCGCTGCTTGGGTGGTAAACACATGGGGGCGCAAGTTCACCGCCTGCCCCTGATCCCAGCGTTCGGGCGTCATTTCGGCCAATTGCTCGCGGGAATCATTGGCGGCGTTATTGACCACGATTGTGATCGGGCCATTTTCGGCCGCCGCCTGCGCCATGGCTGCTTGCAAGGCGGGAATATCGGTGATGTCACATTGAATAAACAACGGCGTATTATCGTATTTCGTCCCCATCTGCGCAGCAAATGCGCTGGCATCGGAACGTTGGACAAAGGCCACTTTCGCGCCTTGCTGCAAAAAGCCTTCGGTCAGGCTGGCACCGATCCCAGCGCCGCCGCCCGTGATGAACACGCTTTTGTCTTTCAGGTCGTGGAAGGTAACAACGTCGCTCATGGGGTTCTCCTTTGGGGTGTCAGCCACTCTTTTATCATTGTGGGGATGTATCGCAACGCTTGCCGGCATCCGGTCGCAGGGCTGCAATAATTTGCGGCAGAGGCAGAACCTCTGCCATGTCGGCGCGGTAGACGGCGACAATGTTCTCGCAGGCTGACGGGTCGGAAATCTCGATCCGTTTCAACCGCTTGCCGTCATAACTGTGATCCGACAAAGGGGCGGAATAGCTGATCCCGACGCCTTCACCATAGGCCGCAAAGGACCGCATGACCTCTAACGAGGCGACGCGGTGCGCCACGGCAGGCCGCAATCCCTGCTCGGCGAATAGACCAAACATATGGCGCATGGACAGGCCCTCTTCGAACAGGATCAAATCGCGGGAGGCCAGTTCTTTCAGGGTCGTTTGGGGCTTTTGCGCCAGCGGATCATCCTCGGCCACAAAGGCGCTGGGGGCGACGCTGGCCAAAGTGTGGCGGGTGAATTGTGCATCCAGCCCCAGATCATAGGTTATCGCCAGATCCAGTTGCCCCGCAGCCAATTGGGCGGCCAGCGTTTCAAAATCCGCAACCAGCGGCACAGGTTCAACCGCCGCAAAAGCCCCCCGCAGTTTTTTGAGCGAAGGCGCCAGCCACAGCGGCGCCAGATCGGAAAAACACCCCAAGCGCAACCTTTGCGGCGCTGTTTTGAAATCCGAAGCGGGGTTTTCCAACTGCGCGGCGCGGGCCAACAGCGATTCGGCCTCTGCCAGAAAGCCGATTGCGAACCCCGTGGGGCGGATCGGTGCCCCCTTGCGGCGGATAAACAACGCCTTGCCCAAACGGGTTTCCACCGTAGCCACCGCCACAGACAGCGCAGGTTGTGAAATGTTCAGGATGTCGGCAGCCGCGCTCATGCTGCCGGCTTTGGCAACGGCGACGACATATTCATATTGGCGCAAGCTAAGGTATAACATGTAACTATGTATAAATTAGATAATTATGATTTGAAACTATTCACTCTGCCACGCATGGTTTTTCCAAAGCAAACGGAGACCACAGATGACCCATCCCCTGATTACCCAAACCCATATCGACACCTACCAACGTGACGGCGTTGTTCTGATCAAAGGTCTGTTTGCAGATCACGTGGATACCCTGCGCAAAGGGGTCGAGGTGAACATGGCAGAACCCGGTCCCTATGCAGCGGAAAACCTGAAAGAGGGCGACACGGGGCGGTTTTTTGACGATTATTGCAACTGGACCCGCATTGCCGAATTCGAGCAGGTGATCCGCACATCACCCGCCGCAGCGGTGGCGGCAGACCTGATGCAATCCAACAGCGTGCAGGTGTTTCACGATCATGTTCTGGTCAAGGAACCGGGCACATCCAAACCCACCCCCTGGCATCAAGACGCGCCTTACTATTTTGTCGAAGGTCAGCAAACCATCAGCTTTTGGTCCCCACTGGACCCTGTGACCGATGCCTCTCTGCGCTGTGTGGCGGGCAGTCATAAATGGGAAAAACAGGTGTTGCCGACCAAATGGCTGAACGAGGATAATTTTTACCCCGACACAGAAAACTACATGCCTGTCCCCGACCCCGATGCCGAAGCGATGTCGATCACCGAATGGGCGATGGAGCCGGGCGATGCGGTGGCTTTTAACTATGGCATCCTGCACGGCGCGCGCGCCAATGTTTCAGACCGCCGCCGCCGCGCGTTTTCGCTGCGTTTGGTCGGAGATGACGCCCGCTATGTAGAACGCCCCGGCCCGACATCGCCGCCATTTCCGGGCCATAACATGACCCAAGGCCAAAAACTGCGCGAGGATTGGTTTCCGGTGATCTACCAGCGTTAAGAAAGGCTTAGCCGCGGTCTGCCGCGGCGCGGGACAGGCGGTCATTGATTGCCAGTCCCAAGCCCTGCAAAGGTACGGGGGCAACGGCGATGGTCTTGCCCTCTGCCCCTGCGATGTCATCGGCGCGGCGCAGCATGTGGAACAGATTGGCCGCTGCTTCATGCGCATCACCCGTTGGTGACAGGTTCAAATCAGCGCCTTTTGTGGGGCCAAAGCCGATCAAAACCTCGCCAGCCTCAATCCCTGTCGCATCCATCCGCAATGCCGCAATCGGCGCATAGTGGGACGCCAGTTGTCCCGGTGATTTGGGTGTCGAAGGATCCTCGGGGCGGGCCAGTCTAGTGCCAAGAGCCGCCTCAATATCTTCGACAGAAACACCGCCTGCACGCAACAGGGATACCTTGTCTTCCACCAGCAGGATGGTTGATTCAACGCCAACGCCGCACGCCCCACCTGACAGAATACCGTCGATGCGCCCGTCCAGCCCCGCCAAAACGTGATCTACCTGTGTCGGGCTGATCCCCCCCGATGGGTTGGCCGACGGGGCAGCAACGGGGCCGTCAAATTCCGCCAGCAAGGCCCGCGCCCCGTCATGGGCCGGCACACGCACCGCAACAGTGTCTAGCCCCGCAGTCACCAGAGACGATAACCCCGCGTCAGCGCGCACGGGTAAAACCATGCTTAACGGACCGGGCCAGAACGCTGCCGCCAGTTTACGTGCCAAGGGGGAGAACACCGCATAGCGCTCCGCCGTGGCCAGATCGGCCAGATGCACAATCAACGGATTGAACGCAGGCCGCCCTTTGGCCGCATAAACAGCCGCCACCGCCGCACCGCTGCGTGCATCCGCACCCAGCCCGTAAACCGTTTCCGTTGCAAAGGCCAACAGCCCGCCGGATCGCAGTACTTCTGCAGCCGGACCGACCTGATCCGCGGTGAAAACCTGTGTTCGCTTGCCCATTTTGACGCTGTGTCCCAGTTGTGGTGACGGGGGTGGCAGTCTAGATTGCCCCAAACCACTCTATCAGGGCTCGTTTACCCAAACGTCTCTGAAATGCAAGCCTGCGCCGCAAAGGACAAGACCAGATGCCTTATACCGCCCCCACCGACGAACACCTTCACCTGTTGCGTTCCGTGCTGGATTTCGACCGCGTCAGCAGCACCGAAAAATTTGCCGATGCAGGCGATGATATGGTTGCCGCCATCCTGTCGGAAGCCGCCAAACTGGCTCAGGATGTGCTATCCCCCCTGCAACGCCCCGGTGATCTGGAACCCGCCCATCTGGAAAACGGTGTTGTACGCACAGCGCCCGGATATGCCGCAGGATATAAAGCCATTGCCGAAGGCGGCTGGGTTGGGGCTGCTGCAGACCCTGAACATGGTGGCATGGGGTTGCCGTTAACCATTACAACGCTGGTAGGGGAAATGATGTCCTCGGCCTGTTTGTCCTTGTCACTGAACCCGCTGATGACCCAAGGCCAGATCGAGGCGCTTGAAGCTCACGGATCGGACGACATCAAAGCCCTGTACCTGCCCAAGCTGATTTCGGGTGAATGGTCAGGCACTATGAACCTGACCGAACCGCAAGCGGGTTCGGACGTGGGCGCGCTGCGGTCCAAAGCCGTAGACAACGGCGATGGCACCTATGCGATCAGCGGGCAAAAGATTTTCATAAGCTGGGGCGATCACGATTTCGGCGGCAATGTCTGCCATCTGGTTCTGGCCCGCCTGCCGGACGGGGTTCCCGGCACCAAAGGCATTTCCCTGTTTATCGTGCCCAAATTCATCCCAGATCCCGAAGGTGGTTTGGGCGATCCAAACGCCCTGCGTGTGGTTTCGCTGGAACATAAACTGGGGCTGCACGGCTCTCCCACCGCGATTATGGAATTTGACGGCGCGACGGGCTGGATGGTTGGCCCGCCCAATGGCGGCATGGCGGCGATGTTTACCATGATGAACAACGCCCGTCTGGGTGTCGGCACACAGGGTCTGGGCGTGGCCGAGGCTGCCTATCAAAAAGCACTGGAATTCGCACTGGACCGCAAACAGGGCAAAACCCCTGTGGACGGCGGCACAGGCACAATCGCCGATCATGCCGATGTACGCCGCATGTTGTTAACCATGAAAGCACAAGTGGCCGTGGCCCGCGCGATCATCATGGACACCGCCATCAGCACCGATCTGGCCAATGCCACAGGGGACGCCAGCTTCAAAACCCGCGCGGCCCTGTTGACCCCCATCGCCAAAGCCTTTGGCACCGACACCGGATCAGACGTTGCCGACCTTGGCATTCAGGTCCACGGCGGCATGGGATTTATCGAGGAAACAGGCGCCACCCAATACGCCCGTGATGTACGCGTCACACGGATTTATGAAGGCACCAACGGCATTCAAGCCATGGACCTTGTGGGGCGCAAACTGATGGACGGCGGCGCGGCGGCCTTTGCCTTGATCGACGAAATCGACGCCACCGCCAAAGAGGCACCCGCCCTGAAAGCCGCAGCCGACACGCTGCGCGACACCACCAAGACCCTGCTTGCGGCGGACCTGAACGCCCGCTTTGCAGGGGCCACGAACTATCTGCGTGCCTTTGCGATCACCCTTGGCGGGCACTACC
>JAXMOF010000034.1:0-42641 GCA_034670045.1 Amylibacter sp. | reverse complement strand
ATCTTTGGACCCTGACACTGCCACAGATCGGGCCGATCCTGCCCTATCTTCTGATGGTCGTGATCCTAGTCTTCCGCCCTTATGGCCTGTTTGGAAAGCGTGACGCATGACGGATACAACTTCTACCATCTCGCAAAAACGGTCTTATGGTGGCATAACCACAGGGGCTGTTGCACCTTGGATCATCTGCACGGTTCTGCTGGTGCTGCTGCCCTATGTGTTCCAGTCCAGTTCCGCGCTGACCATTATGAACCAGATGGCGATCACTATCGTCTTTGCTCTGGCTTATAATATGTTGCTGGGGCAGGGCGGTATGCTGTCCTTTGGCCATGCGGTCTATATGGGCATGGGCGGATTTATGTGTATGCACGTCATGAACTGGGTCGAGGCAGAGAGCATTCCGCTGCCTTTACCCTTCCTGCCCTTGTTTGGCGGTTTGTTCGGCTTGGGCATGGCCACCATTATCGGGGCGTTTTCCACCCGTGCGGCGGGAACGGTGTTCGCCATGATCTCGCTTGGGATCGGGGAGCTGATCGCATCCTGTTCCGTTATCATCGTTGCCTTCTTTGGCGGCGAGGAAGGCGTCAGTGGCGACCGGACCTATGGTCTACCAGTGTTCGGCTATGAATTCCTCACCAAGATCGAGGTCTATTACCTGACCGCGGGCTGGCTGGTTCTGTCGGCTTTGCTGATGTACCTGTTTTCCAGAACCCCTGTGGGGCGGATGGCAAATGCGGTGCGTGACAATCCCGAACGGGCGCAGTTTCTGGGCTATTCCTCGCGCTGGGTGCGGTTTTATTCCTTCTGTGCCTCTGGCTTTTTCTGCGGCGTGGCGGGCGGTCTGTTTGCCATCAACTTTGAAATCCTGACCGAGGAAAACCTGAACCTTGCCACATCAGGCTCCATCCTGCTGATCACCTTCCTTGGGGGCGTTGGCTTCTTTTTCGGGCCGATCATCGGGGCGATTGTCTTTACCCTGTTACAATCGGTTTTGTCCCTGCAAACCGAGTTGTGGCAAATGTATGTGGGCGCGTTGTTTGTGCTGACCGTGATGTATTTCCCGGGCGGACTTGCGGGCGTGATCATGATGCATGTGGCGCCCTATAAGTTGGGTAAGCTGAAGGATTTGATTGTGCCTTACATCAAAACCGTGCTGCCTGCGGGGATTGGTATTCTGGGGCTGGCGTGTTTTTGTGAAATCATGTTCCACCATAAACACGCAGCAGTCGGCGAGGATGAAATGAGCCTGTTTGGCTATGTCTTCTCGACCCACAGTCTAGTGCCTTGGGTGGTGGTTGTTTCGGTAACGGTTATCAGTTTCCTGATTGCCAGACGCAACGCCGCAGAATTGCGCGATGTTTGGGCCAATTCCAATATCCTAACCCCTAAAACAGAGGGAGGCGCGCAATGACGGCTGCTCTTGAACTTGACGGCTTGCGCAAATCCTTTGGCAAGACCGAGATCATTCGCGGGGTGGATCTGTCCATCGGCAAAGGCGAACGCCATGCGATTATCGGGCCGAACGGGGCGGGGAAATCCACACTGTTCAACCTGATCACGGGACGGTTTCCGCAGACATCCGGACATGTGCGTTTGCATGGTCAGGATCTGGCGGGCAAGGCCCCGTTTGAAATCAACCGCATGGGGCTGTCGCGCAGTTTCCAGATCACCAATATCTTTCCAAAGATGACGGTGTTTGAAAACGTGCGCTGTTCGCTTTTGTGGTCGCTGGGCTATAAATACAGCTTCTGGAACATGGTGTCGAAATCCCGCGCCCTGAACGAAGGCGCGGATGAAATTCTGGAACAGATCAACCTGTCCAGCCGTCGTGACCTGCCTGCGGGTGTGCTCAGCTATGCGGAACAGCGCGCCCTAGAAATCGGCATTACCATCGCGGGGGGGGCGGACGTGATCATGCTCGACGAACCCACGGCGGGGATGTCGAACACGGAAACCGACTACATCGTCGGGCTGATCGAAAAAGTGACCGAAGGCAAAACCCTGATCATGGTGGAACATGACATGGGGGTGGTTTTCGGTCTGTGTGACAAGATCAGCGTGCTGGTCTACGGCGAGATCGTCGCCACAGGCGAACCCGAAGTGGTTCGTGCGGATCAGAACGTGCAAGAGGCCTATCTTGGCGCGGCACTAGAGGCGGAGCACTGATATGCTGGAAGTAACAGACCTTCACGCCTACTATGGCAAATCCCACATCCTGCAAGGGGTGAACATCACCGTGGCCGAAGGCGAGATCGTGGCACTGCTGGGCCGCAACGGGGTCGGGCGATCCACCACCTGCAAAGCCATCATGGGAGAGGTGGAACCAAAGGGGTCCGTCAAATTCAAAGGGCAGGAAATTGCCGGTAAAAAAGCCTTTGAAATCGCCAATCTGGGGATCGGTTATGTCCCCGAAAACCGCGATATCTTTCCGGGGCTGACCACGCGGCAGAACCTGATCCTGGGTTTGAAACCCGGTCAAAAAGAAGAAGATGGCCGCTGGTCTATGGAAAACATGTTCGAAATGTTCTCTAACCTGCGGGAACGGGCGGATGTAGAGGCCTCGGTTATGTCGGGCGGGGAGCAGCAGATGTTAACCATGTGCCGCACCCTGATGGGCGATCCCGATTTCATCATGATCGACGAACCCACCGAGGGTCTTTCACCGCAGATGACCCAACGGGTTGCCGAGTTGTTGAACCAGATCGCCGCGCGCGGAGTTGCCACGCTGCTGGTGGAACAAAAGCTGTCCATCGCCATGGACATTGCCCATCGGGTCTATGTGATGGGGCACGGGCAGGTGGTGTTTGAAGGCACACCAGCCGAGTTGAAATCCCGCGAAGACATTCGCAAGGAGTGGCTGGAAGTTTAATAAATCAGCGGTTCCGGATCGCGTTATTGCATTGGCGGGGTTCAGTCCCGCCAATGCTGTTTTAAAGGGTATTTATGCACCAAAGAACACAGGTGCACCTAGGGTTTTGAGGCGAGCCAGTGTTCCATTTCCGGCAGGCTGTCCTTGCCGAAAAAAGGTTCATCCCCCACGAACATCATCGGGGCCCCGAACGCGCCACGCTCGACCGCTTGGGCGGTGGTTTCGAACAGGCGGTCTTTGATCGGTTGGGATTGCGCGGCTTCGAAGATTTCAGCAGCAGGCAGGCCCGCCGCGTTCAGGGTTTGTGCAATCACGTCAGGATCGTCCATTTTCAAACCGTCTTTCCAGACCGCATCAAACACCACATCCAGATAGCGGGGGCCGTAGTCTTGGTCCTGCGCATAAATCGCGCCGCGCATGATTGCGGTGGTCATCACGGGAAAATGGGGGCTCCACTGGAACGGGATGTCATAGCGTTCAATAAACCGGTCCATTTCGCGCCGTTCATACGCCAGCTTGTTTTTCACCCCGTCAAAAGCCTGCATGGGCGGGGTGTTATTGGTCAGTTTGAACACACCACCCAGCAAGATCGGGATATAATTGGCTTTGGCCCCTGTGCGGGCTTCGATCTGATCCATGATTTTATGCATCAGATACACATTCGGGCTGCCAAAATCATATAGAAAGTCAAAGGTTTTCATTACCATTTCTCCGCATAAGGTCTGATGTCTAATTCAAATGTCCAGCCGTCCCGCGTTTGATGGTGCAGCATCCAGTACGCCTCGGCAACGCTGTTGGGGTTCATCAATGTGTCAGGAGGCAGGCTGTCGGCATCCACCCCGCCAGCAGCCATTCTTTCGCGCACAAAAGCCGTGTCGACGCCTGCGTCAATCACCAGATGGGCCACGTGGATGCCTTGGGGGCCAAGTTCCTTGACCAGCGTTTGCGCCAGAGACCGCAACCCCGCCTTGCCCGCACCGAAAGCCGCATAGCCAGCATTGCCGCGCATACTGGCGGAAGCGCCTGTGAAAAACAGCGATCCCTTGCCACGGGGGGCCAGATAGCGTGCCGTTTCGCGTCCCACCAGAAAGCCGGAAAATGTAGCCATTTCCCAGACTTTGCGAAACACGCGGGCGGTGGTGTCCAGAATATCGAATTGCACATTGCCCCCCACGTTGAAAATCACGATTTCAATCGGGCCGATGGTGGTTTCAACGGTGTTGAACACATGCGCCACGCTATCTTCGTCGCGGGCATCCATGGAAAAGCCGTGGGCCTTGCCGCCGCTGGCGGTGATGTCCTTTAGCAGCGGGGCCAGTTTATCCCCGTTGCGTCGACCCAGACACACTGTAAACCCACCCGCAGCAAAGCGTTTTGCGATGGCCGCCCCGATGTAATCCCCCGCGCCTATGATCAATGCGACAGGGGCTGTCATGGGCGATGGTCCCTTAAATATGGGGTATTTTCGATCCGCGTGAACTGCATGGAAGTGCCTTTCTCAGATTGTGATCACCAATGGTATGAAGCCGCAAACGCGCCTGTCAATTACTTCGCAACGTCATGGTGATTTACTGGTCGTTTCTTTCAAAAAGAACCTGACTTTTGTTATTAAATTAGTATGGTAACCGCAAAACGAGGAGGAACGCCATGCAAGGCCTGATGATGAACCGCCCCATGCGGGTAAACGATATTCTTACTTTCGCAGCAGAGGTTTACGGCGACGTC
This sequence comes from Amylibacter sp., assembly GCA_034670045.1. GTDB lineage: Bacteria > Pseudomonadota > Alphaproteobacteria > Rhodobacterales > Rhodobacteraceae > Amylibacter. The sequence goes on along the minus strand of JAXMOF010000034.1, from coordinate 38,047 downwards.
GAAGTCGTCTCTGTCGCTGTTGAAGGGGGCATTCACCGGACGAACTATCGCGCCATTGATGTGCGTACCCGTCAACTGGCCAAAGCCCTGCTGAAGCTGGGTGTGACCGAGGGCGACCGCGTGGCGACACTGGCCTGGAACGGCTATCGTCACTTTGAACTATACTACGGGATTGCAGGGATCGGGGCGGTCTGCCACACGATCAACCCGCGTCTGTCGGCGGAACAGATGATCTATATCGTCAATCACGCCGAGGATAAGGTGATCTTTGTGGATCTGACCTTTATCCCGATCCTGAACGCCTTGCAGGCGCATTTGCCCAAAGATCTGATCTATGTGGCCATGACCGACCGCGCCCATATGCCCGAAACCGATCTGCCGAACCTGCTGTGCTATGAAGACCTGGTCGAGGCCGAAGACGCCAATTACGACTGGCCGGATTTCCCCGAAGATACCGCCTGCGGCCTGTGCTACACATCGGGGACGACGGGCAATCCGAAGGGGGCATTGTACACACACCGTTCCACCACAATGCATGCTTTGATGGCGGGTGTGTCGCTGCAAACCAGCTTAAGCCCGGGCAAGAAAATCCTGCCCGTTGTACCATTGTTCCATGTGAATGCTTGGGGTCTGCCATATGCGGCCCCCCTGACAGGTGCATCCTTGGTGTTCCCCGGGGCCGCCATGGACGGGCCGAGCATTTACAAGCTGATGCAGGATGAAGGCGTCTATTCCGCTTGGGGTGTTCCGACGGTCTGGCTGGGTTTGTTGGGGGAAATCAAAGCGCAGGGCGGCAAACCGCGCGGCTTTGGAGAGGTCATTATCGGCGGTTCTGCTGCACCACGATCCATGGTCGAAGCGTTTGAAAATATGGATGTTTCCGTGTGCCACGCTTGGGGTATGACGGAAATGAGCCCGATCGGAACCGTCGGTGTGTTGAACCCCACACAAGACGCGCTGCCGATGAAAGACCGGATTGATCTGAAATCGAAACAGGGACGGCGTGTCTTTGGCGTGGATCTGAAAATCGTCGACGAAGACGGCGTGCGTCTGCCCCATGACGGCGAAGCGCAGGGCGAGTTGTTCGTGCGTGGCAACGCAATCGTCAGCGGCTATTTCAACAACGAAGAAGCCACCAAAGGCGCGCTGGATGCCGATGGCTGGTTTGGCACTGGCGATGTGGCCAAGATCACAGCCGAAGGGATGTTGACCATCACCGACCGCGCCAAAGACCTGATCAAATCGGGGGGGGAATGGATCAGTTCCATCGACGTGGAAAACATGGCCATGTCCCATCCATGCGTGGCCAATTGCGCGGTGATTGCGGTGCCCCATCCCAAATGGGATGAACGGCCTTTGCTGATTGTTGTGGCGGCTGCGGGCGCGGACAAGGATCAGGCTGGCATTCTGGCCCATCTGGGCGAAAATCTGGCGAAGTGGCAAATCCCCGATGAGGTGGTTTTTGTAGACGAACTGCCGATGACGGCAACAGGCAAAGTATCCAAACTGACCCTGCGCCAGCGGTACGCTGACGGCACTTTGGCAGGCTGATGTCTGACTGGTTCACCACCAAAGATATGGGGCACGGTATTGCACGCTTGATGCTGCACCGCGCCCCTGTCAACGCGCTTAATCCGGCGTTTCTGGATGCGCTAAGCGTTGAATATGACAGGCTTGGCGCGGAGCCTTCCGTGCGGGCTGTGGTACTGGGCAGTGATTTGAAAGTCCTGTCAGGCGGGCTGGATCTGAAAGAGGCGCAAGGCTTTGATCTGCAAGGCCAATGGGACATCGTGCGGGCCTTGAACGAAAGTTTTACCAAGCTCTACGCCTTGCCCAAACCCACCATCGCAGCGATCAACGGCGCAGCGATTGCGGGGGGCTTTTTCTTTGTGATCGGTTGTGATTACCGCGTAACCCATGAACGGGCCGGTTTCGGTCTGGCAGAGGTGCGGGTGGGTGCGACTTTGCCCTTCGGCCCGCTGGAACTGGCGCGGGCTGAACTGCCCCCCGCTGACATGCGGCGCCTGTTGCTGAATGGCCAGCCGATCACGGCGCAAGCGGCTTTGGCGTCTGGTATTGTTGATGAAATCGTAGCGGCTGATGCTGTGATGGACCGCGCGTTGGACCTTGCTGCCCAATACGCCGCTTTGCCGCCGAAAACATATGCCGCATCAAAGGCGGATTTGCGCGGGGCCACGGTTCAGCGGATCGAAACGGCCATGCAAAACGGTGCCAACACCCCTGAAGGCGGTTGGTTTTCCGATGAAACCAAAACCGCAATGGCCGCGATGCTGGCAGGCTGAAGCCTACCACGCATCCACATAAGCGTGCTTTTTGCCGTCACGCGCAGGGACAGGGGCAACCCCGTCCAGCGTGGCGGCAATCCATTTGCGGGTGTCTGCGGGATCAATCACCGTGTCAATCTCAAGACAGGCCGCTGCATTTTGCGCCTCGCCCTTTTCATAGCTGTCGGCCACCAGCTTGTCATAGAGCGCCTGACGCGCGTCCAGATCGGCGATGGCTTCCAGTTCCTTGCGATAGCCTAGCCGTACAGCGCCTTCCAGCCCCATGCCGCCGAATTCGCCTGTGGGCCATGCAACCGTGAACAGGGGTCTGTGAAAACTGCCCCCCGCCATCACCATCGCGCCCAGACCATAGCCTTTGCGCAGCACCACCGTCATCATCGGGATCGTCGCATTGCCAGCAGCCAGAAACAGCCGCGAACAGTGGCGCACAAGGGCGGTTTTTTCCACCTCCGGGCCGACCATCATGCCCGGCGTGTCACACAGGGTGACCAGCGGGATGTCAAAGGCGTCACACAGTTTCACAAACCGCGCAGCCTTATCCGCGCCATCGCTGTCAATCGCGCCTGCCAGATGCATCGGGTTGTTGGCAAGGATGCCGACAGGGCGGCCCTCAACGCGGCCAAAGGCGGTGACCATGCCGCGTGCAAATCCTGCGCGCAGTTCCAGCACAGAACCTTCGTCGCAGAGTCCATACAGGGCTGCGTGAACGTCGTAGACCTCGACCCGGCTTTCGGGCACCACGTGGCGCAGGGTTCTGGTATCAGGGGCGGTCCAGTCCTGTGTAGAACCTTGAAAATACGATAGATATTGCGCGGCGGCTTTGGTGGCTTCGGCCTCGTCTTCGACCAGAATGTCGATCACTCCATTGGGGCTGTGCACATCCGCAGGGCCAACGGCATCGGGGTGGAACACACCCAATCCGCCGCCTTCAATCATTGCGGGACCGCCCATACCAATCGAGGAATCCTTTGTGGCAATCACCACATCGCAACACCCAAGAAGGGCGGCGTTGCCTGCAAAGACACGGCCCGATCCGATGCCAATGACCGGCACCAGTCCGGACAGTGCTGCAAAGGACCAGAAGGTCGGCACGTCAAGGCCCGCCACCGCATTGTCCATGGCATCCACATCGCCGGGCCGCCCGCCGCCGCCTTCGCAATAGATCACCAGCGGGGTTTTCTGGGCTTGGATCACATGCAGCAAACGGTCGGTTTTCTTGTGGTTCATAACCCCTTGGGTGCCCGCCAGAACCGTATAGTCGTAGGCCATCACGGCTGTTCGGGTCTGCCCTGTCACCAGCCCGTTGTTGACGGTGCCAAAGCCGGTGATCATCCCGTCGGCGGGGGTGTTGGTCATCAGGTCATCCAGACTGCGCCGCTTGCGTTGGGCGGCGTAGGTCAGATCGCCGTATTCCACAAAACTGCCCAAATCACACAGGTCCGCCACATTTTCCCGCGCGGTACGTTTGCCTTTGGCGTGGCGTTTTTCCACGGCGGCGGGGCGGGCCGCGTCGGCTGTCATGGCGCGCCGCGTATTCAGGCGGGCAAGGTCGGGGCGGATGTGATCGGGGTCGGGGACGAAGGCTTCGGCCACCGCCACATCTGCGCCATCCCGTTCTGACAGTTTCGCCAGGGGATCGCCCTGAAACACCGTGTCGCCTGCGGTGACGTAGAGGTCAGATACTTCGGCGGCATAGGGAGCGGTGATACGGTGCTGCATCTTCATCGCCTCCATGGTGAACAACAGCGTACCTTTGGCCACAACTTCACCTGCGGTTACAGCCACGGACAGGATGGTGCCTTGCATCGGGGCTGCAAACCCGTCTGCGGCGGCGGGCTGGGCCGTGGGCGTACTGGCGGCCTGGATTGCAACGCATTCCTGCCAAAGCGCGCCAACCAGATTTGTGGTGGCTTGGCCTGTTTCCAGTTCGGGGCAATCCAGCAAACGGGCCAGAATAGGCTTGGTGGTTTGCACCCCGTCCAGCCGAAAACCTGCCAGCCCGTGGCGGGCGCGGGTCAGGGCGGCGGGCAGGCCTGCGGGACTGTGGGCTATCAGTTTGCCCAGCAGACTGTCATAGGCGGGGTTGGTTTTCATACCCACATAAGCGGCGGCTTCTACCCGCAGACCCAGCCCGCCGCGCGGGGCATAGGCCGTCAGGGTGCCACCCGTGGGCGTGACCGTACCGCCCGTCTGAAACTGTTCGCAGTTGATCCGCAATTGTACAGCCGATCCGCGCGGCGCGGGGATGTCCTGCTGTGCCAACCCCAGATCCGCCAGTGTTTCGCCGAGCGCGATACGGATTTGCGCCTGTACCAGATCAATGCCGGTGATTTCCTCGGTTATGGTGTGTTCCACCTGAAGGCGGGGGTTGGATTCCATAAAGACGAAAGACCCGTCGCCCAGCAGAAGGAATTCAAACGTGGCCAAGCCGCGCAGCCCGGCCTGTTGCGCCATGGTGCAAGCGGCCGAAAGCATGGCGCTGCGCGTGGCTTCGGGCAGGTTGGGGGCAGGGGCGATTTCGATCATTTTCTGATGCAGCCGCTGGACAGAGCAATCCCGTTCCCACAGGTGGCTGACAGAGTGACCATCACCGATCACCTGCACCTCGATGTGGCGAGGGGCAGCGTGGTATTCTTCGACATAAAAGGCGTCTGATCCAAACGCGGCTGCGGCTTCTGCCTGTACTTCTGCGATGGCTGTGGCCAGATCGGTTGCATTGGTGACGATCCGCATGCCCCGACCGCCGCCGCCCAGAACGGCCTTTAAAACAATGCCGCCCGCACAACTGCTTAGGAAATCCGCGATCTGATCGGGTGGCGTGCCCACAGGCAGGTTGCGGGTGACGGGCACGCCGCAGCTTTGCGCCAGATCAACGGCTTTGGCCTTATCGCCCAACAGGCGCAGGGTTTCAGGGGATGGCCCGATAAAAACCAGCCCTGCCGCTGCGATCTGTGCGGCGAAGTCTGCATCCTCGCTTAAAAACCCATAGCCCGGGTGGATCGCATCACAACCTGCCGCTTTCGCCGCTGCAATCACCGCCGCGCCGTCCAGATAAGCCGCCGGCCCGCGCCCGCCGATTTCAACGGCCTGTTCGGCAAAGACCACATGGGCGGAATCTGCATCGTCGCTGGGGTAAATCGAAACGGCTTTAAGGTGAAGTTCGCTGGCGGCTTGGGCAATACGCAGGGCAATTTCACCGCGGTTGGCTATCAAAATGGATGTCACGTCACGTCTTTCTTCTGGGCTGTTTATATAAGGATTGAACTGCTTGGTTCAGCGTTGCAAGCTTTGCACAAAAGAACGCAGCGCACTTGGAAGGAATAGCCATGCAAACCGCGACACCACAGGCCTTGGGGTTTGACCCTGATCGGCTGGGACGGATCGACACTTGGATGAACCGTTACGTAGAGGAGCGTAAATATGCAGGTTCGTCCTTGTTGATCGCACGGGGCGGGCAAGAGGCGTATTTCAATGCGACTGGCGCGCGTGATCTTGAGGCAGGTTTGCCCTTTGAACGGGATACACTGGCGCGGATTTATTCCATGACCAAGCCGATCACTTCGGTTGCAATAATGATGCTGGCGGAACGGGGGCTGTTCCATCTGGATGCGCCGCTGTCTGATTTCATCCCGGCTTTTGCCAAATGTTCGGCCTTGGTCGAAGGCGCCACATCCATTGATCAGGTGACACCCTGCCAAACCCCGACACTTCGCCATTTGCTGACCCATACCAGCGGGCTAAGCTATCCGTTCAACCCCGGTGTGCTGCCCGCCGCGATGGAAGAACAGGGTCTGATTTTCCGCGCGGATCAAGGCCCGCTCGAAGATGTGGTCAACCAGCTTGCCAAGATGCCGCTGGCGTTCAAACCGGGGCAGCACTGGGAATATTCCGTAGCGATTGACGTGTTGGGGCGTGTGGTTGAAGTGGTGTCCGGCCAGCCGCTGGATGAATTCTTTGCAGAGCATATCTTTGCCCCGCTTGGCATGATCGAGACCGCGTTTTCTGTCTCTGATGCGGATTTACCGCGCTTTGCATCCCTTTACACGCCGTTGGCAGGAAATGCGATGGCGTTGAATTCCGCAGCCGAGGGCGGTGATCCCCTGCGCCTGATTGATCAGGCCGACACCAGCGCCTATCGCAAGGCCGAAACCTTTTCAGGGGGTGGCGGTCTGGTGGGCAGCATTGATGACTACATGAAATTTTGCGAAATGATCCGCTGCAAAGGCACCTTCAATGGCAATCGCCTGTTGTCGCCCAAAACGGTGGATTTCATGCTGCGCAACCATCTGCCCGGCGATATCGCATCCATGGGCCCCAGTAGTTTTGCCGAACAACCGATGGAAGGCATGGGCTTTGGTCTGGGCGGTGCTGTGGTGCTTAATCCGGCCCGCGCAGGTGTGCCCGGCAGTGTGGGGGATTTCAGTTGGGGCGGCATGGCCTCGACCTTTTTCTGGGTTGATCCGGTGCTGGAGCTGTCGGTGGTGTTCTTCACCCAACTGTCCCCCAGCAGTTCCTACCCCGCCCGCCCGCAGTTGAAAGCCTTGGTTCACGGAGCCTTGTTGTCATGACCAAAGAACGCCCGATTTTATGGACCCCCAGCCCCGAGCGGGCCGCCAATAGCCGCATGGCAGATTACATGCGCTGGCTGGAAACAAACCGTGGCCTGACCTTCGCGGATTACCCCGCCATGTGGGAGTGGAGCGTGACCGAACTGGAAGATTTCTGGGAAACCATCTGGGAATTTTTCGACCTGCAATCCTCGGCCCCTTATACAAGCGTTCTGGATCAGCGGATCATGCCCGGTGCCAAATGGTTCGAAGGGGCGCGGATCAATTTTGCCGACCAGACCCTGCGCCATGTGGCCGAATTGGGCGACACAGTGGCGATCAGTGCGCGGTCCGAAACCTTTGGGCGGGAACAGCTGACATGGACTGAATTGCACGATCAGGTTGCCAGTCTGGCCAGCCATCTGCGGGACATGGGCGTGGTTGAGGGCGACCGCGTTGTGGCGATCCTGCCCAATTCTCCAGCCTCCATCATCGCGCTTCTGGCCACGGCCAGCCTTGGTGCGATCTGGTCCTTGTGTTCACCCGATATGGGCCATGTGGCGATTGTGGACAGGTTCGCCCAGATCGAACCCAAAGTGCTGATCGCGCAGGATGGCTATGTGCATGGTGGCAAAACAATCGACCGTCAGGACCTGCTGAAACTGGTCACAGACAGCCTGCCAACGCTGGAACAACGCATCGTATTGCCCTTTGTGGCCGACCTGCCCGAAGGTGCGCTGAACTGGGCTGATCTGCTGCACCGCAAGGCAGAGCTGAAGACCACGCAGGTGGCCTTTGATCATCCGTTGTGGGTGGTGTATTCCTCCGGCACCACAGGCAATCCCAAGCCGATTGTGCATGGCCATGGCGGTGCGCTGATCGAAGGTGCCAAACAATCCCTGCATCAGGATATGAAAGCCGGAGAGCGGTTTAGCTGGCTGACCTCTTCGGGCTGGATCATGTGGAATTCACAGATGCTGTCTTTGGGGCAGGGCATGACCCTGTCAATGTTTGACGGCGCGGTAAATTACCCTGATTTGAACGTGTTATGGCAGTTCGTCGCCGAGGAGAAACTGAACTATTTCGGCGCGGGCGCTGCGTTTTATGGCACCTGTGCCAAGGCGGGCGTCACCCCTGCTGCGGATTTCGACCTGTCTAACCTGCATTCCTTGGGGTCCACAGGATCGCCGTTGAGCGAGGACGCCTATGCGTGGATTTATGCGCAGGTGAAGCAGGATATCTGGCTGGCCCCGATTTCAGGGGGCACCGATCTGATGGGGGCCTTTGTTTGCGGCAACCCGATGGATGTGGTGCGCGCTGGCGAAATGCAGGCGCGCGCGCTGGGCAATGCGGTCCGCGCCTTTGATCCCCACGGGAATGAGGTCATCGGTCAGGTGGGCGAACTGGTATGCACCGAACCCCTGCCGTCCATGCCACTGTATTTCTGGGGTGATACGGACGGCGCGCGCCTGCATGAAAGCTATTTTGACACTTACCCCGGCATCTGGCGGCACGGCGACTGGATCGAAATCACGCCCACAGGCGGGTCGGTGATTTACGGGCGCTCGGATGCGACGATCAACCGGAAAGGCCTGCGCATGGGCTCGTCCGAGATTTATCAGGCGGTAGAAGCGCTTGAAGTGGTGATGGACAGTCTGGTGGTTGATCTGGAATTTCTGGGCCGCGAAAGTTTCATGCCGCTGTTCGTGGTGTTGCGTGACGGGGTGACGCTGAATGACGACATCAAGGCGCAGATCAACACAGCAATCCGCGAGGGGGTATCGGCCCGCTTCCAGCCCAATGAAATTGTCCAGATCGCCGAGGTTCCAAGGACAATTTCAGGGAAAAAGCTGGAAGTTCCTGTCAAAAAGCTGCTTTTAGGCGGAAATCCGGAAGAGGTCGTGAATCGCGACAGCATGGCCAATCCGGCAAGCTTTGACAGATTCATTGCCTATAGGGCAGAAAGAGAGACCTGATGACCGATATCGTAGCAGAGTTGTTGAACCTGCTGGAAATCGAGCAATTGGAAGTGGACCTGTTCCGCGGAATCGGCGCGGGCGGGGAAACCACCACGCGGATTTTCGGCGGACAGGTGATCGCGCAGGCGCTGGCGGCGGCCTATAAAACCGTCGATGGCCGCCTGTGCCACTCGCTGCATGCCTATTTCATGCGACCGGGTGATCCGTCGATCCCTGTGATCTATTCTGTAGACCGCGCCCGCGATGGCGGCAGTTTCACCACGCGGCGGGTGATTGCGGTGCAGCATGGCAAACAAATCCTGAATATGTCCGCCTCGTTTCATGTGCAGGAAGACGGTTGGCATCACCAACATCCGATGCCTGATGTGGTGGGGCCGGAAAGTCTGGAATCCCGCGAGGCATGGCGCAAAGAGAACCAGCATCAGGTTCCCGACAATGTGCGGGCTGATTTCCTGCGGGCACGTCCCATCGAAATTCGCGAAGTGGCACCGCAGGACTGGTTCAATCCCAAAGTGGTCGAGGATGAAAACCAGCTTTGGTTCCGGATGCCGGGCGCGCAGGGGGCAAGCCCGCAGATGCAGCACTGCCTGATGGCCTATGCCTCTGACATGAACTTGCTTGGCTCCAGCCTGCGGCCCCATGCCCAGACCTGGTTCACGGGCGAGGTGATGACGGCCAGCCTTGACCATGCCATGTGGTTCCATGCACCGGTAAATTTTGAAGACTGGCATCTGTATTCCATGGACAGCCCGTTCACGGGCGGCGGGCGCGGCTTTAACCGCGGGACGATTTTCACCCAAGACGGCAAGCTGGTGGCCAGCGTTGCCCAAGAAGGACTGATGCGTCAGATCACAAAGAAACCGGCGTAAATCGCTGTAAGGGAGGGGTTATGGTATCATGGATTGCCCGCGCGGCCCGCCGCGAGGATTGGCTGGCGCAGGTGGTGGAAGACCCCGTCGCGCCAGAGGTCGAAATCGTCGATCCCCATCACCACCTTTGGCAGCGGGACGGCGACAGCTATGAATTGGCCAGCCTGTGGCGCGACACAGGCTGCGGGCATACCGTGGTGCAGACCGTCTATATCGAATGTCACTCCGCCTATTACGCGGATGTGGCGGACGGTTTCGCCCCTGTCGGGGAAACCGCTTATGTGGCAGGGCAGGCGGCACTGGCCCGCCTTCAGCCCGAACAGGCGCAGATTGCAGGGATTGTGGCCCATGCAGACCTGCGGCGCGGAAATTTGGGGGATATTCTGGATGCCCATGCCGCTGCGGGCGGCGATCTGTTCAAAGGCATCCGCCATGCGGGGGCGTGGGACGCGGACTCCGCTGATTTCAAAATCCGGCCTCGTGGGGATAGGGGGTTGTATCTGGACCCTGATTTCCAGCGCGGTGTTGCCCTGTTAGGTGCGCGGGGGCTGACCTATGACACCTGGCACTATCACCCGCAGAACCGGGATTTCGCCGCTTTGGCCCGCGCTGTGCCGGACACAACGCTGGTGCTCGATCACTTTGGCACGCCCCTTGGGGTCGGACGGTTTGCAGGCCAGCGGGAAGCGATCTTTGCCGCGTGGAAAGACGAGATGGCAGAGATTGCGGCCTGCCCGAATGTGGTGGCCAAGCTGGGCGGTCTGGCCATGCCGGACAACGGTTGGGGCTGGCACGCGCAGGATTTACCGCCCACATCGGATGAATTCGTAGCGGCCTATGCCCCGTGGTATCACCATATGATCGCCTGTTTCGGGCCGGAGCGCTGCATGTTCGAAAGCAACTTTCCGGTGGATCGGGCGTCGATCAGCTATGGTGTGTTGTGGAACGGGTTGAAAAAGATCGCGGCCGGATATGAAGCTGCGGATCAGGCTTTGATGTTTGCAGGGACGGCGCGGCGGGTTTACCGGCTTTAGCGCCTAAAAAATCCGGAACAGGTGCCTGTTCCGGATTTGCCTACGGCGTGGATATTTTCCCAAAAAGAGCTTGGGCTGTGGTGATCAGATTGCGCCGCCAAAGATGCGGTTGAGTTTGCGCATACCGCCGATCCATTTGTCGTAATTGCTGGTTTTATTGCGCATGTAGTCCATCACCTCGGGGTGGGGCAGCACAAGGAAGGTTTCGTCGCGGATGGTTTTGACGCAGGCCTCGGCCACGACCTCGGGTTCCAGCATGCCATTAAGCGAGGCAACGCCGTCTTCGTGGCCTTTGGTCATTTCAGAGCGCACCGCCTGCGGGCAAAGGACGGAAACCTTGATGCCCTGATCCCCATGGGTCAGCGCCAGCCATTCGGCCAGACCGACGGCTGCGTGTTTTGTTACGCCGTAGGGGGCGGCGCCCACCTGATTGAGCAGGCCCGCAGCGGAAGCGGTGTTCAGCAGATAGCCGCCGCCGCGTTTTTCCATCAGCGGCACAAGGTGGCGGGCCGCCCAGACGTGGGACATGACGTTCACATCCCAGATCAACTGCCATTTGTCGTTTTCCACCTCAACGCCGCCACCAAACAGGATGCCCGCGTTCGAGCAGAACAGGTCGATGGGGCCTTGCTCTGCTTCTGTTGTGTCAATGAGCGCTTTGATTTCATCTTCAACGCCCACATTGACCTGAAACGACACGCCGCCGATTTCTTTGGCGGTTTCTTCCGCGCCTGCGCCGTTCAGATCGGCACAGACCACACATTTCGCGCCCTCTGCGGCAAAGCGGATGGCCATGGCTTTGCCGATGCCGCCCGCCGCGCCTGTGACAACGATGATTTTGTCTTTAAGTTCCATGATGTCCCCTTATGTCCACATGACCGAACCGCCATCGACGGTAAAGGCTTGCCCTGTGATGTACTGGCTTGCGTTCGAGCCGAGGAACACCGCGATACCGGCGAAGTCTTCGGGTTCCCCGAAGCGCCCCAGCGGGATGTCGCGGGTGGCCCGTTCTGCGGCTTTTGGATTGTCCCACAGCTCGCGGGCGAATTCGGTGCGCACAACGCCCGGACACAGGGCATTGACGCGGATGCCTTTGGGGCCGAATTCAGCCGCCAGATTGCGCACAAGCCCGATCACCGCCAGTTTGGACATGGCATAGGTTCCCAGTTGTACCGAAGGTTTGAACGCCCCGATAGACGAGGTGAACACCATCGAGCCGCCGCCGTTCTTTTCCATGTCCGGTGCCACAAGTTGCGCCAGCCACAGGTTGGACTGCACGTTGACCTGCATGGTTTTTTCATAGGCTTTGTCAGAAATTTCCGAGGTCGGCCCGTAATAGGGGTTCACGCCTGCGTTGCCAAAGACGATGTCGATTGTGCCTGCCAGTTCGCGGGTTTTGGCGACCAGTGTTTCCAACTGGTCTTTGTAGCCCGCATTGCAGGCCACGCCGTAAGCGCGGGTTTCACCGCAGGCGTCATTGATTGCGGCGGCTGCCGCATCCAGATCGGCCTGTGTGCGGGACGAGATCACCACCTTGGCGCCTTGCAGCGCCATGGCTTTGGCCATCTCAAAGCCCATGCCTTTGGACGCGCCTGTCAAAAGCGCGACCTTTCCTGTCATATCAAAGAGCTGTGTCATGGTTTATGGCCCTTCAAATTTTCTGCCGGCCGCGATGATCGGTGTGCGGTCGTTGGAGTTTTTATAGGTTTGTACTTCTGCGCGGGCGACCACATGGTGGTGGACTTCATCGGGACCATCGGCAAAGCGCAGTGTGCGTTGGCCGGCATACATATCGGACAGCGGGAACCACTGGGACAAGCCCGCCGCGCCGTGAACCTGCATGGATTGGTCGATGATCTGGCAAACCTTTTCAGGCACCATGGCTTTCACCGCAGAAACCCAGATGCGGGCTTCTTTATTGCCCAGAACATCCATGGCGCGGGCGGCTTTCAGAACCATCAGGCGCATGGCTTCCAATTCGATACGGGCGCGGGAAATGGTTTCCATGTTCTTGCCCAGATCAATGATCTTTTTGCCAAACGCTTCGCGGTTGAGCGACCGTTCCAGCATCATTTCCAAAGCCCGTTCGCCCTGACCGATAGAGCGCATGCAGTGGTGGATGCGTCCAGGGCCAAGCCGTACCTGACTGATTTCAAAGCCGCGGCCTTCACCCAGCAGCATATTGCTTTCGGGCACGCGTACATTGTTGAAACGGATGTGCATATGGCCGTGGGGCGCATCATCGTGGCCAAAGACATGCATCGGCCCGAGGATTTCCACACCCGGTGCATCAATGGGCACAAGGATCTGGCTTTGTTGTTTGAAGGTTTCCGCATCAGGAGATGTTTTCACCATTGTAATCATGATCTTACAGCGTGGATCACCCGCGCCGGAGATGTAAAACTTCTCGCCGTTGATCACCCATTCGCCGTTTTCAAGCACCGCTGAAGTAGAGATGTTCTTGGCATCAGATGATGCAACATTGGGCTCTGTCATGGCATAGGCCGAGCGGATTTCCCCCGCCAGCAATGGCTTGAGCCATTTTTCCTTTTGTTCCGGTGTCCCGATGCGTTCCAACACTTCCATGTTGCCTGTATCAGGTGCTGAACAGTTCAGGGTTTCCGGTGCCAGCGGGTTTTTACCCAGTTCTGCGGCGATATAGGCGTAGTCCAGATTGGACAGGCCTTCGCCTGTTTCCGCGTTGGGTAGGAAAAAGTTCCACAACCCGTTGGCGCGGGCTTTTTCCTTGGCGGTTTCCAGCAGTTCCAACTGGCCCGGCGCATGGGACCAGCGATCTGCGCGGCCTTCGCCCAGCTTGTAATATTCTTCGGTGATCGGATCAACATTGTCCCGAATATGCGCGATCACTGCGTCCAGCAGCGGCTGCGCTTTTTCGGACATGGCAAGCTGGTTCAGCTCTGCGTTGTGTGTTCCTAGTGACATAGTGGTAGTGTCCTTTCCGCTTAGCGGTTTACCCAATTTGGTTTGCGTTTCTCGACAAAGGCGCTGACGCCTTCTTTGAAGTCTTCGGTTGTCATAAGGTCTTGAATAACCTCACGGCTGTAGTCGTTGCTTTGGGGCAGGCCCTCGGCCACATTCATGGAATTCAGCACACGTTTGGTGGCTTTGACCGATGACGGTGACACGGATGCGATTTCCTGTGCCTTGGCCATGGCCGCGTCCAGCAGCTCTGCGTGGGGGACAACCGCATTGACACAGCCCAGCGACAGCGCCTCGGCGGCGTCGATCTTGCGGCCTGTGAACATCAGTTCCTGCGCGGCCAGCCGCCCGATATAGCGCGACAGACGTTGCACGCCGGATGCGGCAGCGAAAAAGCCGACTTTGACCTCGGGCAGGGCGAATGTGGCCTGATCGGATGCGATGATGATGTCACAGGACAGCGCGGTTTCAAAACCACCACCCATGGCAAAGCCGTTCACTGCCGCGATAATCGGTTTTTCCAGATCAAAGCGTGAAGACAGCCCCGCAAAGCCGTTGGTGCTGGTCGGGCCTTTGCCGCCTTGGGCGGTGTGTTTCAGATCGTTGCCAGCGGTAAAGGCTTTGTCACCAGCGCCCGTCAGTACCGCCACCCACAGATCGGGATCGGCTGCGAAATCATCCCAGCACTGGGACATTTCGTCATGCATCGGTCCATGCACCGCATTATAGACTTCGGGGCGGTTCATTGTGACCAGCAGGATATTCCCGCGTTTTTCGGTTGTGATAAACTCGTAAGCCATATCAAGCGTCTCCTTTTGTTTTCAGACCGCCTGTGTCGATCTCGGTGAATTTGCCACCCTTTGCCGCCAGTTCGCGCAGCAGGGCGGCGGGTTCACATGCAGGGTCATCTTTGGCCAGCGCTTCCATTTTTGCCAGAACCGCCGCGGCGCCCACGGTATCGCCATAGAACATCGGCCCGCCTTTATCCGCAGGCCAGCCATAGCCGTTGATCCAGACCACATCTATATCAGACGGGCGCTGAGCCTTGTTTTCTTCAAGGATTTTCACCGCCTCGTTGATCATCGGATAGATACAGGCCTCGATGATCTGATCGGCAGGCATTGAGGTCGGTTCAACCCCTGTAATGTCGCGGATCACCTTGGCGGATACATCCGAAGGGGTGTGGTTGCGGTTGTCGTCATAGTCATAAAAGCCAGCTTGGGTTTTCTGGCCACGGCGATCCATTTCGCACAGGGCATCGCGGATCGGATTGGCGGTTTTCGCGCCTTTGGACCAGCCGATATCAAGGCCTGCAAGGTCCGACATCTGGAACGGTCCCATGCGAAAGCCGAACTGGTTCAGCGCGGCATCCACATCCCAGGGCATGACGCCCTGATTCAGCAGGCGGTTGGCCTGTGCCTGACGGGCGAACAGGATGCGGTTGCCCACAAAACCGGGACAGACGCCGACCAGCGTGGCCACTTTGCCGATGGTTTTGGCCAGTGTCATACAGGTGGCCACCACATCATCCGCAGTGTGATCCGCGCGGACAATTTCCAGCAGTTTCATCACGTTGGCAGGGGAAAAGAAGTGCAAGCCGATCACATCTTCGGGCCGTTTGGTGACGGATGCGATTTCATCAATATCCAGCGCCGATGTATTGGTGGCAAGGATTGCACCCGGTTTCATTACACGGTCCAGCTCGGTGAAAATTTCGCGTTTCAGATCCATGTTTTCAAAGACGGCTTCGATCACCAGATCACAATCGGCCAGATCGCCCAGCGACAGGCAGCCCTGAAAGCGGGACATGCGCTCATCCACTTCCTCCATCGGGAAGCGGCCCCGTTTGGCAGAGCGTTCATAATTGCCGCGCACCACGGACAGACCGCGATCCAGCGCGTCCTGTTTGGTTTCGACGATCTTTACGGTCATGCCCGCATTGACGAAATTCATCGAAATCCCGCCGCCCATTGTGCCTGCGCCGATCACCCCAACGGTTTTGATCGGGCGGTGCGGGGTGCCGTCGGGCAGGTTTGGAACCTGCCACGCCAGCGTGCCTGCGGTTTCAAGATACTGTGCTACATCCATGTGGGTTTAATCCTTTGATAAGCAGTCTTTGCGCAAGGCGCGGCGGTCCAGCTTGTCTGTGGCGCCGCGCGGCAAAGGGGTGGTTTGGAACCAGTACCGGTCCGGTATTTTGTAATGGGCCAGATGGTCGCGCAAGAAGGCTTTCAACTCTTCGGCGCTGACGGACTGGCCTGCGTTCAATGCGATCCCTGCGCCGACAATTTCGCCCAAACGCTCGTCTGGTACGGAAAAGGCGCAGGCTTCGTGGATGGCGGGATGTTTGTGCAGCGCGCCTTCCACATCCAGACAGGCGATGTTTTCACCGCCCCGAATGATGATGTCTTTCTTGCGATCCACAATGGTCACATAGCCGTCTGCGTCCAGCATCGCCATGTCGCCCGTGCGCAGCCAGCCGTCTTTGAACACCTCGGCGGTGGCGTCGGGTTTGTTCAGATAGCAGCGCATGTTGGCGGGGCTTTTCACGGTCATTTCGCCGATGGTGTCAAACGGCAGCGGATTGCCCGCATCGTCCAGAATGAGCAGATCCTGCACAGGCGGTAACAGGCGGCCCGCTGATCCGGGTTTATCCACGTAATCAGGACCAGCGATGCCCAGCCCCACGGCATTGGTTTCGGTCATGCCCCAACCGGATGCCACATTGGCCTGCGGAAAGGTCGCTTCTAGCTTGGCCACTTGGGCGGCGGGGCGTTTGGCCCCGCCAGCGCCCACATATTGCAAGGAGGGCAACGGCGTGCCCAACCGCTGGGCGGCCTCCATCAGATCGGCGGATTGGGTGGGGACGCCCAGAAAACGGGTGATGTTTTCGGCAGCGATCACGCGCACGGCTTCTTCGGCGTCCCATTTGTGCAGAAGGACCAGCTTGGCGCCCATGGGCAGGCTGAGCAGGAACATCGGGTGGGTTGCGGTGACATGGAACATCGGCGTGACCACCAGAATGGCTTGGGGGCCAGCGGGGGGCGCGGGGGGGGCATCGGCAGGGGCCATAAGGGGTGGCATGACCAGCGACATCAGCCATGTAAATACGGCCGACATGGCCCCGCGGTGGGTTTGCACCACACCTTTGGGATGCCCCGTAGTGCCCGAGGAATACATCACCGCCATATCATCGTCGGTGTGGATCACCGCATCGGACCATTCGGCTGCGGGTACGGCCTTTAGCAGGGTTTCATAGCGCAGGCTGTCCGCAGGCGCATCGCGCAGGCCAACCAGTTTGGGGGCCTTGTCCGCGCCAAGGGCGGCGATCCGTTCAAAGCGGGGACCGTCGGCAAACACCAATGTGGCCCCGCTGTCTGTCAGGGCGTAGTCCAGTTCGTCCGTGGTCCACCATGCGTTCAGAAATACCACCACCGCGCCAATGCTGGTGATGGCCATCATCAGGATCGGCAGTTCGGGAAAGTTGCGCATGGCCAGTGCTACACGGTCGCCCTGTTGTATGCCCAGTTCCGATTGCAGGGCTTTGGCCACACGGCGGATATCGCTGCAAAAGGCGTCATAGGTCCAGCGTTCATTCTGGTACACCAGATATTCGTCAGCGCCTTCGCCGTGGGCCGGGACCGACGCTTGCAACAGGGCGCGCAAATGGGGGGGCGCATTCTGGAACACGCGGTATTCAACACCGCGAATGGTGGCTTTGGTCAGCGCGAAACGCGGATCGGTTGCGGTGACATGGGCAGAAGCCTCGGCCAGTGTCATCCCGCTCATGATGAAAACCCGCAGATGGAAAACCGACTGGCATATCTTTTGCAAAATGGGACGGAGCGGCTGTGCGCCCGCGTCCGGCGTAAAATGGTGTTCATATTTCCTCCCGAGTGGGTGGGTGGCCAATTGACGGGCCGCGCACCAGCACAAGGATAGGTCATAACATCGGGCTAGCCTTGGCAAGTGTTTTGCGGAAATTTCCTAACGTAACGGAAGTTTGACCCACGGTCGTTTTCAGCCGAGAGTTAAATTTTTTCCGCTTTGCGCCAGCGGGAAAGGCGATTTCTAGCTTGCGACTTGGGCGTGTGACAGGCACGGTCTGACCATACGTCGATTCTGGGTTTTCCGCTGGCCGAAAGGCGCTAACTTTACGACGAACATATAAAGACGACATAAAATCGGGTGCAAGCCGCCCAAATTCCAGGAGGAAACATGCAGTATCATACGCCAAGCAGTTTTGATGATGCAGTGGCAATCGCCAAAGACGCACAGGGTGTGACCCGCTTTCTTGCGGGCGGCACCGATGTGCTGGTGCAGTTGCGCGCTGATATCGTCACGCCAGATGTATTGATCGACATTAAGAAAATCGCCGGCGTGTCCGAGATTTCGCGCGAGGGTGAAGGCTGGCGCATCGGTGTTGCCGTCACTGGCGCGGAAATGACCGAGCACGACACCCTTGGCAAAGAATGGCCGGGTCTGGTTGAAGCCATGGATCTGATCGGTTCGACCCAGGTTCAGGGCCGCGCCACATTGACGGGCAACCTGTGTAACGGATCGCCTGCAGCAGACAGCGTACCAGCGATGGTCGCCGCTGGCGTGACGGTTTCTGTCACAGGGCCAAACGGCGAGCGTCGGGTTGCGGTCGAAGACATTCCGACCGCACCGGGCAAAACCAGCCTGACAGCGGGTGAAATGGTCACGGCTGTCCATGTGCCCGCACGGGGCGCACATGGGGGGGACGCCTATTTGCGGTTCATCCCGCGCACTGAAATGGATATTGCCGTTGTGGGCTGTGGCATCAACCTGCGGCTGGACGGCAAGAAGATCGTCGAGGCGCGGGTCTCTCTTGGTGCGGTGGCTCCGACAGTTCTGCTGGTGGAAGAGGCCGCAAATGCCATTATCGGCACCGAACTGGATGACGCAGCGCTTGACTCGCTGGCAGCAGCGGCCAGTGCGGCCTGCAAACCGATCAACGACAAACGCGGAACCATTGAATTCCGTACTCATGTGGCTGGCGTCCTGGCAAAGCGCGCCGCCAAAATTGCATACCAACGGGCGGAGGCCGCATCATGATCCACGTAAGTACCAAAATTAACGGCGACGATGTTGAATTCCTCTGTGATCCGCGTGAAACCCTGCTGGATACACTGCGCGACAAACTTGGCCTGACCGGTTCAAAAGAAGGCTGCGGCACGGGCGACTGTGGTGCCTGCTCTGTTACCATGGATGGCCGTCTGGTCTGTTCCTGTCTGGTTCTGGGCGCCGAGGCTGATGGCAAAGAGATCGAAACGGTCGAGGGCATCGCAGACGGCGAAAACCTGCATTTGCTGCAGGAGAAATTCATCGAACATGCGGCCCTGCAATGTGGGATTTGTACTCCGGGTATTCTGGTGGCTACCAAATCCCTGCTGGAAAAACACCCCGACCCCACAGAAACCCAAGTGCGTTACTGGCTGGCGGGCAACCTGTGCCGCTGTACCGGCTATGACAAAATCATCCGCGCGGTTATGGAAACCGCTGCTGACCTGAGAAAGGCTTCTTGATATGGCTTTTGACGACGTAAAAACAGATAATTTCAAAGTTGTTGGCCAACGGGTAAAGCGCCCTGACGGGATCGACAAGGTAACAGGCAAAGCCAAATTCGGCGCCGATGTTGTGGCACCGGGCATGTTGTTTGCCGCCATCGTCCGATCGCCCCACGCCCATGCGCGGATCGTGAAAATCGACACCACCAAAGCTGCCGCGCTGAAAGGCGTCAAAGGTTTTGTTACCCGTGCCGATTTCGCAACGGGCCTGAAGGGAGGCAATCTGGACGTGCTGGAAAACGTCATGGCAGGTGAAAAAGCCCTGTATGACGGCCATGCGGTTGCAGCTGTTGCCGCGACTTCGGCTTTGATCGCGCGGGATGCGGCCAAACTGGTCGAAGTGGAATATGAAATCCTGCCCCACGTCACTGATGTGGACAAAGCCATGCTCGCGGATGCCCCTGTGATCCGCGAAGGCGCTGCGGATAAATCCGTCCCCGAAGGCCTGCACCCCAACGTAGTGCGCTATCACGAAAGCGGCCACGGTGATGTGGAAGCAGGCTTTGCTGCCGCCGATCTGGTGGTAGAAGACAGCTTTTTGACCGAAGCAACCCATCAGGGCTATATCGAACCCCACGCCTGTCTGGCCCAGCTTGGCAAAGACAACAAAGGCGAACTGTGGTGCTGTACCCAAGGCCACTGGAACGTACAAAAACTGTGTGCGGAAATGCTGGGCATGGAAACATCGCAACTGCGCGTTACCGCATCGGAAATCGGCGGCGGCTTTGGTGGTAAAACCGCCGTGTTCATCGAACCTGTTGCGCTGGCCTTGGCACGTAAAACAAACCGTCCCGTCAAACTGGTGATGAGCCGCTCTGAAGTGTTCCGCGCCACTGGTCCCACATCCTCGACCTCGATGGATGTGAAAATCGGCATGACCAAAGACGGCATAATCACAGCGGGTGAGGGTACATTCCGTTTGCAAGGCGGGGCATTCCCCGGTGCGCCTATGGAATTCACTGCCATGTGTGCCTTTGCACCCTACAATCTGGAAAACGTGAAACAGGTTGGCTATGACGTGCTGGCAAACCGCCCGAAACAGGCCGCATACCGTGCGCCCGGTTCCCCTATGGCGGCTTTTGCGGTTGAATCCGTGATCGACGAGCTGTGCAAAAAGCTGGATCTGGACCCGATTGAAGTGCGCCTGAAAAACGCCTCCAAACAGGGGACCAAGGCCAGCTTTGGCCCGACGTGGGATCGTATCGGTCTGGTGGAAACACTGGAAGCGGCGCAAACACATCCCCATTACGCAGCTCCGCTGAAAGAGGGTCAGGGCCGCGGCGTTTCCTGCGGGTTCTGGTTCAACCACGGGGGCGAAACCTCGGTTACTTTGGCCCTGTCCGAAGACGGCACAGCGCAATTGTCCGTGGGGACGCCTGATATCGGCGGCTCGCGTGCATCCATGGCGCAGATGGCTGCCGAAGAACTGGGCATCCCCTATGACAGCGTGCGCGCCACCGTCGCCGACACCGCGACTTTGGGGTATAACGAAGTGTCCCACGGTTCCCGCGTCACCTATGCTTCTGGCCTTGCCACCATCAAGGCTGCCCGTGCAGCGGTGAAAATCCTCTGTGCCCGTGCGGCTGCGAAATGGGGCATCGACGAAGACGCGGTGGTCTGGGAAGACGGCTGTGCCAAACCTTCGGGCCCGAATGCAGGTGACTTTGATCCGCTGCCAATTGAAAAACTGACCCGCAGCATGGGGCGCACAGGCGGTCCGATTGTGGGCCATTTTGAAGCAACCCCCGAAGGCGCTGGCGTGTCCTTTGCCACGCATATCGTGGACGCCGAAGTGGATAAGGAAACCGGCCAGACCAAAATCGTGCGCTATACAGTTGTGCAGGACGCGGGCAAGGCGATCAACCCGACCTATGTCGAAGGCCAGTTCCAGGGCGGTGCCGCCCAAGGCATCGGCTGGGCACTGAACGAGGAATATATCTACGGCGAAGACGGACGTTTGCAAAACGCGGTCTTCCTTGATTATCGTATTCCTGTGGCGTCGGATTTGCCGATGATCGACACGGTGATCGTCGAAGTTCCAAACCCGGGCCACCCCTACGGTGTGCGCGGTGTGGGTGAAACGTCGATCTGCCCACCTTTGGCAGCCATTGCCAATGCTGTATCAAGTGCGGCTGGCGTGCGTCTGAAACAACTGCCCATGTCGCCGCCACGGATTCTGGCAGCGTTGGACAAACAGGCAAATGGTTGAGGTCAACCTCTGGTCCGGCTTGCGCGCCTTTGCCGATGGCAAGGACTGCGTAGAGGTGGATGCAAAAAATGTCGGCGAGGTCCTTTCGGGCCTCGTCGCGCAATACCCTGGCTTGGAACATGTAATCGAAGCGGGGGTTTCTGTGGCCGTAGACGGTAAAGTGATCGCAAGCGGTTTGACCGAACCTGTGAAACCGGACAGTGAAGTCTACCTGATGCAGCAGCTTAAAGGCGGCTGACGGGGCAGAATATTCAAGCCTCCGGCGGGGATATTTGACAAACAAAAAGGCTCTTTTGGGAGCAAATATCCAGTCCGGGGCCGGATTTAGGTGGTCTGTAGCAGGTATGTGCTGATCTGATCCGCAACCCATTCGGGCTGTTGATGGATGATCCAGTGATCGGCTTCCGGATGTTCGATAACAGTTAAATCATCGCAATATTGGGCCAGACCGTTGCGGGTTTCCGGCAGCAGGGCTGTGTCCTTCATCCCCCAGATCAGCAAATGGGGCATGGTGATGCGCAAGGCGGCCTGATCCCAGACGGGCAGTTCGTCTGCGGGGATCGGTTCGCCGGGTTTGGCCACCAGCAAAGGGGTTGCGCGGTACCAGTTGACCATGCCGCGCACGCCTGCGGCGTCCCGCCATGCAGCGTGATAGGCTTTGCGCAGGTCATCGGTCAGCCATCGCATATCCATATGTTTGGCGAACAGGCCGAACATCCGCTCAAAGTCATTCTCGGCAAGGGCGTTTTCCGATCCATCCGCGCGGAGCCATTCGATATATTGGCTGGCGGCGGTCTGCGCGCCCCCTGCGGCGAGTTCTTTTTGGAAAGGTGCCGGGTGGACACCATTGGCGATGATCAGGCGTTCGATCATTCCGTCAGGTGCACGCATGGCGCAGGCATAGGCAACCGATGCGCCCCAGTCGTGGCCGATCAGCGCCGCTGCAGTGCCTTTGCCGAATTTTTCAATCATTGCCAGCACATCGGCGGCCAGATGTTTGGTGGCGTAATCCGCCACATCCGGCCCGCGCCATGATTGACCGTAACCCCGTTGATCAGGGGCAACGCAGTAATAATCCTCGGCCAGGGCGGGCAGGATTCCGGCCCAGGCACCGCAGTATTCCGGAAAGCCGTGCAGGAACAGCAGCAGCGGCATGCCGGGGGTTCCTGCTGTTAAGGCGTGGAACGACTTGCCGTTGATGTCAAACTGGATGTCTTGCATGGGGGAACCTCTGCTGCGCTGTTGCCTTAAGTTTAGGCAGGGTCTTTCGCGGTTTCCAGACATCCTGACAATGCCGCAGCGTCATCCGTGATCAGGGACACCGGAATGTCGCGCAATACGGTATCAAGGGGGCCGTCCTGATCCAATGCGAACAAAAGTTGCCAGACCGGAATATCGCTCAGCAGGCTGCGGGCCACGCTGCCTGCCAGAAACAACCCCTCTTTGGGCATGTAGTAAAACGCCAGATCCCGCAGATAGAGCGCGGTCAGCCTTTGATACAGCCCTTTTGCCTTGATTGCGGTTTCGTCGGTGCCTGCCTGTGCAAGCGCTGCGATGTCCGCCCCGCCGAGGGTTTTGCCCGACAGGCTTTGATACAGCGCTTCAAATCCGCGCCCCGACAGGATGTGTTCGACCGTGGTGTCGTGGGGCACAGGCTGGTTTGTGGTCTGTTCCAGCAGTTCTGTCATGTGGCGGGGCAGGGCGCTGTGGCCGATTTCAGCCGCCAGAACGGATGTTCCCATCCGGGTGGCGATATTCACGCCGGTGCCAAGGCCTAGAACCAGCGACTGGCCGTTGCTGAGGCCCGCGGGTTTGCCGCGCACAACCTGTACCTGATCATCGGACAGGCAGGCGGTTGCGCGGGCCAGTGCAGAGAGGTCGTTGATCAACCGGATGGAGGGGGCATTTGCGGCCCGTGCGGCCTGTTGTGTGTCGATCAACCAGTTGCGGTTGGTCAGGCGTGCAGCATGGCCTGCTACGGGGCCTGCCACTGCAAAACACCCGCCTGAAAGGGGAGGGGGCGGGCAATCCGCCAAGAACGCGGCGAGTGCATCCTCGAAACGGGCGAAATCCGCGTTGCGATAGCTGCGTTGGCTGTCAGTGTGAATGCCCGCCGCGCCGCCATAGGCAAAACGCGCGTTGGTGCCGCCGATATCGGCCAGAATATAGCTTGGGTCTTGCACGTCAGTTCACTGCCTGTTCGGGGTTTTTCTTGCCCATGATGATCATCGACAGGATGTCATCTTCGGTCACGTCCTCGACCCGTTCGGTGCCGATCAACTGGCCGTTTTTCATGACCGAAACGCGGTCGCAGAGTTCCATCATTTCACGGGTGTCATGGCTGATCAGGAAAATGCCAAGCCCCTGCTTTTTCAGTTCCTGGATCAGATCGGCAACCATTTTGGTTTCATGCACCCCAAGTGCGGCAGTTGGTTCGTCCATGATCAGGATCTTGGCGTTGAAATAGACCGCGCGGGCGATGGCAACGGATTGTCGCTGGCCGCCAGACAGGGCAGAAACCGGTTCTTTCAGCTTTTTGAAATTGGGGTTCAGGCGGGCCATGATCTTACGGGTTTCGGCCTCCATCTGGGCGTCATCCACAAATCCGACGGAATTGGTCAGCTCGCGTCCCAGAAACAGGTTGGAGGGCGCGTCCAGATTATCGGCCAGCGCCAGGGTCTGGTAGATGGTTTCGATGTTATAGTCGCGGGCGTCGCGGGGGCTGGAAATCTCGGCCTTTTTGCCTTCGATCCAGATTTCGCCGCTGTCGCGCTGATAGGCCCCAGACAGGATCTTGATCAGGGTGGATTTGCCTGCGCCGTTATGGCCCAGAAGCCCGACGACTTCGCCCGGATACAGGTCAAGGCTAACGTGATCTACGGCGCGTATCCCCCCGAAAGATATGGAAATATCGCGAAGTTCAACAAGCGGGGTCGTGGTTTGCGTAGTGGTCATGATCCGGTTCCCTTACTTGGAATTGCGACGATAGAGGATGTCGAGGAAGACAGCGAAAACAAGGACGGAGCCGACAACCACCTGCTGGATTGCGGCGTCAAAGCCGATCAGCACCATACCGGTTTGCAGGGATTGCATCACGAAGGCCCCCAGAACCGCGCCGTAGATCGTGCCCACTCCACCTGCCAGCGAGGTGCCGCCGATCACGGCAGCGGCGATGACGTAGAGTTCATCCAATGTCCCAAGCGAGTTGGTGGCCGATCCCAAGCGGGCAGAGGCAACCACGGCGGACAGCCCCGTCAGGAACCCCATCAAGGCAAAGATTTTGACGGTCATCCAGCGGGTGTTGATGCCTGCCAGTTCGGCGGCTTCAGGGTTGCCGCCGATGGCATAGACGTAGCGCCCGAAACGGGTGCGCGACATCAGGATGGTCATCAGTATGGCCACGGCCACAAGGATCAGTACCGGAATCGCAAAGCCGTGGGAAATGAACAACCCGCCTTCGGGGACTGTCACGCCGGTTTCCGCCACATAGCGTCTTACGATGCCTTTGGGCCAGGGATAGGCGTTGACCAGCAGCACTGCACCGATCACAGCGCCACAGCCCACGATCGCCAGAAATGTTTCCGCCCAAAGCGGGCGCAGGGCGAAGCCGTAGCCAACCCGCCGTTTGCGCCCCAAAAGCATCATGGCCAGAACCGCGATACAGCCCAGAACGCCGATGATCCAGCTACCGGTTGCACCAATCGCACCGTAGGGGCCGCCGCCCAGCAGGGCAAAAGTGGGATCTACAGGGGAAATGGTTTCACCGCGTGCCACCAGAAACGCTGCGCCGCGCCAGACCAGCAACCCGCCAAGGGTGACGATAAAGGCAGGAATTTTGCCGTAAGCAATCAGAAAGCCGTGAAAGGCTCCGACCAAAGTGCCCACGATCAGGCCCGAACAGATCCCAAGAACCCACAACATCGGATGGCCAAGTCCCAGAAACTGGGGAAGGATGTACACTTGGGTGACGCCCATAATCATAGCGCAAAAGCCAAGGACAGACCCCACCGACAGATCAATATGGCGGGTGACGATCACCAGCACCATCCCTGTTGCCATAATCCCGATAGAGGCGGTTTGCACCGACAGATTCCACAGGTTGCGCGGTGTCAGAAAGGCGCCAAAGCCGTTGACCAACTGGCCATACATATGAAACCCGACCCAGATCAGGGCCAATGCGCCGATCATGCCCAGCAGACGTGTGTCCAACTCGGTTGCGCGGATGAAACGGGCGAAGGGGCCGGATTTTTGGGCGCCTGCCGCCTGTGTGTGTGCGGTGTTATCGGTCATAGAAGGTGTCCCGAGCCAGAGTAAGCTAAAGCGTCCTGAAAGTGTTCGGTCAGGTTAGCATAGAGTAACAATAAAAGGGGTGATGAGTGGAGTGGGGCATCGCCGAAGGGTGGCGATGCCCGAGTGTTTTAAGGGCTTAACAGCCTGGAACGCCGTCCATTGCGCCTTCGCAGACTTTGTCTTTGGCGATATGGCCTGCGTCGATCACAGCATTGATATTGTCTTTGGTGATCGGTGTTGGTTCCAGAAAGATTGCATTCATTTCAAGGCCTTTTGATCCACCGGACCATTTTACGGCGCCATCAATGGCATCAAGTGCAGTGCCGCCAGCAAGGGCCACCGCGATATTGGCCGCAGCAGACCCCAGTTGACGGGAGTCTTTCCAGACCGAAACAGTTTGTGTGCCACGGGCCACTCGGTTCAGCGCTGCGTGGTCGCCGTCTTGCCCGCCCACAGGAACGGTCATGCCTTGGGCTGCAAGGGCAGCAATCACACCGCCAGCCATGCCGTCGTTTTCAGCCAGAACCGCATCAACGTTGTTGTTGTTGGCGGTCAGGATTTGTTCCATGTTCTTTTGCGCATTGTCAGGCTTCCACCCGTCGGAGAATGCTTCGCCGACGATTTTGATTTTGCCGGCTTCAACGTCAGCGCCGATGACTTCCATCATGCCTTCCAGCAGGAAGGCCGCGTTCGGATCGCCTTTGTCGCCTTTGATGATGGCAAAATTTCCTTCGGGCTGAACGGCTTTGACGGTTTCCGCAATGATGCGGCCCACGCCTTTGTTGTCAAAGGTCAGATAAAAGGTGCGGTCGTCTTCGATCAGGCGGTCATAACCGACAACGGGAATGCCTTCGGCATCTGCTTTATCTACGGCAGGGATGATTGCGTCTTTATCCATGGCCAGAATGATCAGCGCATCTGCGCCTTGTGCGATCAGGGCTTCCACATCGGTCAACTGTTTGGCAGCCGAGGCCTGGGCATCCGCAGAAATATACTGTGCGCCCGCAGCTTCCAGCGCCTTTTTGATGGCGGCTTCGTCGGTTTTCCAGCGCTCTTCCTGAAAGTTGGACCAGCTGACGCCAACGGTCAGATCAGCAGCGAATGACACAGTGGTCATGGCGGCAGTTGCGACAGCCGCAAGTGCGACGGTTAATTTCTTCATGATATCCTCCCAAAGGTAATCCGACCCGATTTGATTCGAGCCTCGAATCTTCGGGTGTTCAAAAGTGATAGCAGTTTTAATTTGAAAATCAAATTAAATCAGGTCAAACTATGAGCGGGAGGAATTTCTACTGGTTTCACTTGGATTTAAACCAATAGAAATATAGGGATTATCGCTATGATTGGACAGCAACGCACTTATGGCAGGCGAATCCTTCTGGCTTCGATTCGCCAGAACAGCCCGATTGCGCGCATTGATCTGTCGCAAAATACCGGTATCAGCCGCGCGACCGTCACCACCGTCACAGCCGAACTGATCCGCGCAGGCCTGATCGAGGAAGTCCCCGCACAGGGCGGGGAAATGGCCCGTGGTCGCCCCCGTGTAGATCTGAAAATTCGCGGGGCAGCCCATCTGGTTGCGGGCATCAAAGTGGCGCATCGCTCCTTATCACTGGTTCTGATGGATTTTGAAGGCAACCAACTTGCCGAACACAGCCACAAGATGGAACAATCGACGTTTTCTTCACCGGCTTTGGTGCAGTTGCTGGCCGCAGCCTTGCAGGCCATGCTGGACCCTTTGGGAAAGACACTGTCGGATTTGTCAGGGGTTGGCATCGGTATTGCGGGCATTGTGGACGTGATGCAGGGGCTGGTGCATTGGTCGCCCTCGCTCAAAGATCGCAATGTCAATTTGCGCAGTGAAATCGAAGCCGCGCTGGGGGTGCCTGTCTTTGTGGACAATGACGCGAATCTGGTGGCCATGGCGGAAAAACGCTTTGGTCTCGGGCGCGAGGCGACGGATTTCATCGTGGTCACCATTGAAAGCGGTGTGGGTATGGGCATCGTCATCAACAATGAAATCTACCGTGGTACGCGGGGGTGCGGTGCGGAATTCGGCCATACCAAAGTCCATCTCGACGGTGCGCTGTGCCGCTGTGGTCAACGGGGCTGCCTAGAGGCCTATGTGGCCGACTACGCCCTGCTACGCGAAGCCAGCGTCACCAGTTCGGGGGGCGAACATTCGGATGCGGCCACTGATGAACGCCGGATCGAGGCGCTGTTACAGCGCGCCCATGACGGTGATCCGCTGGCCAGCAATATCGTCAATCGGGCAGGGCGGATGTTCGCCATGGGATTGGCCAATATCGTGAATATCTTCGATCCGCAGATCATCGTTCTGGCGGGGGAGCGGATGCATTCCAACCACCTTTATGCGGAAGAAGTGATCGCGGGTATCCAGAATTCCATCGTCCAGGTAGACCAATCCCCGCCCGAGGTGGTGATCCACCGCTGGGGGGATCTGATGTGGGCAAAAGGCGCTGCGGCCTATGCGCTTGAAGGGGTAGAGGACATGGCGGTTGCTGCCTTGCGTGCAAATGAAACTTAATCCGCTGATTTGTGTGGCTGTTCTGGCATCCCCTGCTGGTGCTGATCCGCGTTTTACGCCCGTTGCCGTGCCAGAGCATGTCTATGGTGGCGGCTGGGAACATTTTGTCGGCGGTGGCGTGGCGGTGCTGGACTGCAACCACGACAGCCTGCCCGATCTTTTTGTGGCAGGGGGCGCAAACCCTGCGCAATTGATGCGCAACACATCGCCCCTTGGGGGGACGGTTTCTTTTGAACGGGATCAGGCCACACCCGAGCCGATCACGGGTGTATCAGGGGCCTATCCCATCGACCTGAACAGTGACGGCTGGGCCGATCTGGTGGTGCTGCGTGTGGGGGAAAACCTGTTGCTGAAAGGCGGGGCGGATTGCCAGTTCACCCCGTTTGACGATCTGTCGTTTCAAGACATGCCCGCATGGACCACGGCGTTTTCCGCCACATGGGAGCAGGGCCAAACCCTGCCCACACTGGCGTTTGGCAATTACGTGGATCGCGCCAACCCCGAAGGCCCGTTTGAGGCCTGTGACGTGAATTATCTTTATCGCCCCGACGGTGAAACCTACAGACCACCAGTCCCGCTGACCCCCGGTTATTGCCCTTTGTCCATGTTGTTCAGCGACTGGTCCCGCAGTGGGCGCGCGGATTTGCGGATCAGCAATGACCGGCATTACTATGTGTCAAACGGCCATGAGCAATTGTTGCGCATGGAACCAACGCCCGTCTTTTTCGGCGCGCAGGACGGCTGGGTGGATCACAAACTCTGGGGCATGGGCATCGCCAGCCGTGACCTGACAGGGGATGGCATCCCGGAGGTGATGATGACCTCTATGGGCGATCAACGTCTGCAAATTCACGAAGGCCCGCCCGCAGAGCCGCGTTTCATGGATGCGCCCTACAGCCTAGGCACCACGGCGCAGCGGCCGTTTACCGGTGGGGACGGGCGGCCTTCAACCGGCTGGCACGTGGAATTTGGCGATGTGCAGAACGACGGGCGCGACGATATTTTCATCGCCAAGGGCAATGTGGAACAGATGCCGGGGCTTGCGATGAAAGACCCCAATAACCTGTTAATGCAAGGCGCTGACGGGCGGTTTGTGGAAACGGCTGAAGCTGCCGGGCTGGCCAGCTTGTCGCGCGGGCGTGGTGCTGCGCTGGTGGATTTGAACCGGGACGGGGCGCTGGACGTGGTCGTTGTCAACCGCCGCGCCCCGCTTGAGGTCTATCAGAACGAGACGCCGGACACGGGCCATTGGGCAGGCGTGCGGCTGGTGCAAAGCGGTGCCAACCGCGATGCCATCGGGGCTTGGGTCGAGGTGAAATCAGGCGACCTGCTGCACAGCCAAGAGATCACCATCGGCGGAGGCCATGCAGGCGGGCAACTGGACCCTGCGCATTTCGGTCTGGGTGCCAAAGATCGGTTTTCCGTGCGGGTGATCTGGCCTGATGGCACGGCGAGTGACTGGCTGGATCTAGCAGGGGATCGGTTTTATACGATCATCCGCGATGGAACCCTGTTATTGGCAGCGCCTTATTGATCCACGGGCAGACCGCTTGGCACAGTGGCAGGCACCCCCAATCGTCCGTTCAGGCTGGTTTGATCCGTCAGACTGCCCAGAAACGCAATAATCGCGTCTTTCTCTGCATCGCTTAGGGCAACGGGTGGCAGGTCTATGGACGCTGTTATCCGTGCAATTTCGTCTGTGTCCGTCAGGTTGGAAAAATCAACCGCACCAGCCAGCGGGGGCAGAACCGCCTGAGCGGGATCATAGCTGTGCAAAGCCGCTTGGGGCGTCAGATGTTGTTCCAATACACCGCGAATATCCTTGTATGCGCCGTCGTGCCCGTAGGGGGCGGTTTGTAATACATTGCGCAAGGATGGCGTGCGGAAGCGATAGGCATCTGCCGCTGCACCCGTCACCCGCATCCGGCCCACATCATGGTGATGGGGTTCAAACCGCGCCGATTTTCCGGGGCCGATCTGGGGCATGCCGATGGCGTGAAACCGGTGGTCGGTCTGGAACTGCCCCGCGTGGCAGGTACCACAGCCCGCTTTGCCATAAAACAGCGCCATCCCTGCCGTTGCATCTTGGCCAAGCGGCGTGCCATCGCGCAAATACAGGTCAAAAGGGCTGTCGTCTGCGCGCCATTCAAACGCCATGAAGGCGGCAATTGCGTTGGAGATGTCTGAAAAATGTAGTGGCTTGTCAGGGGGCAGCAGCGTGTCAAAGCCCTCGCGGTAGGCGGGGATCGCGGCCACCCGTGCTGTCAGAATGGCCCAGGCGCCATTGGGTCCGGTAAAGAACCCCTGCCGCACGGCCTGTGCCACGTCATTTTCCGAATAATGCCCCGCCATTTCATCAGGTGACAGCACAGGAAACATGGTCTGTGCCGAAAGAACCCCGTCAAAGCCCTGTTCCATATCTTCACCCAAGGGGGTGCGAAAGCCGAAAGGGTCGGTCTCGTCCGCCTCTAGACGTCCATCATGAAAGAGGGTCTGGAACTGTGCCGCCCCCAGATTGAACAAGGCAGGCGCGTTGCGGGGGACCCGTTCTTCGGGGAGGTTTTTGGGATCGGGTTTGCGATCTGGCCCCAGCCCGATGCCGCCATCCCCGATGCCCAGCGACACACCGTCCGACGTGGCAAAGCGCGGGTGGTGGCAGGTGGCACAAGACACAGTGCGATTGCCGCTTAGGATCGGGTCAAAAAACAGAAGTTGCCCAAGGCGGACTTCATCCATGTCAGGGGTGGGAAAACTGGCATTCGCCTTTGGCAAAAGGTCCGCTTGTGCCAAGACGGGGAAAGCCAGGCAACTGGCGGCTAGAAAGGTCAGAAGGGGTTTCATAACAGGGGCTCTTGATCCAGCGAGATGGTCAATTGCTGACTGTAGGGGCGTTCCGGCGTGACAACAATAGTCGGATAGGCTGGCTGGTTCAGCGCATCGGGATAGCCTTGGGGTTCCAGACAAATCCCCGAAAACGCGCTGTGGGTCTGGCCTTGCAGGGGCGGCGCGACAGGCAGCAGATTGCTGGCGGTATAGACCTGTAGACCGGGTTGATCGGTGTGAAACGACAGGGCCAGACCATCCGCGCACAGACGCGCTTGCGGGGCGGGGGCATTGGGCGTCAGGCAATAGTTGTGGTCGATCCCGTGGTCTTGCGGATCGGCGGATCGGATGGACTTCGGGCTGCGAAAATCCAGTGCCTGACCGTCAAGACTGTGCGCGGGGCCAAGGGGGATGCCCGTCGCATCGGTGTGCAGGATCGCATCTGCGGCGACCTGCAAGCGGTGATCCTTGATCGGGCCGGATCCAGCCAGATTGTAATAGGAATGTTGCGCCAGATTGATCGGGGTGGGGCGATCCACCCGCGCCTTTATCGCATATGTCAGAGAATTGTCGGACAGGGAGATTTCCAGGGTGAAATCCACCGCTCCCGCAAAACCCTGATCCCCGTCTGGTGAATGCAGGCGCAATTGCACCGCGCGGTGGCCATCCACATCCGCATCCCAAATCCGGTGGTGCAGCCCGTTATACCCGCCGTGCAGCATATGGGGCGGCGCATTCGCGTCCAGCTGATAGGTCGTCCCCTCCAGATCAAACCGCGCCTTGGCGATGCGATTGGCGACACGGCCCACAATGGCCCCCAGAAACTGCGGATTGGTCAGATAGCTGGCGGGGTCGCGGTAGCCCAGAATGATGTGCCGTTCCGCGCCAGACAGGCTGCTGACCCAGCTTTGGGTCACGCAGCCAAGGTTCAGCACCGTCACCGCAGAATCTGCATCTTGCAAGGTAAAGCTGCGAATATCTGCGGCGGTTGGCATCGGCGCTAGACGAATTTATTGACGAGGTTTTCCAGACGCTCCTGTTTGCCTGAACGTGGCTTAGGCGCGATGTCTCCGGACAGAACCGTTTCAAAGATACTGTCAAAATCACTGGCCAGCATGGATTTCGCGGCATCTGTGTCCCACCCGCTGTAGCGGTCTTGCAGGGCGGCTTCCAACCCGCCGTCCTCGATCATTGCAGCGGCGGCTTTCAGGCCCCGCGCACAGACATCCATCGCGCCGGTATGGCCTGCGATCAAATCGGCCGGTTCCAGCGACTGGCGGCGCAGTTTGGCGTCAAAGTTGGTGCCGCCTGTGGTAAACCCGCCCGCTTTCAGGATGTGGTAATAGGCCAAAGCCACCTCTGGCACGGAATTGGGGAATTGATCCGTATCCCAGCCCGACTGATAGTCATTGCGGTTCATGTCAATCGACCCGAGCACACCCAAAGCTGCCGCTGTTGCAATTTCATGTTCAAAGCTGTGACCTGCCAGAATGGCGTGCCCCTGTTCAAGGTTCAGCTTCACCTCGTTTTCCAGACCGTATTTCTTCAGGAAACCGTAGCAGGTGGCGGCATCATAGTCGTATTGGTGCTTTGACGGCTCTTGCGGCTTTGGTTCCACCAGAATGGTGCCTTTGAAACCGATCTTGTGCTTGTATTCCACCACCATGTTCAAAAAACGGCCCATATGGTCCAGCTCGCGGCCCATGTCGGTGTTCAGCAGGGTTTCATAGCCTTCACGACCGCCCCAAAGCACATAGTTTTCCCCGCCCAGTTTCTGCGTGGCGTCCATGCAGGTTTTTACTGTCGCGGCGGAATAGGCAAAGACATCGGGGTCGGGATTGGTCGATGCACCCGCCATCCAGCGGCGGTGGCTGAACATATTGGCCGTGCCCCACAGCAGCTTGATTTTGCGCGATGACATTTTTTCACCGAAATAGTCGATGATTTCCTCAAAGTTGCGCAGGCTTTGCGCGAATGTATCACCTTCGGGGCGGATGTCGGCGTCATGCCAGCAGTAATAGGGCTGGCCGATGATATCGAACATTTCAAAAGCCACATCTGCCTTGATCCTGGCGCGACCCATGTTGTCTTGGGGGTGCCAGGGGCGTTCAAAAGTTGCGCCGCCAAACGGGTCGCCGCCTTCCCATGCAAAGGAATGCCAATAGGCCACGGCAAAGCGCAGGTGGTCTTCCATCCGTTTGCCCATGACGATTTCGTCAGGGTTGTAATGGCTGTAGTCATAATCTGTTCCGCCAGCCGTGCCGACGAATTTTGCGGGTTCAATGCCGTCAAAGAAACCAGTTGTCATGTTATAATACCTTTATGGCTGGATAGACGGCGCGGTAAGCTTGATAAGCCTGTTCATACGCCGTGACATAGTCAGGGTTAGGGGAAATGCGGCGGGCAATGGCGGGTTGGGTCATCACCGTGTCCGGATCAGCGCCCGTTGCGCCGCAAATGGCCAGACGGGCCGCGCCCATCGCTGCCCCGTTTTCGCCGTCTTCGGGCAGGTCGAGGGGGATGTTCAGCACGGTTGCGATCAGTTGCAACCAGTAATCCGACTTGGCCCCGCCACCAATCGCCATGGCTGATGCCAGATCGGTTCCGGTGGCGCGCAGGGCGTCAAGGTTTTCGCGCAGGGCAAAGGCCACGCCTTCAAAGACGGCTTGCACCAAAGCCTCGGGTCCGGTGGCGTGGTTAAGTCCCAGCAACGCGCCGCGAATGTGGCTGTCGTTATGGGGGGTGCGTTCCCCTGACAGGAAGGGGAGGAAGGTAACAGTGCCGGGCGCACGCAAAGGTCCGTCCAGCAGCCCTGCCAGATCGGCAGCCGGTTTTTCAAGGGTGCGTGACAGCCAGTTCAGACTGTCGGTGGCCGACAGGATCACCCCCATCTGATACCAGCGGTTCGGCACTGCATGGCAAAAGGTGTGAACAGCCGAAGACGGCAGCGGCGCATAGCCGGATTTCCCCGCCAGCATCACACCGGATGTGCCAAGCGAGACAAAGCCCTGACCTTCATTCAATGCGCCGATCCCACAGGCTGCGGCGGCATTATCACCCGCACCGCCCACCACCAGAACGCCCTCTGGCAGGCCGAGTTCGGCGCTGCGACGGGCCGTCACGGGGGCGGCGATTTCCGATCCCTCAACCAGTCGCGGCATCTGGCTGGCGGTCATGCCGGATTGCGCCAGCAAAGGGTCGGACCAGTCCCGCGCACCCACGTCCAGCCAGCTTGTGCCTGCGCTGTCAGACATATCCGACACCCGTGCACCCGTCAGCCAGAAGGACAGATAATCCTTTGGTAACAGAACCGTAGCCACGCGGGCAAATATATCAGGTTCGTTGTTTTTGACCCAGGCCAGCTTGGGCGCGGTGAAGCCCGGAAAGACGATATTGCCTGAAATCTCGCGGAAATCCGGCAGAGCGTCCAAGGCAGCAGCCTCGGCATGGGCGCGGGTGTCGTTCCACAGGATGCAGGGACGCAGCACCGCGCCATCTGCGTCCAACAGGGTGGCCCCGTGCATCTGGCCTGCGGTGCCGATTGCCGCCAGTTGTGCCATTTCCGGCCCATGCTGGCGGTTCAGTTCCGCAATGGCGCTGGTGCAGGCGGCAACCCAGTCTGCGGGGTCCTGTTCTGACCAGCCGCTGTGTGGATTGGTCACCGCGTAATGCGCTTGTGCACTGCCAACAGTGCGCCCGTCCTGATCTACGAGCAGCGCGCGCAGTCCGGATGTTCCCAGATCAATGCCTAGAAATGTTTTGATAGATTCTCCCATGGCCGTAGTTATCCAGTATTTAATTTTTCTGTCAAATTAAAAGATTCACAATGGATGTTAGCTGGCAAAGGGCAGGGCGCTTTCGGTCTCGCCTCGCCTGTGAAGGGCCGCTAAAGAGGGGCATGGATATTTCAAACATCACCGTCATTGCCACGCTCGCCTTTCTGTTTGCAGGTTTGGTCAAAGGCATCGCGGGGATCGGCCTGCCAACGGCGGCAATTGCTGCCATGACGCTGGTGATCGAGCCCCGCATCGCGATTTCCCTAATCCTGTTTCCCATGGTCGGCATCAACGGCTGGCAATGGCTGCGCGGCGGGCATGTGTGGCGTACAATCAAGCGCTACCGCATATTTGCCTTGGTGTTATGTGCGGGTGTGGTGCTGACCAGTGTGCTGGCCAAAAACGTGGAGGACCGCTGGCTGGTGGCGGCCCTTGGGGTGGCGATCCTGATCTTCGTGGGCTTTAGCTGGAAAGGCTGGCTGCCGCCCATCGCGGTGAAACACGATGCGCGGGCGCAGGTCGGTTTTGCCACAGCGGCGGGGGTGATCGGCGGGTTGACGGGGGCATGGGCGGCGCCTTTGGGCATGTATCTGACCATGCGCGGCGTGGATAAAGACGAATTCATCCGCGCCACGGGGTTTTTGGTGACCGTGGGGAGCATCCCGCTCAGCGTATCTTATGCGCAGCTCGGGTTTCTGACGGGGCCACTGGCGCTGACCTCGGCCCTGATGATCCTGCCCGCGTTGGTCGGCTATTCCCTGGGCGAGTTCTTTCGAAACCGCCTGTCGCCCCAATATTTCCGCAGCACCATCCTGATCGTGTTTCTGATCCTTGGCCTGAACCTGCTGCGCCGTGCCTATTTCGGCGTCTGACCCTAGCTGTTTGTGTAATCCTTTGGCGCTGGGCCGTGATAGAATTTCGTCCAGTCCTCGGGGACTTCACTGCCGTCATACATGAACGGCAGGATACCTTTGCGGCCCGATTTACCGCGCCCCTGACGGATGTCGTCTTCGGATTTGGTGACCCGCTGGCTCATGCGCAGGCCCCATTCGTGCAGGTGGCTGTACAGGCGTTCCAGCACGGCTGCGTGGTCGGGGCTTTCCCCCAGATCGACAAATTCATCCGGATCTGTTTCCAGATCAAACAACATCGGGCGAAAGCCTGCCGCCGTGTGCATCATCTTGAAACGTCCGTCAAACACCATGAACAAACGGGCGTCGCGGGGTTCCAGCCCCAGTTTTGCCGCCTGTGGTGTGGACGAGAAATCATATTCCGAAATCACATATTTGCGCCAGTCCGGGGTTTCGCCGTGTAGCCAGGGCATGAGAGAGCGGCCTTCGATAATGTGATCGGGCACGGTGCCGCCTGCGGCCTCGACAAAGGTGGCCGCCAGATCAATGCTTTCCACCAGTGCGTCATTGACGGTGCCACGGGTCGCATCAGCCTGCGGGCGGGGGTCAAGGACGATCATCGGGACCTTGACCGATTGTTCATGGAACAGGTCCTTTTCCCCCAGCCAGTGATCCCCCAGATAATCCCCGTGATCCGAGGTCAGAACGATCATCGTATCGTCCATCTTTCCTGTCGCTTCCAGATGGTCCAACAGACGCCCCAACTGATCATCACATTGTTTGATCAGACCCATATAGGCGGGAATAACTTTTTGGCGGACGTCTTCACGCTGGAAGGCGCTGGCGACCTTGTTTTCCATATAGGCACCGTAGACAGGGTGCGGATTGTCCCGTTCCATGTCATGACGGCGCGGCGCGGGCACGTGGTTGGACCCGTACATGTTGTGGTAGGGCGCGGGCACGATATAGGGCCAATGGGGTTTGATATAGGACACATGGGCCATCCAGGGGCCTTCGGCTTCATCCACGAAGCGGATGGTCTCAGAGGTCAGCCAAGGGGTTTCGCTGTCTTCCTCGCGGATGTTGGCGGGTTGGTCTGCGTTGCGAAACATCCAGCCGCTGGCGATCTGTTCGTCGGTGATCCCCGCATTGGCAAAATCCGCCCAAGGGTTTTCGCTGGGATACCCTTTTGACTTTAGGTATTCGTTGTAAGGTGATCTTTTTTCGTCATAAAATCCGTCCGGGCCTTGCCCCCAAAGCCCGTCATCCCGACACCAGTTGTCAAAGCCGCACTCGGCCTGACGCGCCCCGATCTGGCTGTCGGGTGCCAGCCCCAGACGGGCCATGCCTTCGGCGTCAGCCTTCATATGGGTCTTGCCGATGATCCAGCTGTTCATCCCCAGTTTACGCAGGTGGTCGCCAATTGTGACCTCGCCCACACGCAGGGGGAACCCGTTCCATTGCGCCCCGTGGGAGGCTGCATAACGTCCCGTGTAATAGCACATCCGGGACGCCCCGCAGATGGGGGATTGCACATAGGCATTGCTGAACCGCACGCCTTTGGCCGCCACCCGATCAAAGTTTGGGGTGTGCAAATGGGGATGCCCTGCGCAGCTAAGATAATCAAAGCGCAATTGGTCGTACATGATGAACAGAATATTCATGGGCTGGCTCCTGAAATTTGGCACGGTCGATCTTGCGGCAGTCTAGCCAAAATCCTGACGGAACGGCAACCACTTAATCTGTTAATGACCTTGGTGCTCATGCGATTGCCCCCACAGGCTTTGGCGGGATTTCGCTCGGGAAACACCACGATTCGGCGGATAACTGCCCTCCCGTTTTTAGCGGGTAGGCTGTTGTGTCGGGGCGGTCTACTAGTGGTTGAATCGAATTAACCGGGTACATCCAGCCACAGTCGGGTTGTTTTTTGGCTTCCATGGGGGCTCAGGGCTGCGAGTGCCATAATCACGCCCCATTTGAACCGCAGGACTACCCGCGGGCAGGGGCGGACAACACGGATTAGGAGTCCCAATATGCCAGTGTCGTTTCCAGCCGATTTGAACCCAATTATCGTGAAGGACAAGACGTTTCAAATGTCCGGCACGATTGAGGATGTGATCGATATAGATCACAAAAAGGCCTTGGCAAGCGATGCGATGACCCTCTCGCTCAGCTTCAACCTGCCGTCATTGCCGGGCACGATGGCGCTGGTGTCCAAGGATCTGGACGGGGAATCCTCGGGCGGGTTTACGGTCTGGTTGAAGGACGGTCAGGTGATCGTCTC
>JAXMOF010000033.1:0-43757 GCA_034670045.1 Amylibacter sp. | reverse complement strand
AGGGCACTTCCCATGCAGTTTGCACCCAAATCAGGAGTCTTACATGCGCCCTACATCATCCGTCCCCGCCATTCGTCTGTCCGATTACAAACAGCCGGAATTCTGGATTGAAACCGTTGATTTGCACTTCAAACTGCACCCGACGCAAACCAAAGTGCGCTCTAGGATTGTGTTCAAGGGCAATACGGATCGCACGGACGGCCCCCATGATCTGCGCTTGCATGGCCAAGACCTGAAGCTGCTGTCGGCCAGCATCAACGGCACGGCGCTGAAAACCGATGAAATCCTGCTGGATGCCGAGGGTCTGACCATCCCCGCCGATCTGGTCCCCCAAGACGGATTCATCTGGGAGTGTGAGGTAGAGACCAACCCGCAGGCCAACACATCGCTGAACGGGCTTTATATGTCAGGTGGCATGTATTGCACCCAATGTGAGGCCGAGGGCTTTCGCAAGATCACCTATTATCTGGACCGCCCCGATGTGATGGCGGTGTTCACGGTTGAAATCGAAGGCGATGCGCCGGTGCTGTTGTCCAACGGGAACAATCTGGGCAACGGCAAATGGCATGATCCATGGCCCAAACCCGCCTATCTGTTCGCGCTGGTGGCGGGTGATCTGGTGTCCCATGACGATCATTTCACCACCATGAACGGGCGCGAAGTGGATCTGCAAATCTTTGTCCGCCCCGGGGATGAGGATAAATGCGCCTATGCCATGGACAGCCTGAAACGCTCCATGCGTTGGGACGAGGTCGAATATGGGCGCGAGTATGATCTTAACCTGTTCATGATCGTCGCCGTGGATGATTTCAACATGGGCGCGATGGAAAACAAAGGGTTGAACATCTTCAACTCGAAATACGTTCTGGCCAGCCCCGAAACCGCAACAGACCGCGATTATGAATTGATCGAGGGCATCATTGCCCACGAATATTTCCACAACTGGACAGGCAACCGCATCACCTGCCGCGACTGGTTCCAGCTTTGCCTGAAAGAGGGTTTGACCGTGTTCCGCGACCAGCAGTTCAGCGGCGATGCACGCTCTCATGCGGTGAACCGGATCGAAAACGTGTTACAACTGCGCGCCAGACAATTCCGCGAGGATGCAGGCCCGCTGGCCCATCCGGTGCGCCCTGAAGAATACATCGAAATCAACAACTTCTACACCGCCACCGTCTATGAAAAAGGCGCCGAGGTGATCGGGATGCTGCGCACTCTGGTCGGGGCTGACAATTACCGCAAGGCGCTCGATCTGTATTTTGACCGCCATGACGGGCAGGCGTGCACCATTGAAGACTGGATCAAAACCTTTGAAGATGCCTGCGGCATGGACCTGTCCCAATTCGCCCTGTGGTACGCCCAAGCCGGCACGCCGCGCATCACCGTAACCGAGGATTTTGCAGGCGACACCCTGACCCTGACCTTTACCCAGACCAACCCCGACACCCCCGGCCAAAGCAATAAAAAACCCCAAGTGGTGCCGATCCGCACGGGCTTTCTTGCCGCCGACGGCACCGAAGCCGCGCCCGAACAGACCCTAGTTCTGAACGCAGGGGTTCAGTCGTTCGAAGTATCAGGCCTTGTGGACAAGCCGACCCTGTCACTGCTGCGCGGCTTTTC
Source organism: Amylibacter sp. (assembly GCA_034670045.1). GTDB lineage: Bacteria > Pseudomonadota > Alphaproteobacteria > Rhodobacterales > Rhodobacteraceae > Amylibacter. The sequence goes on along the minus strand of JAXMOF010000033.1, from coordinate 42,137 downwards.
TGCGCCTGTGGTGCTGGACCGCCAGATCACCAATGCCGAACGGGCGTTCTTGCTAACCCATGACACCGACCCGTTCAACCAATGGGAATCGGGGCGCGATTATGCGTTGAACCTGTTGCAGGATATGGCGGTAAAGGGGGCTCCCGTGGATGCAGCCTTTACCAAAGCGATGCAGGCCGTTGCCACCAATGACACGCTTGATCCTGCCTTTCGCGCGCTGGTCCTGTCGCTGCCGTCCGAAGATGCGCTGGCACAGGCGATCTTTGAACGGGGCACGGCGCCCGATCCTGACAAAATCCACACCGCACGCAAGTCGCTGGCCACAGCCGTTGCCACAGAACTGGCGGACGACCTGCCTGCGCTTTACGCAGCACTGGCCACCCCTGGCCCCTACACACCAGAAGCAGCCCCCGCTGGCAAACGCAGCCTGCGCGGGGCGGTTCTTTCCCTGATCAGTCATCTGGAACCGGATTGCGCCAGCGCCAAGTCGCAATTCGCAAAAGCCGATAACATGACAGAGCAGCTTTCGGCCTTGGCAACCCTGATCCGCCACAATCAAGGCACTGATGCAGTGCAGGCGTTTTATGATCAATGGCAGGCAGACCGTCTGGTGATCGACAAATGGTTCACCGTACAGGTCAGCAGCGCACCCGCCGACAGTGCAGTCGAGGTGGCCAAAGCCCTGACCGCGCACAAGGATTTCGATTGGAAAAACCCCAACCGCTATCGCAGTCTGATCGCGGGTTTCGCCATGATGAACCCCGCAGGGTTTCACCGCAAGGATGGCGCAGGCTACGAATTCTTTGCCGACTGGCTGATCAAACTGGACCCGGTTAACCCGCAAACCACCGCGCGTATGTGCGGCGGCTTTGAAACGTGGCGGCGCTATGATGCCACCCGCCAGCAGTTGATGCGCACCCAGTTGCAACGCATTGCGGATTTGCCCAAACTGTCCAAGGACACCGCTGAAATTGTCGGTAAGATTTTGAACTGATCCGTTTCACACCTATAACGCCAAGCGGCTTGCACAAAGGCACAGTTGGGCCTAGAACGCAGTCCGTATTCCCAAACGCTGCGCAAAGGCCCTGCACATGCTCGATCTGACATATTCCGCCCCGAAACCCAAAGTCATCGCAGGTGCGACCGGCGACTGGGAAATTGTGATCGGCATGGAAATCCACGCGCAGGTGGCGTCAAATTCCAAACTGTTCTCGGGGGCTTCTACCGAATTCGGCGCAGAGCCCAATTCGAATGTGTCCTTCATCGATGCGGCCATGCCAGGCATGTTGCCAGTGATCAATGAATTCTGCGTGGAACAGGCCGTGCGCACAGGGCTTGGCATCAACGCAGACATCAACCTGTTTTCGGCGTTTGACCGTAAGAACTATTTCTACCCCGACCTGCCCCAAGGCTATCAGATCAGCCAGTTGTACCACCCGATTGTGGGCGAAGGCGAAGTGCTGGTGGATATGGAACCGGGGGTGGCCCGTCTGGTGCGGATTGAACGCATCCACCTTGAACAGGATGCGGGGAAATCCGTGCATGACATGGACCCGAACATGTCTTTCGTGGACCTGAACCGCACGGGCGTCGCGCTGATGGAAATCGTGTCACGTCCTGACATTCGCGGCCCCGAAGAGGCCGCCGCCTATGTGACCAAACTGCGCCAGATCCTGCGCTATCTCGGCACCTGTGACGGCAACATGCAAAACGGCAATATGCGCGCGGATGTGAACGTGTCGGTCTGCCGCCCCGGCGACTATGAAAAATTTGCTGAGACCATGGATTTCAGCGTGCTGGGCACCCGGTGTGAAATCAAGAACATGAACTCCATGCGGTTCATGCAGCTTGCCATTGATTATGAAGCCCGCCGCCAGATCGCCATTCTGGAAGACGGTGGTACGATTGATCAGGAAACCCGCCTGTACGATGCGGATAAAAACGAAACCCGCTCCATGCGTTCCAAGGAAGAAGCCCACGATTACCGCTACTTCCCCTGCCCTGATCTGCTGCCCCTTGAAATTGAACAAGAGTGGGTGGATGACATCAAGGCGGGCCTGCCCGAACTGCCAGACGCCAAACGCGCGCGGTTCATGGGGGATTTCGGCCTGTCCGAATATGACGCATCCGTTCTGACCGCCGATGTGGAAAACGCCAACTTCTTTGAAAAAGTGGCGGATGGAAATGATGGCAAACTGGCTGCAAACTGGGTGATCAACGAATTGTTCGGCCGTCTGAAGAAAGACGACAAAGACATCTCCACCTGCCCTGTCACGCCCGATCAACTGGGCGGCATCATCAAGCTGATCACCAAGGGTGATATTTCCGGCAAGATCGCCAAAGACCTGTTTGAAATCGTCTATACCGAAGGCGGCGACCCTGCGCAGATCGTCGAAGAGCGCGGCATGAAACAGGTCACAGACACAGGCGCGATTGAGTCCGCTGTGGACGAGATCATGGCCGCTAACCCCGATCAGGTGGCCAAAGCCAAAGAGAACCCCAAACTGGCAGGCTGGTTTGTAGGTCAGGTGATGAAAGCCACAGGCGGCAAGGCGAACCCCAAAGCTGTGAACGAAATCATCGCAGCGAAGCTGGCGGGTTAAACGCCCCTACCACGCTGACAGCGCCTGAACCCCGAAATCAGGTCGGGATGGTTCATCCAGTACATGGATCATCTCGATCGAATGCCCGTCCGGGTCTTTGAAATAGATTGAAATCGCCGGCATCCATCCGATAACGACCGGCTCCTCCACCGGCTCGCCGTTGATACCCAGCGGTGCGATCCCCGCTTCTTTCAGATACCCATAGCTGTTCAGGATGGTTTCCCGATCCACGCGGAAGGCAAAATGCAACACCATGCCCAGCGGCGCGGTTCCCGCCCCCCAAAGGCCAAGCATCCCCTCGGTTTTTCCGCCGACCCAAAAGAAGGCCAGATTACGGGCCTCGTTCCGATAGGCCAGGTCCAAACCGATCCTGTTCCGATAAAAAGCAATGGACGCATCCAGATTTCGCACTGGAAGGTGGGTTTCATATACGCCGGATATGGCGGGTTTTTGCAGTGAAGTCATGATATTAGGGTCCTAGCAGTAAATCGAATCGCACTGTAGCGGCTCAACCCTGCTTTAGGTCAAACAGAAAATCGGCAGACGGCACCACTTGCCCAAGACCCTTGCGCCCCCGTCCCCCCCGCCGCTAGGTTGCGCGAAATTCAAATGACCAAGAGACATCCCATGCAAATACCCTTCCGCTCTTCGCCCAAGATCGTCAAACCTGAATGGATCGACTTTAACGGCCACCTCAACATGGCCTATTACAGCGTGCTGTTTGATACTTCGGTGGATGAAGCCTACGAGCAGATCGGCTTCGGGCCTGAATACGCCCGCACGCAGGGGCACACCACTTATGTGGCGGAATTTCACATCTGTTATGTGCGCGAATTGCATGAAGGCGACAGGGTGTCAGCCACCACGCAACTGGTCGATTACGACGAAAAGCGGTTCCACACCTATCAGGAACTTTATCACGCTGACGGCTGGCTGGCGGCCACTGCCGAGGCGCTGACCCTGCATGTGGATATGTCCGGCCCGAAGGTCGCGCCCATGCCCGCCTCGATTTTGACGCGGATGGAAGAAATTCTGACGGCCCATAGCACCCTGCCCAAGCCGGAACGGATCAACCGCGCGATTGGCATTAAACGCAAGTGATCGCCAACAGGCGCAGATTGGCTTGTCCGGATCTGACGGGGCGGATGCCTCTTGCCCTGCGCACGCCAATCATGCAAAACCCAACTCGCGATACCGAGGGATTTTAGCCAATGCAAACCTATGAATACAAAGCCGTCCCAGCCCCGAACCGCCCCAAGCGGGTGAAAGGGGTCAAAACCACGGCAGGCCGGTTTGCGGCCCTTCTGACCGAGACCATGAACGATCAGGCAAAAGAGGGGTGGGAATACCTGCGCTCTGACAGCCTGCCGGTCGAAGAAAAGCCGGGACTGCTGAAATCACGGGTGGAAACCTACCACACCATTCTGGTGTTCCGCCGCGCCCTGAAAATCGCCGAGAAACCGGAAATGGCCGGCTATATCGAAGATCAATCCGCAGCAGTGACGGCCACCCCGGACACCGCCGTCGAGCCGAAAATCGCCCCCGTCACCGATCCGGAACCCCACGACGAACCCCGCCTGTCAACCGGCTGGGGCGAAGGGGGGGAAGACCGTTTTCCCAAAGACCCGCCCATGCGCGGCAAAAAGGACGAAAGCCCCTTTGCCGAGCCGGATGACAAAGACGATCAGATCATTCGCTGACATCCAAGGCCAGCGCATGGACCCTTTCGTCCATTTCAGCTTTGACGCAGATCATCACGGCGCGCTGGCGGGCAACGCGGCTCATGCCACGCAACTTTTCAGACCGCATTACAATGCGAAAATGGGTCTCGCCACCTTCGCGGTATCCACCATGACCGCGATGGTCTTCGCTCTCGTCAATGATTTCAAGGTGTTGCGGGGCAAATTCAGCCCGCAACTTGTCTTCCATACGGCTCTTCATAGTCATATTTTTCACCCTCACCTAAAAATGCCTCTTGGCGCTCTGGCTCAATAGGCTAAAGTCCCCTGTCCGAGTCGAAAGCTCTTTACGCTTATTGCGTGGAATATTCCAGCGCTCGGAACCGTGCCAGCGGGGGCCTGACAGGATCAGGCTGGACAAGAACGCATTGCTAAAGGAATACACATATGGCCGAACGTTCGCCGTTTAGTTTCGACATCTCCGTATCAGCCGACAAAAAGCGTCGTGCCAAAGGACGACGCGGTATGTCTGGCGCGTTTGAAACATCATCGCGTCAGTGCGAACATGCCGGATGCGGCGAGCCGGGCAAATACCGCGCGCCCAAACATCCCGACAATCTGGAAGAATTCTACTGGTTCTGCCTGACCCACATCCGCGAATTCAATTCCAAGTGGAATTTCTTTGAAAACCACTCCGAAGAAGAAATGGAAAAACAGTTCGCCGCAGATCGAGTGTGGGAACGGGATACCAAACCCTTTGGTAAAAAAGGCGAAGGCACCCGTGCAAGTGTCGAGGAAAAAGCATGGGCCCGTCTGGGCATCGAAGACCCCCATGAAGTTCTGGGCCAGAACGCCACCCGCAACCACGGCAAATCGGATTCCGCCAGTGGCGCACGGCGCTTGCCGGCCGCGGAACGCAAAGCGGTGGATATTCTGGAAGCACGGGACAACTGGACCAAAGCCGAATTGCGCAAGCAGTATAAAAAGCTGATCAAGGAATTGCACCCCGACCTGAACGGCGGCGACAGATCCGATGAGGATCGTTTGCAACAGGTTGTCTGGGCTTGGGACCAGATCAAAAACAGCAAGGTCTTCAAAGACTGAAGCAACAGAAAAAGGCCTCCGGCGGGGATATTTGACAAACAAAAAGCCGCTCTTTTTGGTGCAAATATCCTCAGGGGGTTCGGGGGCAGAATGCCCCCTTTTTGTTGCGCGAAGTCTAGATAATCTCGTCTTCGTCAAACAGCGGGTCTTGTTCCAGTTGCTGGGCCAGGCCCTCGACCGCCTCTTCTGCCTGCTGGTTGGATTTGACTGCGGCCACGTGAAAAATCGCATCGCCCTCGTTCACAACGGGCAGCACCGCGCGTCCGATGATGACACCGTTTGACGGCGCAATCACCTCGGCCTCGGTCTGGCCGAAGGGATCGGACACCAACGCCAGCACATCGCCCTGTTGCACCACATCCCCGTCCGCTTTGAAGATGCGGATCAGACCGCCCGCAGGGGCGCGGACCCATTTGCTGCCCGAACACAGCACCGCTTTTTGTTTGGGTTTGGCGATGCCTTTGGCCGCCACCATGTTCAGATGGCGCAGCACCCGCAGAATACCTGCGACCCCTGCCCGAACGGCCATTTCGTCAAAGCGCAGACCTTCGCCTGCTTCGTACAGCAGCACCTCGACCCCTTTTTCCCGCGCGCACTGGCGCAAGCTGCCGTCACGCAGGGGCGAAGTCAGGATCACCGGCGGGCCGAACACGCGGGCCAGAACGAGCATGGCAGGGCTGTTATCGGACACGCGGATTTGCGGCAGATTGGTGCGGTGGATCGCGGCAGAGTGCAAATCGACGCCGTAATCACAGGGGGCGACAACCTCTTCAAGAAAGATATGGGCCAGCCGAGACGCCAGCGAGCCTTTGCTGGTTCCCGGAAACGAGCGGTTCAAATCGCGACGGTCCGGCAAATACCGCGAGCGCATCAAAAACCCGTAGGTGTTCACAATCGGCACCACAATCAACGTGCCCCGCAGGCGGTTCAAACCGTCGAATTGCAACAGGCGGCGCACGATTTCCACGCCGATGACTTCATCCCCGTGGACCCCAGCGCTGACAAAAAACGTCGGGCCGTCTTTGGCGCCGTGGATCACATGGGCTGACAGGGTCACTGGCGTGTGATCCGCCATCACGCTCACGGGGAGGTGGATTGTTTTTCGGCTTCCCGCCGGAACAGCGTGACCGCCCAACATGAAATCCGCGCGTTTTTTCGCCATAGGTTGTCTTCTTCATCTTCAGTCTGCGAGACGGTTTTAGGGCCTGAAACCGCCTTAAAATCGTAAGGAGACCAGTTTGGCACCTTCCCGCCTGCCAAACCAGTTCAAATCGCCCTTTACACGGAAAACAGGGGTGCCGATGCGCCAAAACCTGATTGGGGCGGTCTGAAAACGCGCCTGCAACGCTCCGTCACCTGCAGATTGCGGGGGGCAAAATACCACGCCCCCCTTGCACCCTTTGAGAATATATTCCACTAAGCAAGGATTGCCCTGTTCAGGGCGCTTCTTTCGATGACGCAGGACGAATTACATGGCCGACAACTTTCTGGATGTGAACGCAAAACCAACCGAAGAACTCTCTGTACGCGAGGTGTTCGGCATTGACAGCGACATGACTGTAAAGGGGTTTGCCGACCGCACCGACCGTGTGCCAGAGGCGGATAATACGTATAAATTCGATCCCGACACCACGCTCGCCATTCTGGCAGGGTTCCAATACAACCGCCGCGTGATGATCCAGGGCTACCACGGCACGGGGAAATCCACCCATATCGAACAAGTGGCCAGCCGCCTGAACTGGCCTGCTGTGCGCGTCAATCTGGACAGCCACATCAGCCGGATCGACTTGATCGGTAAAGACGCGATCAAGCTGAAAGACGGCAAACAGGTTACCGAATTCCACGAAGGCATCCTACCTTGGGCGCTGCGCAATCCTGTTGCCATCGTGTTTGATGAATATGATGCGGGCCGTGCAGATGTTATGTTTGTGATCCAGCGGGTTCTGGAAACCGACGGCAAGCTGACCCTGTTGGACCAAAACGAAATCATCACGCCGAACAAATACTTCCGCCTGTTCGCTACTGCCAACACTGTTGGCTTGGGCGACACAACGGGTCTGTATCACGGCACACAACAGATCAACCAGGGCCAGATGGACCGTTGGTCACTGGTGGCGACGCTGAACTACCTGTCCCACGATGCCGAAGCTGCCATCGTTCTGTCCAAGAACCCCCATTGGAACACTGAAAAAGGCCGCAAGGAAATTGCCCAGATGGTTACCGTGGCCGATTTGTCGCGCACTGCCTTTATGAACGGTGACATTTCCACAGTCATGTCCCCGCGGACAGTGATTGCATGGGCTGAAAATGCGCGTATCTTCAAAGATATCGGCTTTGCCTTCCGCCTGACCTTCCTGAACAAATGTGACGAGCTGGAACGCCAGACCGTTGCCGAGTTCTATCAGCGTTGCTTTGACGAAGAACTGCCGGAATCCGCTGCGAGTGTAAGCTTGGGGTGATGACGTAAAAGGGCTTGGGTGCACCTAGAAGGCCGGATATCGACCAATGAACAAACCAACTGACAATCCTGCTGATCCGTTCAAAAAGGCGCTGGCCGAGGCGACCAAAGCCATGGCGAATGAGCCAGAGCTGAACGTCAGCTACACCGTCGATCCAGCAGGCATGTCCAACGACGCCATGCGCCTGCCCCAAGTGACCCGCCGTATGACACGGGATGAGGTGTTGCTGGCCCGTGGCACGGCGGATGCCTATGCCATGCGCATGCGGTTTCACAATGAAAGCACCCACAACCGCTATGCACCGCAGGGCGAAATGGCGCGGTCTTTGTACGAAGCCATGGAAACCGCCCGCTGTGAAGCAATGGGTGCCCGTGCCATGCCCGGCACTGCCAGCAATATAGACGTCAAGATCAGCAACGAAGCCGCTAAAATGGGTTTTGCCCAGATTCAGGACGCCGCTGGTGCGCCTTTGGCCACGGCTGCGGGCTATCTGGTGCGCCATCTGGCCACGGGGCGCGATCTGCCCCCTGCTGCAGCACATGTTATGGAATTGTGGCGCGGGTTTATTGAATCCCAAGCGGCGGAAACGCTGGGCAATCTGGACAATGTTCTGGACGATCAGGTCGCCTTTTCCAAATTCGCCCGCCAGATGATCGACGATCTGGGCTACGGCGAACAATTGGGCGATGATCCCGACGAAGAAAACCCCGACCGTCAGGACGAAGCCGAAGAAGACAATCAGGAAGACGAAAATCCTGACACCGACAGCGGCGATCAATCGGATGAAAACGAAGACTCCGAGGCCTCGCAGGACCAACAGGCCACGGATGAGCAACAGCAGGCGCAAACCTCTATGGAGGAGCGCGACGATCTGGATAATGCCGAGGAAATGGACGCTCCGGACGGGCAGCCCCCGCTGGACCCGCCGCCCCCTGCGGCCCATTCCGATGCGGACCCGAACTATAAGGTTTATTCCACCGAATTCGACGAAGAGGTTCTGGCCGAAGAACTGGCCGAACCTGCCGAGCTGGAACGACTGCGCGCCTATCTGGACCAGCAGCTAGACCCGCTGAAAGGCGCTGTTTCGCGGCTTGCGAACAAGCTGCAACGCCGCCTTCAGGCCCAGCAGAACCGCAGTTGGCAGTTCGACATGGAAGAGGGTATTCTGGACGCAGGGCGTCTGGCACGGGTGATTTCCAACCCCACAACGCCTCTGTCTTTCAAAGTTGAAAACGACACGGAATTCAAAGACACCATCGTAACCCTGCTGATAGACAATTCAGGGTCCATGCGCGGGCGGCCGATTTCTATCGCGGCGATTTGCGCGGATGTTCTGGCGCGTACGCTGGAACGCTGTCAGGTGAAATGTGAAATCCTCGGGTTTACCACACGCGCCTGGAAAGGCGGGCAAAGCCGCGAAACATGGCTGAAAAGCGGGCGCGAGCAGACGCCGGGCCGTTTGAACGATCTGCGCCACATCATCTATAAAGGGGCCGATGCCCCATGGCGTCGCACGCGGCCCAATCTGGGCCTGATGATGAAAGAGGGTTTGCTGAAGGAAAACATCGACGGCGAGGCGCTGGAATGGGCGCACCGCCGCATGGTGAACCGCCCCGAACAGCGCCGCATCCTGATGGTGATTTCGGATGGTGCGCCCGTGGACGACAGCACTTTGTCGGTGAATTCCGCCAGCTATCTGGAAAAACACCTGCGCGATGTGATCGAGATGATCGAGAAGCGCAAACAGGTGGAATTGATCGCTATTGGTATCGGCCATGACGTGACGCGCTACTACGAACGGGCCGTGACCATCACCGATGCCGAGCAACTGGCAGGCGCCATTACCGAGCAACTGGCAGGCTTGTTTGATCCGAACGGCAAAACCGGCCCGAAAATGGTTCTGCGCCGCGTCAGCTAGCCTTTGTGTTGTGAATTTTGGACCGCCCCCGTCACGATGACGCTTGCGCCGGATTGGCGGGCGCGCTGGTTCCATAGACACGGTTTTCTTAACAAAGGGGCCTCAAAAGCCCCTTGAACAGTGTTTTTAATTAGGGTCCTCGCCGGCCCCTTACCCAGCAGGTATTTCCGCCAAAAGAAGGCGGAATGAGGAGTGATTTATGTTTCAGAGCTTTGAGGCGACCACCACACCACAGACAGGCGGGCCGCGTCTGGCCCTGTTGCGTTCAGAACTGGATCGCGACGGTTTGGACGGATTTATCGTGCCCCGCGCCGATGCCCATCAGGGCGAATATGTTGCGGATTGTGACAAGCGTCTGTCCTGGCTGACAGGATTTACCGGCTCGGCCGGGTTTTGTGTGGCGCTGAAAGATCAGGCCGCCGTGTTCATCGACGGGCGTTATAAATTGCAGGTGCGCGATCAGGTGGATCTGGATCATTTCACCCCCGTTGACTGGCCCAAAACCAAGCTGGGCGATTGGCTGGCGGAAAATGCGGCAAGTGGTGCAGTGATCGGTTTTGATCCATGGCTGCACACCAAAGGGGAAATTGACGCGGCTGAAGCGCGGCTTGACGGGACGGGGATCGTTCTGAAACCCTGTGAAAATCCGGTGGATCGTATCTGGGAAGATCGCCCGGAACCACCCAAAGGGCTGATGCTGCCCTATGGTCTTAACCTGGCGGGGAAATCCAGCGCAGACAAACGGAGCGAGATTGCAGCAGAGTTGCGAAAATCAGGGCATAAATCACTGGTTTTGACCCAGCCTGACGCGATTGCCTGGGCGCTGAACACGCGCGGCACCGATCTGGGGCAAACCCCCGTGGCGCTGGCTTTTGCCACGCTGGATGACACGGGCCATGCCAGTCTGTTCATTGATCCAGCGAAAGTGGATGACGCCCTGCGGCAGCATTTGGGCAATGATGTTACCATCCAATCCCCCGATCAGTTCGGCGCGGCGATAGATGCACTGGCGGGGCCGGTTCTGGTGGATAAATCCACCGCCCCTGTCTGGCTGGATGCCCGACTGAACGCCGCCAAAACCGAGGTAGCTTATGCCGCCGATCCGATCCTGCTGGCCAAAGCCGTCAAGAACCCCGTTGAATTGGCAGGCACCACCGAGGCGCATTTGCGCGACGGAGTGGCGGTGACTGAATTTCTGGCCTGGGTTGCCAGCCTTGGCCCTGCACCGCAGGTCACTGAAATCGACGTGGTGAAAAAGCTGGAAGCCTTTCGCGCGGCCACGGGTCTGTTAAAACACATCAGCTTTGACACGATTTGCGGCACGGGCCCCAATGGGGCGATCATGCACTACCGTGTGACGGAACAGACCAACCGCTTGATTGAACCCGATAATCTGCTGCTGGTAGACAGCGGTGCGCAATATCTGGATGGCACCACCGATATCACCCGCACCATGGCCATTGGCACACCACCCGCCGAAGCGGTGCGCGCCTTTACCCTTGTGCTGAAGGGCATGATTGCCGTGTCCAAAGCCCGCTTCCCCAAGGGGCTGACGGGGCGCGACATTGATCCGCTGGCCCGCACAGCCCTGTGGCAGGCGGGGTTGGATTTCGACCATGGCACGGGCCACGGCGTCGGGGTCTATCTGTCGGTCCACGAAGGCCCGCAGCGGATTTCGCGGGTGTCGGATGTGGCCCTGCAAGAGGGCATGATTCTGTCCAACGAACCCGGCTACTACAAGCCCGGCGCCTTCGGGATTCGGATTGAAAACCTGATCGTAGTGGAAACCGCCCCGCCGATTGCAGGGGGCGACAACCGCCCGATGATGCAGTTTCGCACGCTGACCTATGCCCCGATTGACCGTAAACTGATCGACACAGATCTGCTGACCCGCACGGAACGGGACTGGCTGAACGCTTATCACGTGGATGTTTCCCAAAAGTTACGGAATCGTTGTACAGCTGCGACACAAGTCTGGCTCGATCAGGCTTGTGCCCCGATCTAAAGGCAGCCCCCTAAGAACAGGGCAAAATTTCGGGCGGGGGGTGAAATCCCCTGCCCTGCGGACTGCGACGTTCTGTTCTAAGCAGAACGCTTTGGACCTGTGCTACTATGCGCACAAATTGAATGGATTTTGGGAGAGACCATATGACGAACGAACCAGAGATTGTGATTGAACCGGCTGTGGGCAATTGGAGTGTACGGGCACAGGGTGCAATCATCGGCGGCACATCCCGCGCCCTGTTGCTGCGCGAAAATGGCCATGAGCCGGTGATTTATATCCCGCGCGAAGACCTGCAAATGGTGTTTTTCGACCGCTCTGAAAAAACCACACACTGCCCCCATAAGGGCGATGCCACCTATTTCCACCTGATCGGCAAAAACCGCCGCCAGGACGATGTGGCCTGGTCGTATGAGACCCCTTTTGAAGGTGCCGCGCAGATCGCAGGGCATCTGGCGTTTTACAAAGATGCCGTCACAATAGAGGCAGTCAGCTAGTAATCTGACGCGAACAGCCCGTTCAAGCGTGTTGTTCGCGCACGGTTTCCGCCATCGCCTCGCTGTAGGCGCGCAAGGCATCCACCTGAAACAAGGTGCCCAGCAACTCTTCCGGCTCGCCTGATTCATTGGTAGAAACCACCGGCAAAAACTGATGCTTTGCCCCGTCAAACAGGGGCAAAGCCACCTCCAGAGAGCTTGAGGTGACAACGTAACATTCTTCGGCAATCAAGGCTTCGCAACGGTCTTTGCTGCCCATACGGGGATGATCCAGACCGCGCATCAGATCCGATACGGGAATCGTGGCCAGCAAATAGGCCTGAGGCCCTGCCGCCAGACGCACGCCGCGCCGTTCCAACTGTTCCAGAAAGAAGGATCGCGCCACAAATTTACTGGCCAAAGTGGTGGAAAACGCCACTGCCAGCATAACAGCCAGACCGATCTGCCAGTCCCCCGTCATTTCAAACACAATCAATGTGGTGGAAATCGGCGCGCCCAGAACCGCCGCACCAACCGCTCCCATACCCGCCAAAGCATAGAGCGACTGCGTGCCTGACACCGACGGGAATACCGCCGTTGCAACCCAGCCGAATGCCAGCCCCGTCAAAGCGCCCAGCATCAGGGCGGGCGAAAACGCCCCGCCCCCCATGCGCCCTGCCATGGTCACTGCCACCGCTGCCACTTTGACAACCGCAAGCCCAACCGCCGCCCAGAAGGTTATTTTGGCCGTCAGCGCCAGATAGATCGTTTCATAGCCGACCCCGATGATATTGGGCACAAAAATCGCCATTGCCCCCAGCATCAACCCCGCGATCCCGGGCCGCAACCAGCCGGGGATTCTGAATTTCTGTTGCCATTGGTCACCCCGATCCTCGGCAAAGAAAATCGCCTGCATCATGATCACAGAGACCAGTCCGCACAGCAGCCCCAACAACACAAAGGCAGGTAATTCCACATAGAATTCCAGCTCGTGGGCCGGCAGCGAAAATTCGGTTATGTCCCCATAGCCAAACCGGCTGATCAGCGCGCCAGATACGGCGGCGATCACGATCGGACCAAAGGAATGAACCGCATAGTGACGCAGGATCACTTCCATCGCAAAGATCGTACCTGCAATCGGCGCGTTAAAAGACGCCGCAACCGCGCTGGCAACCGCGCAGCCCAACAGATCCCGCGCGGTGATCCCGTCCGTCTTGATCAAGCGCGAGACTTTGCTGGAAATCACCGCAGCCAGATGGACCACAGGCCCCTCACGCCCCGATGATCCGCCTGTGGACAGCGTGATAAAAGATGCAAGTGCCGAGGCCAGTCCCGCCTTGCCCTCAACCTTGCCGTTGTGCAGGGCAGCACCTTCGATCACATGGGCAACCGTGCGCACCCGTCCGTCAGGGGTAAAGCGTTGCAGGATAACCCCAACGATCAACCCGCCCACGACCGGAACCATCAGCACCCAGAACCAGGGCAACTGGCTGGCAGCCGAGGCCAACTGCACATCGCTTTCGCCGTAGATATGTTCCTGAAGCGTGGCAATCCCGACCCGAAAGGCCAATGTGGCCCAGCCCGCCGCACAGCCAATGATCAAAGCCAGCGTCCAGAACACCAGTGAATTGGCGCCATCCTTGCGGATCGACTGTAATCCTTTGCGGTTCAATAGCCGCGTCGCAATGCGGGAATGGTTGCTTGCCAAAACTCTCTCTCCAGAACCCGAAGTATACCACGAATTTGCACTTTCCACAGGCCCTACATCTAATTAACCTGCGCATCAATCAGGAGGATTCCGAATGCCCGACAATGATGCCGCAATATCAGAGCTGAAGACACTTTTGGGTGACCGGCTTTCCACAGCAGAGTCCGTTTTGCATCTGCACGGCGAAAACGAGACATATTACGACAACATCCCCCCGGATGCGGTGGCTTTTCCCAACAGCACACAAGAAGTGTCCGAGATCATGAAAATCTGCCACGCCCACGACTGTCCGGTGATCCCCTGGGGCGTTGGAACATCGCTTGAAGGCCATGCCCTGCCGATCCGTGGCGGTGTGACCATCGACATGATAAACATGAACAAGGTAATCACAATTGCCGCAGAGGATCTTTATGCCGTTGTGCAACCCGGCCTCACCCGCGAGGAACTGAACACCGAACTGCGCGCAACGGGCCTGTTTTTCCCCGTAGACCCCGGCGCAAACGCGACCTTGGGCGGCATGACCGCAACATCCGCATCGGGCACAACAACCGTGCGCTATGGCAAGATGAAAGACAATGTCATGGCGCTAGAGGTGGTTCTGGCGGACGGGCGCATCATCCGCACCGGATCGAAAGCCAAGAAAAGCAGTGCAGGCTATGACCTGACACGGCTGTTCATCGGCTCTGAGGGCACCCTTGGGATCATCACCGAACTGACTGTGAAATTACACGGCCAGCCCGAGGCGATTTCAGCGGCGGTTTGTGAATTTGAAGACAGCACAAGTGCTGTGAATGCTGTGATTATGGCCGTGCAAATGGGCCTGCCGATTGCGCGGGTCGAATTCATTGACGCCCTCTCGATAAAAGCCATTAACGCCTATTCCAATATGACCATGACCGAATGCCCCCATTTGTTCATGGAATTCCACGGATCGGAAAGCGGCGTGGCAGAACAGGTGCAGCGCATGAAAGAAATCACCGAGGATTTCGGCGGCGGCGGTTTCCAATGGGCCTCAAAAGCCGAAGATCGCAACAAACTCTGGCACGCCCGCCACACTGCCTATTTCGCCATCAAGGCCCAAAAACCGGGAACCGACGGGATCTCTACGGATGTCTGCGTGCCGATCTCGAAACTTGCCCAGGCCATGGATGAAACCATCGCCGATGTGGAAGCCCACGGTTGGAATGCCCCGATTGTTGGTCATGTGGGGGACGGAAACTATCACGTGCTGTTCCTGTTTGACCGCAACAATCCCGAAGAATTCGCACTTGCCAAAGAACTCACCCACCGCATGAACCTGCGCGCCCTTGCGCTTGGGGGCACGGTCACGGGCGAACACGGCATAGGCATGGGCAAAATGAAATATCTGGAAGAAGAACACGGCGAAGCGGTGAATGTCATGGCCGACATAAAACGCAGTTTTGATCCCACGGGCATCATGAATCCGGGTAAAATCGTTGCGGTAAATTAACCGGCAACCGCCGGGGGCGCTGCCCCCGGACCCCCGGGATATTTGACGAAAATGGAAAGACAGGCATCCGCTCTTTTTGTTTGTCAAATATCCCCGCGCGGAGCGCTACAGCCCTGTGATTATTCCACAACCGCCCGCATGATTTCCCCCTCTACCCCGTCAAAGGCGTTTGGGGTCAACGGCAGGCATAACAGCCGGTCGGGGTTTGTGGGGGGCGGGAAGGTCATAGTCTCGCTTTTTTGAAAGCCGAATTTCTGGTAATAGGGCGCATCGCCCACCAGAATGACACGGTCCCATCCCAAAGTTTCTGCACGCGCCAGACTGTCGCGCACCAATAGCCCGCCCAGCCCTTCGCCCTGATAGGTGGGATGCACTGCCACAGGACCAAGCAGCAATGCGGAGTGGCGGGCAAACCCGACGACCACAGGCCAATAGCGAATGGCGCCAGCCAACACCCCGAAATCATCCCGCGCGGCCAGACATAAAGCCCCGACCCGCGCCACGCCTTCGCGCAACCGATAGGAACTTAGTGCCTCGCGTCCGGGGGCAAAACACAGGTCGTAAAGATACTCGACCTCGTAGCTATCCTCGGGTGTTTCAGGGTTCAGTTGAAACATCGTTTCCTATCAGACCTTTAGTAGCAACGCATCGTTGCGGGAAAACTGCTGGAACCCGCGATAGCAGACCGTTACAAAAGGGGCAACGCAATTGAAAATTGGACGCCCATAATGTTTTACCGCCCCGGCCACGAAGACCACGGCCTGCCCCATAATCCCTTCAAAGCCATCGTAGCCCCCCGCCCGATCGGCTGGATTTCCACGCTGGGGCCTGATGGTTCGGCAAATCTGGCCCCTTATTCCTTTTTCAACGGGGTCGCAGACGATCCGCCCATGGTGATGTATTCCACCACAGGCGCCAAGATCGGCCGCGATGAAACCAAAGACAGCCTGACAAACATTCGCGCCACGGGGGAATTTTGTGTTTCAATCGTGTCGCGTGCCTTGCAGGATGCCATGAACCTGTCGTCTGGCCATTACGCACCCGGCGAAGATGAATACACTCTTGCGGGCCTGACCAAAGGCACCCCCAACGTAATCAAAGCCCCCTTTGTGGCCGAGGCCCCTGCTTCGCTTGAATGTAAGCTATTCAAGGAAATCGAACTGCCCGGCGGCGCGGTCATGGTTCTGGGCGAAGTTGTCGGCGTTCACATTCAGGACGTCCATATCATTGACGGCATTTTAGATGTAACCACATACCAACCCATGGCGCGGTTGGGGTATCGGGATTACGCTGCCGTGTCTGAAACATTCTCGTTGAACCGCCCCGGGCAAAAGTAAGGACTGATATCATGGAAACGGTCATCGGGATAATCGGCGGCAGTGGTGTTTACGATATTGACGGCTTGGAAAACCCCCAGTGGATTCCGGTGGAAAGCCCCTTTGGCGCGCCTTCGGATGATTTGCTGGTGGGGCGGCTGGACGGGGTTAAAATGGTGTTCCTGCCCCGTCACGGCCGCGGCCATGTGCAGACGCCGTCCTCAATCAACTACCGTGCCAATATCGACGCGCTGAAACGGGCCGGCGTGACAGACGTGATTTCTGTTTCCGCCTGCGGGTCTTTTCGCGAAGAAATGGCACCGGGGGATTTTGTGATTGTCGATCAATTCATTGACCGCACGTTCGCGCGGGAAAAATCCTTTTTCGGTCCGGGCTGTGTTGCCCATGTTTCCGTTGCCCACCCCACCTGCCCGCGCCTTGGAGCGGCCTGTTTTGACGCGGCCAAAGCCGAAGGCATCACCGTCCATCAGGGCGGCACCTATCTGGCGATGGAAGGTCCGCAGTTTTCCACATTGGCCGAATCCAGAATGTACCGCGAGGTTTGGGGCTGTGATGTTATCGGCATGACCAACATGCCCGAAGCAAAACTCGCCCGCGAGGCAGAACTGTGTTATGCCTCTGTCGCCATGATCACCGATTTCGACAGTTGGCACCCCGACCACGGAGAAGTAGACGTGACACAGATCATCCAAACCCTGATGGGCAATTCCGCCAAGGCCAAAGGTCTGGTGGCCCGTCTGCCAGATCTGCTGGGGGCCGAACGTGCCGACTGTCAGCACGGCTGCGACAAAGCACTGGAATTCGCACTTCTAACGGCCCCCGAGTCCCGAGATCCTGCGATGGTGTCAAAACTCGACGCTGTTGCGGGTCGCGTTTTATAGGTTTCGCAGGATGCGTAATTCAGTCTTATTCTGTGCGCTGATCGCACTGTTTTTGGCCGCCTGTAACGAACGGGGCACAATTTCAGTGATGCCTGACACCCCGTTGGGTGGCCGTGTGGAGGAAATCTTTGTCGCCACCACCCGCCAGCCCAGCGCAGGGGTAGAGGTGTTTTCCAGCCTGCGTACTTCGCAGCTTAGTTTTGCCCGCTTGGATGTTTCAATCCCCCCTACCCATAAGGCGGGACGGATTGAATGGCCTGAAAAGCCCGAAAAATCCGTCGATCCATCCACGGATTTCGTTACCAAGAACCTCGTGCGTTACGGATCGGCCGCCAAATTCGCCACCGCCCTGCGCGCCAGTGCCGCCCCTGCCAAAAACGAGGCAATCGTCTTTGTTCACGGCTTCAACGTCACTTTTGCCGAGGGCGTTTACCGACTGGCACAGATTTCGCATGACGTGAAAAACCGCAGTACGGCAGTGCATTATTCCTGGCCCGCAACCCAAAACACCCTGGAATATACCCGCGACAGGGACAGCGCGCTGTTCGCTCGTGACGGGCTGCAAACCCTGCTAGAGCTGCTGGCGGCACAGAATTACAAGCGCATTGTTATTGTGGCCCATTCCATCGGCTCCAGCCTTGTGGTTGAAACCCTGCGCCAACTGTCGTTGGAAAAGAAAACCCATGTGACCGAAAAACTGTCAGGAATAGTGCTGATTTCGCCCGATATTGACACCAACCTGTTTGAAATCCAGCTCAGCCGGATCAAGCCCCTGCCAAAACCCTTTGTGATCTTTGGCGACGAAGCTGATATTGCCCTGAAAGCCTCGGCTTTTCTGACGGGAAAGAACAACCGTGTCGGCCAGTTGAAAGACACAGAAATTCTGCGGCGTTACGGGGTGCAATTCGTCAATGTCACGGATGTTGATGACGGCGAGGACAGGCTCAGCCACTCGGTCGCCATTACCTCGCCAACGGTGCTGTCCATTCTGGAAAAACTACCCGCGATGGGTCCGCTTGAAACCCAGAACGAAGGCGCTGTGCTGCAACGTCTGCTTGATTCCCGAAGAAAACGCTAGGGCCGCAAACGCCGTCCCTGAAGTTCCTCAACCCCGAACATGCTCTCTATCGAAAGACGCTTTTATGACCCGTGACATTACCGACTTCATCCGCACCATCCCGGATTTCCCCAAAGAGGGGATCATGTTCCGCGATGTCACCACCCTGTTTGGCAATGCCGAAGGCTTCAAGCTGGCGGTGGCCCAAATAGTCGATCTGTTCAAAGACACCGACATCACCGCCGTCGCAGGACTAGAGGCACGGGGCTTCATCATTGGTGGCGCTGTGGCGGAACGGCTTGGCACGGGTTTTATCCCTGTGCGCAAAAAAGGCAAACTGCCCTGTAAAACCCTGACCGAAGATTACACGCTGGAATACGGTCAGGCCACCATCGAAATCCACGAAGACGCGTTGCAAGCGGGGGATAAAGTCCTGTTGATCGACGATCTGATCGCCACAGGTGGCACAGCGGCAGCGGGCATTCGCTTGATAGAACGCCTTGGCGCCGAGGTCATCCACGCCGCTTTCATCATCGACCTGCCCGACTTGGGCGGCGCACAGGTCATCCGTGACATGGGCGTCCCCGTCACCGCACTTTGCGCTTTTGATGGCGACTGACACCGCCGTTTTTCAAAGCCCAAACCCTTAAAACCGACCGCAGCCGGAAAACGCTGCGGTCACCCCCGTAAAACAGCGCCCGGGTTCATGATCCCAACAGGGTCCAGCGCCTGTTTCACCTGCCCCATCACCGCCAGCTTCACAGGATCGCCGTAGCGTTCCAAATCCCCGGCCTTCAACCGCCCGACCCCGTGTTCTGCGGAAATGGACCCGTCAAATTCCGTCACCAGATCATGGATCAGTGTCATGATCTCGCGCTTGAGGTGCATCCAGTCGGCTTTGGCTTCGCCTTTGGGCGGGAAAACATTATAATGCAGATTGCCATCGCCCAGATGCCCAAAGCTGTTCAGCCGCACAGCACCAAAAGGCTTGAGCGCCGCAATCCCTGCGTCAATAAATTCTGCCACGCGGTCCAGCGGGATGGAAATGTCATGGCTTGAAATCGCCCCCACCCGCTTGTTCGCTTCGGGGATGGTTTCGCGCACGGTCCAGAACGCATCCCGCTGGGCGGCGGATTGGGCCACGACAACATCCTCGATCAAACCGTCTTCTAATGCGGTTTCCAGCACAGCCATCATCCGTGGTTCCAGCCCGCTGCCGACCCCGCCGCCGATTTCCGCCAGAACCATCCACTCGGGCCTATCGGCAAAGGGCACGCGGATTTCGGGCATGGTTTCAGCCAGAAAATCAAACCCCGTGCCATGCACCAGTTCAAAGGCGCTGACCAATCCATCAAGCGCGGTTTGCATCCGCGACAACAGCTCTGACGCAGCGCGAGGATCGCGCACCACAGCAAAACAGGTGGCCAGTTCCGCAGGCTTTGCGACCATTTTCAAAACCGCCGCCGTAATCACCCCGAGCGAGCCTTCCGAGCCCACCAAAAGATTGCGCAGATCATAGCCCGTGTTGTCCTTGCGCAGCCGTTTAAGCCCGTGATGGATCGAGCCGTCAGGCAAAACCGCTTCGATCCCCAGACATAAATCCCGCGTGTTGCCATAGCGCAGAACCTGCACGCCGCCTGCATTGGTCGCCAGATTCCCGCCAATGCGGCAGGACCCTTCGGATGCCAGCGACAAGGGAAACATCCGCCCGACCTGATCCGCCGCAGCCTGAACCTCGGCCAGCGTCATGCCCGCTTCAACCGTCAGGGTGTTGCCTACGGGGTCCACATGGCGCAGCGCTTTCATCCGTTCAAGGGACAGGATCAGCGGGGCCGCCCCCTGATCCATGATCTGTCCGCCCACAAGCCCCGTGCCGCCCCCGTAGGGCACCACGCCAACTTTGGCCGCGGCGCATTTGCGGATGATCAGGGCAACCTCGTCCACGTTGCGGGGCCGCGCCAACACGCCGCCAATCCCCTGCATCATGCCACGGGGTTCCTCTAGAAAGGATGGTGGCACGGGATCAGCCACCCCGGGAAGGGCTGCGTTCAAGTCAGCCAGAAAAGCGTCATCGGCAGGGTTCAGCATGGTGATACTCCTTTGGGCAAAGACCTACCCAAAGGCAAACCGCTTAACAAGTGACCTTTATTCGTATTCGGTGACGAAACGGGGCGGAATTATCATCACAGTGGGGCGATTTGGCAGTAATTCCTGACTGATCACAAAGCTGCTGTCCTTCAGGGTGACAACTTCGAATTCATCGCGCATTCCAGACACAAACCGATCCAGCGTGCCCCGCCCGAACCAGTGCATCGGCAAAACAACCGAGGCCCGCAGCCGTTTCAAGACCTGCACCATAGACGGCAGATCCAGTGTCATACTGCCATCCACCGCCGCCATCACCACATCCAATCGCCCGATCCGCGCGAATTGTTCGTCAGACGGAATGTGATGCAAATGCCCCAAATGGCCGATGCACAGGCCCGCCACTTCAAAAATAAAGATCGAATTTCCGTCCGGCTCCTGCCCTGTAAACGCGTTTCGAATGTCTGTTGTGACATTGCGCACCAGCATTTCGCCCAACTCCAATTCGTAATCCGCAACACCCCCGTCCAGATCCCAGCCCCGCAGCACATGGGGAATGCGGGGGTCGGGGTGATCGGTGTAATGGCTTGAATGCCCCTTGTTCATGGTCACCACATCGGGGATTTTTTCAACCTGCCCGATGAAACCGTTGTAATCCGTCACCACCCGCAATCCGCCAAAGGTATCAATGACATACATGGAATGATCCGCATATGTGATCTGCACCTGATCGTGGGTCAAAGCCGCCTTGTAAACCCGTGCGCCCCCATCCGCGAAGGCAAGACAATGGCTTGGTGTGCGTGTTTGCGCAGGCGCGGCGTCAGGTAAACTGCCCGCCCAAAGCGCCAGACCTATCCCCAGAAATCGCCACATAGCACACCCCTTCGACTCGGTAACATAAGGCGAGTTTAACTTGAGAAACGGCTTTGTGGCGGGAAATTTGACTTGGAGCAGGACATCTGGGACAGCGCAAGGCTTGCGCGCAGCCCCTAGCCCACGTCTGTTTTGCCCCGACGATCCCCGCGCAGGTTCGCATATAACACATGGGTCCGCCAGCGCCCTGCGATCTGCAAATAGCTTTGCGCCACACCTTCGTATTTGAAGCCGGTCTTTTCCAACAACCCGCGCGAGGCGGCGTTTTCTGGCAAAGTTGCGGCCTCTATCCGGCTTAAATCCAACTGGTGGAACGCATAATGCACAACCGCCTGTATCGCATCGGTCATATAGCCTGAACGGGCATAATCAGAACCGATCCAATAGCCCAAAGTCCCTGCCATCGCAGGCCCGCGCCGAATGTTATCCAGCGTAATCGCCCCAAGCAGAACCTGATCTTCACGGCGGATAATAAACAGGGGCAAGCCCTTACCGGATTCATAGGTTTTACGCGCCCAGAACACCCGATTGTTGAACGCTCTGCGGGAAAAATGGTCAGGGGACCAGACAGGTTCCCACGGTTTCAGAAAGGTTTCGCCGTCCTGTCGCAAATGGACCCAAGGCAAATGGTCCGCCATGACCGGCATGCGCAGGGTCACATGCTCGGCTTCAATGATCACTTTCGGTCTGCGTTTAAACATGAATTCCCCAGCGTATTGCGCCTATAAACCGCGCGCTATGGCGGGCGTCAAGAACGGCGCAGGAAGAGCTGCACATCTGCGACATTTGTACCAGTTCCCCCAACTGTCAGCAAATCGCCAGCCGCCTGTAAACCGTGATAACTATCGTTATTATCCAATATGGCCTGCGGGTCCAGCCCTGCCGCCTGCATCCGTTTGATGGTGCCGCGATCCACCAGCCCGCCTGCCGCATCCGTTGGCCCGTCGCGCCCGTCGGTTCCGCCGCTTAAAAACACCCAGTCCCCGTCCAGATGCTGCGCCCCGAGAGCGACCCGCAACGCCAGTTCCTGATTGCGCCCGCCAAGCCCGTCACCTTTGATCCGAACGGTGGTTTCACCGCCAAAGATCAGGGTTTGCGCACCATCCGAGGCTTTCATGGCCTGCAAAATCCGCACCGCGGCATCGGCCACATCGCCTGTCAGATCATCCGCAACAATCCGCGCGGCGCTGCAGGCCGCTGCCATGGCATCCAGACTGACCCGATTGGACCCGACGATCCGGTTTCGCGCGGCTCGCTCAGGTTCAACTTCGCTATCCTGTTCCAGATGCAGGCGCACCGCTTCTGGCATATCATTCCAAACACCGGCTTTATGCAAAACCTCCCGCGCCTGTGCCGCTGTGCCAACGCGCCCAACCGTCGGACCGCTGGCCACGACCCGCAGATCATCGCCGATCACATCGGACAGGATCAACGCGCGCAGTTGTGCAGGGGCGGCAGCGGCCAATAGCCCACCGCCTTTGATCCGGCTAAGGCACTGGCGCACCAAATTCATCTGGTTGATATCCAAGCCGCTGCCCAAAAGAACCCCGTTGGCCTTTTGTTTTTCTTCAAGGGAAATCCCCGCGACCGGCGCAATCGCCAGCGCCGATCCGCCCCCCGAAATCAGCGCCAGCACTTGATCTTCAGGCCCCAGCCCCGCAACCGCATCCAGCAACGCCGCACCCGCCGCAGCGCTGCCCGAAGACGGCACGGGGTGTTCGCCGATCATCAGGTCAACCCCGTCCACATCGCGGGCATTTTCGGCGTTTGTCACCGCAATGGCACGGGTTGAGGGTGGTAGATGGCGCAGGGCTTCTTCCATCATCGCGCAGGCCGCTTTGCCAAGGGCAAGGACGACAAGTTTACCAGTAAACGGCGCTATCGGTTCTGCCTGCAAGGCCCGCGCCACAGCGCCGGCAGGATCGGCAGCTTTCACTGCCACTTGGAACAGGTCCAGCGCCTGCTTGCGTAAGTCGTTGTCCGCCATCATTCTTCCTTATCCGTTCCACCGAACATACCGCCCCTTAAAAAATCCGCAAACAGCAACTTGTAACCCCTTGAACAATCCCCAAAACTTGGCGCAAGGTGACCCTATGCCAGACCAAAATAAAATAGACCGCCTGAATGCAGAACTTGATCGACGCCGCGACGATCTGATTGCGCTGACCCAAGATCTGATCCGCATTCCGACGCTGAATCCGCCAGGTGAAAACTATCGCCTGATCTGTGAATATCTGCGCGACAGGCTTGCCCCGCGCTATTTCCAATGCGAATTGATCCGCGCCCATGACACCCCCGGTGACAGCGAGAAATACCCCCGCTGGAACATTGTCGCCCGCCGTGAAGGCGCACGCGCAGGGGAGTGTGTGCATTTCAACAGTCACACCGATGTGGTGGAACTGGGCGAAGACTGGACCCGCGATCCTTTTGGCGGGGAGTTGGACGGCGACAGGATTTATGGCCGCGGAGCTTGCGATATGAAGGGCGGCCTGGCCGCATCCATCATCGCCGCCGAAGCCTTTGTCGATACGTTCCCCGATTTCGCAGGGGCCGTCGAAATTTCAGGAACGGCCGATGAAGAAACCGGCGGCTTTGGGGGCGTGGCCTATCTGGCGGAAAAAGGGTTTTTCGCCCCGACCCGCGTGCAGCACGTGATTATTCCGGAACCCCTTGGGCTGGATTGTATCTGCCTTGGCCATCGGGGCGTGTGGTGGGCTGAAATCGAAACCAAAGGCAGGATTGCCCATGGGTCGATGCCGTTTCTGGGCGATTGCGCCGTGCGCCATATGGGGGCTGTGCTAAGCGAAATGGAAACTGCGCTCTACCCCGCTTTGGCGCAAAAACGCACTGAAATGCCTGTGATCCCCAAAGGTGCGCGCCAGTCAACGCTGAACATTAATTCGTTTCACGGTGGCCAGGACGAGCCCGAGCCCGATTTCACCGGCCTGCCCAGCGCCATGGTGCCCCATAGCGCCAGAATGGTCATCGACCGCCGTTTCCTGATCGAAGAAAACATCGAGGATGTGCAAAAGGAAATTACCGATCTGTTGGAAAAAGTGAAATCCGAACGGGACGGGTTTTCCTATGGCATCCGCGAGATCCAGCGGGTTATTCCCACCATGACAGCCAAAGATGCGCCTGTGGTGACCTCGGTTGCCAGTGCGATCCAGAATGTTCTGGGCAAGCCTGCGGAATACGTCATCTCTCCCGGGTCATACGATCAAAAACACATTGACCGGATCGGCCAGTTGAAAAACTGCATCGCCTATGGTCCGGGCATTCTGGAACTGGCCCATCAGCCTGATGAATATGTCGAAGTGTCAGCCATGATCGACAGTGCAAAGATCATGGGGCAAAGTCTGATTGATCTATTGGTGGAATAGGATGGGTCGAAATATTGGGGGCGCTGCCCCCAAACCCCCGGGATATTTGCCGAAAGAAGAAGCACTGCGCGGTGAAAGTTAGGGCGGTGTAAATCGGGGCCGGGATAGACCGGGTTTCGGTGTCTTTGCAAAGAAATGCAGGACTCTCTTGACCCGTCGCGCCAATCCGCGTCAACTGAATCTGTAACTCACGTGCCATTCTATGGAGAGACCCCAAATGACTTTTTTTAAAGCTACAGTGACGGCAACTGCTGTCTTGCTGTCGACGGCGGCTTTTGCGAAAACCGATGTAACTGTCGCTATCCAGCTGGAACCCCCCCATCTTGACCCAACATCTGCTGCGGCCGGTGCCATTGACAGTGTGTTGTATTCCAACGTTTTCGAAGGGCTCACCCGTTTTGGTCCGGATGGATCGGTGAACCCCGGGCTGGCAAAGTCATGGGATATTTCCGAGGATGGTTTGACCTATACATTCCATTTGCACAGTGGTGTGAAATTCCATGACGGCACAGATATGGATGCAGAGGATGTGGTGTTCAGCCTTGACCGCGCCCGCGCCGAGGACAGTGCAAATGCGCAAAAGGCGCTTTACACGGATATCGCTTCGGTAGAGGCGGTTGACCCTGCCACGGTGAAAATCACGCTGTCCGTGCCAAACGGGGCAATGTTGTTCAATCTTGCTTGGGGGGACGCTGTTATTGTCGCACCTGAGAGTATTGAAAACATTAAACAAATGCCAATTGGCACTGGTGCTTTCAAGTTTGTTGACTGGGTGCAGGGCGACAAGATTGATCTGACCCGCAACGCGGAATATTGGGGCACGCCTGCCAAGCTGGACAAGGCAACGTTTAAATTCATCTCGGACCCGACAGCGGGTTTTGCCGCGATGATGGCCGAAGATATTGATGCGTTTGTCGGCTATCCTGCGCCGGAAAACCTGCCACAGTTTGAAAGCGATCCGCGGTTTCAGGTGATTGTGGGCAATACCGAGGGGGAAACCATCCTTGGGACCAACAATAAACTGCCCCCGTTTGACAATGTAAAAGTCCGTGAGGCAGTGGCCCATGCGATTGACCGTCAGGCGATTATTGACGGGGCGATGTTCGGACTTGGCACGCCTATTGGCACCCATTTTGCACCGCATAATCCGGACTATGTGGATCTGACGGCGAACAGCGCCTATGATCCCGAGCTGTCTAAAAAACTGCTGGCCGAGGCAGGCTTTCCAGACGGGTTCAAGACCAGTTTGAAATTGCCGCCCCCATCCTATGCCCGTCGCGGCGGTGAGATCATTGCAGCCCAGTTGCGCGCTGTCGGAATTGAAGCCGAAATCAGCAATCTGGAATGGGCGCAATGGTTGGAACAAGTGTTCAAAGGCAAGGACTTTGGTCTGACTATCGTGTCACATACCGAACCTTTTGACATCGGAATCTACGCAAATCCCGATTATTACTTTCAGTATGACAACAAAGACTTTCAAAAGCTGATTGTTGATCTGAACGGCGAAGCGGACCCGGAAAAACGCTCTGCCTTGACCAAACAGGCCGAAACGATCATTTCAGAAGACTATGTGAACGCCTATCTGTTCCAACTGGCAATTCCGACGGTTGCCAAGGCGGGGCTGCAAGGGCTGTGGAAAGATGCGCCGACCCAAGCGACGGATCTGACAGGCGTCAGCTGGGCGGATTAACCCCGCTTAGGCTGACGCAACAACCAGAACGCCCTGACCAACCGTCGGGGCGTTTTTCATTCCGGCAGGTCTGAAAGACAATAACGGGTTTTATCTGGGGCGGCCAAAGGCTTTGGGGCGGGTCATCAACTGTGACACATCCCCCAGAACCGTCAATGCACTGGGAAGACTGACACCTATCGGCCCGGCTTTGGGGCGCAACGTTGCCACGGCTTTATCCGCTTTGGCTGTCATTTCTTTCAGAACCACGCTTTTTCGGGCGGTATTGATGCTTTTCAAACGGGACTCGATGGTTTGGGTGTTGAACGGTTTCGGGTCTCCGCCTAAAATTTGCGCCACGCCGCTAAATCCCGAAGCTGTGGCAGATGCGGCCACCGCCGGGGTCATTTCCGCGATAATTCGCTCTGCCTTCACTTTGGTGACAGGACGGGGGACCATGGCCAGAAAATGGCCGTTGCCTTCATAGGCAATCAGCGCGCCGCGCAGCCCGATGGCTTTGGCGAAAACGCCGCCGGACTCTGTAATAAAGGCACGGAACTCTGTCGCGGATAATGTTTCAAACACCGCCTGAACATTAACGATCCGAAGCGCCAGCAAGCTGCCGGAAAACCCCGCATCGGGGGATTTCATCAGGATGTTTTCCTGCGCCAGCGTATCAATGGCACCGTCAAACCCTTGCAGCGCGAAACTGTCTTCAAGCGCCAAGGCGTTCAACTGATCAAGCTGCGCGCGCCATTGCAGGGCGATTGTTTCAAACTGTTTGTGATGGTTCACCTGCGCGCTCAGAATATCGGCGGCACGAATCCGCGCGCCCAGTTCCAGCCCGTTAAAGGGTTTGGTGACAAAATCCGTGGCCCCTGCCCGATAGGCGCGGTCAATGGACACCTGATCCTTCAGCGCCGTAATCATCACAATCGGTGTGTTCAGATGCGCTTCCATTGCGCGAATACGGCTGCACAGTTCCACGCCGTCAATTTCAGGCATCAGGATATCCAGCAGGAAGCAGTCGAAGGGGTGTTCAACAGTTTCAATAAGATGCAGCGCGTCCGCCGCGTTTTCGGCGAGGGTCATTTCCGTATAGCCGCCCGCATTCAGCGCAGCGCGCAGCACGGCGAGGGCAAGGGGATCGTCGTCAACTGCCAGAATTTTCAAAAAACAACACTCCTTACCCGTACATTGTTGGCGCGATGACCGCGGCATTCCGATGCCGGAGCGCGGTGAACTATTCGCAATTGATTCATCTTTAAGAAAAGAATCGCCTAAAATTGTGCGGGAAATGTGTTGATATTGCGGTTATCATCGTTCCGTGGGCTCACATTTGAGGGTGAAATCCCAAATTCGACTGCCCACAAAACCATGCGCAGCAGGGGCCAAATCCACCGTTACGTTACCCCGCAGGAAAAGGTTGCATTCCCATGCAATCGTCTCTTTACCACCGGCAAAACCGCCCCTAGTCTCGGCCTATGCTGCGCTACACGTTTACCCGGCTTCAGTCCCTGATCCTTAGCTTGATCGTTGCATCCATTGTGATTTTTGCAACCGTAGAGATCGTTCCCGGTGACCCTGCCAGCTTTATGCTGGGAATGAACGCACAAGAGGACACGGTCGCGGCCCTGCGCGAGCAACTGGGCCTGAATGTGCCAATCTGGCAGCGCTATATTACATGGGTTGGCGGGTTGCTAAGCGGGGATTTTGGCACCTCTTATACCTATCGCACGCCGATTGCGGATATGATCGGTGATCGGCTGTGGATCAGCCTACCGCTGGCGCTTTACGCGCTGACGCTTTCAACTGTCATTGCCTTTCCTGCGGGGATTCTGGCCGCCACACGGCGCGGATCGGCGACGGATGTAACAGTGATGGGGTTCACCCAACTGGGCGTGGCGATCCCGAACTTCTGGTTTGCCATGCTGATGGTCCTGGCCTTTGCGATCAATCTGCGCTGGTTTTCGGCTGGTGGCTTTCCGGGGTGGGACAATCCGCTGCTGGCGATGAAAGCCCTGACCCTGCCCGCCATTTCACTGGCCCTGCCGCAGGCATCTATCCTTGCACGGGTGATGCGATCCGCCCTGCTGGACACATTAAGCGAGGATTACATCCGCACTGCCCGCGCCAAGGGCCTGACCCGCCGCCAGACCCTGTGGCGTCACGCCCTGCGTAATGCGCTTATTCCGGTTCTGACCATCATCGGACTGCAATTTTCCTTTCTCATCGCTGGGGCAATTATTATTGAAAACGTCTTCTTCCTGCCCGGTCTTGGGCGGCTGGTGTTCCAAGCCATCAGCCAGCGGGACCTGATCGTGGTTGAAAGCGTTGTCATGCTGCTGGTTTTCGCGGTGATCCTTGTCAATTTCGCGGTGGATATCGCCTATGCGGTGGTGGACCCCAGATTGCGCGGCAGCCGATGAAAGCCTTGTTTACCAACCGCAATTTCCTGATCGGCATGGCGTTGACTGCCGTGTTTGTGATCGGAGCCTTTGTGTCCTTTATCTGGACACCCTATGACGTCACCGGCGTTGATATTGCCAATAAATTAAAGAAACCGCTGACCACGGGCTATCTGCTGGGAACGGATCATTTCGGGCGGGATATCCTGTCGATGATCATGGTGGGCGCACGCACATCCATTGCGGTGGCTTTTGTGGCGGTGGGCATCGGTATCCTTGCAGGCGTGCCCCTTGGCCTTGCCGCTGCCGCAAACAAGGGATCGCTGTGGGACGAGGTGATCATGCGCTCCAACGATCTTGTTTTTGCCTTTCCAAGCCTTGTGATCGCCATCCTGATCACTGCAATTTTCGGCCCCTCGGCAATCAATGCGATTATTGCGATTGGTATCTTCAACATTCCTGTCTTTGCCCGACTGACCCGAGGTGCAGCCCTGTCCCTGTGGCAGCGGGATTATATCCTGTCCGCCCGCGTGGCTGGCAAAGGCCCTGCGCGCATTTCGTTCGAACATATCCTGCCCAATGTCACCAACCTGTTGATTGTACAGGGAACCATCCAGTTTTCGCTGGGCATTCTGGCCGAGGCAGGCTTGTCCTATGTGGGTCTTGGCGCACAGCCGCCAGTCCCGTCCTGGGGGCGGATGCTGGCGGAATCCCAGACGATGATTTCCTTCGCACCCCACATGGCGCTGTTTCCCGGGCTTGCCATTGTCTTTACCGTTTTGGGTCTGAACCTGATGGGTGACGGGCTGCGGGACGTGTTTGATCCGCGCATCAGACGGGGCACAAGATGAAGTACACGCCCCCCCTTCTGTCGATCACAAACCTGCAACTGGCCATCGGCAAAGCGCCGATCCTGCAGGACGTGTCCCTAAGCGTGGATGCGGGCCAGATTGTGGGGATTATCGGCGAAAGCGGCTCTGGCAAATCCATGACCGCCTATTGCGTGACGCAACTGCTGCCCGATGGTCTGACGGCTACGGGGCAGATTGCCTTTAACGGTACGGATATCCTGTCAGCCAGCGAAGCGCAGATGTGCGCCATTCGCGGCAATGATATTTCCATGGTGTTTCAGGAACCGATGACCGCGCTGAACCCTGTGCATACCATCGGCGATCAGGTGGCGGAGACCATTCTGATCCACGAACCCGACACCACCAAAGCGCAGGCCCGCGCCCGTGCGCGCGATGCCCTGAACCGAGTGGAACTGCCCGAAGACCGCTTCCCGCTGTCCCGTTATCCCCATGAAATGTCAGGCGGCCAACGCCAGCGCGTGGTGATCGCCATGGCCATCGCCCTGCGCCCCAAACTGTTGATTGCGGATGAACCCACAACCGCGCTTGATGTGACCACACAAGCGGAAATTCTGGCCCTGCTGGCCCGTCTGGTACGCGAGGATGGCATGGGCCTGATGATCATCACCCATGATCTGGCGGTGGTGGCCGATATGGCTGATTACATCCATATCATGCAGCAGGGGCGCATTGTGGAACACGGGCCTGCAGACAATCTGTTCCAGACCATGCAGCACCCCTATTCCAAAGCCCTGCTTGCCGCATCTGCCCATGTGCCCGACCGCGCACCGCCCCGCAGCGAAGTGCCGCTGTTGCAGGTGAAAAACGTCCTGCGCGACTATGTTCTCCCCCGCACCACGCTGTTTGGCAAGCAGGATCATTTTCGCGCTGTGAATGACGTGTCTTTCACCATCAGGAAAGGGGAGAGCCTTGGCCTTGTGGGCGAAAGCGGCTGTGGGAAATCCACCCTGACCCGCGCCATTCTGGGGCTGGAAGAAATCCAGGGCGGGCAGATTTTACTGTCGGGCGAACCGGTTTTTACAGGCAAGAAGCCCAACCGGACCGTGCGGCGAAAAATGCAGGTGGTGTTTCAGGACCCCTATGGCAGCTTCAACCCCCGCCACCGCGTCGACCGCCTGATAACCGAGCCTTTCCACCTGTTGGACAGCCCGCCCGCCGACCGGAAAGACCGCATCGCCGAAGCCTTGCGATCTGTTGGTCTGTCGCCTGATGACGCAGCGAAATTTCCCCATGAGTTTTCCGGCGGCCAGCGCCAGCGCATCGCAATAGCCCGCGCCCTGATCATCAAACCCGAACTGATCATTCTGGATGAGGCCGTATCGGCCCTTGATGTGTCAATCCGCGCGCAAATCCTTGATTTGCTTGCAGAATTATCTGAAACTTACGGACTGACCTATCTGTTTATCTCGCATGATCTATCGGTCGTGCGATCCATCACAGACCGTGTTCTGGTGATGCAACACGGTAAAATCGTCGAACAAGGGGACACCCAAAGCGTGTTTGACAGCCCCGTCGATCCCTATACAAAAACCCTTATTGCCGCAGCGCCGCAGCTGCCTACCGATCTTAGGATACCCCAATGACCCTGCTTCCCGATCTCTGGTTTGACCCCACCAAATGTTTCATCAATGGCGCTTGGGTAGCGCCCCTTGGCGGAGAGCAATTGGCCCTGACAGACCCGTCCACAGGGGATGAAATCGGCACGATCGCGCGGGGCACAGCCGCCGACATTGACGCAGCGGTCGCTGCTGCTGAAACCGCACGCAAAGGCGAATGGGGGCGGATGCCCGCCTTTGAACGGGGGCGCATTCTAACACGGCTTGGCCAGTTGATCCTCACCAAAGTCGAAGAACTGGCACGGCTGGAATCCACAGATGTGGGCAAACCCCTGACCCAGGCCCGCGCCGATGCGGTTGCCATGGCTCGCTATATGGAATTTTACGCAGGCGCTGCGGATAAGGTGCACGGCGAAACCCTGCCCTATCTGGACGGCTACACTGTCTATACCCTGCGCGAACCCCATGGGGTGACGGGGCATATTGTGCCGTGGAACTATCCGATGCAGATTATCGGGCGCTCTGTCGGGGCGGCCCTGACCATGGGCAATACCTGCGTCCTGAAACCCGCCGAAGAAGCCTGCCTGACCGCGCTTGCCTTTGCCGATCTGGCCCATCAGGCGGGTCTGCCTGCGGGGGTTCTGAACGTGGTTCCGGGCCTTGGAGCCGAAGCCGGTGCAGCCCTGTCGTCCCATAAAGGCGTGCATCACATGTCCTTTACGGGATCGGTTGGCACGGGCGTGTTGATCCAGACCGCAGCGGCGCAGAATGTCATTCCGGTGACACTGGAACTGGGCGGCAAATCCCCGCAACTGGTGTTTGACGATGCAGATATTGATGCGGCCCTGCCCTTTCTGGTGAATGCCGGTATCCAGAATGCGGGGCAGACCTGTTCGGCCGCATCCCGTATTCTGGTCCAACGCGGTGTTTATGATCAGGTGCTGACCAAAATGGCCGCGAAATACAGCGCCTTGCAGGTTGGCCCTGCCCTGTCTGATCTGAATGTCGGCCCGCTGATTTCCGCCCGCCAAAAACAGATCGTCAGCGGCTTTCTGGATCAGGGCAGCGACCTGACCATCGCCGCCTCGGGCCAGATCGTCAGCGACGCGCCCGCAGGCGGCCATTACGTGGCCCCGACCCTGTTTGCCGATGTCAGCCCCGATCACACGCTGGCCCAGAACGAGATTTTCGGCCCCGTTCAGGTGGTTATCCCCTTTGATACCGAGGAACAGGCCGTGGCCATTGCCAATGGTACGGACTACGGGCTGGTGGCATCGGTCTGGTCGCAGAACGGAGCACGTCAGATGCGGCTGGCCAAGGCAATTGATGCAGGTCAGGTGTTCCTGAACAACTACGGCGCAGGGGGCGGCGTGGAACTGCCCTTTGGCGGTGTCGGCAAATCGGGTCATGGCCGCGAAAAAGGCTTTGAGGCGCTTTACGGTTTTTCAAAACTGAAAACCGTGGCCGCCCTGCACGGGTAACGCCCCCTTTGCACACGACATTCTGACAGGAAAGACCATGATCGACACCCACAGCTTTACCGTTCGCCCCTCTGATTGCGATTTTCTGGGGCATATGAATGTGGCCCGCTATCTGGACGGCTGTTCGGACGCGGGGTTTTCCATTCAGGCGCTTTGGGGGCTGACGCCCGATGATGTGCTGAAAGGCCGCCAGATCGCCTTTGTGGTATTGAATGCGAATTCCACGTTTCAGCGGGAATTGCGCACGGGGGATTTTGTGCAGATCAAATCGGAACTGATCAAACTTGGCACCAAATCCGCCAGCGTCACCCACCATTTTTTCCGCGGTGACACCAAGGTTTTCGAAAGCGCCTTCACGCTGGTCCTTATGGATTTGAAAACACGCAAAGCCATTGAAATTCCAGACGATTTACGTGCAACCATTCAAGCAGCCCATGACACCCCTTAGGATCAGCAACAAACAGGCCCGTGCGCTGTGGCTGCACACCAACGGCCTGTCGGCCAGCCCCACGGGGCCGCTGAATGTGATGCAGATGATCCATGATCTGGGCTTTGTGCAGATCGACACCATCCGCAATGTCACCCGCGCGCACCATCATATTCTGTGGTCGCGCAACCAGAAGTATCGCGAACAACAGCTTTGGCCCCTGCTGGGAAAACACCGGCAGATTTTCGAACATTTCACCCATGATGCGTCCCTGATCCCGATGGAATTCTACCCCATGTGGGCGCGTCAGTTCCGCCGTTGGGGGGATCGGGTGGCCCGCGCGCCGTGGTATCAATCGGGGCTGGCGAAATCTGCAAAGCAGGACATTCTGAAACGGATCGAAGCAGAGGGCGCCCTGTCCACCCATGCTTTTGACACCAAGATTGAAGGCCCGCGCGAAATGTGGGCGCGACCGCCCCATAAAAAGGCGCTGGATCAAATGTGGTACGCAGGGGAGCTTTCCACCTGTTTTCGCGAGAATTTCACCAAATACTACAACCTGACCCACCGCGTTGTGCCGGATCATCTGCGCAATCCCATCTGCGATGATGCGGGGCAAATCGACTGGCTGTGCCAAAACGCCATGGCCCGCCTGTCTTTTGCCACGCAGGGAGAGATCCAGCGGTTTTGGGAGGCAATGGACGCCAAAGAGACCAAGACTTGGCTGGCTACACAACACACACTAGTGCCCGTGGAAATCGAACTGGCAGATGGCGCGGCCTTTGCGGCTTTTGGCACGCCTGACATTGAAACCCGCCTGGCAGATACCCCCGACCCCAGCAGCCGTCTGCGTATTTTAAACCCGTTTGATCCCGCCATCCGTGACCGCAACCGGCTGAAACGGCTGTTCGCCTTTGAATATGTGAACGAAATGTTCGTCCCCGCCGCCAAACGCCGCTGGGGCTATTATGTCTATCCGCTGTTGGAACGGGACCGTTTTGTCGGGCGGATCGAGGTCAAGGCGGATCGCAGCAAAGACTGGATGCAGGTGACGGGGTTCTGGCCCGAAGCAGGTGTCAAATGGACGCCAGCCCGCCAGAAGAAACTGGACAGCGAACTTTCCCGCTTTGCCAGACTTGCGGGAATTTCAAACGTGGCATGGGCTGTGCAACGCTGACAGGCAGCCGCGCGGCCCGCAAAACTCGGGCTGAATTAACCGCAATCCGTTTTACTTACCGACCAAACGAAATGTGAAACCCGTGAAATCGCGGCAGAACCCCAGCGCGGGCCGTTGTGACGAAACAGCAGGGCTTGCAATTTCCCCGGCACAGGCGGAACCATGCATCAAAAGGGAGTCTCTTATGATCAAAGTCCACCACCTGAACCGCTCGCGCAGTCTGCGCATTCTCTGGCTGCTTGAAGAGCTGGGTCTGGAATACGAGGTGATCCGCTACGAGCGGGATGCAAAAACCAATCTCGCGCCGCCGGAACTGCTGGCCCTGCACCCGCTGGGCAAAAGCCCGATGATTGAAATGAATGGTCGCCTGATCGGGGAATCCGCCGCCATCGTCGAAGCCATCTGCGCCGCCCACGGGTCGCATCTGATCCCGGATCGCAGCGATGATGCCTATACGACCCATATGGAACTGATGCATTTCGCCGAAGGCTCTGTGATGACGCCGATCCTGCTGAACCTCTATACGGGAAAACTCGGTGAGGCCGCAGCCCCCCTGCAACCGCGTATTCAGGGTGAGCTGACCAGCCATTTCACCTATATGGAACAGATGCTGCGCCCCTCGGGCCATTATGTTCTGGATGATCTGTCGGCAGCCGATATCATGCTCAGCTTTCCTGCCACCGTCGCCTTGCGCATGGGCCGTGGGGCCGATTTCCCCAAACTTGCCGCCTTTGTAGACTGGATGAACACCCGCCCTGCGTTTCAGGCAGCCCTGGCCAAAGGTGGCGGGGATTAACCCGCTGGCGGGCTGACGCAATACACGCTACCACTAAGACAACACACATCACATGGGGGAGGTATGACCATGAAGTTAAAAGGTAAAACCGCAATTGTAACAGGCGCCGCATCTGGCTTTGGCACCGGCATCGCCGCCAAATTCATCGCCGAGGGCGCGCGCGTTCTGGTCGCGGACATTAACGGTGACGGGGCAGAAGCCGCCGCCAAATCCCTAGGCGACAACGCCATTGCCTGTCAGGTCGATGTAGGGTCGACGGCATCCATCAACGCAATGGCAGAACTGGCGATCAACACCTATGGCGCGCTGGATATTCTGGTAAACAACGCGGGTGTCACCCATCTGCCGATGCCGATGGAAAATGTCACCGAAGATGATTTTGACCGCGTTTACAATGTGAACATGAAGTCCATTTATCTGGCCGCCAAGGCCTTTGTCCCCCATATGAAAGCCAATGGCGCAGGGGCGATCCTGAACGTGGCCTCTACCGCAGGTGTCAGCCCGCGCCCGAACCTGAACTGGTACAATGCGTCCAAAGGCTGGGTGATCACCGCCACCAAGGCAATGGCTGTGGAACTGGCCCCCTTCGGCATCCGTGTGAACGCTCTGAACCCCGTAGCAGGCGAGACCCCGCTGTTGAAATCCTTCATGGGTGAAGACACCCCCGAAGTGCGCGCGAAATTCCTGTCCACCATCCCGATCGGCCGCTTCTCTACCCCCGAAGATCTGGGCAATGCCGCAAGTTTCCTGTGCTCGGACGAAGCCTCGATGATCACGGGCGTCGCCATGGAAGTGGACGGCGGGCGCTGTATCTGATGCAGGTGGGGCCGCGCAATCTGATCACCGATGTTCCCGGCCTGCGGGTGGGGAACGCACAGGATGATACCCTGAAATCGGGCGCAACCGTGCTGTTGGGGGACGCGCCCTTTGTGGCCTCGGTTGCTGTGATGGGTGGCGCCCCCGGCACGCGGGAAACCGACCTGCTGGAACCCGATAAAATGGTAGACCAGATCGACGCGCTGGTGCTGGCGGGCGGCTCGGCCTATGGGCTGGATGCGGCCACGGGCGTGCAGGAACGTCTGCGCCAGAACAAACGGGGGTTTTCCATTGGCCCTGCCGTGATCCCCATCGTGCCAGCTGCGATTATCTTTGATCTGTTGAACGGCGGTGAAAAGGATTGGGATCGCAATCCCTATTACGCACTTGGCCTGCAAGCCTATGATACTGCGGGTGAAAACTTTGATATCGGCACAGCGGGGGCTGGCACTGGTGCGCTCTCTGCCATGCATAAGGGCGGGCTGGGATCGGCGTCATTCGTGCTGGACAGCGGGCATACTGTCGGCGCGCTGGTGGCTGCCAATCCCATTGGTGCCGTCACCCAACCCCACAGCCGACACTTCTGGGCGGCCCCGTTTGAAATCAACGGCGAATTCGGCGGACTTGGCACCAGCCCGCAAACCGGCATCACCAGCCCCGCCCCCAGCCGCAAGGTGGCGGCCATGTCCCGTTTTGGCACCGTCCCCCATGCCGCCCCGACCAACACCACCATCGCGATCATCGCCACCGATGCGCCGCTGACCAAAGCAGAATGCAAACGGCTTGCCACGGCCGCCCATGACGGTATGGCCCGCGCGATCATGCCCAGCCATACGCCCCATGACGGCGACCTGATTTTCGCGCTGTCCACCACCAAACGCACAGCCGAACCACCCGCCGATCTGATGACCCTTGGCAACGCCGCCGCCCATTGCCTGTCCCGCGCCATCGCCCGTGCGATCTATCACGCAACGCCAAAAGCAGGTGACCTGCTCCCCTGCTGGACCGAGGACATCTGATGCCCACACTGCCGCGCCCTGACGTAGATCTTTATTATGAAATCTCGGGCGAAGGCCCACCGCTGCTGTTGATCCCGGGCATGTTGTCCGACACCGCCAGTTGGCTGCCGGTTATCCCGCTGCTGGCCCCCCATTTCACCCTGATCCGCGCCGACAATCGCGCCACGGGCCGAATGCAAAAGTGCGGCCCCTTCTCGCTGACGGACTGCATCGACGACATAGCCGCCCTGCTGGATCACCTGACCCTGAGCGATGTCCATGTTGCAGGCCATTCCATGGGCGGTTACCTGTCACTGCTGT
The DNA here is from genome assembly GCA_034670045.1 of Amylibacter sp. GTDB lineage: Bacteria > Pseudomonadota > Alphaproteobacteria > Rhodobacterales > Rhodobacteraceae > Amylibacter. The sequence goes on along the minus strand of JAXMOF010000033.1, from coordinate 4,580 downwards.
TGGCCGAGCGCTGCCCGGATCGACTTGCCTCAATCAGTCTCATGGCCTCTGCCGCCACCAACGGCCCGCGCAATTTTCTGCTGTTTGAACAGGCCCTTGCCTTGCGCAAGAACACCAACCTGCCCACAGGGTTCTGGCTGCGCACCCTGTTCCCGTGGCTGATGTCACCGGGCTTTTTCAACGACCCGACCCAACTGGACGGCGCAATCAGTGCATCCCAAGCCTATCCTTTTGCGCAAAGCGTGGAAGCTATGGAGTTGCAAATCAACGCCCTGACCGGTTTTGACGCCGCAAACCACACCAAGCCCCTGCCTTGCCGTGCCCAAGCCATCCTGGGCGCGAATGACCTGCTGTTTCCCGAAGCCGACGCCAGACAAGCGCTCGCCGCGATCCCGAACCTCAAGATCAGCACCATCCAGGACGCCGCCCATTCCATCCATTGGGAACAGCCCCGAAAACTGGCAGAGGCGCTCAAGACTTTTGCCCTGAACACCCCTTAACTTCTTCTTTCTGAAAATATCCCCGCGCGGAGCGCAGGAAAACCTTGGATACCGGACCTATACGCCCAAACAGTGCCGCATCACGGCTTTCTGGGCGTGCAGACGGTTTTCGGCCTCGTCAAAAATCACCGACTGCGGACCGTCCATCACGGCGCTGGTGACCTCTTCATCGCGGTGGGCTGGCAGGCAATGCATGAACAGCGCATCAGGTTTCGCCTGCGACATCAGCGCTTCGTTCACCTGATAAGGCCGCAGCAAATTATGCCGCCGTTGGCGTGAAGATTGATCGTCATGCATGGACAACCAGGTATCCGCCACGATCAGATCAGCGCCTTCAACCGCCTTGGCCGCGTCCCGTTCAATGTTCACGGCAACACCCTGTTCGCGGGCCAGACCGATGAATTCCGCTTCAGGGTCCAGCCGTTCCGGCCCTGAAAAGGTGAAATCAAAGCCGAATTGACCCGCTGCATGCAACAACGATGCACAGACATTGTTGCCATCGCCCATCCAGACCACTTTCTTGCCCTTGATCGGGCCGCGGTGTTCTTCATAGGTCATCACATCGGCCATGATCTGGCAAGGATGGGTGCGGTCGGTCAACCCGTTGATCACCGGCACATCCGCATGTTCAGCCAGTTCCAGCAGGATGCTTTCGTCAAAGGTGCGGATCATGATCATATCCACATAACGCGACATCACCCGCGCGGTATCCCCGATGGTTTCGCCGTGACCCAATTGCATTTCAGCGCCTGACAGTACCAGCGTCTGCCCCCCCATCTGACGCACGCCCACATCAAAGGAAACGCGAGTCCGTGTTGAGGGTTTTTCAAAAATCAGCGCGACCATTTTACCGTCCAGCGGCAGGTCTGCATCAGGCGTGCCTTTCGGTTTACCCATACGCGCCTGTTTCATTGCGCTGGCTTGGTCCAGAATTTTGCGCAGGTCATCCGCGCCGGTTTTGTGAATGTCCAGAAAATGGGTCATTGTGCTGCCTCGAGTGCTGTTGCCGCTTGGTCCAGCAGATCAACCGCCTGTCCGATGTCCGCGTCCGAAATATTTAAGGGGGGCAGAACGCGGATTACATTATCCCCGCCCGGCACCGTTAGAATGCCCGCGTCATAGCCCGCACGCACCACATCGGTGTTGGTGACTTTGCATTTGATACCGATCATCAGGCCAAGGCCGCGGACCTCTTCAAACACATCGGGATGACTGGCGACCAGACCTTCGAGTTTCTGGCGCAACAGGCCGGATTTGCCCGCCACTTCGGCCAGAAAATCAGGCTGTGCCACGATATCCATGACCGCACCGCCAACAGCGCAGGCCATAGGGTTGCCGCCATAGGTGGACCCGTGTGTGCCAGCCAGCATGCCGCTTGCGGCCTCTTCCGTCGCAAGACAGGCGCCCAAAGGGAAGCCCCCGCCGATGCCTTTGGCCACAGCCATAATATCGGGGGTTACACCAGACCATTCATGGGCGAACAGCTTGCCTGTACGGCCCATACCACATTGAATTTCATCAAAAATCAGCAGCAGACCGTGTTCATCACACAGCGCACGCATCGCCTTCATCTTTTCGTCTGAAATCGGAACAATGCCGCCTTCGCCCTGTACCGGCTCGATCAGGATCGCGGCTGTTTCATCGTCAATCGCCGCTGCCAGCGCCGCATCATCCTTGACGCTGACATGCACAAAACCCGGCAGCATCGGGCCAAAACCCTTGGTCAGTTTTTCCGCACCCGCTGCTGAAATCATCCCCAGCGAACGGCCATGGAAACTGTCGTTGAACGCGATGATTTTATGCCGCTCGGGCTGGCCCTTATGGCTGAAATACTTGCGCGCCATTTTCACCGCGCATTCCATGCTTTCCGTGCCGGAATTGGTGAAAAACACCGTATCCGCAAAGGTCGCATCCACCAGTTTATCCGCCAGCGCCTGCTGGTTGGGGATCTGATACAGGTTCGACGTATGCCACAATTGCGTCGCCTGATGTTGCAACACCTCGACCAGTTTGGGATGGGCGTGGCCCAGTGAATTCACCGCGATGCCAGCGCCCATATCCAGATAGCGTCGGCCCTGTTCGTCCACAAGCCAGCTTCCTTCGCCTTTGACAAAGGTCAACGGCGCGCGCGCATAGGTGGGCAGAATTGCAGGGATCATCAGGATATTCCTTTTCTTAAAAAACGAAGCCAATCCGTGCAGGATTGAAAGCGTTGAGTCAATTGTGGATCGGGGGGTGGTTCAAACAAACAAAAGCTGGCCCTGAACGGGGCCTGAAAATCAGCGTCGGCGTCGCGACGAAAGGATTTTGTTTGTTGTGAACATGGCACTGCCTTTAGGGCAGCTTTGCCGTTATGTCCAGCCTGTGTTTGCCCCACCCTGTTCAAAATAGCTGTCTGACGGAATAAACCGTGCCAGTTTTCCCGCCATTGCCAGATCCCGCTCTGCGTCTTTGGTGCCTATCAGCACCACAGCCCCGCTGGGCACTTTGACGGGGTCTAGCACGGCGCGAACAGCGCGGCGGGCCTCTGGCCAATTTAGGGTCCGCTCGGGTTCTGGGGCGCTGCTTTTAACGATCAACCCTGTTTGCGCGGTCAGTTCTGCGCGAAACATTTCAGGGGACTCCCCCGAGGGCGCAAAGGCAAACAGATCGGTGCGCTTCAAGCCTTGCAGCTTTTCCTGCACCGTATCCGGCAGGGAGAGCTGTCTTTGCAGACGCAATTGCAACCCGTCCACCGTGAACAGAAACCCCACAATATCCCGCCCGCTGCCCAGCAGGATCGAGGCATATTGCGGATAAGCCAGTCCCAGTTCCCTTGCGCGGCGAATACGGGTGCGCACCACTTCTATGGGAAGGGTCTTGCCCAGCAATTCCTTGCGCGCCTGTTTCCAGCAATGGGTGTGCCAACCGCGCCCCAGTCGCATTGCCGGCCCGTTGTTATGTCCGATGCCTGTCATGTTAGCCCCCGCACAGGTGTGATTTCATTGCCGTCACTATTTCGCGCCGCAAAACAACTGTCAACGACAGCCGACCCTTGCAGCCCGTCCCATTCAGCGCTACGCCTTTTCCTGATCCGTTTTTAGGCACTTCTTATGTCCCCTGCTGTCCATAATCCCAAACGCGCGGCAGTGATGATTTTGCTTGCCAGTTCGCTTTATGCGGCAACCACAATCATCGCTAAATACCTGGGCACCACGGAAAACCCGCTGCACCCTCTTCAGGTTTCTGCAGGGCGGTTTGTGTTTGCCTTTGTCGCGCTACTGGTGTTTTCCGCCATCACCCGCCCGAAGATTTCAAATCCGCATATTGCCTTGCATCTTGGACGGTCCCTGACCGGCTGGATCGGTGTGACATTGATGTTCACTGCCGTGGCCCGCATTCCCATTTCCGATGCCACAGCCATCAGCTTTTTGAACCCTGTGTTCGGTATGCTGCTGGCCATCCCCATTCTGGGTGAAAAAGTCGGTAAATGGCGTTGGTTCGCTGCCGTGATTGCGTTGATAGGCGCGGTTATCCTGCTGCGACCGGGCACGGGCAGCTTTGAACCAGCCGCCCTATTTGCCTTGGGCGCCGCCTGTGTTTTCGGGCTAGAGGTCACGCTGATCAAACTGTTGTCGGGGCGCGAACCGCCCATGCAAATCCTGTTGTTCAACAACGCAATCGGCGCAACGCTGGCGGCTGGCGCGGCCTGTTTTGTCTGGATCACCCCCTCTTTGGTGCAATGGATCGGGCTGTCAGCCATCGGGTTTATCATGGTCTGCGGTCAGGCCCTGTTCATCCAGGCCATGCGCAGCGCCGAGGCCTCTTACGTTCTCCCCTTTTCCTACGCCACTCTGGTCTTTGCCACTTTTTACGATTTCTGGGTGTTTTCCACCCACCCCGACGGGGTTTCCGTACTCGGCGCTTTGGTCATTCTGGGAGGGGCGGCCCTGCTGGCGTGGCGCGAATTAAAGATCAAAGGTTAGAATGCCCTGTACTTTCGCCCCGATCGACACAGTTTAGCAGTGAAATTGGTCTAGATCGGCCATAAAACACCCAGCACCTGCCTTTCGGCTTGTCACCGACCTGTGACAAGTTAGA
>JAXMOF010000032.1:0-44889 GCA_034670045.1 Amylibacter sp. | reverse complement strand
GCTGCGAAAGAAAGCTGAAGTAAACGGCGTTCAATCGCTTGACCCCCCTTACGGAGTTGCTATCACAGGGCGATCAATCCCTTACCGCATCCCCCCGAAGAAAGGGCATTTCGTGGACATTTCAGACCTTAAAAACAACTATCCCGACCACTGGAAGAAAGCCGCAGCTTTGCGCATTCTGGCAGCCGACGCTGTTCATGCTGCTGCATCCGGCCATCAGGGCATGCCCATCGGCATGGCTGACGTGGCGACCGTTCTTTTTGAGAAACACCTGAAATTTGACGCGGCCAACCCTGACTGGCCGGATCGGGATCGCTTTATCCTGTCTGCGGGTCACGGGTCCATGCTGTTGTACGGTCTGCTGCACCTGACGGGTTATGAAGACATGACCATCGAGGAAATTCGCAATTTCCGCCAGTGGGGCGCAAAAACGGCGGGTCACCCTGAATATGGCCATGCCAAAGGTATCGAAACCACCACAGGCCCTTTGGGTCAGGGTGTGGCCAATGCGGTTGGCATGGCGATGGCGGAACAATCCATGGCGGCGCGCTACAATAAATCCGTTGTAGATCATTACACCTATGTCATGGCAGGTGACGGCTGTTTGATGGAAGGCGTCAGCCACGAAGCCATCGGCCTTGCGGGCAAACAAAAGCTCGGCAAACTGATCCTGATGTGGGACGACAACAATATCTCTATCGACGGCAAGATTGATATTTCCGACGTCACCGACCAGAAAAAACGCTTCAAGGCAGCCGGATGGTCGGTGTTTGAATGTGACGGTCACAACCCCGAAGAAATCGACGCAGCCCTGACGGCGGCGAAGAACACCAACACTCCGTCGATGATTGCCTGCAAAACCACCATCGCTCTGGGTGTTGACGGTGTTCAGGACACCAACAAGGGCCACGGTTACGCGATCAAAGACGCGCAACTGGCCCAGATGCGTGAATTCTACGACTGGCCCTACCCCGCCTTTGAAATCCCCGCCGATGTAAAATCGGGCTGGGAAGCCATCGGGTCCCGCGGTGCTGCGGAATTCGCAGCCTGGACCACGCGACTGGGTGAACTGTCTGAAAACCGTCAGGCTGAATTTGAACGGGTAATCACAGGCACGCCGCACAAGCGTCTGTCTGCCGTGATCAAACAGCTGAAGCGCAAAGTTTCCGAAGAACAGCCCAGCAAAGCCACCCGCGCCTCTAGCCAGATGGCTTTGGAAGTGATCAACCCGATCATGAAGGAAACTATCGGCGGCTCTGCCGATCTGACCGGATCGAACAATACGCTGACGGCTGATCTGGGCTGGTTTGATGCGGACAACCGCAAAGGCCGCCACGTGGCTTATGGCATCCGTGAACACGGTATGGCTGCTGCGATGAACGGAATGGCACTGCATGGCGGTGTGCGCCCCTATGGTGGCACGTTCATGTGTTTCACCGATTATGCGCGGCCATCCATGCGTCTGGCAGCCCTTATGGGCATCCCGACAGTGTTTGTGATGACACATGACAGCATCGGCCTTGGCGAAGACGGCCCGACCCACCAGCCGGTGGAACATCTGGCGATTTCCCGTGCGACCCCGAACACATGGGTCTTCCGCCCTGCCGACACCGTTGAAACGGCCGAAGCTTGGGAACTGGCCATGTCTTCGCAGACCACGCCTTCCGTGATGTCTCTGACCCGCCAGAACGTGCGCACCGTGCGCACCAGCCACACCAATAAAAACATGACCGCCCAAGGCGCTTATGTTCTGGCCGAAGCCGAAGGCAAACGTCAGGCAATCCTGCTGGCAACCGGTTCCGAAGTGGAAATCGCCATGGATGCCCGCGAAAAGCTGCAAGCCATCGGCATCGGCACCCGTGTTGTGTCTATGCCCTGCTGGGAACTGTTCGAGGCGCAGGACGAAGCCTACCGCCGCAAGGTTCTGCCCGCAGGCCCTGTGCGCGTCGGGATCGAGGCCGCAACCCGCTTTGGCTGGGACAAATGGCTGACCGGAGAACGGGGCAAATCCAACAAAGCCGACTTTGTTGGTATGGACAGTTTTGGCGCCTCCGCCCCTGCCGAGGAGCTTTACGCCAACTTCGGCATCACCGCAGACGCGGTTGCCGAGAAGGTTAAGAACCTGCTTTAACGTTAACATAGACCTTTAACGTTAACATTGACCGTTTCCTTGCCGCCCGAAGGTTCCCTTTCGGGCGGCAAGCGTTTACGCGGACATGAACTGTGGTGTGATTTTGCGCATACCATTCCCCCTTTCGGTTTTTAGGAGAGTATCATGGCTGTTAAAGTTGCCATTAACGGATTTGGCCGCATCGGTCGCTGCACGCTGGCCCATATTATCGAAAGCGGACGGGACGACATCGAAGTGGTCGCCGTCAACGCCACAGGCCCGCTGGAAACCACAGCCCACCTGCTGAAATACGACAGCGTTCACGGCCGTTTCCCCGGTGACATCAGCATCGGCGATGGCACCATGAACGTGGGCAAAGGCGATATGCGCATGTTTGCCACTTATGATCCGATGGAACTGGACTGGGACGGCGTTGACGTGGTTCTGGAATGTACCGGAAAGTTCAACAACAAAGGCGCGTCCGAGGTACACCTGCGTCAGGGCGCCAAACGGGTTCTGAACTCTGCCCCTGCGAAAATGGCAGATAAAACAATTGTTTACGGCGTGAACCACGGGGATCTGACATCCGAGGATCTGATCGTATCCAACGCGTCCTGCACCACCAACTGTCTGGCACCCATTGCCAAAGTCATCAACGACGCCATTGGCATCGACAAAGGCTTTATGACCACAATTCACAGCTATACAGGCGACCAGCCGACGCTCGACCGTCGCCACAACGACCTGTACCGTGCCCGCGCGGCGGCCATGTCGCTGATCCCCACAACCACAGGGGCAGCGCGCGCTGTTGGTCTGGTTCTGCCGGAACTGGAAGGCAAGCTGGACGGTTCCGCAATTCGCGTGCCAACCCCGAATGTGTCTGCCATTGACCTGAAATTCATCCCCGTGCGCAATACATCCGTAGAAGAGGTCAACGCCGCGATGAAAGCCGCCGCTGACGGCTATCTGAAAGGGATTCTTGAATACACCGATGAACCGACAGTTTCCATCGACTATAACCACAACACCCATTCCTCTAACTTTGCATCACTGCAAACCACTGTAATGGGCGGAAACCTTGTGCGCGTGCTGGCTTGGTACGATAATGAATGGGGTTTCTCTTGCCGTATGGCCGACACGGCTGTAGCAATGGGCAAACTTATTTGACGGGCCGCGCTGCCCGTTTCTACAACGGGCGGCCGCGACCATGAATAATACAGTAGCGTTAATTTTGGGCCTGTGCCTTGTTGTTCTGGTGGTGCTAGACATCCAGTTCAACGAGGCTGAATACATCATTCTTTGGGGCAGACAACTGCTGCGGCTGGTCGACTGGATAGCCTTTTGGCGATAGGATATTTTATGAGCTGGAAAACTCTCGACGCATTTGATCTGGCGGGCAAACGGGTTCTGACCCGCGTGGACATCAATGTTCCCATGTCCGATGGCAAAGTTACCGACGCCACGCGGATCGAGCGGATTGTCCCAACCGTAAAAGAGATCACCGCCAAAGGCGGGCGGGTTGTCCTGCTGGCGCATTTTGGCCGCCCAAAGGGGAAAAACGTCCCGGAACTGTCTTTGGCACAACTGGTCCCTGCCCTGTCCGAACATTTTGGCCAGCCTGTGCAATTCACCCATGACGATACATACGCCGTGGTTCTGGAACAGACCAAAGCGTTGAAAAACGGGGACATCCTGCTGGTGGAAAACACCCGATTTTACCCCGGCGAAACTGCCAATGATCCTGAATTTGCGGAAAAAATGGCCGCTTTCGGGGATATCTACTGTAACGACGCCTTTTCCGCCGCGCACCGTGCCCATGCTTCAACCGAAGGCGTGGCCCACCACCTGCCCTCATGCGCAGGGCGATTGATGCAGGCCGAACTAGAGGCGTTGGAAAATGCCCTGTCCAAACCCCAACACCCTGTTGTGGCCCTTGTGGGGGGCGCGAAAGTGTCTACCAAACTGGACCTGCTGGGCAATCTGATCCCCAAAGTGGACCAGATCATCATTGGTGGCGGCATGGCCAATACATTTCTGGCAGCCCAAGGGGTCAACGTAGGCAAATCCCTGTGCGAACATGATCTGCTCGACACTGCCCGCACAATCATTGCCAAAGCCAAGGCAGGCAACTGCGAACTGGTGCTGCCTGTGGACGTGGTAACGTCGTCTGAATTCAAAGCCGGCGCAGCGGCGACCACCTGCGCGGTGGATGCCTGCCCTGCGGATCAGATGATCCTTGATGCGGGGCCGCAATCTGTGGCGCGGATCAAAGCCGTGCTTGATGCTGCCAAAACGCTGGTCTGGAACGGCCCGCTGGGCGCGTTTGAAATTCCGCCCTTCAATACCGCAACCGATGCGGCGGCCCTGCATGCGGCTGCCCTGTCCAAAGCGGGGCGCTTGCTGTCAGTTGCAGGGGGCGGCGACACGGTTGCAGCCCTGAATTCCAGTGGCGCGGCCGATGATTTCAGCTATATTTCCACCGCTGGTGGGGCTTTCCTTGAATGGCTAGAGGGTAAAACCCTGCCAGGTGTTGCTGCGCTTGCCGCGGCCAAATCCTGATCCCATTCCAAACATTCATTCCAAAACGAACGGACCCAGATATGTCAAACTCCGCAATGACCGCAAAAATGCAATCCGGCGCAGGCTTTATCGCCGCCCTTGACCAAAGCGGCGGTTCGACCCCTAAAGCTTTGGGTTTGTATGGCGTGACGGCGGATGCCTATAGCAATGACGCTGAAATGTTCGATCTGATCCACGCCATGCGCGCCCGTATCGCACAGGCCCCTGCCTTTACCGGCGATAAGGTGATCGGCGCCATTCTGTTTGAAATGACCATGGACCGCGAAATCGACGGAAAACCCACAGCCACCTATCTGTGGGAAGAACGGGGGGTTGTGCCCTTTCTGAAAATCGACAAGGGCCTGGAAGATGAAGCCGACGGCGTGAAACTGATGAAACCCATCGACGGGCTGGATGCCACACTGGCACGCGCTGTGGACGCGGGTATTTTCGGCACAAAAATGCGCTCGGTTATCGACGCGGCCTCCCCCACGGGGATTGATGCCATCGTGTCCCAACAGTTCGAAGTTGCTGCCCGTATTTATGGTCACGGCTTGATGCCGATCATCGAACCGGAAGTAACAATTTCCATCGCAGATAAAGCCGCCGCCGAAGACATCCTGCTGGCCGAGATCACCCGCCAGTTGGGTCTTCTGCCCGCTGGCCAACAGGTTATGCTGAAGCTGACCCTACCAGAAACCGCCAACCTGTATAAATCCCTTGTGGATCACCCCTCTGTCATGCGGGTTGTGGCCCTGTCCGGCGGCTATGCGCGTGAAGAAGCAAACAGCCGTCTGGCCCAAAACAGCGGCATGATCGCCAGCTTCTCGCGGGCGCTGAGCGAAGGTCTGTCAGCGGATCAATCGGACGCTGATTTCAACAGCACAATCGCTGCCACAATCGACAGCATCTGCGCCGCATCCAACGCCTGATCCTGCCTTAATCGGGGATGATCTGACGGCAGGCCGTCCCCGCTAAAAATTTTAGGTAAAAAAGTGACAAAGCGATTCGTTTTGGGATTCACATCCTGATTCGCTTGCCCTATAGTCAGGTTAACCCGTCACAAGAATGGGCAATGAGGTAGGTCAATTTTGTTACAGCAAGGTAAAACAGGGGCGGCAATCGGTTCCGTGATGCTTTTCTTCACGGCATTCGGGTTATCTGCCTATTTCGTCTTTGCTGCTGTGCAAGGTGATTACGGCCACTTTCGCCGTGTTCAGATAGAAGCGGATGAGGACGCTTTGAAACTGCAACTGGCACAACTCCATGCAGAACGAGAAATCCTGCAAAACAAGACCCGACGTCTGTCAGATAATTACCTGGATCTGGACCTCCTGGACGAACGGGCCCGCAAAGTTCTCGGCATGGCAAGAGGGGATGAAATCATCATCCAATAACACCCGACGTTTTCCCAAGGTGCAAAATAAATTGACCGCTGTTCCCAAGACAGCGGTCTTTTTTATGCCTTTTACGCAACCAACAGGCGGTGTTCTGCGACACCACCCCTATTGAAAAATAAAACGTGTAATCTGCAGCGTCTTAGATTATAATATAGTTTAACATTAAACTATTCCGGAGTCCCCCTGATGGCTGCAGCCAAAAAATCCTCCAAATCCAATGTTTCGGCAGAAGAACTGCTGGGCCATTACCGCGAAATGCTGATGATCCGAAGGTTTGAGGAAAAAGCCGGCCAGTTATACGGCATGGGATTGATCGGCGGGTTCTGCCATTTGTACATCGGACAGGAAGCCATCGTTGTCGGCCTTGAAGCCGCCGCCAAAGAAGGCGACCAGCGGGTCACATCCTACCGCGATCACGGCCATATGTTGGCCTGCGGTATGGACCCCAAAGGCGTCATGGCCGAATTGACCGGACGGGAGGGCGGCTATTCCAAAGGCAAGGGCGGCTCGATGCATATGTTCTCGACCGAGAAACGCTTTTACGGGGGCCACGGCATTGTGGGCGCACAGGTTCCTATCGGCGCAGGGCTGGCGTTTGCCAATAAATACAACGGCACAGACGATGTATCCTTTGCGTATTTCGGCGATGGCGCAGCCAATCAGGGCCAGATCTATGAAACATTCAACATGGCCAGCCTGTGGAAGCTGCCCTGTATTTTTGTGATCGAAAACAATCAATACGCCATGGGCACCTCCCTGCAACGGGGGTCTTCGACACCGGAACTTTACACCCGCGGCGAGGCCTTTGGCATCCCGGGTGAAGCTGTTGACGGCATGGATGTTCTGGCGGTGAAAGAGGCTGGTGAACGGGCGCTCGCCCACTGTCGCGCTGGCGACGGTCCTTATATCCTGGAAATGAAAACCTACCGGTACCGAGGGCACTCCATGTCGGACCCCGCCAAATACCGCACCCGCGAAGAAGTGCAAAAGGTGAAGGCCGAAAAAGACCCGATTGATCACGTGCGCGATTTGCTGGTCACCGGCAAACATGCCACCGAGGATGATCTGAAGACCATCGACAAAGAGGTCAAAAAGATCGTGTCAGAGGCGGCTGATTTCGCATCCGAAAGCCCAGAACCCGCGCTCGACGAACTTTACACAGACATCTACGCTTAAGGAACTTAAACATGGCAATTCAAATACTTATGCCCGCCCTTTCGCCAACGATGGAAGAAGGCACATTGGCCAAATGGCTGGTCAAAGAAGGTGACACCGTGCAAAGCGGTGACATTATGGCCGAAATCGAAACCGACAAGGCCACGATGGAATTCGAAGCCGTGGACGAAGGCGTCATCGGCAAAATCCTGATCACCGAAGGCACAGAAGGCGTGAAAGTGAACACCCCTATCGCCGTGCTGCTGGAAGAGGGTGAGGACGCCTCTGCTGCGGATGAGGCCCCTGCCCCGAAAGCGGAAGAAACCGCCAAAGAGGACAGCCCGGCGAAAGAACCGGAAAAGGCCCCTGCAAAGGCCGCGCCCGCTGCACCGGAAATTCCGATGGAAGATGTGCCAGAGGGCACAACATTCAAAAAACAAACCGTGCGCGAAGCGATCCGCGATGCCATGGCCGAAGAAATGCGCGCCCATGACGATGTGTTCCTGATGGGTGAAGAAGTTGCCGAATATCAGGGCGCTTATAAAGTCAGCCAAGGGATGCTCGAAGAATTCGGCCCGCGCCGTGTGATTGATACACCAATCACAGAACATGGCTTTGCAGGTATCGCTGTGGGCGCGGCTTTTGGCGGGTTGCGGCCTATCGTAGAATTCATGACGTTCAACTTTGCCATGCAGGCGATTGACCAGATCATCAACTCTGCCGCCAAAACGCGGTATATGTCGGGCGGCCAGATGGGTGCGCCGATTGTGTTTCGTGGTCCAAACGGCGCTGCGGCCCGTGTGGGCGCGCAACACAGCCACGACTACGCTGCGTGGTATGCCCAGATTCCAGGGCTGAAGGTTGTGATGCCCTATACCGCCGCCGATTACAAAGGCCTGATGAAATCTGCAATCCGCGATCCGAACCCTGTGATCATGCTGGAAAATGAAATCATGTACGGGCAATCCTTCGAAGTGCCGGAACTGGATGATTTCACGGTTCCGATCGGCAAGGCGAAAATCGCCCGTGCGGGGGATGACGTGACCATCGTGTCCTTTGGCATCGGCATGAAATACGCGCTTGAAGCAGCGGATAAACTGGCCGAGGACGGCATCAGCGCCGAAGTGATCGACCTGCGCAGCCTGCGCCCGATGGATACGGAAACGGTGATCAACTCGGTCAAGAAAACCAACCGCTGCGTGACCGTCGAAGAAGGCTTCCCCGTCTGTTCCATCGGCAATCACATCAGCGCGGTCCTGATGCAACAGGCGTTCGATTATCTGGACGCGCCTGTCATCAACTGCGCTGGCAAGGACGTTCCCATGCCCTATGCTGCCAATCTTGAAAAACTGGCCCTGATCACCACACCTGAAGTGATCGAAGCCGTTAAATCCGTAACCTACCGCTAGGAGACAGACCCATGGCTATTGAAATCCTGATGCCCGCCCTGTCCCCCACAATGGAGGAAGGCACGCTGGCCAAATGGCTGGTCAAAGAAGGCGACACCGTAGAAAGCGGTGATCTGCTGGCTGAAATCGAAACTGACAAAGCCACAATGGAATTTGAAGCGGTTGACGATGGTGTCATCGGCAAAATCCTTGTTTCCGAAGGCACCGAAGGTGTGAAGGTCAACGCGCCGATTGCTGTGCTGCTGGAAGATGGCGAAGACGCGGATGCGGTTCCCGCCAGCAAAGAGCTCAAGGCCGAGGCACCAAAGGCTGCAGAAAAAGCCGAAGCAAAAGCTGCTCCGGAACCTGCAAGTGAACCCAAAGCCGAACCTGCGGCGAAACCCGCCCCTGCCGCGCCGAAAAAAGACGGCGAACGGATTTTCGCCTCCCCGCTGGCACGGCGCATTGCAGATCAAAAGGGTCTGGACCTTAGCCAGATCAAAGGTTCTGGCCCACGCGGTCGCATTGTGAAATCCGATGTAGAAAGCGCCAAGGCCGACACCGCGCCAGCCAAGGCGGCGGAAACAGCGCAAGCCGCGCCAAGCCTCGCCCCATCGGCGGATAGTGAAACCGTTAAGAAGATGTATGCCGAACGCGAGTATGAGGAAATCACCCTCAACGGTATGCGCAAAACCATCGCCGCCCGTCTGACCGAGGCAAAACAGACCATCCCGCATTTCTATCTGCGCCGCACTATCCAGTTGGATGCGCTGCTGAAAATGCGCGGCGAAATCAACAGTGGTCTGGCGGACAGTGGCGTAAAGCTTTCGGTGAACGACTTTGTCATCAAAGCCAGTGCCAAAGCCCTGCAAGACGTGCCGGCGTGTAACGCGGTTTGGGCCGGTGATCGCATTTTGCAAATGAAAGCCAGCGATGTGGCGGTGGCAGTCGCCATTGAGGGCGGTCTGTTCACTCCGGTCATTCAGGACGCGGAAAACAAAACGCTCAGCCTGATTTCTACCCAGATGAAAGACCTCGCCACACGCGCCAAAGATCGTAAACTCGCCCCCCATGAATATCAGGGCGGCAGCTTTGCCATTTCCAATCTGGGTATGTTCGGCATCGAAAACTTCGACGCTGTGATCAATCCGCCCCACGGTTCGATTCTTGCGGTGGGTGCCGGTCAAAAGAAACCCGTTGTGGGGGAAGACGGATCACTAAGCGTCGCGACGGTGATGTCTGTGACCCTGTCTGTGGATCACCGCGTGATTGACGGGGCTTTGGGCGCTGAATTCCTGAACGCGTTTGCAGGTTACATGGAAAAACCCATGTCCATGCTGGTTTAACACAGCTCGCGACAGCCTCGTTAACCCCTGAAGACCCATAAAAAAGGGCGCTGAAATCTTCAGCGCCCTTTTTCTATCAGCGTGTGGCCAAGCCTACTCGTCCAGCGCCAGTGCGACGAAACGCGGTGCACCGTCGCGACGGACCAGCAGCAGAACCGATTTCCGCCCTGCATCCTTGGCTGCTTTCAACGCTTCTGTCACATCTACCGGCGCAGAAACAGGTTTCTGACCTACTTCGGAAATCAGATCCCCGGAACGCATGCCTTTTTTGAACGCGTCAGATGCCTCATCTACGGTCAGGACAGCCACACCTTTGACTGTGTCCTCCAACCCCAACTGGCCCCGAACCTCGTCTGTAAGGCCTGTCAGGCGCATGCCCATGGCTTCGTGATCGGCAGTTGCGTCAGGTTTCCCAACCACAGGCACTACGGGATCGCGTTCCGCATCTTCACGGCGGCCCAGAACAACTTTCAACGTCTGGGTTTTGCCTTCGCGAAAAATCACCACGCGCACGGCTTTGCCCACTTCGGCATTGCCAACCGCGCGGACCAGACCGCGGGTGTCGGATACTTCACGCCCGTCAAAGTTCAGGATCACATCGCCTGCCAGAATGCCTGCTTCCATGGCTGGGCCTTCGGGTACATTGCTGACCAAAGCCCCTTTGACGGAATCCAGACCAACCGCATTGGCAATATCTTTATCCACGTCCTGAATTTGCACACCCAACCAGCCGCGACGGGTTTCGCCGTATTCTTTCAACTGCTCCACAACGCGGGACACCACGTTTGAAGACATGGAAAAGCCCAGACCGATGGATCCGCCTGTGGGGGAAATAATTGCTGTGTTCACGCCGATTACATTGCCATCCATGTTGAACAGCGGCCCGCCTGAGTTGCCTTTGTTGATGGCTGCGTCTGTCTGGATGTAATCGTCATAGGTGCCGCGCAACGAACGGTTGCGGGCGGAAATGATACCGGAAGAAACCGAAAACCCCTGCCCCAGCGGATTGCCGATGGCCAGCACCCAATCCCCGACACGGGACACATCACTATCGCCAAAGCCGACAAAAGGCAGCGGCGCTTCGGCTTCTACCTTCAGCAGGGCGATATCGGTTTTTGCGTCTGTGCCGATCAGTTTGGCGTCCAGCAAGGGACCGCCGTCAAACAGTTCGATCTGGATTTCGTCCGCACCATCAATCACGTGATTGTTGGTGACGATGAACCCGTCAGCCGAAATAATAAACCCCGACCCCAATGCCGAGGCCCGACGCTGGCGGTCTTCGCGGTTGCCTTGGGGGCCGAACAGATCCGGAAACAGTTCTTCCAGCGGCGATCCTTGTGGCGCACGGGGCAAGGCAGGCAGGTCGCGCCCTGCAACCATTGTGCTGGTGGTGATATTCACCACAGCGGGGCTAAGGCGTTCCGCCAAATCCGCAAAACTGTCAGGCGCACCGCGCGCCGAGGCGCTTAGGGCCTGCATCAGAACGAAGGTCAGCGTGACCAAAGCCCCGGCCGCATAGGCCATTGCTTTGTCCGTGCGTCGCTCACGGGGTGCTGCGATTGCTTTCATCTTATTCTCTCCTCAAAACTGCCAGACTGTCGGGACTGCTGCTCTATTTGGCGGTTCCCATAGATGTATGTCGTGTCGTTTACGCAACATTGCAACGAATTCGACTGCAACAAAAGGTGAATTTTCCGTGAGCCCTTGGTGAAGCCCCCATTCACCACCCGATGATCCATTTCCCGCTCATCGGGTAAAAACCGGTCATGTGACGTTTTATTGGTTAAATTTAATACTGCGGTCTTTGCTGAATCCCTGTTTCCAAGGCCAGAGGGCGTTTGCCTGACAGGGCTTTGATCAGGCCAGTCAGATCGTTTTGGCAATCCAGACAAGGACCACACCGAAAGCCAGTATAGCCAAGCCGATGCTGCGTTTTTGCTGCTCGGACAGGCTGCCCAGTGTTTTCACCAGCTCTTCAAAACGCAAAGGGGCCAGTGCAAGCACCAGCCCCTCGATTGCAGCCATAAGGCCGAGTGCCAAAAGCAGCTCGTGCATTATTTGCCCGCGTTGCTTTTGAGGTAGTCAAAGAACTCGCTGTCAGGGGAAATCACCATGGTCGAGTTGTCGCCTTTGAGGGATGATTCATAGGCGGCCAAAGACCGGTAGAAGGTGAAGAATTCCGCATCACGGCCAAAGGCACCTGCAAAGATTGCGTTGCGTTCTGCGTCTGCTTCACCGCGAATGATGTCAGAGTTTTTCTGAGCTTCGGACACGGTTTCAACTACGGTACGATCCGCTTGGGCGCGTACACGCTGCGCAGCTTCGTTACCACGAGCGATTTCATCAGCGGCTTCCCGTTCCCGTTCCGCGCGCATCCGTTCGAAGGTTGCTTCGAGGTTTTGCGTCGGAAGGTCGGCCCGTTTGATGCGCACATCAACGATTTCCACACCCAGCGCATCGGCTTCGTCGCGGGACTGGTCGCGAATCCGGTTCATCAGGGACACACGATCCGCAGACAGAACCGCACCGGATGTAACGCTACCCAGAACTTCACGCAGTTCAGCGTTCAGGATGCGTTCCAAACGGGGGCGCGCACCGTCAACACCGCCAACACCCACCGCACGGCGGAAGGTTTTGGCATCCGCAATGCGCCAGCGCGCAAAGGCATCAACCACAAGACGACGGTCGTCCAGCGGTGTCACTTCCAGCGGCTGCGTGTCCATTGCAAGAATACGGTCATCGTATTTGATGATCTCGTGGAACAGCGGGATTTTGAAATAGAGCCCCGGATCGGTGATTTCAGCGGTAACCTCACCAAACCACAGACGCAGGACTTTCTGGCGTTCGTCGACCACATAAACTGCGCTGGACAGCGCAATCAGGATAACAGCCAGGATTGGACCAAGGAATTGCAAACGTTTCATTACTTCGTCTCCCCGCGTGTTTTGTTCAGCTCGTTCAAGGGCAGATACGGCACAACGCCCTGCCCGCCGCCGACGCCTTCGTCGATGATGACTTTATCCACACCGCCAAGAACACGTTCCATGGTTTCCAGATACAGCCGTTTGCGCGTGACTTCGGGCGCTTTGGCGTATTCGTTATAAACCGCAATAAACCGCGAGGCTTCACCTTCGGCCTGGTTGATCTGCTGGGCACGGTAGCCTTCGGCCTGCTCTAGCAACTGCGCTGCTTGACCACGGGCTTCGGCCAGCTTTTCGTTGGCATATTTGTCAGCCTGTTTTTCCAGCGTGTCGCGGGTTTGCTCTGCGGCCTGAACCTGACGGAAGGCGTCGATGACTTCTTCGGGTGGATCGGCTTTGTCAAAGTTGATCCGCACGATGTTCATGCCACTTTCGTAACTGTCGAGCGTGGACTGGATCAGTTCTTGCAGTTCCTGCGCAATCGCGCCTCGATCCCTGTTCAGGATCGGTGCAAGGTTTGAACGGGCGATAATTTCACGCATGGCTGATTCAGACACAGCGCGAATTGTGTTTTCCGGCTCGCCCAGATTGAACAGGTATTTGCGCAGGTCATTGATGTTCCAGACCACCTGAAAATCAATATCGACGATATTTTCGTCGCCTGTCAGCATCAACCCGTTGTCAGTGCGTGCGCCCCGTCCCACACCGATGTCTTCGGTGTTTTCGCGGGTTACAGCGCGAATTTCCTTGGTCACAAACGGCCATGGGGCAAAGTTCAGACCCTCTTCGCCTGTTTCCACATATTTACCAAACAGCAGTTCAACAGACTGTTCGGATGTGTCCACACGGTAAAAACTGGCAAAGGCCCACAGCGCAACGCCTGCAAGCAGGGCGATACCGATGGTGCCACGGCCAATGCCGCCGCCCGGAAAGCCGCCACCAGCGCCACGGTTGCTGCCACCGCCGCCACTGTTGCTGCTTTTGCCGCCCATCAACACGCGCAGTTGTTCCTGCCCTTTGCGAACGATTTCATCAATTTCTGGCATCTGGGGCTGGTTGCCCCCCGAAGGTTTGCGCCCCTTGTCGCCCCGTTGATCGTTTCCACGATCCTTGTCGTCGCCACCGCCGCGGCTTCCGCCGCCACCGCCCCAGGGACCCCCCGAATTATTTCCTGCCATGTTCCCTAGCGTCCTTTCGTCAGGTGTTCAGCTTCCAGCCCTTTAGATGGCTGTTTTTATCAAAATATCAACCACACCACGCGTTAACTTATCGCGTGGGGGTCGACATTGTGACCAGTTCCTCCGCCGCAGTAGGATGTACTGCCACTGTTCGGTCGAAATCTTCTTTGGTTGCGCCCATTTTAACGGCGATTCCGGCCAATTGTATCATTTCTCCGGCCCCGTGGCCCACAATATGACAGCCAAGCACCTTTCGGCTGGCTTTGGAGACGATCAATTTCATCAACATCCGCTCTGAGCGACCTGCCAGAATATGCATCATCGGACGAAATGCCGCGCTGTAAACTTCGATTTCCTCAACCGCGCGCGCGTCTTCCTCGCTTAGGCCGACAGTGCCGATTTCGGGCTGGGTAAATACAGCAGTCGGGATCAATTCGTGATCCGGGCTTGTGGGATTGTCTTTGAATACGGTTTCCACAAAGGCCATGCCTTCACGGATTGCAACTGGCGTCAGTGCCACACGGTCGGTCACATCGCCCACAGCATAGATCGAAGGCACGGAGGTGGCGGAATATTGATCCACAATCACCTCGCCTTTTTTGCCCAGTGCAACACCCACGTCTTCCAGACCCATCTTGGCCGAATTGGGCACACGCCCCGTGGCATAGAGAACTTCATCCACGGTAAAGGCTGCGCCATTGTCAGGTGTCACAAGGATGCCATCGGCAGTTTTTTCCATTTTGGCCACATCCGTGCCAACCAAAAGGTTCACGCCTTTGCCGCGCATCTCTTCGGCCACGAAATCCTGAACTTCATTATCAAAGCCCCGCAGGATTTGTGTGCCGCGATAAAGTTGCGTCACTTCGGTGCCCATACCGTTCAGGATACAGGCGAATTCGCAGGCGATATAGCCCCCGCCCACCACAACAACCCGCTTGGGCTGGGTCGGAAGGTGGAAAATCTCGTTTGAGGAAATCGCCAGGTCGCGGCCTTCAACATCGGGAATGAACGGAGTGCCGCCTGTGGCCACCAGAATTGTCTTGGCCGTGATCACCTGATCGCTGGCTAAAGTCACCTCTTGCGGGCCGGTTACAATAGCGCGCGCATCATACAATGTGACCCCTGCCGCTTTCAGGTTCTTATTATAGATGCCTTCCAGACGATCAATTTCCGCGTCCTTGGCCGCCATAAAAGTAGCCCAATCGAACGCGGACTCCCCAACTGTCCAGCCAAAGCCTTTGGCGTCTTCAAAGGCTTCGGCGAATTGTGACGCATAAACCATCAGTTTCTTGGGAACACAGCCCCGAATGACACACGTCCCGCCGTAGCGATATTCCTCGGCCAAAGCCACGCGCGCGCCGGTTTGCGACGCAACCCGTGCCGCACGTACCCCGCCCGAGCCGCCGCCAATGACGAACAGGTCGTAATCATAAGACATAGTAACTTCCTTAATCTTCGATATCGGCGAACAGATTCTCGTTCAGCAGAATATCAATCTGTTCCTGCTCGACCGTACCATTATTGATATCCCGAACTTCGACCCGACCGTCCCCGTGTCCAATCACGATGGCGTCAGCGATATCCAGGAACAGGCCGTTTTCAACCACGCCTGGCACTTGGTTCAGGATCAAGGACAGCTCGCGCGGGTTTTGAATCCGTTTCAGATGCAGGTCCAGTATATAGTGCCCCTCATCCGTCAGCAGCGGCGCGTCATTCTGCAAGCGCAGGGATACCGCACTGCCCAGAACATTCACATTGGACAAACATTCCTCGATCAGTTCCTTGGTGGTCTGCCAGCCGAATTTCACCACTTCCACCGGCAAGGGAAAGGCGCCCAGCGTTTCAACCGCTTTGCTGGCATCGGAAATCACAATCATCTGGTCACTGGCCGTGGCCACGATCTTTTCCTGCAACAGCGCCCCGCCGCCGCCTTTGATCAGGTTCAGATTGGCATCAAATTCATCCGCACCATCAATGGTCAGATCCAGCCATTTCACCTGATCAAGCGTGTAGACATCAATCCCCACATCCCGCGCCAGTTGCGCCGTGCGGTTCGATGTGGGCACAGCTTTGATCTTCAGACCTTCGTCGCGGACCAGTTCGCCCAGCATCTTGACCATCCACGCTGCAGTAGAGCCTGTTCCCAGCCCGACGCGCATACCGTCGTCCACGTAATCCACCGCACGTTTTGCAGCCACAAACTTTGCTTTGTCGATGGGGGAAAATTCACTGCTCATGACACGCCCTTTGGTTGTTGTGTTCCCAGAAGGTATAAGTCTTTATGTCGCCTGCTGCGAGTGTGAATTGACCCTGTTTTCCAGTTTTTGCACCCTTTTTCAGGCGAATTCGCGGGCCGTGGCACTTTGACGGGTCAAAACGTCGGATATGGTACAGCAGGGGTGCGCCTTACAGGCCAAAGACTGGCTGAAACGGATGAAACATCTATCGGGAAGTGGCGCAATGTTCCTTAGCATTTTTGAAATCTTCAAAGTCGGCGTCGGGCCGTCCTCGTCGCATACTATGGGGCCCATGACAGCCGCAGCGATGTTTCTGGACAAGCTGAAAACAGACGGAATCGCCGCAGCCAGCCTTGGTGCCTCGCTTCACGGATCGCTGGCTTTTACCGGCAAGGGACACCGCACAGATCAGGCCGTGGTGCTGGGGCTTGAAGGGTTTACCCCCGATGATTTTGATCCGGACGCTGCAAAAATGGCCGAAGCCCGGATCGCCACCAGCAAAACCGTCAAACCTGCGGGCCACCCCCCATATGCCTTTGATCCTGATACCGATCTGGTCTTTGACTATGAAACCATCCTGACAGGCCACGCCAACGGGATGAAATTCTGGGCCAAAGATTCCCACGGCGCAATTCTGAACGAACAGATCTACTACTCTATAGGGGGCGGCTTTGTCGCCACGGCCGAAGACATGGAACAGGTCGAGGCCGAACAGGGCGCGGTGCCAGATGAGGTCCCCTTCCCGTTCCGCAACGCCGATCATATGCTGGAGCTGTCCCTGCGCAGCGGAAAATCCGTGGCCCAAATGAAATGGGACAATGAACTGGTTCGCTCTGGCCCTGAAAACCTGCGCGGCCGCATCATGCGCATCTGGGAGGTGATGGAACGCTGCATGGATAAAGGTCTCGAAACGGGGGGAATCCTGCCCGGCGGGTTAAACGTCAAACGCCGCGCCATGGGTATTCTCGGCCAACTGCAAGCGGAACAAGGCAAAAACCTGACGCCTCCCCATGTGATCAACGACTGGATCGCCGCCTACGCCATGGCCGTAAACGAGGAAAACGCCGCAGGCGGTCAAGTGGTCACCGCGCCCACCAACGGCGCGGCAGGGGTGGTGCCCGCAACCATCCGCTATTACCTCGACCATGTGCCAACCGCCAAACGGGATGATGTCGTCGATTTCCTGTTGACCGCCGCCGCCATCGGGGGCATCATCAAAAACAACGCCTCTATTTCAGGGGCTGAAGTCGGCTGTCAGGGCGAAGTCGGCTCTGCCGCCGCCATGGCCGCTGCAGGCCTCTGCGCGGTTTTGGGCGGCACCCCGCTGCAAGTGGAAAACGCCGCTGAAATCGCGCTGGAACACCACCTTGGCATGACCTGCGACCCGATCAGAGGTTTGGTCCAGGCCCCCTGCATCGAACGCAACGGATTAGGCGCCATCAAAGCCGTCAGCGCGGCCTCCCTTTCCCTGCGCGGTGACGGTCAACATCTGGTGTCACTGGACAATTGCGTAGAAACAATGCGCCAGACCGGCTTTGATATGTCAGATAAATACAAAGAAACCTCACTCGGGGGACTTGCAGTCAACCTGCCCGCCTGCTGACCCGCATGCCCGGTTTCTTTTGCGCGCAAATACCGCCCGCGCGGAGCGCTTGAAACTATTCCAAACCTGCCCGTAACGCCTGAACCACCCCTTTTAGGTGTTTGCGCGGCAGCATGACCAACAGGTCACCGTGCACAATCTCTAGCACAAATGCGCCCCCTAGGGCCGCGTTGGAACTGCCGATCTGACCGTCGGGCTGAAAGTCCAACCCCGCCACTGGCCAGACCAGCCCCGTGCTGTTGGCCTGCACCCCTGTAATCGGATGCAGCGATACGCGGGTTTCCGCCGCCAGCTGCATCGCAAATCTGGGGGGCGCGCGAAACACCACATCTTTCTTCCCGATCAACACAATCGCCCGCCCCGGGTGCTTGCACAGCGCATTTAACGCGGCCAATTGATGGTCCAACCGCTTGCCCAGAAACCCCACCCCCAACACAACAGGCGCTGTCAAAACCGCCAGACATTTTTCAAAATCGGTGGAGTTCTGATCACTGACCGGAAGCAAGGGAATTTCAGTTTCTAAAGCAGGATCAAGGTGATAACTGTCCATATCCCCGATGATCCCCGCAGGCGTCACCCCCCATTTACGCGCATGATTCGCCCCGCCATCCGCACAAACCAGCAAAGGGGCCAAAGTTAGGGATTCTTTCAGGTCACATTTACGTGCAGAACCGCCGCCTAAAAGGGTCACCGATGAGGCACTGTGAACAATACGCCTAAAGTTTTCCAAATTGGTTCCTATTCCGGTTCAATCGAACATTAATCGCAGCGATTCACGAAACTTTTAGAGTTTTTTCCTAGGGTGAACCATGACTTGGTAGTAAATTAACCATAGTATCGTGACAGTAACGAGTAGTAGGGTTTTATCATGGAATCGCATCCAAAAGTAATGACAGTGTCCTACGGGACCTTCTCCTGTACGCTGGAGGGGTTCGATGACCCGTTCACGACCATGCAACTGGTCGCCGAATATTTTCGCAAGCTGGCCAAAGGCGACCGCTATTTTGGCGGCGAACCTTTGCAGCCCGATCACAATGCCCTGCACCAGATCGCCAAAGACGCAAACCCCTATCGTGTAGACGCCGAAGTCACCGACACAGGTATCACCCTGCGCAAAGCCAATGTGCTGGATGCCGAACAGCGGGCACAAGAAGCTGTCGCCCGTGCCGAACCCGCAGCCCCCGTGCAAACATCTGCGCCACCGGCGGATACACCGCAAGTCGATGCGCCACAGGCTGAAGAACCCGCAGCCAAAGCGCCGACACCTTTGTTTGCCTCGACCCGCGCTATTTCTGCGCAACGTCAGGCACAGGCCGCAACGGCCCCGGCAAAACCTGCCGCCACCGAAAAAGAAGAGTCCCCTTTTGTAGAGGCTGCAATCTTTTCGTCCCGTCGGGGCGCATTGTCCGCCGCAAAATCCGAACCGGCCCTGCCCGCCTCTGCCTTGCTCAGCGCAGAAGAGGATGAAGATGACGACGAAAACACATTCGCCTTTGACGACACAGGTCTGAACGTTTTCGAAGAAGAAACACCCGTTGGAGTGAAACCCGAAAACGACGCGCAGCCTTCCGAACTAGATCAGGAGGCCGCCGAACGTCAGGCCGCCGAAGAAGAAGCCGCATTGGTTGCCGAAGAAGAGGCCGCGATCCGTTACAGACTGGATGCCGAAGACGCTGCCAAAGCCGTTTCGCAAATCCTCGCCGTGGAAAACGCGGATGAAATCGCCAAAGACGAAATCAAACGGGAAGAAGCCGCACTGGAACGGTTGCTGGAAACCACAAATTCCAAACTGGAAACCACAGCCCATTCACGCAAATCAAATGCACTGGAACGGTTGAAAGCCGCCGTTGCCGCAACCGAAGCGGAACGCCGCCTGCGCGCCGCCCCTGCCGGCACACCTGCAACACGCACCGAACGTCCCAAAGTACAAGACCTGAAAGTCGACGCTGGCGAATTCAAATCCCGCATGAGCAAAGTCCGCCGCGAGCACGAAGAATCCGTTCAGATGACCCGTCCGGTCGCGAAATCCAACACCCCGCGTGCGCGCAGTTCCATCGCAACCTTGATCCTGGGCAAAGATCAACGGATCGCCCCGACTGACGCTGCGGAGGCAGCCGATAGCGTAAAAAAGCCAGAGGCTGACGGTCCCAGCCTGGCCGATGCATCCCAATCCGGCGCGCAGCGTCCGGAGTTGAAAATTGTTCGCCCCGCCCTGAAGCCAGAGGCTGAATTGCTCGCAGAAACGCCGCTGGACGGAGGATTTGAAACCTTCGCGCGGAAAATCGGCGCAAACACCCTGCACGAACTGCTTGAAGCATCCGCTGCATATCTTAGCATTGTTGAAAACGAGCCTCGTTTCAGCCAGGAACGGATCATCGAAACTATTGGCGATTATATGGCCGAGAATAACATTTCTGAAGATGCCGCGAACCGTTCCTTGAACCGCCTGATGCGCGATGGTCGTATTTTGCGGGTGAAACAGGACAGCTACACAATCTCTAAATCCGCGCGCCACGGATTTCAGGATCGCATGGCAGGTTAACCCTTCTTAACCCGTTAAATATCAGCCGCGCGGCCACATTTTAGTGGCGGCGCGGGTTTGCATAGTGTTGAATTCCTTCAAATCGGGGGGAAATACTGGCATGAACGGTTTTGATCACGGCATCTTTGAATGGGGTACAATCCCCGCGCAGCCCTTATGATCACCTTTACCCTCGCAGTGTTTTTCCTGCTGATCACCCCCGGCCCCGGTGTGTTATCCACCGCCGGATTGGGCGCCGCTTACGGATTTCGCGCGGGTTTACCTTATATCCTCGGTCTGTTTGTGGGATCAAATCTGGTGTCTTTGGCCGTTGTTTCAGGTCTCGCCGCCATTGCCTTTCAGGTTCCGGGCCTGCGTGCGATCCTGTTCATCCTATCCACCTGCTATCTGCTGTTTCTGGCCGCGCGCATCGCCCTTGCCGGCACAAAAATCGCCTTTATCCGCGCCGAAAAACAACCCGGCTTCTGGGCGGCCATCACCTTGCAGGCGATCAACCCTAAGGCCTATGTGGTTGGAACCACGCTGTTTTCCGGCTTTATCCTTTGGCCAGAGGCGTTTTTATTCGAAGTTGTTACTAAATTTCTGATCATCAACATCATCTGGGTGCCTGTCCATTTCACATGGCTGTGGGCGGGGGCATCACTAAAGCGGTTAAACCTTGCGCCCCGCACCCA
Source organism: Amylibacter sp. (assembly GCA_034670045.1). Taxonomy (GTDB): domain Bacteria; phylum Pseudomonadota; class Alphaproteobacteria; order Rhodobacterales; family Rhodobacteraceae; genus Amylibacter. The sequence continues at coordinate 23,776 of JAXMOF010000032.1, read as the reverse complement.
GCGCGCAATCAACATCGCTATGGCCACAGCCATGGTTGCCGTTGTGGCCCTGGCGGCCCTATCCACCTAACCCCGGTTTTGCAAAAGAGTGATTTTTGACAATTCTCAACCCATAATTCTCGCATATGCCTTCTTCACACTTCTTTAAAAGCGAGATCTAAAATGCCTTGGAAATTATACGATACATTTACCGACGGAATTGATGGCCAAGCGGTCTTTTCGGATACTGCCCTTAAATCTGCGGATAAGAAAAAACAGCTCGAAGACATTGTTGGCACTTTGAAGGATTTAAACCGTGCCATTTTGGCTGCTGGCGGCGCGGTGGTGTTTCCCCGTGCGAAAGGCGGGCAAAACATTGCAAAGACTTTTGTCGCCGACGCGCAGAAGTTCATTGCAGGGGCGCAAATGAAACAACTTCAGGGCGCTTTGAAAATCACCGGCACCCGCATAGACCGCGCACTTGCGGATGCGGCTAAAGGCCAGCGCAAGATTGAAAAAAAGCTGGTCCCGATGCTTAAAACCATCAGCGCGGAATGCACCAATTACGGCAAATCAATTGACCGTAAAGTTCTGATCCCCCGTGTTGGAAGGCTGGCCGAAGCGATGATTGAAGCGGATAAAGCGGCTTCGATGAAACAAATCGGCCCGGTTAGCAAAGCTGCCAAAAGCTGCGCGGCCAAAGGTCATACCGAAATCAACAGCTCCGCACGATTGATGCGCAATTGGGATGAGTCCCAACCCGAATTGAATGCAGAAATTACCAAGAAAGTGGGAAACCTGCTGCGCGACGCCTGTCGGGACATGTCGCAAAACATGGTTAATATGAAAAAGATGTTGGGCTACGGGTTCGATATTCCGGGCTTTGGCGACCGAGAGGCGCAGGCTGTGCCGAAACTGGCCAAATTTCTTACGCCTTATGCCAATTCCCAGTCGGGGTCTGCCTTTACGGATGGAAAATCGCGCGCTGAATTGTTGCAGCTTATCAGGACCATGAAAGTGCAGGCAGACCTGTTTGACAAGATTGTCGCGGCCCTTCCGTAAGCGTGGAATAGTGGTTTTCAGGGCGCAGCTTGCGCCCTGAGTTGGGCGGCTTATTCGCCCTGCGCATCCGCACGGGACATGCCTGCCACGTTTTGCGCCAGAACGGCCTCCATAAACGGGGTCAGATCCCCGTCGAGCACGCCCTTGGTGTCTGATGTTTCAAAATTGGTCCGCAGGTCTTTAACCATTTGATATGGCTGCAAAACATAGGACCGAATTTGGTTTCCCCAGCCCGCGTCGCCCTTGTTTTCATGGGCTTCGTTGATACTGGCAGAGCGGCGATCCAGTTCCATCTGGTACAGACGGGATTTCAGGGCCTTCATGGCAATGTCACGGTTCTGGTGTTGGGATTTTTCGGAACTGGTCACCACAATCCCTGTGGGATGGTGGGTGATCCGCACCGCCGAATCCGTGGTGTTCACGTGCTGCCCGCCCGCACCTGATGAGCGGTATGTATCAATGCGGATATCCGACGGGTTCACGTCGATTTCGATATTGTCATCCACCACCGGATAGACCCATACCGAAGTAAAAGACGTGTGCCGCTTGGCCGCAGAATCAAACGGGGAAATCCGCACCAGACGATGCACGCCGCTTTCGGATTTCAGCCAGCCATAGGCATTGTGGCCGGAAATCTTATAGGCCACGGATTTGATCCCCGCCTCATCGCCTGACTGTTCGGATTGCATTTCAACGGTGTAGCCCTGTTTTTCGGCCCAACGCACATACATCCGCGCCAGCATAGAGGCCCAGTCACAGCTTTCAGTTCCCCCCGCACCTGCGTTGATTTCCAGAAACGTGTCATTGGCGTCGGCTTCACCGTCCAGCAAAGCCTCAAGTTCTTTTTGCGCTGCGACTTTGGACAATTTGCGAATGGCCTCTTCGGCTTCGGCCACCACATCGGTGTCGTCTTCCATCTCGCCCAGTTCGATCAGGTCCAGATTATCCGCAAGCTCTTGCTTTAACGAGGTATAAACCGCCATGGAATCCACCAGAGCCTGACGTTCCCGCATCAGCTTTTGCGCCTTGTCAGGGTCGTTCCAAAGATCGGGATCTTCGGACATGGCGTTGAATTCTTCCAGCCGGTGTTCGGCAGTGTCCCAATCCATACGCTGTTTCAGCAGGTCCAGCGAGTTGCCGATATTGGCCGCGATGGTTTCGATTTCTGCGCGCATGGGGTCTGTGTCCTTGATCTATCAGACCGCTAGATACAACTGCACAAGCGGATGGTAAAGTGGGCTGTTAGCTGCGGGCGGCCATAAATGCAGCCAAACGGGTCAAACCTTCGCGAATATCCGCCGTTGAACGGGCGTAGGAAAAGCGGATGGTCTGATGGCCGCGGTGCGGGTCAAAATCCAGCCCCGGAGTGACGGACACCCCTGCATCACGCAGGATTTCGGCGCAAAATGCGGCGCTGTCATCCGACCAGCGGGAAATATCGGCGTAGACATAAAAGGCGCCATCTGGCGGTGCGATCTGGTCAAAGCCCATTTTGGGCAGTTCATCCAGCATTAAACGGCGGTTTTCGGCGTAAACCGCAAAGTTTTGCGACAGTTCGGCCTCTGCCTCCATTGCGCCAAGGGCGGCGACTTGGGCGGCATGGGGGGCGCAGATGAACATGTTCTGCGCCAGTCGTTCCACAGCACGCACATGGGATTGGGGGACAACCATCCAGCCGATCCGCCAGCCTGTCATGGAGAAATACTTGGAAAACGAGTTGATCACAAACACATCATCACTGATTTCCAGCGCACTGACCGCGCGGCCTTCATACTGGATGCCGTGGTAAATCTCGTCCGAGATAAAGGCGATATCCTGTTCTGTGCAATGATCCATCAGGGTTTTCAGCGCGGCCTTATCCAGCATAGTGCCCGAAGGATTGGCGGGACTGGCCACCAGGAGACCTGCCAGATCTTGTTGATTTTCAACATCTTGCAGGCTGGGCTGAAAGCGGTTTTCGGCAAGGGTTTGAATGCCCACAGGGTCCAGTGACAGCGCTTTGAGGATGTTGCGGTAACTCGGGTAGCCGGGTTCACCGATGGCGACACGTTCGCCTGCGTCAAACAGGGTGGTAAAGGCCAGCGTGAACCCTGCGGATGATCCTGCGGTCACCACGATACGGTCGGGCGACACGGTCACGCCGTACCAATCCAAATACAGTTGCGCGATACGGGCGCGCAGATCAGGGCGCCCCAAAGCCACTGTATACCCTAGCGAATCCTGTGCCATTTCCGTGGTCAGCCGGTCCCGCGCGGTCTGCGGGGCCGCAGTTCCCGGTTGGCCGACTTCCATGTGGATGATTGAACGCCCCGACTCTTCTTCGCGCCGCGCGGCTTCCATCACGTCCATCACAATAAAGGGATCAACCGCACCTCTGCTTGATATCCGCATGAAATCTCTCCTAAGGTTGGTCCCGACTTGCGCAGTTTGTTTCAGGCGGGTGGCGCGCCGTCAATAGCCACAAGGATTGTGCCGATTTGATGCGATTTAACCGCTTTATTCCTACATTTGTGGCGATTCTCGCGCTGATGCAGGCCCAGATGGCCAATGCACAGGGGCTGATCCGCGATGCCGAAATCGAACGGACGCTGCGTCTGGTGCTGCAACCTTTGCAAAAATCCGCAGGGATCGGCGGCACGCGGGTGGATATTTTTGTGGTGAATGACCGGTCTCTGAACGCATTTGTGGCAGGCGGGAACAATATTTTTCTGAACTCCGGTCTGATCCGCAAGATGAAGTCGGTTGAAATGCTGCAAGCGGTGATGGGGCATGAACTGGCCCATATCACACAGGGGCATCAGGCGGCACGGGCGGCGCATCTGGCCTCGGCACGTACAGCGGCGGGGATCGGGCTGGCCATCGGGGTTGCGGCTGCGGCGGCAGGCGGCGGCTTCGGGGTGGCAGCGGGTTTGCAGGAAAGCCTGCGCCGTTCGGTCTTTGCTTTTACCCGCTCGCAAGAAAGTGCGGCGGATCGGGCCTCTATCCGGTATATGCAGGGGGCTGGAGTATCGCCCCAAGCGGCGGTTGAGGTGTTGAACATATTTAAGGGGCAAGAGGCTTTGACCGTCAATCGCCAAGACCCCTATGTGCTGACCCATCCGCTGACTTCGGACCGGATTGCCCGGATGAAAGCAGCGGCGGCAACCTATAAAGGTAGTCCTAGCAAGCAATCGGACGGGATAAATTACTGGTATGCGCGGATGCTGGTGAAGTTTAACGGCTTTATCGGCAATCCCAGCTATAATCTGCGCCATGTGAAAGACACCGACAGCGCAGAGCTGCAAACTTTGGCCAGCGCCATTGCCTATCACCGGATGCCAAAGCCCCAAAAGGCCCGACGGGAAATCGACAGACTTGTAAAAATGCGCCCGAATGACGCCTATTACAACGAACTGCGCGGGCAAATCCTGTTGGAAAGCGGCGATGCGCGCGGGGCTGTTGGCAGTTATCGCCGTGCGGCCCAACTGGCCCCCAAAGAACCCCTTATACTGGCGGGTTTGGGTCGGGCATTGCTGGCCAACGGATCGGGCGGGTCGTTGAACGAAGCGCTGGATGTTCTGAAAAAAGCCTATGCCCGCGATCCCCGCGACAGCAGCACATTGCACAGTCTGGCGCTGGCTTACGCGAAATCCGGCCAGCCCGGACAGGCTTCTGTCGTGACGGCAGAGCGGTATGCGCTACAATCTAACTTTCGTCAGGCAGTGATTCATGCCAAACGGGCACAAGGCTTGCTGGCGCGGGGTACAACCGGCTGGTTAAAGGCGGATGACATCCTCGCCATCGGGCGAAAACTCGACACTGGGAAAAAGAAATGATCGGACCTTCTATGAAATCTCTGAAAATTGCCGCCTTGATGGGCGCCCTCGCGATTCCCGTTTCGGGTCCGGCTGTGGCCTCTGATCTGGACAATCTGACAGCCGAAGAACGCGCCTCATTCCGCGAGGAAGTCCGCGCCTATCTGTTGGAAAACCCCGAGGTCCTGCTAGAGGCGATGCAAGTGCTGCGGGATCGCGACGCGCAGGCCGAATCGCAGGCAGATGACCAGTTACTGTCGCAAAACGCAGATGAGATTTTCAACGATGGCCTGTCTTATGTGGGCGGCAATCCGGACGGCGACATCACCATTGTCGAATTTCTGGACTACCGCTGCGGGTATTGCCGTAAAGCCCATACCGATGTGGCGGAATTGCTAAAAGCTGACGGAAATATCCGTTTGATTATCAAAGAGTTCCCGATCCTTGGAGCCGATAGCGAAGCCTCTTCCAAACTGGCGATCGCCACGCTGCAACATTATGGCAATGACGCCTATTACCGCCTGCATGATGTGTTGATGACCTTCAACGGTCCGGTCAATACACAGACTATGCCTGCGATTGCCCAACAAGCAGGTTTCGACTTTGCCCCGCTTGCGGATTTGATTGAAAGCGACGGGGTTGCGGAACATATTTCGCGCATGCACGCCCTTGGCCAGACCCTGCAAATCACCGGAACACCGTCTTTTGTTATTGAAGACACCATGTTGCGGGGCTATCTGCCTTTGGCTGACATGCAAACCATCGTCGCGCAAGTGCGCGCGAACTAACGCGTGTAAATGCACGCAAACTAAGCCGCGCGGTCAGGCACACTCTGTGCTTTCACCGCGTTTAAAAACATCCTATATAGACGGATACGTCTGCACTTAGACAGACGCCCACAGGTTAAGGACCCCTTGATGTCAAAAAAACACCAAGACGCCGATGTCGCCTTTATCGAAGCGCTCTCTGATCTTGTCACACAAAAAGATCTGGCCGAAATTGAGGTCAAACGGGACTATGATGACAATTCAAGCCTGAATGTCCGCGTAACGCGCTATGCAGCGACAACAACTGTTTCGGCCCCCCAAGCCGCCGCTGCGCCACAGGCGCCGGCTGCGCCCGCCGCCCCTTCTGCTGCTGCAGGATCGCCAGCGGCCCCTGCTGCGGCTGTGTCCAATGATCCTTCAGATGATCCAGGTGCAGTTCCCTCGCCTATGGTGGGCACGGTGTATCTGCAACCCGAACCAGGTTCTCCGCCGTTCATCTCTGTTGGTGCCAGCGTGACCGAAGGTCAGACTTTGATGATCGTCGAAGCGATGAAAACCATGAACCAGATTCCCGCACCGCGGGCTGGCACGATCAAACGCATCCTTGTCGACGACGGCAGCGCGGTCGAATTCGGCTCGCCGCTTGTCATTATCGAATAACCAAAGGTCGTCGCTTATGTTCTCTAAAGTCCTCATTGCCAATCGGGGTGAAATTGCGTTGCGTGTTATTCGCGCCTGTCAGGAACTTGGTATCCAGACCGTCGCCGTTCACTCTACCGCCGACAGTGATGCCATGCATGTGCGCATGGCAGACGAGAGCATTTGCATCGGCCCGCCGTCCAGTACCCTATCCTATCTGAACATCCCTGCGATCATTTCGGCCTGTGAAATCACCGGGGCCGAAGCGGTTCACCCGGGCTATGGTTTCCTGTCCGAAAACGCGCATTTCGTTCAGGTTCTGGAAGATCACGATATTAAATTCATCGGCCCGACAGCGGAACACATCCGCATTATGGGCGATAAAATCACGGCTAAACACACCATGCGCAAGCTGGGTGTACCATGTGTGCCCGGGTCTGACGGCGGTGTGGATACGCTGGAAGAAGCCTATAAAATATCAGACGAGATGGGATTTCCTGTGATCGTCAAAGCCACAGCCGGCGGCGGTGGCCGTGGTATGAAACTGGCCAAAACCCGTGACGATCTGGAAGATGCGTTTCACAACGCCCGTTCTGAATCCAAGGCGGCTTTTGGCAACGATGAAGTTTACATCGAAAAATATCTGACCCTGCCCCGTCACATCGAAGTGCAGGTTTTCGGCGATGGCAAAGGCCGCGCGGTTCATCTGGGCGAGCGGGATTGCTCTTTGCAACGCCGTCACCAGAAAGTCTTTGAAGAAGCCCCCGGCCCCTGTATTTCCCCTGAAATGCGGGATCGTATTGGTAAAACCTGTGCGGATGCTGTGGCGGATATCAACTATGCCGGCGCAGGTACAATCGAATTTCTGTATGAAAACAACGAGTTCTACTTCATCGAGATGAACACCCGCTTGCAGGTGGAACATCCTGTGACCGAGGCAATTTTCGGTGTCGATCTGGTCAAACAGCAAATCCGTGTGGCCGCTGGCGAAGAGATGTCCTTCAAACAAGAAGAACTCACCATCAAAGGCCACGCCATCGAGGTGCGGATCAACGCGGAAAAACTGCCCCATTTCAGCCCCTGCCCCGGAACAATCACACAGTTCCACGCGCCCGGCGGTTTGGGCGTGCGCATGGATAGCGCGCTTTATGCAGGCTATAAGATCCCGCCCTATTACGACAGTTTGATCGCCAAACTGATCGTTACAGGCACCACACGTCAGGCTACGCTTGCCCGACTGCACCGCGCTTTGGGAGAGCTGATCGTGGACGGTGTCGATACAACGATCCCGCTGTTCCACGCCCTGTTGCAGGAACCTGATATTCAAACAGGGGACTACGATATCCACTGGCTGGAACATTGGCTGGAAGCACAAAATCCCGCCTGATCCTGTGACCAAGGTTACACCAGAACTGCTGCTGCAAGCCTATGCCAGCGGTGTTTTCCCCATGGCAGACACCGCTGAAAGCACGGCGATTTACTGGGTGGACCCGACGGATCGGGGCATCATGCCGCTGGACGGGTTCCATCTGTCCAGATCTTTGGCCAAGGCGATCCGCAAATCCGACTACACTGTGCGGATCAACAGCGATTTTGCCCTGACACTGCGTCATTGTGCGGACCGCGAAGAAACCTGGATCAACGCGGAAATCTTCGATCTTTATTGCCAGTTGCACGCAATGGGTCTGGCTCATTCACTTGAAATCTGGCGCGGAGAGTCGATGATCGGCGGTGTTTACGGGGTGACCCTTGGCACGGCTTTTTTTGGGGAAAGCATGTTTTCAACCGCCACCAACGGGTCGAAAATCGCGCTCGCCTTTTTGGTACACAGGTTGCGGGCGGCGGGGTTCACCCTGTTTGACACCCAGTTCATTACCCCCCACCTGCAAAGCCTTGGCGGGGTTGAAATCCCCCGTGCCACATATCACACCCTGTTGATCGACGCCTTGCAGATCCGCGCGGATTTTAGCGATGCGCAAACGCCTGATGCTGTCAACTTGTTGTCGGATTTAAGACCGTAGAGGGCCGCCCTATTCGCTTGGAGCAGCGTCTTTCAGTTTGCAGCGCAAGACCCACACATCATAGCGCGGGTGCTCCAGCGCCGAAAGCGCGGGGCTGGAGGCGATCATCCAGCCTTCGAAATCAGGGTCCGCTTCGCGCACATCACGGATCACAAGAAAAGCAAAGGCATCCGCCGAAATATTACCCGCAGGATAGCGGCAATCTTTGGCGGTGATCATCAGCCGTTCATATACCGTGGTATCCCCCACAGCGAGGTCGATGTCCTCGACCTCTCCGGTGATGGTATCAAGGGCGCGCAGTTGCACGATATCACCGGGTTTGGTGTTGATGGCGTTCTGTGCCGATGCAAAAGCGGGCGCAATCAGCGCCGCGCAAAGGGCCGCGATCAGCTTCATTCAGATGAGCCGCTCACGAACTTCAGCAATAGGGAAATCAGGCTGACAGAGCCTTGGGTGTCCAGCAATTCGCCGCCATCTTCGAGGTTGAATTCAGACCCGCCCGGTACGATTTCCACGAAGTTCCCGCCAAGCAGACCTTCCGATGCAATCACAACCGAGGAATCATCCGGCAGCACGATGCCTTTATCCACCGCCATGGCAGTTTCAGCGCGAAAGCTGGTCGGGTTTAAATCCAGCGCCGTCACCGTGCCGATTTTCACGCCAGCCAGCCGCACATCGGTGCCAAGGGAAACCCCCTGAACCGACCGGAAAGAGGCTTTGACCGTGTAACTGTCGGTCGCATTGCCAACGCCCACCGCATTGGCTGCGTAATACAAAAAACCTGTCGCCGCGATAAGAACCACGGCGCCAATTGCTGTTTCTGCTGCACTGTTTGCCATATTGGCCCCCTATCTAGCCGTCAGGACTACATCTGACGGTTTTGCGCACTGCCAAGGATTACTCGGGCTGCCATGCTTCGTAATCAGCACGTTTGACCGTGGTGTCAGCCCGCAAGCTGCCGCTGGGCACATAGGCCATTGCGGTGCCTGTCAGGTTTTCCTGATGCTCTTTTTCCCAGACCTTACGGGGCAAAGGGGATTCTGTCGGGGGATCTTGATAGGTTTGATGCAGCCAGCCGTGCCAGGCAGGTGTCACGCGGCTGGCCTCTGCCTCGCCGTTGTAGATCACCCAGCGACGAGTGCCATCCCTGTTCTGATAGAACTGGTTGCCCTCGTCATCCGCACCGACTTTGACGCCGTTGCGCCATGTCCAGAACTGGGTGTTCAGGGTCTGGCCGTTCCACCAGGTAAACAATCGCAGGATAGAATTCATCGCTTTACTCTTTTGCTCCAACCACATCAGGCTGACATCCAACCTTGGCTTACACCAGATTTGTGCGGCGCCCTTCCCGAACGGGATGTTGGCTGGGAGGCACCTATCACTTGTCTAGCTTCGCCTTATATGGCCTATTCGATGCGACGCGTCCAGCCTTGGGCGTGCGTTTTAAAGCCGCAAAGGGGATTGCGTGGCGCTTCTTCGCTTCATAAGGCGACTGGCCGCTGGTTTTGCCTGCCTGTTCCTGCTGACCGTGGTCTTTGTGGTCGGGTTTGCAACCCTGCAACCGCAGTGGGAAGCCGTTGATCCGAAAGCGGATTTGATCGTGGTTCTGGGGGGCGGCATTTCTGGCGATGGCACCTTGCACCGCTCGACCAGCGTGCGGGTAGATCGCGGGGTTGCGCTGTTTTTGGGCGGTGCGGCAGATAGAATCCTGTTTACAGGGGGATCGGCAATCAGCGGCGCACCGTCAAACGGTGCTCAAATGGCCGCAAGGGCAAAAGCACAAGGCGTTCCGGCCGCCGCGATCCTGACCGAAGAACACGCCCAATCCACCCTGCAAAACGCCCTGTTTTCCAAAGCAGACTGGCAATCCGCGGATCATATCATTCTGGTGAGCGAAGGTTTTCACCTGCCCCGCAGCTGGGCCAGTTTCAAGGCGATGGGTGCGCGAAAGATCACCCTTGTTCACGCCCGTAAATTTCGCGGCAACGATATTGGGGGCGGCATCCGCATGGTTCTCCGCGAGTCGCTGGCCTATTGGTTCAACGCCGCGCGCTTCCTCCTGTGGCAGGCAAGCAGTCTAACCGGCCTGCCCCAAACCCAGCGCGATGCATTGTTGTATTAATCGGGCCTGCAAAACCCTATTCCGGATCATCAAGCCCTGCAGTGAACTGCAGCCGTGCCAGACGGGCGTAAAGCCCGCCTTCTGCCACCAGCGCATCATGGGTGCCTTGGGCCACAACCTTGCCCCCGTCCAGAACGATAATCCGATCCGCGCGCTTTACCGTCGCCAGTCGATGGGCCACGATCAAGGTCGTGCGATCCGCCGACAGTTTATCCACCGCCAATTGCACCGCCCGTTCGCTTTCCGCATCAAGGGCCGAAGTGGCCTCATCCAGCAGCAGCACAGGGGCATCGCGCAAAATGGCCCGTGCAATGGCAATGCGCTGCTTCTGGCCGCCCGACAGCATCACGCCCCGTTCGCCCACAAAGCTGTTATAGCCACCGGGCAATGCGCTTAGAAATTCATCCGCAGCGGCGGCTTTGGCGGCGGCAATCACATCTGCGTCACTGGCATCAGGCCGCCCGAAACGGATGTTTTCCATGGCCGAGGTTGCGAAAATCACCGGATCTTGTGGCACATAGGCCAGATACTGGCGGAAGGCGTCCCGTTGCAGGGTGGAAATATCCAGACCGTCCAGTTGCACCTGCCCTGCGTCCGGATCAAAGAACCGTAGCAACAGTTGGAACACCGTGGATTTCCCCGCCCCCGAAGGCCCGACCAGCGCCACGGTTTCCCCCGCTTTGATATCCAGCGTGAACCCGTCGAGGGCTGGCACCTGCGGACGAGCAGGATAGCGGAAGGTTACATCGTCAAACCGCACCGCACCCGCAACGTGTTCGGGTATCACAGCAGGTTCGGCAGGGTCTTGTACCGTGTCTTCGGCGGTCAGAAGCTCGACCAGACGCTCGGTCGCACCTGCGGCCCGTTGCAGCTCGCTCCAGATTTCAGACAGGGCGGCTACGGCGCCTGCAACCAGCACCGCATAGATTACGAACTGAACCAGCGCGCCTGTGCTCATCAGATCGGCCCGCACGTCCCGTGCGCCCATCCACAAAACCCCGACGATGCCCGTGAAGATCAGGAAAATTACGATGACTGTGGTGATGGCCCGTGCGCCGATCCGCTGGCGCGCAGCTTCAAAGGCTTGCTCGGTCAGGCCGCTAAACCGTGTGCGGCTGATAAATTCATGGGTAAAGGCCTGCACCGTGGTCGCCGCCAGCAGGGTTTCAGAGGCATTGGCGGAACTTTCAGCGATCTTGTTCTGGTTCTCACGGCTTAACTTGCGCACACGACGCCCCAGCACCAGAATCGGCACCAGAACGAAAGGCACCAGCAGCAGAACCGCGCCTGTCAGCTTGGCCGATGTGAACATCATCAGCACCAGACCACCAAAGAAAATCAATACGTTACGCAAAGCAACAGAAACAGACGAGCCGATCACCGAAAGAATCAGCGTGGTGTCTGTGGTGATGCGGCTCAGAACCTCGCCCGTCATCACCTTGTCAAAAAACGCGGGGCTCATGCCGATCATTTTATTGTACACGGCCATACGAATATCGGCCACAACACGTTCCCCCAACCGGGTCACAAAATAATAGCGAAACCCCGTCCCGATTGCCAAAAGTGCTGCGATTCCAATGGCGGCAGCGAAATACTTATCCATCAACTCGGTAGAACCAGAGGAAAACCCGTCCACAACACGGCGCACCGCCAAGGGCAAAATCAGCGACAGACTGGCCGTAACCACAAGCGCCAGCCCCGCAAGGGCCATCAACACACGATAGGGTTTCAAATAAGGGGCAAGCCCGCGCAACGGCCCAACAGTTTTAGACTTTTCACGGGATTGCGGGTCGGTTGAAAGGCTCTGATCCTGGGCCATGCATACTCCGGCGGTCCGCATTTTGCCACCCAAACAGTGTATTAGGGTGGTTTTGGAGCGGGTAGCGGGAATCGAACCCGCGCCTTAAGCTTGGAAGGCTCTTATGATACCATTTCACCATACCCGCGCCGAGTTTCAGGTACTATTTCAAAGCTGCGAAATGGTCAAGAAACAGTTTGCATAAAGAATTGGAAAGGCTGCTCTTTCCATAAGAAAGACCAGCCTTTGCCTGCACCAACCTGTAAATCCGTGTGAAATTGACCGAAAAATCCCTATGGCAGGTCAATCCACGCGGCATTGCGCCCTGATGATCGCACGCAGGCGTCGATGAACTCGACCCCTTTCAACCCGTCTTGGACTGTCGGAAAGATCACTCCTTCAGGTAGGGGTTTGCCAGAACGCCGCGCGATAATGGCTTCGGCCGCTTCGTTATAAATGGTGGCGAATCCTTCCAGATAGCCTTCGGGGTGGCCTGCCGGAATACGTGATACGCGGGCCGCAGCCCCCCCTGATCCCGCACCGCCCCGTGTGATCAGGCGTTTTGGCTCGCCAAATGGTGTGTACCACAGGTAATTCGGGTCCTCTTGCGAAAACTCCAGCCCGCCCTTGGTGCCATAGACCCGCAGCTTCAGACCGTTTTCATTGCCGGGCGACACTTGCGAACACCACAGCATCCCGCGTGCGCCGCCTTTCCAGCGCAGCATCACATGAGCGTTGTCATCCACCCGCCGCCCCGCAACAAAGTTCTGCATGTCGGCGGACAGGGATTCCAGTTCCAGCCCTGTCACAAAACAAGCAAGGTTATAGGCATGCACGCCAATATCCCCGATGGACCCACCTGCCCCGCTGCGCGCCGGATCGGTGCGCCATTCCGCCTGCTTGTTCTGCACCTCTTCGGTCATCCAGTCCTGCGGGTATTCCGCTTGCACCACGCGAATGTCGCCCAGATCGCCGCGCGCAATCATCTCGCGGGCCTGACGGATCATCGGAAAGCCTGTGTAATTATGGGTCAGTACAAACAGCGCTTCCGAAGATTCGGCGGCTTTGACCAGTTTCTTCGCTTCGGCCAGGGTCGAGGTTAAAGGCTTGTCACAGATCACATGGATGCCGCGCTTCAAAAATTCCCGCGCGGCGGCATAATGGACGTGGTTCGGGGTAACGATGGACACAGCTTCTATGCCGTTTTTCAAACGGGCTTCCCGGATCGCCATCTGCTTGAAATCATCATAGGTGCGATCCGCTGCCAACCCCAGCGCCGCCCCCGAGGCCTGCGCCTTTTCAGGGGTTGCGGACAGCGCCCCCGCCACCAGTTCAAAGCGGTTGTCGATGCGCGCCGCGATCCGGTGGACCCCGCCGATAAAGGCGTCATTGCCGCCCCCTACCATGCCTAAACGAATACGCTCTGCCATCAGTCAATCCCCAGCATTTTACGGTTCGCTGCGTCATCTGCCCCTGCCCCTGCAAAGTCGTCAAACGCCCGTTCGGTCACCCGAATAATGTGATCCTTCACAAATTGCGCCCCTTCGCGGGCACCGTCTTCGGGGTGTTTCAGGCAGCATTCCCATTCCACCACAGCCCAGCCGTCAAAATCATTTGCTGCCATTTTGGAAAAGATCGCCGCAAAATCAACCTGCCCGTCCCCAAGCGAGCGGAAGCGGCCTGCGCGGTTGACCCAAGACTGATAGCCCGAATAAACCCCCTGACGCCCTGTTGGATTGAATTCGGCATCCTTGACGTGGAACATTTTGATCCGGTCTTTGTAAATGTCGATGTTATCAATGTAATCAAGGCACTGCAGTGCGTAGTGGGATGGATCGTATAGCATGTTGCAACGGGCGTGATTGTCTACCCGTTCCAGAAACATTTCAAACGTGACGCCATCATGCAGGTCTTCGCCCGGGTGGATTTCATAACAAATATCCACGCCATTATCCTCGGCATGATCCAGAATCGGACGCCAGCGGGCCGCGAGCTCGTCAAAGGCGGCCTCTATCAGCCCTTCGGGGCGCTGTGGCCAGGGATAGATATAAGGCCAGGCCAGCGCGCCTGAAAACGTGGCATGGGCGGTGATGCCCAGATTGTTGGACGCGGTGATTGCCTTTTTCACCTGATCCACCGCCCAGGCCTGCCGCGCCTTCGGGTTCCCGTGCACGGACGGGTCGGCAAAGCCGTCAAACGCAGTGTCATAGGCGGGGTGCACGGCCACCAACTGCCCCTGCAAATGCGTGGACAATTCGGTGACTTCAACCCCGTTTTCCGCCGCTTCCCCTTTCAGTGTATCGCAATAGTCCTTTGATGTTGCCGCCTTTTCCAGATCAAAAATCCGTGCATCCCAACTGGGTATCTGCACGCCTTTATAGCCGCAGTCAGCCGCCCATTTGGTGATGGATTTCCAACTGTTGAACGGCGCCGCATCCCCTGCGAATTGTGCCAGAAACAGGCCCGGTCCTTTGATGGTTTTCATGATAGTTCCTCCCTCGGAATGGCCTGTGGCCACTGTTTTGATTCACATGTTGTTAAAGATTTGGGGTCAGGTCAGGCCTGCCTTGGCCATCGACTTGCGGATATGGGCATAGCCGTCGCGGTAGACTGCATCGGGCGATTCCGCGAAATCGCGCCAGACTTTGGTGGCGGCCGCCAGATCAGGCAGCCCCCGACCAAACGCTTCAATGGTTAACCAGTCATCGTAGCCGATCTGCTTGATTGCCGCGAAGGTTTCCTCCCAGGGAATATTGCCCCGTCCCGGTACGCCGCGGTCGTTTTCGGAAATATGGATATGGCTGATCACATCCTTATGGCGGGTCAGCGCAGCAATGGGGTCGGTCTCTTCGATATTGCTGTGAAAGGTGTCATACATGGCGGTGATATTGGGGTGATTGATGGTGCGGATATGACCGCAAAGCGCATCCATGGTGTTGACCAGATAACATTCAAACCGGTTCAGCGCCTCCAGGCCGATCACAACGCCGCGCCGTGCAGCCAGATCGCCGATCTGATGCTGGGTTTCGATGAAATGGCCGATTTCTACCTCTGACGGACCTTCC
Source organism: Amylibacter sp. (assembly GCA_034670045.1). GTDB lineage: Bacteria > Pseudomonadota > Alphaproteobacteria > Rhodobacterales > Rhodobacteraceae > Amylibacter. The sequence goes on along the minus strand of JAXMOF010000032.1, from coordinate 8,529 downwards.
CCCGTAAAATGCCCCAAGGTGGAATGCAGCGGACCGCTGATTTGTTCGGCGCCCAAAGCCTCGCAGCATTCAAGCGCCCAGTCCAGATGGGCAATCCCCGCCCGACGGACACTGGCATCCGGCGAAATCAGGTTCATCGCCGGATCCCCCATGGCCGCAACAGCCGTACAGTCCAGCCCCAGCGTCTCCAGCATTCTGGACGTCGCCAGATAGTGATCAGGGTCGCCTTCGAAAATCGGAATTTCCACCCCGTCAAACCCCACCTCTTTAATAGAGGCCAACACAGGTTCATGTTCAGGCCCGATATGTGTGGTCCATAAAAACATACACATGCCAATTTTCATTTTCTCTCCCTTTCTGTCCCGATACCCAGAAATCCGAGACTCACCCCATGGTGCAATCTGGTCATACCAAAATTTCCCAATTCAGAAAAGTATTTTAATCGACACTGCGCCTGCGATTCGAAATTTCGCACTTAAAAAATGGACTATAACGTCAATATATTAGGAAATAACGGGATATTCCCCGCATGTTAGCCTCTTGACCCTCTTTTAAAATGAATGCTAACTGGTCTAACCAATTTTGAAGAGCTTGCCCCTCACACTCTGGACAGACAGATGGGGGCTACAGGCGAAAGATATATCCTTGGGAGGACCACAATGCATCTTTCAACACATAACTGGATGCGGGCGGAACCGTTGGAAACAACTGTGCGCCGGATCAAGCAATACGGCTATGAAAGCATCGAAATTTCGGGCGAACCGGATCAATATGACACCAAAGAAACCCGTGCTCTGTTGAAAGACACAGGCATGCGCTGCTGGGGCGCTGTGACGCTGACTTTGGGGGAGCGCAATCTGGCGGCCAAGGATCAGGGACAACGGGAACGGTCGGTTGATTATGTCAAAAGCGTTTTGACAATGGTGTCCGAACTGGAAGGCGAAATCATCACTTTGGTGCCGGCAACCGTGGGCAAGGTTGTACCCGATGGCACCCCCGAGGAAGAATGGAAATGGGTGGTGGATGCCACCCGCGAATGTTTCCACCATGCGCAGAAAGTCGGCGTGAAAATCGCGGTAGAGCCTTTGAACCGCTTTGAAACCTATCTGTTCAACCGCTGCGCACAGGCGCTGGCGCTGGCGGATGCGGTCAGCCCCGAATGCGGCGTCTGTCTGGATGCCTTCCATCTGAACATCGAGGAAGACAACATCTACGACGCCATCCGTCTGGCAGGCGACCGGCTGTTTGACTTCCACGTCGCAGACAACAACCGCTTTGCCGCAGGGCTTGGCCATCTGGACTGGCCCAAAATCGTCGGCACCTTGAAAGAGATCGGGTATGACGGCGCCTTGACCAATGAATTTGTTGCTCCGCTGGATCGCACTCCTGCCGCGCCCTACCCTGATATGGTCGAAAAGAACCCCGTCGATATTTCCCCCGAGCAGCTCAAATTCATCGAGGACCACGGATCATCCCTGCTGTCCGAAGAATTTTACGCCCGCCAGATGGAAATCACCGCAGAGACCCTACTCCCCCTGATGAAGTAATTCAGGGGCCGACAGGACACTCGGGCGCGGTTTCTCCCCCCGCGCCCGGGTCACAGCTTTACCAAAGGACGTTACATGCGCATTAAGTCAGCACAGGCATGGTGGGTTCAAATCCCCATTGAAACCGAACAACAGCACGTCAGTGATTTCGGACGCCTGCGGACCTTTGACGCGGCCATTTTACGGCTGGAAACCGATGACGGAATTGTCGGCTGGGGTGAAGGCAAGAATGCCGCCGGCAGTGCTGGCAATTACGGCACGCTGGTGCATCTGTTAAACACCGAATTCGGCCCCCGCGTGATTGGCCGCGACCCTGCCGATGTCAGTTTCATCTGGGAAGATTTGTATAACGGCGTGCGTGCGGAAAAATCCGCCGTATCAGGCCATTCCATGCCCGATTTCGCCCGCCGCGGCATGTCAGTCGCTGCTATCAGCGCCATTGATATTGCGCTTTGGGATATTCTGGGCAAGGCGGATAACAAACCTGTCTGGCAATTGCTGGGCGGGCGTAAGGCGGACCGGATGCAGGCCTATGCCTCTGGCGGTTGGGCCGACAAGGATAACATCGGCGAGCAGTTACAATCCTACATCGACAAAGGCGGCTTTCGTGCGGTGAAAATGCGTGTGGGGGCGATGGATGCATCCCCCAACGGATCAGCCGAGCGGGTTTTGGCCGCCCGCGCCGCCCTTGGACCGGACATTGATCTGATGGTGGACGCCCACGGAACATTTACCGTGGCTGGCGCCAAACGGTTTGCCTATCTCAGCCGTGATGCGGATCTGGCCTGGTTCGAAGAACCCGTTACAGGCGACGATAAACGTGGCATGGCCGAGGTCCGCGCCGCCACCCATATTCCCATTGCCGCAGGTGAATCCGAAGCCACGCGCTATGATTTCCGCGATCTGGCGACCCTGCGGGCTGCGGATGTGTTCCAGCCTGATCCGGCCAATTGCGGCGGGATTTCAGAGGCAATGAAGATCGGGACATTGGCCAGCGCCTTTAACCTGCGCATGGCCCCCCATTTATGGGCAGGTGCGCCCTGTTTCTTTGCAGGATTGCAGGTCTGCGCGGCTTCTCCTGCGGCGTTTACGGTGGAATTCTCCTTGGGTGCGAACCCGATGATCCACGATCTGTCAAAAGCGCCCGTCACCGTGTCCGATGGCATGATTGCAATTCCCGAAACACCGGGTATAGGGTTGGATATGAACGAGGCCGCAATAAAGGCCTACGCAATTCAGGGGTAAAATGCCGGAAAACCAGTTCCTTCCCAAGTTGGCCAGCTACCTGTTAAAGGTGGCCAAAAACAACACGGGCAAAGCACCGTCCGAACGGGAGCTGGCCGAGTATTTTGAGGTCAGCCGTGGCCAGATCCGCGAGGCTTTGGCCATCCTTGAAGCGATGGATCTGATTGAACGGCGCGCCAAATCTGGCATCTATGTCAAAGAAGACCAGCACGGCATTGAACAGATGGCCTTTTATGCCCGCGCGGGCATCCCGCTGGAACCCATGCAAATCTACGAAGCCGTGGAAGTGCGGAAAATCCATGAAATTCAAGCGGCCGAGCTGGCAGCCGAGCGGGCGACCGAAGAAAACTACGAACGCCTGCGCGAAATTTTGCACCAGTCCGAAAAACGCATTGAATCGGGTGAAGGGCTGGCCAAGCTGGACCATGATTTCCATCTGGAGATTGTCCGCGCCACGCAAAATTCCATCTTTCACAATATCTGCACCACGTTTTACGTGTTAAGCGAAAACCGTCTGCCTGTGTATTTCGAAAAGGAAGAACGCAGCCGCAAATCCCACGCGGATCACATGCAGATTTTCCAAGCCCTTGTGAACCGCGACGGGGCGCTTGCCAAAGCCTTGATGAATTCCCACCTGCGCAACGCCCGAAGCTATTGGACCGAACTTCTCGAACCGGGCAGCGACGATCCATCTTAAAACCGAGGTCCCTATGCCTGATACGCCGTTGATTTTCTCTACCCACAGCCTGCACCCCGAAGTCAGCCGTGATCTGGCCAAAATGGGCACCCTCAAAATCGCCAGCGCCCCCACGCCTGCAGCCCTTCTGGCGGAAAGTGTCGGGGCCAATATCATCGTGGTGCGCGCTCCGATTTCCGCTGAAATCATCACACGGGAAACGGGCTTGATGGCCGCTGTGCGCCACGGCGCGGGGATGGATATGATTCCGGTGGATGTCTGTACGCAGGCGGGTGTTCTGGCGACAAATGTGCGCGGGGCCAATGCCGTCACCGTGGCGGAACATGCGATATGGTCGGCCATGTCCCTGCTGCGTAAAAACCCGATGGTAACACGCGATTTGCACGCTGGCGGCTGGGAACACGGGCGGCGTCATTCCAATGGCGGACGCGAGATTTCGGGCCGCACCCTTGGTATTTTGGGGTTCGGCAATATTGGGGTCACCCTTGCAGGCATGGCGCAAAACGGCTTTGGCATGACGGTGATTTCCCACACCCGCAGCCCTGATACGTTACCGGCGGGGGTGACGGGCGTATCCCTGCCCGATCTTTTGGCGCAATCGGATATTCTGGTGCTTAGCTGCCCTTTGACCGACCAGACCCGTGGGTTGATCGACGCGACAGCCATTGCCGCAATGAAACCCGGTGCCATTCTGGTAAACGTCTCGCGCGGGCCCGTGGTGGATGAAACCGCGCTGATAGCGGCGCTGCAATCGGGGCATTTGGGCGGTGCGGCGGTGGATGTTTTCACCACACAGCCGCTGCCCGACGACCATCCGTTTTTACAGCAGGATAACGTGGTTCTAACCCCCCATATGGCAGGGATCACCGAAGAAAGTATGTTGCGCTTGGGGCGTAAAGTGGTTGAAATCACGGGGCAAATCCTGAACGGGGAAACCCCTGATAATCTGGTGAACCCCGAAGCCCTGCCAGCCTATAAGGCGCGGTTTCCCGCGCCTTAGGGGTCAGGTATAGGCCAGATTCATACCGCTGGCCTGATCGAACAACAGCACTTTATCGGCCTTCCAGCCAAAACGGATCGCATCATCCAGCGCAACTTTCATCTGCGCGGAAACCGTAGCGTGCAGACGGTTCGCGCCCACATCAAGGGTCAGGATTTTCATCACGCCGTGATCTTCGATATCAAAGACACGACCCTCCACAGGGGCACCGCTTTCAAGGATCAGGTTTTCAGGCCGCACCCCGAATTTCAGCAACTGCCCTGCCCCTGCGCCATTGGCGGTGACGGGCAGATTGAACCCCGCATCAATTTTTGCGGTGCCGTTTTCCAGCGTCCCGTTCATAAGGTTCATCGGCGGCGTTCCCACCGATCCCGCTACAAAAGTGTTCAGCGGATTGTTATAAATCTGCGACGGGGTGCCGACCTGCACCAACTGGCCTTTGTTCAACACGCCCACCTTGTCGCCCATGGACATGGCTTCAATCTGGTCATGGGTCACAAAAACAAATGTCGCGCCGAGTTCGCTGTGCAGTTTTTTCAACTCCACCCGCAAGACATCGCGCAGATTGGCATCAAGCGCGGACAGCGGTTCATCCATCAGGAACACGCGGGGCTGGCGCACAATGGCACGCCCGATGGACACCCGCTGCATTTCCCCCCCCGACAGTCGTTCCACCTTGCGATCCAGCAGGCGGGTGATTTGCAAGGTCTCGGCAGCTTTTTCCACCCGCTCCTTGATCTGTGCCGGCGTAAAATTCTGCGTGCGGGATTTCAGCGGGAATTCCAGATTGCCGCGCACCGTCAGCCGTGGATACAGCGAATATTGTTGCAGAACCAAGGCCACATCCCGCTGGGCCGCGTTCCAGTTGGTTGCATCAACACCGTCGATTAACACCTTGCCTTCATTGGGTTCTTCCAGCCCTGCGATCACCCGCAGCGTGGTGGTTTTACCTGCACCCGTCTGGCCCAACAGCACAAAGAACTCGCCATCCTTGATATCCAGATCCAGATTGCGCAGGGCGCGGTTCTGGCCGAATGTTTTGGTAATACCCTGAAGCGTAATATCAGCCATCAGTTTGCCCCTTTCAGGTTCAAGCCTGTCGTCACATCAAAGAAATGGGCCTGTGCGGGGTCGATGTTGACGAATACGTCCTGCCCCTCGCCCTGAACAAAACCGCTTTCGGTACGCGCGCGCAGAACGGTGTTTCCGACCTGTACATCCACAATGTCGTGGCTGCCGAGCGGTTCGATATTGCTGGTTTTCGCCGCGAAATATCCAGGCGCGGTGGTGTGGGACAGCAGCACGGCCTCTGGTCGCACGCCCAAGGACACCGCCGCACCTGTGTTGCGCACGTGGTTGATCAGCCCTTCAGGGAAATGAAACCCCGTTTCCGCCCCGCCGATATGGACCGAGGACGCGCCATTGCTGCCCTGAAACGCGGCATCTGCGATGTTCATCACGGGGCTGCCGACAAATTTCGCCACAAACGCATTGGTGGGATGCAGATAGACCTCATCCGGCGGGCCCACTTGTTGCAGCACCCCGTCGTGCAGGATTACAATGCGATCGGCCAGCGACATGGCCTCGACCTGATCATGGGTCACATAAACCGACGTTGACCCGCGCGAAATGTGCAACCGTTTGATTTCAGCGCGCATCTGTTCACGCAGCTTGGCGTCAAGCACGCCGAGCGGTTCATCCATCAAAAGGGCTTTGGGACGGCGCACCAGCGCACGCCCGATGGCCACCCGTTGCATGTCCCCCCCGGACAGGCCCGAAGGTTTACTGTCCAGATGGTTGGAGATTTGCAGGATATCCGCGACTTCGTTCACCGCTTTTTCCCGCTCTGCAGCCCCCATACGCACAGCGCGCAGCGGAAATGAGATATTCTCGCGTACGGTCATATGCGGATACAAGGAAAACGATTGGAACACGAAAGCGATGTCGCGATCAGCCGCTTTTTTATCCTGCATTTCAACGCCATCAATCAGGATTTGCCCCGATGTGACCGTTTCCAGCCCCGCAATGGCCCGCAAGGCAGTGGTTTTACCGCCCCCCGACTGGCCCAGCATCACAACAAATTCGCCGTCTTCGATCGTCAGGTTCAGATCCTTGAGCACCTGATGGGAGCCAAAAAACTTCTGGATGCTCCGCATGTCTATTTGGGCCATCAGTGCGCCTCCTCTTCGTCATCTTGATGCGGGGCCATCGGGGGGGCAATTTTGGATGTGACCAGAAAACTGACCAGCCCGAACAGGGTCATTGTCAGCCCGTAGCGGTGGAAAAACTCGCTCCAGGGTTGGCAGAGCGCGACAATCCCGAGGATCATCAGCGTCTGTGCGCCAGGGGCAAGGAAACGGGTGTTAAACTCTCGAAAGCTCATTTGCGGATTGCTCCAAATGACATGCCACGCAGAAGGTGATTGCGCAGAAGGAAGGTGAAAATCGCCACGGGGATCAGGAACAGGAAGGTGCCTGCTGCGATCACGGTCCAGTCCGGCAGGCCGGAACCGACCTGTGAGGGAATATATGGCGGCGCGGTTTGTGCGTTGCGGTTGGTCATGATCAGCGCAAAGGCGTATTCGTTCCATGCGGTGATGAAACAGAACACAGCCGTTGCGGCCATGCCGGTCAGGGCCTCTGGCACCACAACTTTGAAGAAGGCTTGGATGCGGGTGTAACCGTCCACAAGGGCGGCTTCTTCGTATTCGCGAGGGATTTCGTCGATGAAGCCCTTCATAATCCAGACCGCAAAGGACAGGTTAAACGCGGTATAAAGGATGATCAGGCCCATATGGGTGTCGTTCAGCCCGACCACGCGGTACATCAGGAACATGGGGATCGCCACCACCACAGGGGGCAACATGCGGGTGGACAGGATGAAGAACAGCCAGTCGTCCTCTCCCGCCACTTTAAAGCGCGAAAACCCGTAGGCGGTTAGCGTGCCCATAGATACCGCCAGAACGGTGGAAATGATCGACACAATCAGCGAGTTTTTGAACCTGTCGCCATAGCCTGACGACCGGACCTCGCCTGTTTTGGCGTTGCGCACGACTTTTTCGCCGCCGTCAAACACCATTTGCTCCCACCACGGGGCGGCATCGTATTCTTCTTGGGTAGGCTGTTCGCGCAATTGCGAGCGTTTGGTGAACAGTTTCACAAAGGGTGAAACCGTCGGTTCATACATCACCGTGGGCGGGATCGTTGTGGCCAGATTGCGCGGTTTAAAGGCGGTGGCGGCGATCCAGTAGATCGGCGTCAGCATGATGATCAGGGCAACGAACACTGCGGCAATCGCCGTGCGGTTCGTCCATTTTTCGCGGGGGGTCTGAACGCCAGCCATATTATCGCGCCTTCACTTTATTAAGGTATTTCACATAGATATTGGTAATCGCCACCACCATGATCAGCACGATATAGGCCAGCGCCGAAGACATGCCCGTCTGCCATTCCTGAAACGCCATTTTGTACAGGCGGATGGCGATCAGTTCGGTTGTGGGCTGTGACGACAGCACATAGGCCAGATCAAAGGTCTTGAACGCCTCCATGGTGCGAAAGATGATTGCGATCATCAGGATCGGGGCGACCAGTGGCAGGGTAATGCGGAAGAACGTGTAGACACTGCCGGCGCGGTCGATTTCAGCGGCTTCATACAGGTGTTTTGGCACGGCGGAGAGCCCCGCCAGTGACAAGAGCATCACAAAAGGCGACCACATCCAGATGTCTACAATAGCAATGGCCCAAAGGGCGACATCAGGATCCGCCAGCCATTCGAATTTACCAAGCCCGAGGAAGTAGTTGATGATGCCGAAGTTCGGATCATAAAGCAGTTTCCAGAACAGGCCCACAACCGCCATAGACAGCATCATGGGCAACAGCAGCAGCGTGGTGATCAGCCCTTTTGCAGGAATCGCACGGTTCAGCAACATCGCCAGACCAAAGCCGACAACCACCTGCCCTGTGACCGAAATCAGCACGTATTTTGCGGTGATGGAAAAGTTCTTCCAGATGAACGGATCGCTAAGCAATTCGCGGTAGTTT
>JAXMOF010000031.1:0-51195 GCA_034670045.1 Amylibacter sp. | reverse complement strand
CGAAATGACGCCGCAGGAAGCGGCGTTTCAGGCGCGGATCGACGCAGGCGAAAAGATAGAGCCGAAAGACTGGATGCCCGACGCCTATCGCAAGAACCTGATCCGCCAGATCAGCCAGCACGCCCATTCCGAAATCGTAGGACAACTGCCCGAAGGCAACTGGATCACCCGCGCCCCAACGCTGGAACGCAAGGCGATCCTTCTGGCCAAGGTACAGGATGAAGCAGGTCACGGCCTGTACCTGTATTGCGCCGCAGAAACCCTTGGGATCAGCCGCGATGAAATGTACGACCAACTCCACACGGGGCGGGCGAAGTATTCGTCGATCTTCAATTACCCCACACTGACTTGGGCCGATATGGGGGCGGTGGGCTGGCTGGTGGACGGGGCTGCGATCATGAATCAGGTGCCGCTGCAACGGACCTCGTTTGGCCCCTATGCCCGCGCCATGGTGCGGGTCTGCAAGGAAGAAAGTTTCCACCAGCGGCAGGGCTTTGACATCATGATGAAGATGGCAAACGGCTCTGACGCGCAAAAACGCATGGCGCAGGATGCGCTGGATCGTTTTTGGTATCCCTCGCTGATGATGTTCGGCCCGTCCGACAAGGACAGCGTCCATTCCGCGCAATCCATGGCGTGGCGGATCAAGATGAACAGCAACGATGAATTGCGCCAGAAGTTCGTTGATCAAACCGCGCCGCAAGCGGATTATCTGGGGCTGAAGGTGCCCGATGAAAACCTGAAATGGAATGATGAAAAGGGCGGCTATGACTTTTCCCAACCCGATTGGGATGAGTTTTATCAGGTGCTGAAAGGCAACGGCCCCTGCAACCGCGAACGGCTTGGCGCACGGGTCAAAGCCTGGGAAGACGGCGCTTGGGTGCGCGACGGTTTGATGGCCCATGCGGCGAAACAAGCCAGACATCTGGCGGCGGAGTAATTGGCATGAGCAAGGAATTTCCACTTTGGGAGGTGTTCATTCGCGGCCAGCACGGCATGTCCCACCGTCACGTCGGCAGCCTGCACGCGCCAGACGCGGAAATGGCCATCAACAACGCCCGCGACGTCTATACGCGGCGCAATGAGGGCGTGTCGATCTGGGTGGTAAAAGCGGTGGACATCACCGCCAGCGCCCCCGGCGAAAAAGGCCCGCTGTTTGAACCCGCCAACGATAAAGTTTACCGCCACCCCACGTTTTTCGACATTCCCGACGACGTTGGACCCATGTGATGGACCAGAACGACGCCTTGTTCCGTTTCCTTTTGCGCATGGGCGACAGCACGTTGATCCTTGGGCATCGCGTGTCTGAATGGTGCGGACGCGGCCCGATGCTGGAAGAAGACATCGCCATGGCCAATATCGCGCTGGATCTGATCGGCCAGACGCAACTGTGGCTGGGGCTGGCAGCCGAGGTGGAAAACAAAGGTCGCAGCGCCGATGATCTGGCCTATCTGCGCGATGCCTTTGATTTCCATAACCTGCTGCTGGTGGAGCGCCCCAATCAGGATTTCGCCCATACGCTGATGCGCCAGTTCCTGTTTGATGCCTGGCACAAGGGGATGCTGATAGGTCTGGCAGATTCCTCGGACGTGCGCGTTTCGGCGATTGCTCAGAAGTCACTCAAAGAGGTCAGTTATCATCTGGACCGCTCGCGCGATCTGGTGATCCGGCTTGGGGATGGCACCGCCGAAAGCCACAAACGGATGCAGGATGCGCTGGATATTCTGTGGCCTTACACGGGGGAAATGTTTGTAGGTGACGGGGTGGAAGCGTCCTTGAGCGGCATCGTTCCTGATCCGGCGACGCTGCGCTTTGAATGGGATCAAACCCTACGGGCAGCGTTTGAACAGGGCAATCTGGTGATCCCTGAAGATGATTTTGCCCATCTTGGCGGTAAATCGGGGCGGCATTCCGAACATCTGGGGTTCTTACTGGCGGAAATGCAGTTCTTGCAGCGGGCCTATCCCGGGGCAAGGTGGTGATAGCTGTGTGCGAAAAACCGGATGTCGCCCAAATCTGGGAATGGCTCGGAGATGTACCCGACCCCGAAATTCCCGTCATCTCGGTCACAGATTTGGGGATTGTGCGTGATGTGGTACAGGACGGTGACGGCGTGATTGTCACCGTGACGCCAACCTATTCGGGCTGCCCGGCAACTGCGGTGATCAGCCTGGATATCCAGACCGCCTTGCGGGCGAAGGGTGTGGAAAACATCACAATCAAAATGCAACTCGCGCCGCCTTGGACAACCGACTGGCTGACACGCTCGGGGCGGCAAAAACTGCAAAACTACGGCATCGCACCGCCCTCGGCAGCGGGCGGGCCACAGTGTTGCCCCCAATGCGGATCACAACAGACGGAAAAAATCAGCCAGTTCGGGTCCACCCCGTGCAAGGCCGCATGGCGGTGCAAATCCTGTCTGGAACCGTTCGATTACTTCAAGTGTATTTAGGGTCTGATTGATGGTGGATTTTCACGAACTAACGGTCACCGACCTGCGCAAAACCACCCGCGATGCGGTGGTTGTCAGCCTGAAACCAAAGGACGGCACGGCGTTTGATTTCACCCAAGGCCAATACCTGACGTTCGCCAGAACTTTTGACGGGGTCGATTTGCGGCGGTCCTATTCCCTGTGCAATTCACCGTCTGACGGTGTCTTGCAGGTGGGTATCAAACGGGTTGAAGGGGGCTGTTTTTCCACTTGGGCCAACAGCGAACTGGGGGTTGGCGATACGCTGTACGCCCTGCCGCCCATGGGCAATTTTCATGTGCCGCTGAACGATTTGGCGCAGAAAAACTATATCATGTTCGCGGTCGGGTCAGGTATCACCCCGATCCTGTCCCTGATCAAAACCACACTAAAAGCCGAGCCTTTGTCAACGATGACGCTGGTTTATGCCAATAGAAACCTTAATTCCGTGATGTTCCGCGAAGAGCTGGAAGACCTGAAAAACAGCAATATGGGGCGCTTTAGCGTGGTGCATATTCTGAAGCAGGATGCGCAGGATATTGACCTTTTTACAGGGCGTCTGGACGGGCAAAAATGTGACGATCTGTTTGCGGCTTGGGTGGATATCGGGACGATGGATCAGGCGTTTATCTGTGGTCCCGAACCGATGATGGCGGAAATTTCCGCGGCCTTGCAAAGCCACTGCATGGGCAAGGATCAGATAAAATACGAATTGTTCGCCTCTGCACAACAGGGGCAGGTCAGTCGCAAGGTCATGAAAAAGCTGGCCGCCGTTTCTGCAAATACAGTGCAAGCCACCATCACCATCGACGGAACCGCGCGCTCGATCGAATTTCCGCTGGATGGCACAACCGTCTTGCAGGCGGCAATCGACGCAAATTTGGGTGCGCCCTTTGCCTGCCGCGCGGGGGTGTGTTCCACCTGTCGGGCCAAGGTTTCAGAGGGCGAGGTCGAGATGCTCGCCAATTACGCCCTTGAAGATTTCGAGGTCGCGCGCGGTTATATCCTTACCTGCCAGTCGGTTCCCGTTTCCGAAAAGCTGGTGATTAATTACGATGAATAGCAGCGTTACCGTTTGTCGATAACCCGCTGCGCCTTGCCTTCGGATCGGGGCGCAGTGCCAGGATCGCCCACATTGATTTTGGCGGAAACTCCCACCACATCTTTGATCCGCCCCGCCAGTTCGCGGGCCAGTTCCACCCGATCCCCGCTGCGATCCGCCAGTTCAACCGTCACCGCCATGGCATCCATCCGCCCGTCTTTGAACAGTTCGATCTGGTAATGGGGGGCCAGTCCTTTGGTCGCCAAAAGCTGTTCTTCGATTTGGGTTGGGAACACGTTTACACCGCGCAAAATCATCATATCATCGCTGCGCCCGGTGATTTTTTCCATCCGCCGCATGGATCGCGCGGTTCCAGGTAAAAGCCGCGTCAAATCCCGTGTGCGATAGCGGATGATCGGCAAAGCCTCTTTGGTCAGGGTGGTGAAAACCAGTTCGCCTTCTTCACCATCAGAGACAGGTTCACCTGTTGCGGCATTGATGATTTCGGGGAAAAAATGATCCTCCCAGATGTGCAAACCGTCTTTGGTTTCCACACATTCATTAGCCACACCCGGTCCCATCACCTCGGATAATCCGTAGATATCAACGGCGTGCATGTCAAAAGCGGTTTCAACCTCGGTGCGCATGGCGTTTGTCCACGGCTCGGCGCCGAAAATCCCCACTTCAAGCGAGGTGTCGCGCGGATCAATGCCCTCGGCCTGAAACGCCTCCATGATGTTCAGCATATAGGACGGCGTGACCATGATGGTGGTCGGTTTGAAATCCTGAATCAGGGTCAACTGCCGCGCGGTCATCCCGCCACCCACAGGAATGACGGTGCAGCCGAGTTTTTCTGCCCCGTAATGCGCACCCAAACCGCCGGTAAACAGCCCGTAACCATAGGCGATATGCACAATATCACCGCGTTTTGTCCCGCTGGCCCGCATGGACCGCGCCACAAGATTGGCCCAGTTTTCAATATCCCCCGCAGTGTATCCCACAACCGTCGGCTTGCCTGTGGTGCCCGAAGACGCATGCACCCGCGCCACCTGATTTTGCGGCACTGCGAACATGCCAAAGGGATAGTTGTCACGCAGGTCGGATTTCACGGTGAAAGGGAATTTTGACAAATCGGACAGGGTTTTCAGATCATCGGGATGCACACCCGCAGCGTCAAAGGATTTGCGATAAAACGGAACATTCGTATAGGCGTGGTGCAGGGTCTTGCGCATCCGTTCCAGTTGCACTGCACTGATTTCATCCCGCGAGGCGATTTCGATCGGATCAAGATCCGCCCGCGCTGGTGTCAGGTCTTTCATGGTTCCTCCCAGTCAGGATATCATTCCTGAAAATTCTGTCCCTTGATTGTGCGTGAACAGCCGCGAAAACTGGCAATGATGTCTCCCGCATCATTTTTCACCAGCACATCGTAAATGCCGCTGCGCCCGCTGCGACTGATTTCCTGCGCTTCGGCTGTAAGCAGATCGCCCAGTTTTCCGGCCGCCACATAAGAAATTGTATTGTGCTGCGCGACGGTAGATTGGTTGTAGCTGTTGCAGGCAAAAGCAAAGCAACTGTCCGCCAGCGTAAAGATAAACCCGCCGTGGCAAATGCCGTGGCCGTTGCAGTGATTTTCGCTCACCAGCATCTGCATTTTTGCCACGCCGGGACCGACAGAAACCAGTGAAATCCCCAGAAATGCCGAGGCTTTGTCATTGGCGCTCATCGCTGCGGCACTTTTCTCGGCGCGCTGTTGTTCAGTGATACTCATCCAAGCTGATCCTACTGAAATTATTAAGAAAAACATTGCAATATAAACGGCTAAAGGTCAAACTTTTCTGACGAATTTCACAGTTAAAAACCCGTTAAAAAGGGTCTTGATCAGACCCTTGCTCGGCCGTTCGGGCGCATGTGGAAACATGGGGCCAATAAACGCGAAAGGATTCCTTTAATGACCTTGATCGAGGTGAACAGTTTTATCGGCGGGCAATGGATTTCGCCCGCAAAAGACGCAGCACAGATCAAAAGCGCGGTCACGGGGCAGCCCGTTGCGCTGTGTGGTCATGCAGGTTTGGACATGGCCGCCGCCCGCGAGTTCGCGATTAAGCATGGCGGGCCTGCCCTGCGGGAGATGACCTTTCACGATCGCGCCTACAAGTTAAAGGATCTGGCGACCTATCTCGGCACCCGAAAACAAGAGCTGTACGAGCTGTCTTATGACACCGGCGGCACCCTGTCAGATCATAAAATCGACGTGGATGGGGGGATCGGAACCGTCTATGTTTTTTCGGCCAAAGGGCGGCGGGAATTGCCGGATGCGCAGATCTATCTGGACGGAGAAGTCGAACAGCTTTCCCGAAATGGCAGTTTTCAGGGATTGCATATTTGTACACCATTACAAGGGGTTGCGGTTCACATTAACGCGTATAACTTCCCTGTTTGGGGGATGCTGGAAAAGCTGGCGCCTAGTCTGTTGGCAGGGGTGCCCTGCATCGTGAAACCCGCCACGGCCACCAGTCAGGTGGCAGCGGCCTGCGTGCGGATGATCCTTGATAGCGAGCTGTTTCCTGACGGCGCAGTGCAGTTGATTTCAGGGTCTACGGGCAACCTGCTGGACTTGCTGGACTGTCAGGATGTGGTCAGTTTTACCGGCTCTGCCAGCACGGCGCTGATGCTGCGCAGCACGCCGAATATTCTGCGCAATTCGGTGCGGTTTACGGCGGAACAGGACAGTCTGAACGCCTCGGTTCTGGGGCCGGATGCAGGGGTTGGATCGCCCGAATTTGATCTTTTTGTGAAAGAGGTTCTGACCGAGATGACCACCAAAGCAGGGCAAAAATGCACGGCAATCCGCCGGATTTTTGCGCCTGAAGCTGTGACGCGGGAACTGTGTGATGCGCTGGCGGCGGGGCTGGGTCGGATCACGGTAGGCGATCCCCGTTTGCCTGATGTCGGCATGGGCGCGCTGGTGTCGCGCGCGCAAAAGGCGGATGTTTTGGCGAAGTCGGATTTGATCGCGTCCGAAGCGGATTTGATCTGTGGCGATGGCCTGTTTGCGCCGTTGGGTGTTGATCCTGAACAGGGTGCCTTTATGGCCCCGCGTCTGTACCGCGCCCAAGATGCCGATGCTGCAAAGCACATTCACGGGACCGAGGCTTTTGGCCCTGTGTCCACCGTTCTGGGCTACCGCGATGCCAATCATGCGGCGGCGTTGATCAATCGTGGTGGCGGGTCGCTGGTGGCTTCGGTTGTGACCCGTGATCCAAAGTTCGCAGCGGAAATGGCGGTGAAATCAGCGGCTTACCATGGACGGCTGTATTTCAACAATCGCGACAGCATGGGCGAAAGCACAGGCCACGGATCGCCGCTGCCCCATATGGTACACGGCGGCCCCGGACGGGCTGGCGGCGGAGAGGAGTTGGGCGGCGTGCGCGGTGTGATGCACTATATGCAGCGCACGGCGGTTCAGGGCAGTCCTGAAATCCTGTCCGCTGTGGCGCAAACCTGGGTTCCGGGCGCACCGAAACAGACCCTTGATCGCCACCCGTTTACCCTTGGTTTCAACGCCTTACAGCTTGGCGATACATTGGAAACAGAGCCGCGGATTGTGACACTGGAAGACATCGAAACCTTCGCCCATTTCACGGGTGACACGTTTTATGCCCATATGGATGACACCGCCGCCCGCGCCAATCCGTTCTTTCCGGGGCGCGTGGCCCATGGTTATTTGTTGCTGTCCTTTGCGGCGGGGCTGTTTGTGCAGCCCGATCCGGGTCCGGTTTTGGCCAATACGGGTCTGAACGCACTGCGGTTTCAAAAACCCGTCAGCCCCGATGACAGCATCAAGGTGCAACTGACGGTAGGCCATAAAACCCGCCGCAATGATGATTACGGCGAGGTGCGTTGGCATGTTCTTTTGATCAATCAGGATGGTGATCAGGTTGCAGAATACGAACTGATGACCATGAACGAATATTAAGCGTTTACAGCGCGGTATCAGCGCGCTGTAAAGCTGTTTAGCGTTTGAAGTTCTCGATGATCGACACCGCTTCGGCAGCGGTTTCCACAAAGTTGAACAGTTCGATATCATCGGCGGAAATTGTACCGGCCTCGGCCAGAACCTCCCAGTTGATGATGGACCGCCAGAAGGATTCACCAAACAACAACACGGGCATCCGTTCCATGCGGCCTGTCTGGATCAGGGTCAGGGTTTCGAACAATTCGTCCAGGGTGCCGAACCCGCCCGGAAACACGGTGATCGCCTTGGCGCGCATCAGGAAGTGGATTTTCCGCGTGGCAAAATAGTGAAAGTTAAAGCACAGATCAGGGGTGCAATATTCGTTGGGCGCCTGTTCGTGGGGCAAGACGATGTTCAGCGACATGGACGCGCCGCCAGCATCGGTGGCACCGCGGTTGCCTGCCTCCATCACGCCGGGTCCGCCGCCTGTGACAATCACGTTTTCGCGGCCATAGCTTTCCATACTTTTGATGGTCATCAGGCGGGCAAATTCGCGGGCCTGGTCATAGTATTTTGACAGTTCGGACAGGGTCTTGGTGCGGGCTTTGTCCTTGTTTGCGGGCTCGGGAATCCGCGCGCCGCCAAACATGACAACGGTGCTTTCGATACCTTTTTCCGCCAGCACCAGTTCAGGTTTGAGCATTTCCAACTGGATTCGCGTGGCGCGCAATTCATCGCGGCACAAGAAATCATCGTCGGCAAAAGCCAGTCGATAGGCCGGAGACCGCGTTTGCGGCGTGTCAGGCACGCCTGCTGCTTTGCGAATGTCGTCTTCTGCGTTTGGAAATGTCTTTTGTTTTCTTGCCATTGATAAAGCCCTTTGGTTCTGTGGTTGCACCAGCATTGCCTGTCGTCTAGCGTTTTGCAACGGCCGTGTCAGGTCAAGAAATCGGGAAGACTATCGTTATGAATTGGCAATCGGAAATCGAAGCCGCGCATCAGCGCGTGGCCCCCCATATTGTGCGCACGCCTGTGGTGCAGTTTAACGGTTTCGGGCTGAGTTATCCCATCGCGTTAAAGCTGGAACAGATGCAGCACACTGGCAGTTTCAAGGCGCGCGGTGCGTTTAACACGCTGCTGTCACTGGATGTGCCACAGGCAGGTCTGGTGGCCGCATCGGGCGGGAACCACGGGGCGGCGGTGGCTTTTGCGGCGCAGAAACTGGGGCATAAGGCCAAGATATTTGTGCCCGAACTGGCAGGCCCTGCAAAGATTGCCCTGATTGAACGCTGCGGCGCGGATTTACAAGTGGTGAGCGGGGTTTACGCCAATGCGCTGACTGCGGCGCAGGCCTATGAACAGGACACAGGCGCCATGCAGGTGCACGCATATGACGCAAAGCCGACCGTGGCAGGCCAAGGCACTGTGATGGCCGAGTGGGAAGATCAGGGTCTTGAAGCAGACACTGTTCTGATCGCCGTGGGCGGCGGCGGATTGATCGCGGGCGCAATGGCCTGGCTGAATTCGGGGCTGAATTCAGGGCGGGGATCGGGGCGCAAAATTGTGGCGGTGGAACCCGCCCTTGCGCCGACCCTGAACGCGGCTTTGGCGGCGGGGGAACCTAGGCAAGTGGATGTCAGCGGCGTTGCGGCCAATGCGCTGGGGGCGGGAAAAATCGGGCAGATTTGTTTCGATTTGGCCCTAGAAACACAGGTTCACAGCGTTCTGGTGCCGGATGAGGCGATTTCTGCTGCGCAGGTCGCCTTGTGGAAAGAGACCCGTCAACTGGTTGAACCCGCAGGCGCAACCGCCCTGTCTGCACTGATGTGCGGGGCCTATACCCCTGCAAAAGGCGAAAAAGTTGCGGTTCTGGTCTGCGGCGGAAACCTGTCTGAAGATCCCTTTGGATGACTCTGCCCTTATGGGTGCCCTATGGGTGATTGTGCGACGGACGCTTAAACGGTATAGCGCCATGGAACTTGAGACCATCAAAACGGAAAACCGACATGTCAAACGCACAGCTTGAATCCGCAATCGAAGCCGCATGGGAGTCACGTGACACAATTACGCCCGCCACAACAGGCGAAACCCGTGACGCAATTGAGTCGACATTGAACGCTTTGGACAGCGGTAAACTGCGTGTGGCCGAACGTCAGGACAACGGCGACTGGCATGTAAACCAATGGGCGAAAAAGGCGGTTTTGCTGGGCTTCCGCCTGAAGGATATGGAACAACAAGACGGCGGGCCACAAGGGTCCAGCTGGTGGGATAAAGTCGACAGCAAATTCAAAGGCTGGGGCGATGATGAATGGAAACAGGCCGGTTTCCGTGCTGTTCCCAACTGCATCGTGCGTAAATCTGCCTATGTGGCACCGGGCGTGGTGCTGATGCCGTCTTTCGTAAACCTGGGCGCTTATGTGGATACAGGCACCATGGTTGACACTTGGGCCACCGTTGGCAGTTGTGCGCAGATCGGCAAAAACGTCCATCTGTCGGGCGGCGTTGGCATCGGCGGCGTGCTGGAACCCATGCAGGCCGGGCCGACTATTATTGAAGACAACTGCTTCATCGGCGCACGTTCCGAAGTTGTCGAAGGCTGTATCATCCGCGAAGGGTCTGTTCTGGGGATGGGTGTTTTCATCGGCCAGTCCACCAAAATTCTGGACCGCGAAACCGGCGAAGTCATGTACGGCGAAGTGCCGGCAGGCTCGGTTGTTGTGTCCGGCTCCATGCCCTCCAAGAACGGTGTGAACCTGTATTGCGCCGTGATCGTGAAGCGGGTGGACGCGCAAACACGCTCCAAAACCTCCATCAACGAACTGCTGCGCGACTAAGCCATCGGTTAACAGAAACGGCGCACTGCCTGATGTGGTGCGCCAACAAAGGCAAGAGTCGTGGCAAAACCGGATTCCAAACAACAAGTCTTTACCCTGCTGGTCGAAGTGGGCCGCAGCGACGGCGATGGCCTGCCCAAAAACGCAACAGGTGCTGCCCTGATGTGTTTTGCCAGCGGCATAGACGAAGCCGAAGCCGTGCGCGAAACCGTGGCCATCCTGAAGCAGGCCGATATGGCACCGCTGGATGTATCGGGCTATGGCACCTTGGCCGAACGCCGCGCCGAAGGACATGACATCAACGAAGACGAAGAGGGCCTGATGCAACGGGCCTTGGATGAAAATTCGGTTATCGTCGCCCAAGTCACCCCGTTTTACGACTGATCCCCTTGATTTTCACCTTTCGGTGAACCCCCCGCGCTATTCGGTGGTATTTCGGTGCAAATTTACCGATAACGCTGGCAACACCATCAGCGACGGGGGCTTTCATGCTTACATTATTCTTCGATCTCGACGGGACGTTGATTGATCCCAAAGAGGGAATCACCCTCGCCATCCAGCACGCGCTGAAAGAGATGGGCATGGCCGATATTCCCCACGCGGACGACCTGACGTGGTGCATTGGCCCGCCCCTGTGGAACAGCTTTGACGTGCTGCTTGGCCCGGGGGCCGATCTGCAAGAGGCCGTGGACCATTATCGCAGTTTTTACACAGATGACGGTATGTATATGGCCGATGTCTATGACGGTGTGGGTGAAATGTTTGACGCGCTGCATCAGGTGGACGCCAAAATCTATGTGGCCACCAGCAAACCCCATATCTACGCGCAGGAAATCATCGAACATTTTGGTATTCACGCCCATGTGGAACGGCTGTTCGGGTCTGAACTGGACGGCACCAATGCGGATAAAACCGACCTGCTGAAATTCGCGCTGGATGAAACCGGTGCCGATCCTGCCCAATCGGTGATGATCGGGGATCGACGGTTCGACATCTTTGGCGCGCGCAACAACGATATTCCAAGTGTCGGCGCGCTATGGGGCTACGGCGAACCGGATGAATTGCGTCAGTCCGAAGCTGATGCTTTGGCTGGAGCACCCGAAGAAGTGCCTGAAATTGTGTTTGATCTTCTGGGTTTAGATGCTGACTGACACTATAGCTTGTGACGTGTTGATTGTTGGCGGCGGCCCTGCGGGGCTGTCGGTGGCGTCCCATCTCGGGGATGATATTCACAGTATTGTCGTGCATCAGGACGCCGAAATCGGCCTGCCCGTGCGCACCAGCGGTGGCACATGGCAACGGGATATGCGGGCGCTGGGCATTCCAGAAAATCTGTATCAGGTGATCGACCAGCTCGATTTCTTTTCGGATTCGGCTGAGGCGCGCTTTGCGGTGCAAGACGACAAAATGGCGGTGATGGATGTGACTGGCGTTTATCAGCATCTGGCCAGCCTGTCGGATGGAAAACGCAGCGAATTGATGACGGGCGCGAAGTTTCTGGGGTGCCGCGAACAGGAAGACGGCCAGTTCCTGTCTGAAATCCGGTCCCGCGAACGGGGCAGCTTTAGCGTTCTGTCCCGCATGGTGATTGACGCATCCGGCTGGCAATCTGCGGTGTTGGAAAGTCTTGGTCTGGGGCAAAAGCCCGATCGGATAGGCGTGGGCATCGAATATGAATTCCCCCGTGGTGATTTTGCGCAAAACCGTGCTGTTTTATTTGTCGGGGCGACCGCGCTGACAGGTTACGGCTGGATTTTTCCAACCGCCAACAACCGCTTGCGTTTGGGGGTTGGGGTGATCAACCCCGATACGGATCTGACCCCCAGACAGGTGATGGACGCCTTTCAGGAGGGTGGTCATGCCGCCCGATACGGCATTGAAATCCCTGATGATTATGACGTGAATGCGGGGATTATTCCCTCTGTGGCCTATGACCCTGAACTGGTGTTTGGCAATGTGGTGCGCACTGGGGATGCGGCCAATTTCGCCAGCCCGACCGTGGGTGAAGGAATCCGAATGGCGATTACTTTCGGGCGATTGCTGGGTGTAGAGATCACGGCCCATCTGGGCGGGGATAGAAAAGCGCTGAAACGCTATGAAACAGCGGCGCGGCGGGAATTCCAGCGGGATTACAAATTCGGGTTTATGATGAACCAACGCATTGCCGGCTATTCGCCCGCCCGTTGGGATAAATCCGTGCGGCGGCTTGCACGTCTGTCCGAACATGAGATGACGGCGCTGGTGCGGTCCCGTTTTGGCTGGCGGACGATTTTGCGGTCTGTCTGGTTAAGTCTGCGGGCAAAGATCGTCGGATAACCAACTGTTTTATCGGATTTCTACACGGCCCCCCTAACCAGCTCACCACACAAAAAAAGGCCCTGCCACAAGGGCAGGGCTAGTCAGGCTTCGCGCTCGGGGGCGGCCCCGAACGTCGGCGGTAAACTTTTTATGCTGTCATTTCGGCGCGGATTTGTTCTCTGAGCAAGTCGATGGGCATGGTCTTGCCCTCTTTGCGAAAGCCCCAATATGTCCAGCCGTTACAGGATGGTGCTCCTTCAAGGGCGGCACCGACCTGGTGGATCGAACCTTTGCAATCATTGCCGATCAGCGTGCCGTCAGCACGAACTTTGGCGGTGTGCCGTCCGTTCAATGCGTATAGCTTTTCGCCCGGGTTCAACATGCCCCGTTCGACCAACTGGCCGAAAGGAACGCGTGGTGCGGCCCGTTTGGATGTAGACACTTCCAGCGATTGATTGTCGAATTTACGAATGTCTGCGATCCGTTTTTCGGCCACCTCGCGGTAGGCTTCTTCCCGTTCGATGCCGATGAAGTTGCGGCCCAGTTTTTTCGCGACAGCACCCGTGGTGCCTGTGCCAAAGAACGGGTCCAGAACAACATCACCCACATTGGTCGATCCGATCAGCACGCGGTGCAGCAGGCTTTCGGGTTTTTGCGTCGGATGGGCTTTGTTGCCCGCGGCGTCTTTCAGACGCTCGTGTCCGTTACAAATTGGCAACACCCAGTCAGACCGCATCTGCACACCGTCGTTCAAAGCCTTCAGGGCTTCGTAATTGAAGGTGGGTTTTGATTTTTCCGACTTGGTTGCCCAGATCATGGTTTCATGGGCATTTGTCAGCCGCATGCCGCGAAAATTGGGCATCGGATTGGACTTGCGCCAGACCACATCGTTCATGATCCAATAGCCTGCGTCCTGCAAACAGGCACCAACGCGAAAGATGTTGTGATACGAACCGATCACCCAGATCGCGCCGTTCGGTTTCAGGATGCGACGTGCAGCGCGCAGCCATTCGCGGGAAAAGTCGTCATAGACTTTGAAGCTGGCGAACTGGTCCCAGTGATCGTCAACTGCGTCCACTTTGGAATTGTCCGGGCGGTGTAATTCGCCTTTTAATTGAAGGTTGTAGGGGGGATCTGCGAAGATAAGATCAACGGAATTCTCGGGAAGAGCGTCCATTGTTTCAATGCAATCACCAGACAAAATCTGGTTCAGCGGCAGGGAATCCCCGCCGTTGGTAGGTGTACTGTTCGTCATTTTACTGCCTCGTCATCGCGTGATTTTCACGTCGTTGTCCCTAGAATGAGTCATTCTGGATTCGAGGTCAATTTTATTCGATGGCAAGAATAAGACGTTTTTGAGGCAGCCTTATGAACACAAGATGTTGTGGATTGGTTTGAAAGAGCGCCGATGATGTTGTGTCACGCCAAGGGCTGCCAACCCCTCGGAGTGGGCCTTTGTACCATATCCGGCGTTGGTTTCCCAACCGTAGCCGGGGAACTGTTGCGATAGTGCAACCATTATCCGGTCCCGCGTCACTTTTGCCACAATGGAGGCCGCCGCAATGGACAGGCAGCGCCCGTCCCCTTTGATCAGGCATTCCGACGGGCAGGGCATATCGGGCGGGGTCTTGTTGCCGTCGATCAATGCGAATTCGGGCGGGGCTGACAGCGCGCCAAGGGCATTTTTCATCGCCAGTAACGAGGCCTGAAGGATGTTGATCCGGTCGATATCTTCAACACTGACATGGGCGATGCCCACATCTGCTGTGGCAAGGATCTGGTCGAACAGAAGATCGCGCCGTTTGGCGGATAGCTTTTTGGAATCGTTCAATCCCTCTGGAATGTTCAGCGGGTCCAGCACCACTGCGCAGGCGGTGACGGGGCCGGCCCACGGGCCGCGGCCAACCTCATCCACGCCCGCGATTCGCAGGATATTCCGGGACTGGCGCAGGGTCGGTTCGATGTCTGTATCTATCATGGTTTGTTGGTGCCGTGCCTTGGGCCTTATTGCAACCCAAACAAAAGCGGCGACACCTGTGGGTGCCGCCGGTTTTGTGGCCAACTTTGTGAATGTCGTGCGCTATTCTATTGATTTAGCGACGATAATGACCACCGCGTGCAATAGGGCGGTATTGGTTCACACAGGCCTGATTATAGAACCGAACCCAGCCGCCACGAGTCCATTTCTGGCGCAGACACTGTCTTGGGGGCACGGCGGAATGGTGCGGAGGGCGCACATGGTGGATGCGCGGCTGCGGTCTGGGATGCACATAGACGGGCTGTCTGTAGGAGTGGCTGGAACTGGATTTATTGCTTTCATGGGCAATGGCACCCAGGACACCCAAGGCTGCCAGACCGATCAACAAACGGTCTCCGTTGTCTCTGGCGAAGGCGGCAGGTGCGGTCAGTGGCGCTGCAACAAGGGCAAAAGCGAGAATGCTGGTCAGGGTAAGTTTGCGAAACATGGCGTTTTTCCTTTAAACGGGTTGTGCGGTGCAGGGGTGCATCGCGGCATGTCCCAAATTTGCGCCAAACCGCTGTGTCAGACAAAAACACCGCCGTGTTATGGGATAACAACGGGCAAAACTGCCTTTGATATTGTATTACAAGACAGGATTGCGCAGATATCTGCCTATGAAACACGCATTCAAAATTCGGATAGTGGCTTTGCTGCTGGCTTTTGTGGCCTCTGCCCATATGGCAGTGGCGCAAGACAGTTGTTACGCCGACTATAAAGCAAAGCGCTCTGTCTCGGGGTCGCTGGAATTGCATTATGGGGTGATCCAATTGGGGGGCGGCGCTTGTCGCAATCCGCAACGGGCCGCACAGGCCGTCAGCCGCCGTATTGCATCGGACGGCTGGACATTGCTTCGGGTCGTCTCCACATTCGATCAACGCGGGCTGCAACAGAGACGGGGCAATGCCGGACAATTCTTCCTTAGATACTAACCCGAAAGCCAAGCCACGGACATTTCTGTCCCGCTTGAAGCCGCGCAATGTTGTGGTGTCGGGGTCTGTGCTGGTTCTGGTGCTGATCCTTGTCACGGCAGTTGTGCTGTTTATGGCGTTGCCTGATGCCAATGCGTTCAATGACCGTGTGGCGCGGATTTTTGCGGAAAACGATGCGCTGACCACCGGCGAGCAGATCAAACTGCTTGAGGTTCTGGCCCAATCGGGCACAGCCTTTGCGGATGTGCTGCAAAGCTATCGTCTGATCATTTTTATCCTGTTGCTGCTGGCCTCGGCCTTGTTGCTGTCTGCGCTTTACTTTTTGTTCACCAACTACGGCCTGTCCCGCCGTTTGGATGAAATTGAACAATTCGGCATCCACATCACCAGCCTGATCGTCAGTCGGGATGAACGGGTGGTTTATATCAACAACATGGAATTCGAGTTGACCGAAAGCATCTGCGAAACCCTGTCTGTGTTGTGTGAGGCCCGACTGGACGACGAGGTTGTTACCGGCGCAGAGCTGGAGGCGATGATTTCAGGCAAAAACGCCGTTGATTGCGAAGAAGCCGCAGGTGCCACCCGTATCAAACGCCTGCGCGACCAGTTGGGCAACCAGATGGTGTCCCATCTGTTGATCAAAAACATCAGTCGCAAGGGCTATATGTTGTCGATTGATCGGGACGTGATCCGCATGTTGTAAGGCGCGGATGTTCGGCGGCTTTGCTGGCTGTCGGATTTTTGTGCGCTAAAGCACTGCTGCTCCCTTGCCCTACCGCTAAATTGCAACAAATTTGCTTTTATGAGAAGCTGTCGCCAGCACGCCGAATCCCATAGTTTTTCCCTGCGTGTCAGCTATTATGCGTTTACAAAATTCTGGAGGTTTCATGTCATTCCCATATAAGCATCTGTCCGCCGTGGTGCTGGCAACGGCGTCTTTTGGCACACCGGTTTTTGCCCAAGATCTCGCGCAGGAGGTCGTTAACGAATATTTTGACGAGATGCGCGCCTCTGGAATGGCGGTTGCGCCGGGGGCGAAAGATGTGTCCGGTTCAACGGTAGAATGGCGAGACGTTGTTATCGGTCTGCCTGACGCCCATGGCAGCTATACGCTGGCCTTTATCAAAGCCGAAGAAATCGGCGGTGGTAAGGTTTCCATCAGCTATCCCGACGAAGTTATCATCAAAATTGATCCCGAAGGGGAACAGCCGAAGATGGATATGGTGCTGCGCACGGATGGGATCGAACACATTGTGTCCGGCGTCAAAGGTGCGCGCAATCATGATATGTCGGCGGATAAGCTGACGGTTGTGATGTCATCGGCAGAGCCTGCGTTTTCCTTGAATATCGACGCCAGTGATATCGTAGGCCATCAGGTCAGCTCTGGGTCAGAGATGCTGCACTATATGGGCGATTTCAAGGTGGCGAATCTGGATGTGACCTATGCGCTGGACGACGGTAAGACGCAAATGTCCACGGTAGGCAATTACAGCGATCTGGCCGCGGAATTCGATATGGACGCGATCAGCAAGGAAACGCTGGACCAGTTGTTTGACGGCACGCGCAATATGCTGGTCAATTACACGATGGGGTCGGTTTCGGGCACCACGGATATGAACACACCCGATATGTCGATGATTATCGACACCAAAGGCGGCAGCACGGTTGGCACGCTGACAGTGCAGGACGGCACGTTTGACATGGGCGGGACTGCGCAGGATGTGGCCTATAACGCAAAGCTAAAGGACATGCCGATGCCGCCGTTTTCGGCGGAAATGGCAACAATGACCACCCATCTGAAAATGCCGCTGAAAAAGGCCGATACGGCGATGCCCGCGCGGTTGCAACTGGGGTTTGACGGGTTGAAACTGTCTGACACGGTTTGGGGGATGTTTGACCCCACAGGGTCACTCCCGCGCGAAGCTGCTTTGCTGAACATCGACCTGACCGCCCAAGTGAAATGGCTGATTGACGCGCTAAGCGCGACAGAGGCGAAATCCATGCCGATAGAGGTGGAGAGCGTTGAAATCAAAGATGTATCGCTGGAGCTGGCAGGGGCAAAACTGAACGGTACAGGTTCTGCGGTGGTGAATAACACCTCCTTCCCGCCGATGCCTGTGGGCGAGTTGAACCTTGATCTGAAAGGCGGCGTTGGTCTGTTGGACAAACTGGTTGCACTGGGTCTGGTGCCCCAGCAACAGGGTCAGATGGTCAAGATGATGTCTGGCATGTTCACGGTTCCGGGCGGTGATGGTGCGGATCATCTGGTGTCCAAGATTGAAATGAAAGAAGGCGGTGCGATTCTGGCCAATGGTCAACGCATCCAGTAACACAGGCTTTCTGGGGTAAAACGGAACGGCAGGGTTTTGCAGCCCTGCCGTTTGTTCTAGAGGTTTCTAAAATTCTACAGGCGGAGCAGGCATGACAGGCAGATTGTCAGATTTGGCGGAACAGGTACTTAAGGCAGCAAAGCGCGCAGGCGCGGATGCGGCGGATACGCTTGTGATGGACGGCACCTCTATTTCGATCGAGGTCCGCGCAGGCGCGTTGGAACACGCAGAACGATCCGAAGGGGTGGATCTGGGGCTGCGGGTTTTATGCGGTGCGCGCCAGGCCTGTGTGTCCATTTCCGACGACAGCGCCACCAGTATTGCCACTATGGCCGAACGGGCTGTTGCCATGGCCCGCGAAGCGCCGGAAGACCCGACCTGCGGTCTGGCAACGCCCGACCAGTTGGCACAAGACTGGGATGTGGCAGTACTTGATCTTTATGATGACAGTTCCGCCCCGTCCCCTGCCGATCTGGAACGGATGGCGCTGGAAGCCGAAGCCGCCGCACTGGCGGTTGACGGCGTGACGCAGGCCCAGGGTGCCGGGTCCGGCTATAGCGAGACATCTTTGTTTCTGGCCACCAGCAACGGCTTTCGCGGCGGTTATCAACGGGGGTCTTATTCCACATCTTGTGTGGCGATTTCCGGCGAAGGCACAGCAATGGAACGGGACTACCACGGTGAAGCCCGCAGCCATTACGCTGATCTGCCTGATGCGCGCAGCATCGGCCAGCTGGCAGGGGAGCGGGCGGTGGCACGGGCCGGTGCCACACGGCCGCCGACCGGTGCCTATCCGGTGTTGTTTGACGAGCGGATCGCGGCCTCGCTGATCGGGCATCTGGTGGGCGCGATCAACGGCACCGCCATTGTGCGCGGCGCCAGCTTTCTAAAGGATGCGCTGGGCCAGCAGGTTCTGCCCAAAGGCCTGTCCCTAATCGAAAACCCCCACCGCCCCCGCGTTGCCGGCAGCCGACCGTTTGACGGTGAAGGCCTGCCCGTTAACCAGCGGGCGCTGGTTGAGGACGGTATCCTGACGGGCTGGACCCTTGATCTGGCGACGGGACGGAAACTGGGCATGGACAGCACAGGCAACGCCAGTCGCGGAGTGTCTGCGCCGCCGTCGCCTTCGGTGGGAAATCTGGTGCTGACACAGGGCGACGCCAGCCGCGAAGACCTGATTGCGCAGATGGGAACGGGTCTGGTTATCACCTCGATGATCGGGTCGACGATCAATCCCAACACGGGGGATTATTCCCGCGGGGCTTCCGGCTTCTGGGTGGAAAACGGTGTGATCACCGGACCGGTCAATGAATGCACTGTGGCGGGTAACCTGCGGGATATGCTGATGAATATCACCCCTGCCAATGACGGCCGCGCCCATCTTAGCCGCGTTGTACCCAGCCTTTTGGTGGAAGGCCTGACCATTGCCGGCGCGTGATCTGGATCTGTTGCTGGACGTGGCAGGTGACGCGGGTGACATTGCGCTGAAGTATTTCCGGCAAGACCCTGACCACTGGGATAAAGCGGGCGAACAAGGGCCTGTTTCGGTGGCGGATCTGGAAATCAACCGCATGTTGGAAACCCGCCTGCAGGCGGCGCGGCCTGATTATGGCTGGCTGTCCGAAGAAAGCCCCGACGATCTGGCACGGCTGGACAGTGCAAAGGTGTTTATCCTTGATCCCATCGACGGCACGCGGTCGTTTATTGCGGGTCATGAAAATTTTGCCCACTCCCTTGCGGTGGCCAAAAACGGTGTTGTGACGGCGGCCGTGGTGCATATGCCTGCCAAGAAACTGACCTTTGCGGCCACCTTGGGCGGCGGGGCGACCCTGAACGGCACCCCCATCACACCGAGCGACGAAACACGGATCGCCTTGGCGGAGGCTTTGGTCGCCAAACCCACCATGGACGCCAAACACTGGCGTGGCGGGATCCCGCCGTTCCGCCGCAACTTTCGCGCCTCGCTGGCCTATCGCCTGTCGCTGGTGGCAAGTGGTCGGTTCGACGCGATGATCACCTTTCGCCCCGCTTGGGAATGGGATGTGGCCGCAGGCGATTTGATCTGCACCGAAGCAGGGGCAAGTGTCTTTGACACGCTGGGGGCGGTGCCCGTCTATAATTCGCGCGGTGCCAAAACCGCAGGAATTATCGCCTGCGCCCCTGGCTTGCGCACCGACCTGCTGGCCCATGTGATCGGGTGATTGCAAGCCGGGGTGCAAAGGCCTAAATTCAAACCGGATGAACACCCCGAGGGTCGCCCCCCGATAATTGCCTGCGTCACGGGATGCGGGTTTTCAGATGAACTCTGGCGGAGCCGCACATGCCGAGCAAAAGCTTTGGTGAAACCCTGATCAGAAGCGCCGCGCGCATCACAGAACCGCTGGTCCAGCACGAGCTGGCCCGACGGGTTGCCCGTGGGGACGAGGATGCCAGCCGCGCAACCGAACGTCAGGGCATAACCGAACTGACCCGTCCCGAAGGTCTGTTAATCTGGTGTCATGTCAGTGACATGCAGGGCGCACTTAATCTGATCGGGGTGATCGGACATATCCATGCCGAAATGCCGGAAATTACTTTTCTGGTCACCACACGGTTTCGCATTCAAGACTTTGTCTTTGCCATGCGGATGCCTGAAAACACCATACATCAATACGCACCTTTGGATAAGCTGGCAGCAGTCGAGCGGTTTCTCGACCATTGGCGGCCTGATCTGTGTGTCTGGGCGGATGATCTGTTGATGCCGGTGCTTAACACCAATACCAACAAACGTGATATTCCGTCTGTGCTGGCTGATCTGGGCAATGTGGCCAGCGCAGGTCCGCAGTTCCGCTGGTTGCCGCGTATTTCCAAATCTGCCCTGCACAGTTTCAGCCGGATTCTGACCGCAGATGAACCCACCGCGCAGGCGGTGCGCAGTTTCGGGGCCGAAGCCTCGGTTATGGGGCGTTTGTGCGAAGAGGCGCTTGCCTTGCCCCATGACGAAGCCCGCCGCGCCCGCCTCTCGCGGCAAATGGATGGCCGTCCGGTCTGGCTGGCGGCCAAGGTCGCGCGGGCGGAAATCGGGCAGGTTCTGGCGGCCCATCGTCTGGCCATGCGCACCACGCACCGCCTGTTGCTGATCCTGTTGCCAGAGGTGGTTTCCGATGTGGCGCAGGTGCAAAAGGCCTGTGACGATGCAGGATTTGTGTGGAAATGCAGCGACGATCTGGCCGAATTGCCCCCCCGCGTTGACGTGATTATCGCCCGCGGTGTGGATGGACTGGGGCTGTGGTATCAACTGGCTGCCGTGTGCTTTCTGGGCGGGTCTTTGGTGGAACGGGGCGGACATACTCCGCTAGAGGCCGCAGGATTGGGATCGGCGATTATTCACGGCCCCCATGTGGATAATTACGCCGATAATTACCTGCGTCTGCGCGATGCAGGGGCCGCGATTGAAGTGGCTACCGTGCCGTCATTGGCCGAGGCGGTGGGGGAGTTGATCGTACCCGACCGTGCTGCGGAAATGGCCCATGCGGGCTGGCAGGTCTGTTCCGAAGGAGCAGATGCCACCGATGCTTTGGTCGAAGTCTTGTGGGATCTGATTCCGATGGGTGCCCCCCTATGAGGCCCCCTGCCTTTTGGTTTAAGCCACAAAATGCACCCGGTATCTGGCCCCGTCTGCTGGCGCCGCTGTCTTTGATCTGGCAGGCCGCCGGTGCACGGCGTGTCAGGCGCGGTAAACATGCGCGGGTTTCGGTGCCGGTGATTTGTGTTGGCAATATCAACATCGGAGGCACTGGAAAAACCCCGACGGTGATTGCTTTGATGGCGCTGCTGTCGGAAATGGGAAAGCGCCCCCATGTGGTGTCCAAAGGTTACGGCGGGCAGGCCGTCGGGCCTGTTCTGGTGGATGAAGTGGATCACACCGCCAGTGATGTGGGCGACGAACCGCTTTTACTGGCAGCTTTTGGTCCTTGCTGGGTGGCCAAGGATCGTCTGGCCGGTGCGCGGGCTGCGATAGCGGCGGGGGCGGATGTGCTGATTCTGGATGACGGCATGCAGAACCCCGATCTGGTGAAGGATTTTACCATTGTGGTGGTGGATGCGGCTGTGGGTTTTGGCAACGGACGTGTGCTGCCCGCAGGCCCGCTGCGTCAAACCCTGACCAGCGGTCTGGCGCAGGCGGATATGGTCTTGTCGATCGGGCCAGAGGCAGGCCAGCACAGCTTTGTGCAAAACTGGCCGGATTTAAAGGGTCTTCCCCATCTGCGCGCAGCGCTGGAGCCGTTGGAAACGGGCATGTTGTGGCACGACCTGCGGGCCTTTGCTTTTGCGGGGATCGGGCGGCCTGCCAAATTCTTTGATACATTGCGCGGAACAGGGGCGCAGGTGGTGGCGACGCGGTCTTTTGATGACCACGAGACCCTTTCCGACGCGTTGTTAAAGCGGATGGAGATGGAAGCCGAAGGTTTGGGTGCGCAGATGGTAACCACGGAAAAAGACGCCGTGCGCCTGCCCAAAAGCTATCGTCATAAGGTGATTACCCTGCCCGTGCGCTTACAATTGGATGGGCCAGAGGCTTTGGCCGGGATTATCGAAAACGTGGTTGCGGACCGACCCTGATAGACCTGTTTTTGCTGCGGCGTTTTTTGGATATTTGACCCAAAAAGAGTAGTGCGTCAGTCTTCGAGATACATGAAAGTTGCGGTTGAAAGAGCGGCGGGCTTTGAGCTGTTTTCGGCGAAAAAGGCAATGCGGCAGACGGCAAGTTTTCGACCGTTGCTTTCGATATCTACAAGGATTTTTGTGTCTCCCATGGGCAGCGGGCGCAGGAAATTGGTGGACAGGTCAACCGTAGTGCAATTGCGAAACCGCCCGTTGGCACCTGCCAGCGCGATGACGGTGGCTGTGTCGGCAGCGGCGGCAATGGCCTGACCGCAGATCAGACCCGCACCCGGCCCCCCGCGCAGCGCCAGATCGTCATTTGCGGGCAGGGTGAAACGGGCTTGTGTCGGGCTGAACGACACAGGTGTCAGATTTTGGGCGAGGACCCAAGGGGCAAAGGCACTTTGCAGCAGCGATTTGCCGTCGTCGGTTGAAAAGGCGGTTTGCGTCATATCTTCCCCGTGGTGATCTGGCGTTTTCTGGGTATAATCCTGACCATGGAACAGGATAGCGCACAGGGCAAGCAGGCAATCGACGCATTGGTCGGGCTTGGGCATATGCGGGTTTGGTCCGTGATCATCACGATTTTCGGTGACGGAGTTGTAGGGCGCGGGGGCAAGGTTGCCTCGACCACTTTGGCGATGTTGACGGAACAGATGGGCGTGAAGCCCGAAGCGTTTCGTGTGGCACTGTCCCGATTAACCAAAGACGGCTGGATCGCGCGCAGCAAGAGCGGGCGGCTGAGTTTTTATCGCCTGTCTGCGCAGGGAATGGCCGAGTTCGGCCCTGCCACCACGCGGATTTATGCCCCCCAAGCGGGGGGTGCGGACGGCTGGCATTTGGTGGTATTGCCTACGGCTGTTGCAGAACCGCCATCGGGCGGCGCAGTCAGTCTGGGCGGGCGTTGTTACCTTAGCCCGCATCCCGTCAAAGATGCCGAGGCGCTGACGGTTTCGGGTACTATCGGACCTGTTCCCGACTGGGTGAAAGACCGCTTGGGTGTGGCTGATATTGCTGCGGATTATGCGGCTTTGCTGCAGGTTCTAAGACACTGTTCGGGCACGGGTGTGTCGGATTTGCAGGCGGCGGTTATCCGTGTGCTGCTGGTGCATCAATGGCGGCGTTTGGTGTTGCGCCACGCCGATCTTCCGCAGCGGTTTTTCCCTGACGACTGGCAGGGGGAATCCTGCCGTAGTGAGGTCCATCGCCTGCGCGCCGAACTGGCCCAAGCGGCAGACCGGTGGTTTGACGCGCAAATTGTCTAGGCGGCGTTTTACCAAGTCGTGACGTAGGAAAGAGGCTTGCGCTTTGGACTGCGGGGCGTAGCTTACGGCGAAACGGGATAGCAAAAGGATTACAGTGATGAACAGCCAGGTTGACCCAGATGGTTTGATGGAATTTTCAGTGGTCTTCACCGACCGCTCTTTGAACCACATGAGCAAGGCCTTTCAGAAGGTGATGCTGGATATTTCCGGCATGTTGAAAGAGGTTTATAACGCTGATGGCGTGGCCATTGTGCCGGGTGGTGGCACCTATGGGATGGAGGCTGTGGCCCGTCAGTTTGCAGCAGGCAAACGGGCGATGGTTATTCGCAACGGCTGGTTTTCCTATCGCTG
Source organism: Amylibacter sp. (assembly GCA_034670045.1). Classification (GTDB taxonomy): domain Bacteria; phylum Pseudomonadota; class Alphaproteobacteria; order Rhodobacterales; family Rhodobacteraceae; genus Amylibacter. Next base: position 27,054 of record JAXMOF010000031.1, on the reverse strand, counting down.
GACCCAGATTTTCGAAGCGGGCGGCATTCCTGAATCCGAAACCGTGATGAAGGCACGCCCTGTGGCAAATACCCCCGCCGCACCCTTTGCGCCTGCGCCGATTGACGAGGTCGTGGCCAGAATTGCCGCTGACCAGCCCGACATCGTTTTCGCCCCCCATGTGGAAACGTCCAGCGGGATGATCCTGCCTGACGATTATATCAAAGCGGTGACGGAAGCGGTGCATGCCTATGGCGGTTTGTTTGTGCTCGATTGTATCGCGTCGGGTTGTGTATGGGTGGATATGAAGGCCACGGGCGTGGATATTCTGATCTCGGCCCCGCAAAAAGGCTGGAGCGCTTCGCCCTCGGCCGGGTTGGTGATGATGGGCGCGCGTGCGCTTGCCAAAATCGGTGAAACGCAAAGCAGCTCTTTCGCTTGTGATCTGGGCAAATGGTATTCGATCATGCAGGCCTATGAAAACGGCGGTCATGCCTATCACGCGACTATGCCCACAGACGCGCTGCGCAGCTTTCGCGACACGATGGTTGAAACCAAAGACTATGGTTTTGACAAAGTGCGCGATGAACAACTGGCTTTGGGGACTGCGGTTCGCGCTTTGCTGGCGGAAAAAGGCATCGTCAGTGTTGCAGCCGACGGGTTCGGCGCACCCGGGGTTGTGGTGTCTTACACCGATGATCCCGACATCCAGAACGGCAGCAAATTTGCCGCCCAAGGTATGCAGATTGCAGCCGGTGTGCCGCTGATGTGTGACGAACCTGCGGATTACAAATCCTTCCGTTTGGGGTTGTTCGGGCTGGATAAATTACATGATGTGGACGGGGCTGTCGCCAAGCTGCGCACTGCACTGGATGCGGTTGTATGATCGCCCACCCGCCTGCCACGCCACAATTTAAAGGAGCAGCGATATGAGTGCCGTAAACATAGAGGTTCTGGACGGGATCGCGGTTGTCACCGTGGACAATCCGCCGGTTAACGCGCTGGGCCACGGCGTGCGCAGCGGCATTGCGGATGCAGTGGCGCAAACCGAAAAAGACAGCGCTGTAAAGGCGATTGTGCTGATCGCTGCGGGGCGCACCTTTATGGCGGGGGCGGATATCAGCGAGTTTGGCAAACCGATGGCTGATCCGGGTCTGCCCGAGGTTGTTTTGATGATCGAGGCCGCGCAAAAGCCTTGGGTTGCAGCGATTCACGGCACCGCCCTTGGTGGCGGGCTAGAAGTGGCGCTTGGCTGTCATTACCGCATGGTGGATGCCCGCGCGAAACTGGGGGTGCCAGAGGTGCATTTGGGTCTGATCCCCGGCGCGGGTGGCACGGTGCGTTTGCCCCGAGTGGTGCCCGTGGCCAAGGCTGCGGAAATGGTCGCAACAGGCCGCCCGATCGGCGCGGCAGAGGCTTTGCAAACCGGACTGGCGGATCGGAAATCCGACGGGGATTTGCGTGCTGATGCCATTGCTTTTGCGACCGAAATCGCCGGGCAACCGCTGCCCGAGGCTTTGGTGAAACGCGCCCCTGTAGAGGCTCCCGATGACGAGGCATGGCGCGAGATTGCAGGGAAATTAGTGTCTAAAGCACGGGGTCAAAACTCGGTCGTACGGGCGGTGGATGCGGTGGGCGAAGCCGTGCGTCTGGACGGTGTCGCAGCGCTGGCGGTAGAGCGGCAGGTTTTCACCGATCTGATGGAGGACCCACAATCAGGGGCCTTAAGGCATATCTTTTTTGCAGAGCGATCTGTAAGCAAGATCAACAGCTTGAAGGGTGTTTCACCGCGCAAGATGGATCACCTGGGCGTCATTGGTGGCGGAACAATGGGCGCTGGCATCGCAGTTGCGCTGCTGTTGTCGGGCCTGCAGGTTACCATGATCGAACGGGACGCGGATGCACTGGCAGCAGGGCAGGACCGTGTGGCCGATACGCTGATGGCCAGCGTGAAGCGAGGGCTGATTTCCCCCGATAAACGCGAGGTGTTGCTGCAAGGGTTTATCGGCTCCACCAGTTATGACGCGCTGGAAGATGTGGATCTGGTGATTGAGGCTGTGTTCGAAGACATGGGTGTCAAAAAGCAGGTTTTTGCAGCGCTCGAGGCCGCCACACGGCCCGATGCGATCCTTGCCACCAACACATCCTACCTTGATGTGAATGAAATTGCCGCCAGTGTTTCCGATCCGTCGCGGGTGCTGGGATTGCACTTCTTTTCACCTGCCCATGTGATGAAACTGCTGGAAATCGTGCGCCCCGATCAGGTGGCGGATGATGTGCTGGCCACGGGGTTTGCACTGGGCAAAATGCTCGGCAAAATCGCGGTGCCTGCGGGGGTTTGTGACGGGTTTATCGGCAATCGCATCCTGTCCGCCTATCGGCGCGAATGTGACTATATGGTCGAGGACGGCGCCACCCCGCAAGAGGTGGATACGGCCATGAAAGCCTATGGATTCCCCATGGGGATTTTCGCCATGCAGGATATGGCGGGCTTGGATATCGGCTGGGCCGCCCGCAAGCGGCGTGCGCCGACCCGTGACCCCAAGGAACGCTATGTGGCCATCGCGGACCGGCTGTGTGAACTGGGGCGTTTTGGCCAGAAAACCGGCGATGGCTGGTATCATTATCCCGAAGGCGCGCGGCGGGGCGAACCTGATCCGCTGGTAAGCAAGATTATCGCTGAAGAGGCTGCCAAGAACGGCATCAAACAGCGGGATTTCAGTGCCGAGGAAATCATGGATCGCATTTTGGGCGCTATGGTGTCCGAAGGGCAGGCGATCCTGGACGAGGGCATTGCCGCCAGTGCTGCGGCCATTGATGTGGTGATGATCAACGGCTACGGCTTCCCCCGTTGGCGCGGCGGGCCGATGTTTGCAGCAGGGCAAACGGATGGGTGAGCCGGTTCACTGCTCTGTTCAGACGGTTCGGTTTCAGCACTGCGATCCGGCGGGGATTGTGTTTTATCCCCGCTATTTCGAAATGCTGAACCTGACGGTCGAACATTTCTTTGAACAGAAAGTTGGCTGGTCTTTCAACGGTTTACCTAAAGAGTTGAATGTATCCGTCCCAACCGTTCACATCGAAACCGATTTTGTCAAAGTCTCTCGTCTGGAGGACCGTCTGGAGTTTCAACTTCGGATTTTGCGGATTGGTCGCACGAGCCTTGGTCTTGCGATTACGGGTCTGTGCAACGGTGAAGAACGCCTGAAAGCGGTTATCACGCTGGTCTGTGTGGACTTTGATACAAAAACTGCGGTGCCTTGGCCGGATCGGCTGCGGATGAAACTTGAGGCATTGATGAAAGGTTAAGATGACCCTGACACGGCGGCAGATGATGGCACTGGCAGGGGCGGGGATCGCCCTGCCGCAGGTTGCTGCGTCCCAGTCCCGAGTGCTGCCCGCTTTCATTCCCACCGCAGTGATCGACGCGGCCTTTGACATGACGCGGCGCACAGGCATGATGGAGATGCTGGCGGCCCGCAAAGTGCGCACAGTGTTCCGCTATTACGCCTATAAGGATCAGCCCGAACGCAACCTGCCCCATAAAGTGCTGCGCAAACACGAGGCAGAGGCCCTGTGGGATGCGGGCATCAACATCGGCGCGGTGTTTCAATACAACAATGACAAGCTGGAAAGTATTACGCCAGAGCGGGGCAAGGCGGATGCCGAACATGCGCTGGACTATGCCCAGTCCGTGATTGGCCAGCCCGCAGGATCAGCAATCTATTTCGGGGTGGACGGCAGTTGGCACGGGGCCGCGCAACTGGCTGGCGTCATGGCCTATTTCGAAGCTGTGCGCGCGGCGTTTCAACGGGGTGGCAATCGCTATCGCGTCGGGGCTTATGGATCCGGTTTGGTACTGGGGCGATTGCTGGATGCGGGGCTTGTGGATCTGTCTTGGCTTGCCCTGTCGCGGGGCTGGCCCGGAACGCGGCAGTTCTATAATTCCGAGCGGTGGAACCTGTTCCAGTTTTCCCATCATCTGTGGTTTGGTAAAAATCAGGTGGATGGCAATGTGATCAACCCCGTGGCTTCGGATTTCGGGGATTTCGGTCGGAATTCAGTCGCCACACCGCAGGATTTTGGCACTGCTTTCCTGTTGAAAGACCAGTTCTATTTTTCCAACCGGCGCAAGGCAGCAGTCTATAAAAAGCCCGATTCAGGGTCTGCTGTGGTGCAGACCCTGACGTTGGCTTTTAATCCCATCATCCTGAAAAGCCTGAAGAATTGGCATGCGGTGTCTTTGGACGGAACCGACAGGATCGCGGGGTATGTAAAGGCAGAGGTTCTTACAGCGTCCTCGCAAATGCCGGAATACAGGTGAGGTCCGGGCCTCCGGCGGGGATATTTGAAGAAAATGGACTCACGGTTTTCCCAACAGCTCTGCGGTATGGGCGCCGAGTTTCGGGGCTGCGGTTTTTGTGGCCAGTTCGGAGCCGGAAAAGCGCATGGGCGAGCGGACTGCGGGCAAGCCGTCCAGTTCGATTTGCATGCCCCGTGACTGGATATGCGGGTCTTCGAACAGTTCCTTCAGGTTGTTGATCGGCCCTGCCGGAACGGTGTTTGCGTCACAGGCAGCCAGCAGGTCTGCTTTGGTGAATTTGACCGTTTCTGCCTGCAGGACCGGTACCAAAACATCACGGTTTTTGACCCGCAGCGGGTTGGTAACATAGTCTTCTTGTGTGGCAAGATCGTCGCGGTTCAACACGGTGCAAAACCGCTGGTATTGGCCGTCATTTCCGCAGGCGATGATGACATGCCCGTCCGATGTGGGGAAGACCTGATAGGGCACGATATTGGGGTGGGCATTGCCCGTCAGACCCGGCGCATTGCCCGAGGCCAGAAAGTTCCACGCCTGATTTGCGGTCACAGCGGTGGCTACATCCAGCAGCGACATGTCGATGTGCTGGCCTTCGCCGGTTCTTTCACGATGGGCAAGGGCGGCCTGGATCGCGATGACCGAATACAAACCTGTGAACAGATCGGTGATGGCGATGCCACATTTTTGCGGCTCGCCGCCGATTTCGCCTGTGACGGACATGATGCCCGACATGCCTTGCATCAGGAAATCATAGCCCGCGCGCGGGGCGTAGGGGCCGGTTTGACCAAAACCCGTTACCGAACAATAGACAAGGCGCGGGTTGGCGGCTTTCAGGCTGTCATAATCCAGCCCGTATTTCGCCAGACCGCCCACTTTGAAGTTTTCGATCAACACGTCAGCTTCGGCAATCAGACCCAACAGGTCTGCCTTGCCTTCGGGCGTGCGAAAGTCCACCACAACGGATTTCTTGCCCCGATTGCAGGCGTGAAAATATCCCGCGGCCACATCGTCACCGCGATCAATGAACGGAGGCCCCCATTTGCGGGTGTCGTCGCCTTCGGGGGCCTCGATCTTTACGACTTCGGCACCCAGATCGGCGAGCGTTTGGCCGGCCCACGGGCCCGCCAAAATTCGGGCGAGTTCGACCACGCGCAGGCCGTGGAGCGGTGTATTTGTCATGGATTACTTGCCAAGTTCGGTTTCGATGATTTCGGCAAGCTCGGCATAGGGCAGGTTGCCGTATTTTGTGCCGTTTACCAAGATTGTCGGGGTGGAGTTCACATCGTCCTTGGTAGAGGTTTCCTGAAAACGGGCGACCATAGCCTCGGCTGTTTTCTGGTCGTTCATACAGGCGTCCAACTGTTCGTTTGACAGGCCGGCCACAAGGCCGATCTTGCGCATTGCGGCAACGATTTCAGCGGGTTCACCTGCGCGGGACCAGTCGCTCTGACGATCATACAGCATGTCTGCAATGCCGAAATATTTGGACGGATCACAGCGGGCGATCATCGCACCCCACAGGCCGAAGCGGTCAAAATAGACTTCACGGTAGATGAAGTTGATCTTATCCGTGTCGATGTAATTGGCTTTAAGCTGCGGATAGGTATTGGCGTGGAAATTCGCGCAATGGGGGCAGGTAAATGAGGCGTATTCCGTCACGGTGACTTTGGCCAGTTCATTGCCAAGGCGCATGTCGGAAATGGTGATTGCGTCGTCTTGCGCAAAAGCAATAGAGCCGGGAAGGGTGGTCGCGGCAAGTGAAGCCAATGCGGTGCGGCGGGTGATCATAACGGGAACCTCTTGGTTTAGGATTTCGGTTTCTTGAGAATATTTTCGCCAAGGGCCGCAAGCGCGGCTTTCAGCCCGCCGTCTGACACGTCTGATACGGTTCGGGCAAGGGCGTCTTTGGCATCCGCTGAAAGCGGCGGTTTTTCGGGCGCGTCATGTTGGAACTCTGCCTGACCGTCGGCAAAGCCTGTGGGCGCTGTCTGGGTGATATGGATGCGGCTGATCGCGGCGTAGCCATAGGTGGCGTTCACGCGCTCTTTGATCTGGGGCAGTTGCATTTGCACTATCGGCGCATTGGCCCCCGTGGTCAGCAGGGTCAGCGTGGCCCCCATGCCTTGGCGGGTGTAGCCGACTTTGACGGGACGCGAGATTTTGGCGATTGCAGGCCCCGCGATTTCGGCCCAATGGGTCAGCAGACGGGTTTCCGAAAACCCCCGTTTTTCCGAAGCGGTGCGGATTTGCGAGCTTAAAATACCGCCTGTTTGCAGGAAGCCACGGCTTTTGCGCCGCGTAAATGCGGATTTTGGCGTGTATTTCTGCGTTTTCATGGCGGCCATGGCTGTCTTAACCTTTGATTCAGGTTATCTTACGCAGGCAATGGGCGGATGCCAGCGAATTGGTGGTAAAGAGGCGATAAAACTTGTGTGAGAAACTGACACAACAGGCGGCGGATTTGCTGGACTGGTATGATCTGCATGCCCGTGACATGCCGTGGCGGGTGGCCCCGTCCGAAGGGCAAAAAGGTGTGCGCCCCGATCCCTATCACATCTGGATGTCCGAGGTGATGTTGCAGCAGACCACGGTTGCGGCGGTGAAAGAATACTTCCGTGCCTTCGTGGCCCGCTGGCCCACGGTAGGGGATCTGGCGGCTGCACAAGACGCCGATGTGATGGGCGCTTGGGCGGGGCTTGGGTATTACGCACGGGCCCGCAATCTTTTGAAATGCGCACGTGTGGTTTCGACGGATTTTGGCGGCGTGTTTCCCGATACTTACGATGAACTGCTAAAGCTGCCCGGTATCGGGCCTTACACGGCGGCGGCTGTGGCCTCTATTGCGTTTGACCGTCGTGCGGTGGTTCTGGATGGCAATGTGGAACGGGTGATGGCGCGCTATTACCGTGTTTTAGACCCTTTACCTGGCTCGAAAGAGACCCTTCGCGCCCTCGCTGACGGATTGACGCCGGATCGGCGCTGCGGGGATTACGCGCAGGCGGTTATGGATTTGGGGGCAACGATTTGCACGCCACGATCCCCTGCTTGCGGGATTTGCCCGTGGATGGCGGATTGCACTGCGCGGCTGGCAGGCGATGCGGCCAGCCTGCCCCGCAAGACCCCGAAAGCGGCGAAACCCATACGGCTCGGTCTGGCCTATGTGGCGCAGCGCACGGACGGGTCTGTGTTGCTGGAACGCCGCCCCGACAAAGGCTTGCTTGGCGGCATGTTAGGCTGGCCTGGCAGCGAATGGCATGAAGATACCCCAGTTGCCGCGCCGCCCCTTGCCGCCGATTGGCAGGCGATTGGCGAGGTGCGCCACACCTTTACCCATTTCCATCTGCGCTTGCAGGTTTATCAGGCACAAGACGTGGACGGGGTGGCGGATGCGGGCGAATTTATGCCCCGCGCCGCCTTTTCCCCAAGCGACCTGCCCACGGTAATGCGCAAGGTCTGGGATCTGTGCCGATAGGGTCTAAAACAACATCGGCACTTCACGATTAACCGTGCTGCCTGACAGGGTATCGCCCAATAGACGCCGCGCGATACGGTGGCCCGAATGGACGGCGGCTTGAATACTGGCGGGCGCCAAAGCATCCCCTGCCAGTGACAGGTTTTCAGCGCCAAGGGTCTTTTGGGCCTGTGCGTACAGGTTATCTTCGGGGCGACGTGCGCCGATAAAAACCAGATTGGGCGCAAGGGTATAGCGATCCCCGTTAAAGCTGTTGACCAGTCCGTCTGCGTCCGGAACCGTATTCACCAGCATGGTGACGCCCATCTGCCGCAACCGCGCAATGATCCGGTCCTGTTCCAGCGTAAGCGCGGTCCAGGGGGCCAGCGTTGGCATCGGCGTGGCGTAAGTGACGGACAGGCCTGCGGCGGCCAGTTTTTCGGCAATGGCGCTGGCGATATAGGCGTGATCGTCGTCATAGATCGTGACGGGTCCGTCGGGCAGGGTGCCGTTCAGAATGTCTTCGACGCTAAAGACCCGTGTTTGCGCGGCAAACCTTCGGGGTGTCTGGCTGTTGGCGCCCGTGCCATCCGCCAGCCAGGTCGCGCCCGTGGCAATCACAATATGATCCGCGCCGAATTCGCCCAGATCGGACAGGCCAAGCGGGCTGTCGGTGTAAAGACTGGCATCTGCCGACTGGCCCAATTGATAGGTCCGATAGTCGCGCACGCGGGACCAAGCGGCCAACCCCGGAAGGGCGGATTCGCGGGTGACGCGGCCGCCCAAGACGCTGCGGGCTTCGGCCACTGTGACCTCGTTTCCAGCGCGCAGCAGGGTCCATGCGCATTCCAACCCCGCAGGGCCGCTGCCCACGATCAGATAGGATTTGCGGCGTTTGACGATTGGCACGGTTTCAGGGTGCCAATTGCGGCGGAATTCTTCGGCTATGGTCGGGTTTTGGGTGCAGCGCAGGGGCACGCCGTAGGAATCCATGCTGACGCAGACGTTGCAGCCAATACATTCGCGGATATCCTCAACACGGTTGTCGCGGATTTTGGCGGGAAGGAACGGATCAGCGATCGAGGGGCGTGCCCCGCCGATCAAATCCAGCCGTCCCTTGCGGATATTGGCCACCATCGCATCAGGCGAGGTGAAACGCCCGACGCCCACAACGGGCTTGCTGGTGACGGATTTTACAAAGTCGGTAAAGGGCAGTTGATACCCTTCATCGGCAAAACGCGAGGTTTGGCTGTCTGCGGGCCAGCCCGACAGGTTTACATCCCAAAGATCGGGCAGTTCGCCCAGGGCTTCGACCAGATCGCGCCCTTCTGCATCGTGGTGCAATCCGTTTGGCTTGTCAGGTTCACAGACACTAAAGCGCAGCGCAACGGCGCAGTCTCCGGCAGCGATTTCCAGCGTGTCTTCAAGGGTTTCGCGCAGCAGGCGAATGCGGTTTTCAAAGCTGCCGCCATAGGCATCAGTGCGTTGGTTCATCCGCAGGGATACAAAATGGCTGAGCAGGGACAGATCATGGGCGGCATAGACATACAGAATGTCATAGCCCGCCTGTTTTGCCCGCAGCGCGGCTGCGCGGTGGCTTTGGCGAAAGGCTTTGATGTCGGATAGATCCATCGCGCGGGTTTGCAGCGGGATTTCAGGCTTCAAGATCCGCCCTGATGAGGGCGCAGGCACTGGCAGGCCTGAATGAAAGTTCCGCGCGCGGGCCCCGCCATGGGCCAGCTCGATCCCCACCAATGCGCCGTGCTGTTTGATTGCCTCGACGTTTTTGATGTGGCGCGGGATATCGGTGTCATCCCAAAGTCTGTCCAGCGGGTGGTTTCCCATATCCGCATCAGGGGAAATTTCGGTCATCGGGTTGACCACGGTGCCCCAGCCGCCCGCAGCCTTCATGGCGCGCAGGGCGATTGATCCGTTGGGTTCATGCCAGCCGTGACCCGTGGCATGGGGGACAGCGTAAAAGCGGTTTGGTGCGGTGACAGGGCCGATTTTTACCGGCTCGAACAGGATGTCATACGGGGTAGTCATTTGGCTGTGACGGTTCCGTCAGCCACCCAGGCGTCAAAGATTTCCAATGCTTTATCCGCGAAAGCCTGATCGTTGATATGGGCGTCTACTTCGGAATAGCCGATGGGGGCTTTCATCACCTTGCGCACTTCATCCGTAAAGGCCGCCAGACCTTCGGGATCATGGGCCACATCGCCTTCTTTATCCCATTCTTCAATACCTTGCAGGGGCATGATAAAGTGGGCAGGTGTTGTGGATCGGGTCAGACGCGCGGCGACTTCACGGGCGGATTCGCGGCGTTCTTCGCTGTTCAGTGCCGAGGATTTGATCAGGCGGTTGTGTTCATGGAACGGGCGGTCGCGGTAGCGTTCCGGAATGTCTTGCCAGCCTGCAAAATCAATCAGATCAAAGCAGCCGGGCGCGATGATTTGCGGGATGCCCGCGCGCCCTGCGTTCAACATGCGCTGGCTGCCGCCGTTGATCACTGATCCCGCCAGAAGATTGCCCAGTTCAGGCAGGGCGAAATCCATCACGCAGCAGAATTTGCCCTGGGCCGCCAGTGATTCATAGGCCATGCCGCCCATGCCTGTGGCGTGAAAAATCGCCACTTCGAATCCCCGTTGTTCCAATGCAGGTTTCAGCAGTTTCATGTATTTCAGGCAGGACGAGCCGAGCGAGGTCATCCCCACAATCGGCCTGTCGTTGGCTGGGGGCTCCACCGCCCGCGCCGCGCCGAGAACCGCACCTGCGGCTTGGGAAAGAGAGGCTTTGCAGACTGAATTCAGACCATAAAGCCCCCCAGCCCAAAGGATCATCTGGATATCGGCAGACAGGCGTTCTGGCGGGATAATCGGGGAAAACGACACGGTAGAGACCACATATTTTGGCACGCCCATAGGCAGGGCCTGACAAACATCCAGCGCCAGATCGGTGCCCATTGTACCGCCCAGAGTAACCACACCGTCGAATTTTCCGCCGTCAAACAGCCGTGCTGTCAGGGCCGATGCACCGCGGGCCATAATCTGCATGGCGGTGTTTTCATCGCCGGATTCGATTGCGGCCTGAATGGAACTGTCTGCCGCCGCTGCCACGTCATGTTTTGAATGATCACAGGGCGCGGAGGGGTCGCCCAAGACACTTACGTCCATGGTCAAAACGCCGCCGCCCTGGGAGGTGATCCGTTCGGCCATATAGTTTAATTCGTCGTCTTTGGTATCATAGGTGCCTATGATCAGGATGGTTTTGTCAGACATGCGGGTCCTCTGATTCCAGCCATTTTGCAACGATTTGCGTGGCGTTATTGATGTGATGGATGTTGCGCGATGCGGCGTTCGGGATTTCCATACGGGTGACGATCCAGCCCACATAGGTGCAGGCGCGCAGCGCGATGAACAGGGGCAGATGGGTGATATTGACCGCCCGTTGCGATTGATAGCCGTCGATCAGGGCGGCTTGCAATGCGGCGGCGTTTGGTTCGTCCTGAATGCGAAAGATTGTGGTGGCCAGTTCAAACAAGCGAAACCCCGGACCGCCGTCGTCGAAATCTATCAGATGCAGATCAGTGCCGTTGATCAGGATGTTTTCGCGCAGCAGATCTGCGTGGATCAGCCCGAAGTCATGGGCACCTTCATCAAGGGCCGCGCGGGCTTTGGTGCGAAAGGTTTCAAACAGCTCTTTTTGGCCGTGGGCCAGTGTCGGGTTTTCCCAGAACCGCCCCCAAAGCGGGGTGTCGCCCAGCAATCCCTCTGCATCCCATGCGGGGCGGGTGAAATCGGAAGGGAGCGTCCAGTCGTCGGATATATTGTGCAGCCGCGCCATGGCCGTGCCGAGTTTGTGAAAGGTTGCCTCGGGATCGGCCAGTTCAAGCGGCGTGCCGAACTGCCCCAAAGGGCGGCCTGGCAGCCAGGTCAGCAGATCAAACTGCGCCCCGTTCACCAGTTGTAAATGCGCGCCGTCTTTTGCGGTAATGGGGTTTGGCACCGACAGACCCGCCGATTGCACCGCCGCCATCCATGCCAGTTCAGAGCGCAATTCCGCGTCGGTACGATAGCCACCCCGATGCTGGCGCAGGGCGAAAACACCGCTGTTCGTGGTAACGCGAAACACGCGGTTTTCCCGCTCTGCGGCCAGTTCCAAAGCCGTTGGCGCAATGTCCCAAAGCGCAATCGCCTGATGTGCAAGGTCTAGCGTCATGGCTGCACATCCGTCAGCACCTGATCCAACGTGTCGATCAGATGATCGGCGTTTTCACGGGTGAATTGCAGGTTGGGGCGAATTTTGAGCGTGTTGTAATGGATGCCGATTTTGTTCAGCAGAATACCCCGATTGCGCAATTCCTCGATCACGCGCAGGATGTAATCTGTGGCGGGGGCTTTACTGGTGCGGTCTGTGACAAGCTCCGCGCCAAAGAACATGCCGCGCCCGCGCACATCGCCGATGACCGCGTGTTTTTCGGCCAGATCCTGCATCCGGGCTTTGGCATAAGCGCCCACATCGGCGGCTTGGGCCATCAGCTTTTCATCCTCGATCACTTGCAACACGGCCAAGGCGGTGGCGCAGGATACGGGGTTGCCGCCAAAGGTGTTGAAATAGCGAAAGGCGGTGCGGAATTCATGCATAATCGCGGCGCTGGTCACCACACCCGCAATCGGGTGGCCGTTGCCCATAGGCTTGCCCAAAGTCACCACATCAGGCGTGATACCCTGATATTGGTGGCCCCACATATGGCTGCCTGTACGCCCGAATCCGGGTTGAACCTCATCCGCGATCAGGATGCCGCCTGCGGCGTGAACCGCTTTCAGCGTCGCATCAAGAAATCCTGCGGGCAGGTCGGGAAAACCTTCATTTGCAAAGAACGGGTCGATCAAAAGGGCGGCGAATCCGTGTTCGGTTGCGTTCAGTTCCGCGATTTTGGCGCTGACCTGATCTGCGAAATATTGCGCCGGATCGTCTGACGGCGGGCGATAGCTGTCGGGCGCTGGCACATGGCGGATATGCCCGGATTTACCAAATTTTGAAGGGTTGGTGGTAGAGAGCGCCGATACAGCGGTGGTGTTGCCGTGATAGGTGTGGTTGGTGACGATGATGCCGGTTTTACCCGTCACGGCCTCGGCCATGCGCAGGGCAACGTCATTTGCTTCGGACCCTGTGCAGCACAAAAGCGCAGTGTTCAAAGGGTCATCAAAGGTGGCGGTCAGGCGTTCGGCATAGTCCAGAATGCCTTCGTGCAGGTAACGTGTGTGGGTGTTCAGCGCAGACGCCTGATCGCACATGGCTTTGACCACTTTGGGGTGGCAATGGCCCACATGGGGCACGTTGTTGTAACAATCGAGGTATTTTTTACCCTCTGCATCCCAAACCCAGACACCTTCGCCTTTCACCAGATGCACCGGTTCTTCGTAAAAGGTGGACATATTCGGGCCAAGAACCGCATTGCGGCGGGCGAGGAGGGATTTGGTCAAAGGGGTCACAGCTGAATCCATGCGGTTTTAAGGTTGGTGTATTTTTCAAGCGCGTGCAGGGATTTATCCGATCCGTTGCCCGATTGTTTGTGTCCTGTCAGCGGCACGGTGTTATCCGGCCCGCCGTAGGTGTTCACATGCACAACACCCGCATTGATCGCGCCAATCATGCGGTGGGCGCGGGACAGGTTCGCGGTCCAGACCCCTGCGGCAAGGCCAAGATCGCTGTCATTGGCCAATGCGACGGCTTGCTCCTCGCTGTCAAAGGGGGTGACGGCAAGGACGGGGCCGAATACCTCGTTTCGGAACACCGTGTTTGTCGGGGTGACGCCTGTCAGTATGGTCGGCGCCATATAGCTGCCCCCTGTCTGTTCCAGAATGCGCTTGCCGCCGGTGATACAGTCTGCCCCGTCTGCAATCGCAGCCTCTGTCAGGCGCAGGTTGCCAGCCAGTTGGGTTTCGGAATTGACCGCGCCGATCTGGGTCGTCAGGTCCAGCGGGTCGCCCACTTTAAATGCCTCGGCGTGGGTTTTCATCGCGGCGACGAAATCGTCGTGGATGGACCGTTCCACCAGCAGGCGCGACCCTGCCACGCAGACCTGACCCGCATTGCGAAAGATGCCTGCGGCAGAAACCGCGGCGGCTTTGTCCAGATCGGGGGCATCGGCAAAGACAACATTGGGGGATTTGCCGCCCAGTTCCAGATAGACCCGTTTCAGGTTCGACTGGGCCGATGCTTCGAGCAGTTTGCGCCCCGTCATGCCAGACCCTGTGAAGGCCAGAACATCCACATCCATTGAGCGTGCCAGCGCATCCCCCGCCACACGGCCATCGCCTGTGATGACGTTCAACACACCCGCAGGCAGCCCCGCACCCGCCGCAATTTCGGCCAGCCGCAACAGCGACAGGGACGCGGTTTCGGCGGGTTTTACCACGATGGAATTGCCTGCAGCCAAGGCGGGGGCGATCTTCCATGCGCCAATCATCAGCGGGAAGTTCCACGGAATAATCGCGCCGACCACGCCCACAGGTTCATGGTGAACCAGCCCCAATGTGCCAGGTGCAGTTGGGGCGATTTCGCCGGGTATTTTATCAATTGCTTCAGCGTAGTAGCGGAAGGTTGCGGCGGCGGAGCCTGCTTCGGCCTTATAGGCCATGCCAAATTCTGTGCCATTGTCGCGGATGCCAAGAACCGAAAGGGCCAGCGCATCGGCTTCGATCGCATCGGCGATGGCGAACAGGGTTTTCTTGCGTGCGGCAGGGGCAAGACGGGACCAGCGGCCATCGGTGAATGCGGCGCGGGCTGATGCCACGGCTAGGTCCACTTCGGCGGATGTGGCGTTGGCGATTGTGGTTAATGCACTGCCGTCAATGGGAGAGGTCACCGCCATAGGCGCTGCTGTGCCGGTGACGGTTGAACCGTCGATGAACAGGGCTTGCGGGGCAATGGTTTCGCGCCGCAGCGCGTCGATATCAGCTTGTGTGGTCATGGTTTTTCCGTGGTTTTACGTTCGACCCACATGCGGCGGGCATGAGAGCCGAGCACCAGCAGGATCAAGAGGAACAGGATAAAGGCGATGGGACGGTCGATCATGTCGAAGGGGGTTTTGACCCGCATCATGGAAGTGCGTAGTTTCGCCTCCATAATGCCGCCAAGAACCATACCAAGGATGATCGGCACGATGGGCAGGTGCAACCGTTTCAGGATAAAGCCGAAGACCCCGAAACAGGCGGCAATGGCGCAGTCGATGGTGGAATTGCGCAGGGAATAGACCCCGACAAAGGCCAGTGTCAGGATCATCACGCCTAAGAACCGCGTCGGGATCTGGATGATTTTCAACAGCAGGTTGGTGGAAAACAGCAGGAAGATCACCACCATCACATTCAGCACCAGAAGCGCGATATAAAGGGCGACAACAAAATCCATTTGGTTCTGGAACAGTTGCGGGCCGGGAACCACGTTGTGCACGTAAAACACCGATAGCATCATGGCGGTCAGGGCCTCGCCCGGGATGCCAAGGGCCAGAAGCGGGATCATCGCGGCGGCGGGGACGGCGTTGTTGGATGCCTCGGATGCGATCAAACCTTCGGGCGATCCGTTGCCGAACAGTTCGGGTGTTTTGGAACCGCGACGGGCTGCGGTATAAGACATGAACTGCGCAGTGAATTCGCCCACTCCGGGGATCATGCCCATCAGCACGCCGAACGATGCACTGACCGTGGCGACCCGTTTGTGTTGCAGCAACTCTCTGAAACCTTGGAATAATCCACCGGAAACGGTTTCGGCGCGGGGCGCTTTGTCTTTGTCTACCAACAACAGGATCGCTTGGGAAATGGCGAACAGGCCCAGCACCACAACGATCAGATCGACGCCGCCTGACAGCCAGCTTTGCCCGAACGTGTAGCGTTTGGAATATTGGATCGGCTCCAGCCCGATGGTGTTCAGCCAGATGCCGAAACAGGCCAAGGCACCCGCGATGAAAATCTGGCCTTTATGGGCCAGCACCACAAGGATGATGCCCAGCAAGGATGCGAGGAAGATTTCGCGGCTGCCGAAATTCGGGGCGACAGCGGCTAAAACAGGTGACAAAAAGATCAAGCAGATCACAGCAAATACACCGCCAAAAAAGCTGGCGGAATAGGCGAGCGATAGGGCGCGGCGGCCCTCGCCTCGTTTGGTCATCGGGTAGCCGTCATAAGTTGTTAACGCGTTGACCGCAGTGCCCGGTGTGTTGATCAGAACGGCGGGAATTGCGCCGCCGTACATGGAACTGCCGTAGATGCCCAGCAGGGCTGTCAGCCCGACAATCGGGTCGAGCGAAAACGTGGCGGGCAGCAGGATGGCAATGGCCACCGCTGCGCCGACACCCGGAATAGCGCCGATAATCACCCCGCCAACAGAACCGACGATCAGGGCGATCAGAACATCCCAACGGGCAAGGATGTCGAGGCTTGAGAGGAAAAGGTCCATATCAGAAGTTCAATATCATAAAGCTGCGAATTCCGTCGGGCAGGTGCTCGTAGAGTGCGCCGCCCGGGATTTTCACGCCGAGGATTGTTTTGAAGATCACCACAATCGCCAAGCCTGACGCGCCTGCGTAAAACAGGGTCGCGGGTTTGCGATAGCCCATGCGCAGGGCCAGAAGGACGGTGAAAACGATGGTGCAAGGCAGATAGCCAATGCGCGGCACGGCGATCACATAGATCATGAACCAGCCGACATATTCAAAGGCGCGCAGCCAGATGCCAACTTCGGCCGTAAGCCCGGATTTGGCACGGTGGCGCACTTTGGTCAGCAGATGCAGCCCAGTGAAAACCACCATACCAATCACCCCGACTGCGGGCCAGAAAGCGGGCTGGGCGAACAGTTTGCCCTTGGCGGAAAACTTGGCCTGATCGCCAAGCTGGGTCAGCAACACCACGGCGACCGCGAAAAACAAACCGACGAACAGAATTTCGCCCGGTTTGGCTTTGGAAGGTTCAACACTCATCTGGGGGCCCTTTTTATCTGGCAGAACCGGCCCCTTGGGGCCGGCTCTTGTTTTTGGGTCAGAGCTTTACTCGACCATACCGTTCAGGGTCGTCAGTTTGGCGCTGTCTGTCACGACCCGCGCAGCCGAAGTATCCGCGTCCTGCCAATAGACCCCGGCGCCGGTTTCAGCGGCCAGTTTTTGCGCCCGTTCGGACAGCATGGTTTTCTTGGCAACGGCGATGATTTTCTCACGCACGTCCTGAGGGGTGTCTTTGGTCACGAACAGGCCGTTCCACAGCGAAATACCCAGATCGGCGTTCACTTCGCCCATTGTTGGCGTGTCGGGGATCATGTCGATCCGTTCGTCTGTCATGGTGGCCAGCACGGTGACGCTGTCCAGACAGGGCAGGATAAGTTGCAAGGTTGTGTTGATCACATCCGCATCACCCGACGCCAGTGTGTTGCAGTCCAGCGCGTCGAATGCGGCTTCGGAGCCCCATTCAAAACCGGCTGTTTTGGCATAGGCCAGTGACACTTTGGTCGGGATCAACGGCGCACCGAAATGGCCAAGCGCAAGATCGTTGGATTTGGCATAGTCAGCCATTTCCGCCACGGTTTTGTAAGGCGCATCACCTGATGTGGCCAGAACAAACGGATAGGTCAGAAAAATGCCCAGCGGGTCGAATTTTTCGGGGGACAGTTCGTCGATGCCGATCTTATGGCCCACCAGTGGCACGCCGATCACAAAAGAGCCGATGGTGTAGCCATCCGCCGGTGCCATCGCCACGTCGATCGCGCCCGGGAACGGGCCACCGCCGCCGCCCGGTTTGTTCACAACAGCCGCTGCTACGCCGTATTCCTTTTGGAAATCTTCGGCGATCATGCGCGTCAGCACGTCTTCCAGATCACCCGGAGGCCATGGCACGATGAAGTTGACGGGTTTTTCGGGGTATTCGGCCAGTGCGGGTGCCGCAAAGCTTACAGCCGTAAGAGCAGCAACGGCTGCTCCGGTTAGAAATGGTTTCATTGGGGACTCCCTGTTGTCCGGTGTCGCAAAGCCAATGGATCATTATTCAATCCATCGGTTGAAATAATGATTGCTTAAAAATAGGAACGGTGTCAAATAAAAACGGTGCAAATGCAACGAAAGGCCAAATTGTGAGTACGGTAGAAAATGCTTTGGAGGTATTGGACCTGTTCCACGAAGCCCGCCCTTCCGTCGGCCTGTCCGAAGCTGCGCGCCTGCTAAACCGCGACAAAGCGACCGTGCAGCGGTATCTTTCCGCGCTGGAAGCGCAGGGGTTTCTAGAGCAGGATCCGCTTAGTCGTGTGTATCACCTCGGTCCGGCAGTGACCCGGTTGTCATCGGTGCGAAACCTGACTTATCCCATTGAAACTGCGGTAAAAAATGTGCTGTCCGATCTGGTTCAAAAAACCGGAGAGACCGCCCATCTGACCCATCATCAAAAGACCGGCCTAAGTGAGGTTGCGATTGTTGAAACCTCGCTCAAAGGTACGCGGGTCTATATTGATCCCGCCGAAATTTTGCCCTTTCACGCGACGGCGTCGGGCATTGCCTATCTAAGCCGTGTGGATGAAAAACAATTGCGGCGTCTGTTGGCCCGCTCGTTCAAACAATTCACTGACACGACGCCCACCGAGCGCGAATCAGTGTTGGATCGTGTGACCCGCGCACGTGATATCGGCTATTCCCAGATGTTCGGAACCTATGAAACCGATGTGGTTGGAATGGCGGCGCCTGTGTTCAACATGGCGGATGAAGTCTGCGGTGCGGTGGCGGTTGCCACCCCGCGGTCCCGCTTTGACGAAGCGGTGGGCGCAAATATCGCGGTGCATATGTGCGAGGCCGCGCAGACGATTTCCAGAATTTACGGTGCGCGGCGGATGCTGGCACCAAAAGCGGCTGAATAAACCGAACTGAAAGGATCAAAGCGATGAAAGACGATAACTTCCTGAAGGAAAATAACGCCAAACACATGTGGCATCCGATGGCGCATCCGGGTGGCCAGCAGGCCAATCCCCCCGCAATTATCACCGGTGCGTCCGGTGTGCGGATTACGGATATCGACGGGCATGAAGCCATTGATGCGGTGGGGGGACTTTGGAATGTGAACCTCGGTTATTCCTGCGATCCGGTAAAACAGGCGATTTCAGGTCAGTTGAACCAGTTGCCCTATTATTCCACTTTTGCAGGCACATCCAACGATGCCGCAATTGAACTGTCTTACATGCTGCGCGACTTTTTTGCGCCCGAAGGCATGGGCCGTGCATTCTTTACCAGTGGCGGTTCGGATTCGGTTGAAACCAGCCTGCGACTGGCGCGCCAGTACCATAAAATTCGCGGTGAAACCCAGCGCACAAAATTCCTGAGCCTGAAAAAAGGCTATCACGGCACCCATTTCGGCGGGGCATCGGTAAACGGGAACAACCGTTTCCGCACCGCCTATGAGCCGCTGCTGCCGGGCTGTCGCCACCTGCCGGCACCTTATACCTATCGCAATCCGTTCAACGAAAGTGATCCTGCGAAACTGGCGCAGCTGATCCTGCAAGCCGCCGAAGACGAGATCGCCTTTGAAGGCCCGAACACCATCGCCGCCTTTATCATGGAGCCGATCCTTGGCGCAGGCGGTATCATGGTGCCCCATGAATCCTTCATGCCGGGGATGCGGGAAATCTGTTCGCGTCACGGCATTCTGATGATCGCGGATGAGGTGATTACCGCCTT
The DNA here is from genome assembly GCA_034670045.1 of Amylibacter sp. GTDB lineage: Bacteria > Pseudomonadota > Alphaproteobacteria > Rhodobacterales > Rhodobacteraceae > Amylibacter. The sequence continues at coordinate 7,599 of JAXMOF010000031.1, read as the reverse complement.
TGGCCGCACGGGCGATTGGTCCGGTTCTCGCCATTGGGGGGTGCAGCCCGACATGATGTGTACCGCCAAGGCGATCACCAACGGCTATTTCCCGTTTGGCGCCTGTATGATTGCCGATGGCATGGCCGAGGTGTTTGAAAAAGCCGGACCGGAAGGGTCCATTGGCCACGGCTATACCTATTCCGGCCATCCTGTTGGCGCAGCGGCGGCGGTTGCCTGTCTGAAAGAGACCCAGCGCCTGAACGTGGTGGAAAATGCAGCGGCACGTGGTACGCAAATGTTCGAAGGCGTGCAGCGGCTGAAGGAAAAACACAGCGTGATCGGGGATGTGCGCGGTGGCCACGGTTTGATGACGGCAATTGAATTTGTGTCGGATCAAGCCAGCAAAAAGCAGATGGACCCGAGCTTTGGCGCCCAGGTTGCCAAGGTCGCCTATGAACAGGGCGCGATGCTGCGGGTGTCTGGTGCAAATATCCTGCTGTCGCCGCCTTTGGTGATTTCACAAGCAGAAGTCGACGGTGTCCTCAATGCGTTGGATGCAGGAATCGCTGCGGCGGGCTGACGACAGGGGATCACTTTTGATCCCCTTGCCAAGCGTTTGATTTGTTTGTCCCGGTTTTTCGTGCCAGATTGCGCAAAAAACCGGAGACAATCATGGCGGGTCAACCTATCCGAACCGATTTTATTGCGGCTTTGCCGTTCTGGATCTCGCTTGCCTATCTGCCTGTGGTGGCTTTTGCGGGGTGGAACGGCGGGTGGTGGCTGTTGCTGACGCCGGTCTTTGGCTGGTGGGCCACGTCGCTGGTGGATTTCATCGGCGGGCTGCGCACGGATAACCCTGATCCACAAACCAGCGATGAAAACCTGCGCTGGTACACGATGATCACCCTGATCTGGCCGTTTTTGCAGATGGTCGTGGTGTTTGGCGCTTTGGCCTATGTCAGTTGGTCGGATCGGCTGAGCACTCGCGAAAGCTGGATATTTATGGCCACGGTGGGGATCGCCAGTGGCACCATCGGGATTAACTATGCCCATGAACTGATGCACCAGAAATCGCGGTTCGAACGGTTTTTAGGGGATATGCTGATGACCATGGTGCTGTACGGCCATTTTCGCAGTGAACATCTGCTGGTGCATCACCGCTATGTGGGCACGCCGCGTGATCCTGTGACTGCGCGCTATAACGAAGGGTTTCACCGTTTCTTTCGGCGGGTGCTGGTGTCTTCTGCGCGGTCGTCCTTTGCGGCGGAAAAGGCGATGCTGGCGCGCAAGGGGCTGGCCGCAAGCCACCGCAGCAATCCGTTCTGGAAATATGCAGCGTGGCAGTTCGGCTGGCTGGCGCTGGCGTTTCTGATCGGCGGCTGGGCGGGCGTTGGTATGTTCTGTGCGCAGGCTTTGGTGGCGATCTGGCAGTTGGAACTGGTGAATTATGTGGAACACTACGGGCTGACGCGGCGGCATTTGGGGGATGGGAGGTATGAACACGTTCTGCCGCGCCACTCGTGGAATGCGGCCCATCGGCTGACCAATTACTTCCTGATCAATCTACAACGTCATTCCGACCACCACTATAAACCGAACCGCCGTTTTCCGCTGTTGCAGACCTATGATGCGGATGAAGCCCCGCAACTGCCGTTCAGCTATCCGATTATGACGGTGCTTGCGATGATGCCCCCGTTCTGGCGGCGCTATATGAACCCCAAGGTGCGGGCCTGGCGGCGCAAGTATTATCCGGATGTAGAAGATTGGAAGCCTTACAATAAGGCGCTTAATCCGTTGCCGCGCTAGGGGTGCGGGGCGTTTGGATCGGGTATTTGGTTCCTAAAGAAACCATGCGTAAATTACGCAAAGATGGTGCGGGCGCATTTTGCAGCGCCCGCAGTATTTGGATCAGGCGACGTCGAATTCCAGCGGTTTGACCTGTTGGAACATGCCTGTGGCTTTCAGCTTGTCCAGAACCGCAGCAGGGGGCTGCGCGTCAAGGTACAGCAGCGCGATGGCATTTGCGCCTGCTTCGGAACGGCCAAGGGTAAAGTTGGCGATGTTCACATCGTTTGCACCCAAGGTCTGGCCCAGCGTCCCGATGATGCCCGGCATATCGTCGTTGGTGGTGTACAGCATGTGGCGGCCCACTTCGGCGTCGATGTTGATGCCTTTGATCTGGATAAACCGTGGTTTGCCGTCGGAAAATACCGTGCCAGCGATGGAACGGGTTTTCTTGGCGGTTTTCACGGTCAGCTTGATGTAGCTGTCAAACACGCCGGATTTTTCCTGCGTGGTTGTGGAACACTGGATGCCCCGTTCAGCCGCGACAACAGGGGCGGAGACCATGTTCACTTCGGGGTTTTGCGCCTTCATCACGCCTGCAATCGCGGCAGAGGACAGGGCTTTGGTGTTCATTTCAGCCACTTTGCCATCATAAAGGATGTTCACGCTTTCGATGGCTTCTTCGGTCATCTGGCCAATGAATGCTCCAAGGTGGGAGGCAAGCTGTACAAACGGCCCGAGGATCGGGGCTTCTTCGGACGTGATGGATGGCATGTTGATCGCATTGGTCACAGCACCGTTCAGCAGGTAATCTGAAATCTGCTCGGCCACCTGGATTGCTACGTTTTCCTGCGCTTCGCTGGTCGCCGCGCCAAGGTGGGGTGTAACAACCACGTTTGGCAGGTTGAACAGCGGGCTTTCGGTTGCAGGTTCAACGGCAAACACGTCAAAGGCTGCGCCTGCAACATGGCCGGATTTCAGGGCTTCGGCCAAGGCGTCTTCGTCCACCAGACCGCCACGGGCACAGTTGACGATCCGCACGCCTTTTTTCATTTTGGCGATGGCGGCGGCATCCAGCATACCTGCGGTTTTTTCGGTTTTCGGGACGTGCAGGGTGATGAAATCAGCGGCGGCCAGCAACTCGTCCAGTTCCACTTTCTTCACGCCCAGATCGGCTGCGCGTTCTTCGGACAGGAAGGGGTCATAGGCGACAACCTTCATTTTCAGACCCAAAGCGCGGCTGGCCACGATAGACCCGATGTTGCCGGACCCGATCAGACCGAGTGTCTTGTTGGTCAGCTCGACCCCCATGAATTTGGACTTTTCCCATTTGCCCGCATGGGTAGAAGCGGAAGCTTCGGGGATTTGACGGGCCACTGCGAACATCATTGCAATCGCATGTTCTGCTGTGGTGATAGAGTTGCCAAACGGCGTGTTCATCACGATCACACCTTTGCGCGATGCGGCTTTCAGATCCACATTGTCCACACCGATACCCGCACGGCCGATGACCTTCAGGTTGGTGGCATTCTCGAGAATTTTTTCGGTAACTTTGGTGGCCGAACGGATCGCAAGACCGTCGTATTCACCGATGCGTTTCATCAGTTCGACTTTGTCTTTGCCCAGATCCGGTTCGAAATCCACCTCGATGCCGTTGTCACGGAAGATTTGCACGGCAGTGGGGCTGAGTTTGTCTGAGACGAGTACTTTAGGGGCCATTTTGGGCGTTCCTTTTATAAAATGGGGCGGTGGCGGGCTGAAGGCCCGCCGACTGTTTTGAAAATGGTTCAGGCAGCGATTTCAGCGTTGAATGCCCAATCGAGCCACGGCATCAGGGCCGCGATGTCGCTGGTTTCAACGGTTCCGCCGCACCAGATGCGCAGGCCCGCAGGGGCGTCGCGATACGCGCCGATGTCCAGTGCCACGCCTTCGGATTCAAGCCGTTTTGCAACCGCTTTGGCAAAGGCTGCGCCATCCGTGATCCGGTCGTCGTTGAATTTCAGACAGACCGACGTGTTGGACAGGGTGGCGGGGTCAACGGCAAGGAATTCGATCCAGTCGTTGGCCGCAACAAAGGTGGCGATCTCTGCCAGATTGGCGTCGGCGCGGGCCATCAGGCCTGCTTGACCGCCAACAGATTTGGCCCATTCAAGTGCAAACAGATAGTCTTCGACACACAGCATCGACGGGGTGTTGATGGTGGCACCGCTGAAGATACCGTCGATCAATTTGCCGCCTTTGGTCATGCGGAAGATTTTTGGCAAGGGCCATGCAGGGGTATATGTTTCCAGCCGTTCCACCGCGCGGGGGGACAGGACGATCATGCCGTGGGCCGCTTCGCCGCCCAGAACCTTCTGCCAAGAGAATGTCGTAACATCCAGTTTGTCCCAAGGCAGGTCTTGGGCAAATGCGGCGGAGGTTGCGTCGCAGATTGTCAGGCCGGCGCGGTCCGCAGGGATGAAATCACCGTTGGGGACGCGCACGCCAGATGTTGTGCCGTTCCATGTGAAGACAACGTCATTGTCAAAATTCACCGCAGCCAGATCAGGCAGCAGGCCATAATCGGCCTGATGGTGGGTGACATCCAGTTTCAACTGTTTGGTCACATCCGAAACCCAGCCCGCGCCGAAGCTTTCCCAGCTAAGCATGTCAACGCCCCGTGCCCCGAGCAGGGACCAAAGCGCCATTTCAACAGCGCCCGTATCAGACGCCGGAACGATGCCGATTTTGTAATCGGCCGGAATTTCCAGAAGATCGCGTGTTGTTTCGATCGCCGCTTTCAGCTTGTCTTTGCCAACGGCTGCACGGTGCGAGCGGCCCAAAGGTGCATCGCTTAACGCATCCAAAGACCATGTGGATGGTTTGGTGCAGGGGCCAGAGCTAAAACGGGGATTTTGCGGGCGTACGCCCGGGTGTGATGTCGTCATCAGTGGTATCCTCACAGATATAAGCCTCTCGTTGGGGAGAGGTGTCCCACTGCTGCGTCTAGGGGAGAATTTTAAACGGCGCAACAGGAAACTCTGGTCTTTTTGACGTTTTTGACGAATAAAGCGGCGCAAGCTGACCCTAGATCGAGTGTTCAAATGTACGTCGCGACCCTTATTTCCAAGCCCGAAGATACCCGTGTCACCCCTGAAATCGTTTCCTCGCTTAAGGCGCGGTTGAACGGGTCATCGGTGGATTGGCTGGCCGATGGCATCGCCTGTGACATCTATTTCGAAGCAGAAGCGACCGGATTTGATGTGTTCTGGCGCGGATTGGAACGGATGCGAATCGACTTTTGTGTGCAGCCCGCTGAAACCCGCCGCAAACAGGTGCTTTTGGCGGATATGGACAGCACAATGATCCAGCAGGAATGTATCGACGAACTGGCCGCCGAGGCGGGTGTGGGCGAACGTGTTGCCGAAATCACCGCGCGCGCAATGAACGGTGAACTGGATTTTGAAGCTGCCTTGAAAGAGCGGGTTGGCCTGTTGAAAGGACTGCCCGTTACTGTGATCCAAAAGGTTCTGGCGGAACGCATTACCCTGATGCCGGGCGGCGGCGAACTGGTTGCGACCATGCGGGCGAACGGGGCTTATGCGGCGCTTGTGTCCGGTGGCTTTACCGATTTCACCTCTGCGATTGCGGGCAAGCTGGGGTTTGACGAAAACCGCGCCAACACGCTGTTGCAGGCAGATGGCAAGCTGACGGGCGAACACGGGGTTCCCGTGCTGGGCAAACAGGCGAAAGTGGACGCGCTGAACGAAATCGTTGCCGCGCGGGGACTGACGCCTGCGGATGTGATTGCGGTCGGGGACGGGGCCAATGATCTGGGCATGTTGCATCTGGCGGGGTCTGGCGTGGCGCTTCATGCCAAACCCGTTGTGGCGGCCGAGGTCAGTCTGCGTTTGAACTACGCCGATCTGACGGGGTTACTGTATCTACAGGGCTATAAAGCTGCGGAGTTTGTTCGGGGATAAAGCGGGGGTGCCATGCTGGAAGAGTTCGGGGTAAACATCTGGATTTCGTCAGGCGACACTGTGGCGGTGGCGGGGTTCCACTATCCTACCCGAATGGCCGTGATCCGTTTGGACGGCGGGGATTTGATGATCTGGTCGCCGGTTGCCCTGACCGATGCCCTGCGTGCGCAAGTGGATGCGCTGGGCCTTGTGCGCCATATCGTGCCGCCAAATGCGCTGCACCATCTGTCGGTTGCTGAATGGGTCAGGGCCTATCCCCAAGCGAAGCTTTATGCGCCTCCGGGTCTGCGTTCCAAACGCAGGGATTTGAAGTTCCACGAGGATTTAACCGATAGCCCCCAGCAGGCGTGGCTGGGAGAGGTGGATCAAACCATCGTCACAGGCAATCTGATCACCCATGAGGTGGTGTTTTTCCACCGTCACAGCGGCACGGTTCTGTTCACCGATTTGCTTCAGCAGTTTCCTGAAGACTGGCACAGAGGCTGGCGCGGTCTGGTGGCCAAGCTGGACTTGATGGTTGCCCCCGAGCCTGCGGTCCCGCGCAAGTTCCGATTGGCCTTTGTGCGCCGCAAAGAGGCCCATCAGGCGGTGGCGCGCATTCTGGACTGGCCGGCAAAGCGGGTGTTGATGGCCCATGGAACGCCCGTAACCGCAGACGCCAAAGCCTATTTGCAGCGGGCGTTTCATTGGCTGACGGGCTGACGGGGATTGTTTCAAAAATCGGGTTTTGTGAACTTTGCTGCGAAAAATCTTGACAGTAGGTCTGCACTCCTGACCTAAATAGTGCAGGAGGACTTACCTATGCCCAAAACCGACTCTCCCCTTGACTGGGGTACCCGATACGCTGGGCGTATGGCGGGGATGAAAGCGTCTGAAATCCGCGAGTTGCTAAAGCTGTTGGACCAGCCGGATATTATTTCCTTTGCAGGCGGGATTCCCGACCCTGCACTGTTCCCCCAAGCGGAAATCGCCAATGTCTATGCGCAGATTTGCGGCGATCGTAAGGTGTTTGATGCGGCGTTCCAATATTCCGTATCCGAAGGCGATGCGGGGCTGCGGCGTTGGATTGTCGGGTATATGGCCAAGCGGGGCGTGACCTGTGACGTGGAAAACATCCTGATCACCTGCGGGTCGCAGCAAGGGCTGGAATTTCTGGGTCGTATGTTCCTGGGCGCGGGGGATACCGCGCTGGTCGAAGCCCCGACCTATCTGGGCGCGCTTCAGGCGTTTTCCGCGATGGAACCCGTCTATGACACGCTGCCCACAGGGCAAACCAACCGCACGGTTGCGTCCTATCGTGATAATGCGGCAGCGGCAGGCGGAACGGCCAAATTCGCCTATCTGGTGCCTGATTTTGCGAACCCCACTGGCCACACGCTGACCGTGGCCGAGCGGGAAAAGATGCTGTCCTTTGCCCGTGAACTGGATGTGCCTGTGATCGAGGACAGCCCCTATGTGGCCCTGCGCTATGACGGGGCGGATGTTGCGATGATTCAGGCGCTGGATTGTGCGCATACGGGATCAATCGACGACTCGCGCGTGATCAGTCTGGGGTCGTTTTCCAAAGTCTTCACGCCCGGTCTGCGGGTCGGTTGGATTTGCGCACCGCGCGATGTGATCGGCAAGCTGACCTTGATGAAACAGGCCAGCGATCTGAGCAGTTCAGCCATTAACCAGCGTGTGATTGCGAAACTGGCAGAGGCCCGTTTTGATCAGCAGGTGACACAGGCCGTGGATCATTACCGCGTAAAGCGCGATGCCATGCTAGCCGCGCTGTCCAAACATATGCCTGCGGGAGTCCACTGGAGCAAACCGCAGGGCGGCTTGTTTATCTGGGTCACCTTGCCCGATCACATGGAAGATCGGAAGA
>JAXMOF010000030.1:0-52003 GCA_034670045.1 Amylibacter sp. | reverse complement strand
TCAACCATAACCGCCCACACACAAGCCTCGCTGGCCTAACACCAGTCGAATATGTTAACCGGTCAAAGGAAGACCAAAACCTGAACAGAGCTAACTTAAATTAGCGGACTCATTGGGGAGCAGGTCAAATATACCAGAGCAATCTGGGTGCGAGGTGGCTATCAAGTGACGGGTGGCCGAGTGCTTGGTCCCAATGGTTATGAAGGTGACATTGGTTCGAAGCTTCCTGAAGTCGAGTTATTTGATGTGGTCGAGAGGGCTTCTGAAGCGGCTGTTTACGATCCCAATGCTGCTGCTGAGGAGGCCTATTGATGGAAGTATTTACATTTATAGATCCGATGCAACAGTGGATGCAGGACATTCTCGATAACGCGATGGAAGAAGCGGAGCAAGCTGCTAACGATCTTCTTGAAGCCGCAGCCAAAGACGAGAATGGGTGTTTGACCAGTGCAACGGTTCATCCGAAAAAACTTCGCTTTCGGGATAAGCAAATTCGCGTCTATCGATTCATTTGGTGCGTGAGGAACAAGGAGGCCCTTCCATCCTCAGAGCTCGTCAGGCATCTTTGTAACAATCGCTCGTGCTTTAATCCGGATCATTTGACCACGGGAACAACAGCGGATAACTGGGCGGACTACTTGAACCACCGCGCCAATGGGTTGGACTTCGAGCTGTTACCTACTGCTTAGGCTGGGACTTAATCGACCTAACAGCATGATACCCGCTCCTCCCGCTTCAGGGAGGGGCACACCCAAGCCACCCGTCAGGGGCACTTTCTGGGGCATTCTGGGTCGACTCAAACACCGTGCCCGTAACGAAGAAAGGTTTTAAAGAAGTTGGCTGGGTCGGTAGGATTCGAACCTACGATCTGCGCTACCAAAAAGCGTTGCCCTACCACTAGGCCACGACCCAACTGAGGGTGTATTTAGCGCCAGTGCTTTCAGGCTGCAAGCCCAAAATCGAGAAAAAATCATGTCTTGTTATGAAGCTTTCTGCTGGCTAAGTCAGGGCATGGATAAATTCGACGTTTGTATTATTGGCGCAGGGGCTGCGGGGTTGATCTGTGCGATTGAGTCCGGCAGGCGGGGCAGATCCGTTGTTTTATTGGACCATAGCGCCGCTCCGGCAGAGAAAATTCGCATCTCGGGCGGGGGGCGGTGCAATTTCACCAATCTGGATATTCGCCCTGAACGGTTTTTATCGCAGAATCCCCATTTCGCGAAATCCGCGCTAAGCCGTTACACGCAGTTCGATTTTATCGACAAGGTGAAAAAACATGGAATCAGCTACCATGAAAAAACGCTGGGGCAGCTGTTTTGTGACATCTCTGCCAAGGACATCATCCAGATGCTACTGGATGAACTGCAGGATGCGGGCGGGGTCTTGCGACTGAACACCTCTGTCGAATCAATGACCAAAGAGCAGGGGTATACCTTACGGACTTCGGGGGGTGTCATTCAGGCAGAATCGGTTGTTGTGGCCACGGGCGGGAAATCCATTCCCAAGATGGGGGCCACGGGCTGGGGCTATCAAATTGCGACGCAATTCGGCGTGCCTTTGGTGGAAACGCGACCGGGATTGGTGCCTTTGACCTTTGCCGAACAGGAACTGCAGCGCACAAGACCGCTGGCAGGGGTTTCGGTGACGGCGCGGGTCAGCAGGCCGCAGATCGGGTTTGACGAGGGCATGTTGTTCACGCACCGCGGTCTGTCGGGCCCGTCGATCCTGCAAATTTCATCTTATTGGCGCGAAGGTCAGGAGGTCTTTGTCGATCTGGCTGCGGGGGCGAACACCTATGACACGCTGCGCAAGGCGCGCGCGGAAAAGGGGCGGATTTCCCTTGGTAAAGCCCTGTCCGCGGTGGTTCCGTCCCGATTGGCTGAGCAGATTTTGAATGATCTGGGGGCTAAGGGAAACCTTGCGGATCAGAATGATGCGGCTTTGCAAAAGCTGAATGACCGCGTGCACGCGTGGGCGGTGAAACCGGTTGGCTCCGAAGGGTATCGCACTGCCGAGGTAACTTTGGGCGGTGTGGATACGGCTGCGCTGGATGCAAAAACCATGCAGGTGCGCAAACTGCCCAATCTGTTTTTCATCGGCGAGGTCGTGGACGTCACGGGCTGGCTTGGCGGGTATAATTTCCAATGGGCCTGGTCGTCCGGATGGGCGGCGGGGCAGGTGGCGTGATCATTCTTCCGGTGCTTTATGGGTCAGCAGATCATTGTCTTGCCGGGCGTCCCGTTCTTCGTTGACGATATCATCAAGCGCCACATCTGCACGCACATCTTCCAGCGCGACGGTTTCGGTTTTCAGTTGCGGCGCTGTCTGTTTCGGTTTTTGCGCGGGGGTGGCACTGTCTGTAACCAGCCGATAGCCGGGTTCGGGCATTTGCACGCCTGCGGTTTCCAGCGCGGTTTTGATCACCTGAATAGCCTCGCCTTTGGCCAGCACAAGCGAGCTTTCGCGCTGATCCACCCACCCCGCGCACCGCAGGGTAATTGTGCTGTCTCCGAGTCCGTGAACCCAAACATTGGCGGCTGGCGTGTCTATGACAAACGGCAGGTTGTTGAGCGCGTTCAGGGCCACCTCGCGGGCTGATGTCAGATCACTGTCCGAGGCCACGCCAAAATCAATCACAAAGCGCCGTTCCGCATTGCGCGAATAATTCAGAATGCGGCTTTTGAAGACGGTTGAATTGGGAATCCGTATGTGGTTGCCATCAAAGGACAAAAGGATGGTGGCACGGCTGGTCAGGCGGATTACCATACCTTCATCCCCGTTGATTTCGATACTGTCATTGGGGCGAAACGGCTGGCGGATCGACAACATGATTGAAGCGATGAAATTTTCGACCGTATCGCGAACCGCAAAACCAATAGCCAGACCGATGATCCCCGCAGCCCCCAGTATGGTTGATAGCAGGGCGGTCGCGTTCAAAATATCCAGCGCAACCACCACACCTGCGATAATAAAGATCAGCCGCAAAATCTGGCGATAGATATCGGCGATGAACATATTGGGGGCCAGCCGGTCCCATGGCTGTTTCATCCGTGCCAGCAGTATGCCAAGGGCCGAGACCAGCAAAAACGCGGCAATCGCCACCAGTAACAGCGGCAGATAGGCGATGGTGCGGGCCATCCTGTCGGCAAAACGGTCCAGCAAAGGATCGAGCCGTTCAATCAGATCAGTGCTTTCGGTGACGCGGTTTTCCACGGCCACAACACCCTCTACACGGCTGACCAGTTCCCCCACTTTGATCACGGATGCGCCGTCCAGCGTTGTGCCGCGCAACAAAACAATGCCGTTGCTGACTGTGACGCTGACTTTTGAATAGTCCTGCAATTCTTCCAGAATATCGCGGATACGCACAGCAATGGCGGCGTCGGTTGCTGCGCTGTCCTCGACAGCGATTTTGCCTGTGGGCTGCTCGGCCTCGGTGGTTTGTGCGGCGGGGGGAAGGGCGAAAGCTATCAGGAACGGCAGGATCAGGAAAAAGCGCATACGATGTCTCTTGGATAAAATGGTTTGGTTAAAAAGACCGCACAATCACGCTGCCTGTCAAACGATTAGAATGCAACAGGGCCGCCAATGGTCTTGGCGGCCCTGTCATCAATCGACGTAAATCGGATTTAAATGGTTTGGTCGTAGTCGCCAACAGCGGGTTCTGTGCGGATGACTGCATCCAGATCGGCAAAGATCGCGCGCATTTCCGCGTCGCTTTCAGGGCTTTCACAGACAACAACCAGATTTGGCGTGTTGGAAGAGGCCCGAACCAGCCCCCAAGCGCCATTGTCCAGCATTACCCGCGCACCGTTCACGGTGACGATGCTTTCGATCTTACGCCCGCCAAGGCTGCCGCCGTCATCGCCCAAAGCCACCAGTTTTTCAACCAGCCGCGCAAGAACGTCGTATTTTTCCGTGTCGGAACAATAGGGTGACATGGTCGGGGTGGCATAAGTGACCGGAAGCGCACGGCGCAGATCGGCCATGGACATATCAGGGTTACGGTCCAGCAGTTTACACATTTCAACTGCAACCCGCATACCGCAATCATAGCCGCGACCCACGGGTTCTGCCAAAAAGTAGTGGCCGGATTTTTCAAATCCTGCCAATGCGCCCAGTTCCTTGACCCGTCGCTTCATGTGGCTGTGGCCGGTTTTCCAGTAATCCGCCTTGGCGCCCAGCTTCTTAAGTTCCGGATCGCTGGCAAAGAGTCCTGTGGATTTTACATCGGCCACAAAGGTGGAATTGGGGTAAAGTTTGGACAGATCCCGCGCCATGATCACGCCGACTTTATCGGCGAAAATCTCTTCGCCTTCATTATCCACAACGCCGCAGCGGTCGCCGTCGCCGTCAAAGCCAAGGGCCAGATCCGCGCCGCTGTCGCGCACAGAGGCGGCCATGTCATGCAGCATTTCCATGGCTTCGGGGTTGGGGTTGTAATGGGGAAACGTGTAGTCGAGCGTGTTGTGGGAAGGAACCACCTCTACCCCGATGCGTTCCAGAATCATCGGCGCAAAGGCACTGGCGGTGCCGTTACCTGTGGCACAAACAACCCGCAACTTGCGGGTCATCTTAAAGTCGCCGCACAGATCGTCGATATAAGCTTCGCGCACGCCGTCAACAAATTCATAAGCACCGCCATCGCGGGCAACCTGTTCGCCGTTCAAGACGATGTCGCGCAGACGGCCCATTTCATCGGGGCCGTGGGTGAGCGGGCGTTCAAAGCCCATTTTCACACCCGTCCACCCGTTCGGATTATGGCTGGCAGTGACCATTGCCACTGCAGGGGCATCCAGATGGAACTGGCTGAAATAGGCCATCGGCGATACGGCAGGGCCGATGTCACGCACGCGGATGCCTGCCCGCATCAGACCCAGTATCAGGGCGTTTTTGATGGTCAGCGAATAGTCGCGATAGTCGTTGCCAACCGCAATGACCGGTTCGATCCCCTCTTCGTACATCTGCGTGCCAAGCCCCATGCCAAGGGCAGTGACGCCCGGCAGGTTGATGTCGTCGGGATACTTCCAGCGCGCGTCATATTCACGGAACCCCGTGGGGGTGATCATTGGATCGCGCAGGAATTCCCACGTGTTCTGGGCCACAGTTGCCGCAGGTTTCGTCATGGAAAATACTCCAGTATTAAAGTGTTACAGTCTGAATGGGTCGGATTTTGCCAGCCGGTCGAATGCCATGAGGCTTTCTAGAACTTTGCGCATCTGGTCAAGCGGGATCATATTCGGCCCGTCCGATGGCGCGCGGTCCGGTTCTTCGTGGGTTTCGATAAAGACGCCAGCGATTCCTGTGCTGACCGCACAGCGTGCCATCAGGGGGGCGAACTCCCGTTGTCCGCCGCTGGAACCGCCCTTGCCGCCCGGTTGTTGCACCGAATGGGTGGCATCCATAATCACAGGATGTCCGGTTGCTGCCATCTGGGGCAGGGCGCGCATGTCTGCGACCAATGTGTTGTAACCAAAGGAAGTGCCCCGTTCGCAGGCCATAACACGGGTGTTGCCGGTGCTTGCAACTTTTTCCAGAACATTGGGCATTTCCCACGGGCTAAGGAACTGGCCTTTTTTCACGTTGATCGCCGCGCCTGTTTCCCCTGCGGCCAGCAACAGATCGGTCTGACGGCACAAGAAGGCCGGAATTTGCAGAACATCCACAACCTCGGCCACTTGGGCGCATTGGTCGGGCAGGTGCACGTCGGTAATCACAGGACAGCCGATTTTGGATTTCACATCCGCCATCACCTGCAAGCCTGCATCAATGCCCAAGCCCCGTTTGCCGCTAAGCGAGGTGCGGTTTGCTTTGTCAAACGAGCCCTTGAAGATGAAACCGGCCCCGACCGCAGCACAAACTGCCGCCATTTCCGTAGCAATCATCAAGGCGTGATCGCTGCTTTCCAACTGACAGGGACCAGCGATCACCACAAGAGGTTGGTCGTTGCCAACGGTGACGTTTCCGATGTCAAAACTTTGCATTATGTCGTTACCTGTTCTTTCAGGATGCTGACCGTTAATGACAGCATCAGATAAATTCCGGCAAATACGATGATCGCCAGAAGAGTGTTTTCAAACGCGCGGGGGTAGGTGGCCTTATCCGGTGTGACGGGGGACACGCCGCGGGAAATATAGCGGGTCTGGCGGCTGGCTTCGATCCGCGCGCTTTCCAGATTTTGCAGGGCGGCAGCCACCAGTTGCTGGCGCACCATCAGTTTGCTTTGGGCTTTGTTCAGGTCCGCATTGATATCCACAAGGGAATCATTCGCCCCGCTGCCTTGGGACACATCGCTGCGTTTCTCGTCCACCTTGCCTTGCAGCAGTTGGATTTCTTCTTCGAGAACACGCACTTTGGTCACGTTAGGACGTGTGTTTGCCCGAAGCCGCGCCAGTTCTAGCTGCTTTGACGTGATCTGCGTTTCCAATTCACCGATCTGGCCCATGATCAGCGCGTTTTCACCAGCGGTGTCCAACGTAGCTGTCTGGCGTTGAAGACGGGCGACCTCGTCATAGGCGGCCTCCATCTTGGCTTCGGCTTCTTCATAGATTTCGCGGGCGCCTGTCATCTGGTCGCCGCGCAATCGGGCGGTCAGTTGGTCCACTTGTTCTTCGGCATAGCTGATCAGGGCTTGCGAAATCGCTTTGGAAGCATCGGGCGAGGGGGCCACGACTTCCATTTTGATTACGCCTTCAGTGGGGTCAAAGCCGATAATCACCCGTTTTTTATAGATTTTATAGGCGTCTTCATTGGTTGCATCCGGATCAAGCCGTTGCAGGACATCAACGCTTTTGTCCTGAAACAACTGGCGGAATCCGGGCTTTTCATCCAGTCGTAACATCGCATCGCGAGAGGGCAGATACCCTTGGACCGTGATACTGTCGGTCACCGTTTCCAGAGGCGAGCCGGAAAACAGCCCGGCCGCGCCCGCCGCACCGGGGGCATCTGCGCTTTGGATCACGAATTCTGTGTAGGTGGCGTACATAGGTGTCGCCACTTTATAAAAATAATACCCTGCCATCATGCTGGGCAGCATCACATAACAGGCCAGTTTGAGGATCAGAATCCCAAGCCGCTTGCGACGTCGTTTCACCAGATCGCGCTGGATTTTACGCACTTCCCGTTCGCGGCTGTCGTCATCTATCACTTGGGGTTTGTGATCGGACACTGCGGTTTTGCGAACCGTTGCAGGCAGTGCCACGCCGGTTCCGGGTTCGCTGTCTGCATCTACAGGGGTCAGGACGTTTCCGATGTCCTGTTTGCCGAAGGGATCAATCCCCTGACGGCGCAACAGGCGGACCGCATCCAGATCAGATGTGGGGGAAAGATTGCTGCGTTGTGCCAGCCGCCGTGCGATCCGCAATTGGCGCCCTGTCAGGTTTTCTTTCTTGATCTGTTCGATTTCTTCGCGGGCGGTCGGCTGATGGGCTACGGCACCGTTATGTTGATCATCAGACGGAGCGGCAACCGGTTGCTGATCCTGCACCTGCTGCGCGTGACGGCGCACTTCGGCCTGCCTTTGATGGGACATCTGCACCTGTTGCGGGTTTGAGTCCTGCTCTGGGGCGGATTGCGGGGCAGAGGACGGGGCTGGCTGCGCGCTGTTGCGTAAAATTCGAAAGTTCTTTGGACTACTGGGCATAATTGTAAACCTGTTTTGCCTCTTCCAAGGTGTCATACATTGTCAGTCGACCATTGCGCAGTACCGCCGCGCTTTGGCAGAATTTTTCCAGAATGCCGACTTGATGCGACACGATGACGACTGTCGCGCTTTGCAGTCTCTGGCGCAACACCGAGCCCGCCTTGCGGTTGAATTCAGCATCCGTAGAGGAGGGCATCCCTTCGTCAATCAGGTAGATATCAAACTCCAGTGCCAGCAACAACGCCATCATGAACCGCGCGCGCATCCCTTTGGAATAGGTTGCAATCGGCATTTCGAAATATTCGTCCAAGCCACAGATATAGCGGCAAAAACTTTCGATGTAATCGGGGTCTAGCCCGTAAAGTCGTGCGATATAACGGGAATTTTCAACCGCATTCAGTTTGGGCAAAACACCGCCCATATAGCCCAGCGGAAAGGATATCCGCGAAGACCGGATGATTTCCCCTTCGTCGGGTTTTTCAAGGCCCGACATCATGTTGATCAAAGTGGTTTTACCGGTGCCGTTGGGCGCAAGTATGCCCACCGACCCGCCAAGGTTGATACGGAATGACGCTTGATCCAGAATGACCTTGCGTTGTGTGCCCGTCCAAAAGGACTTGCTTACATTTCTAAACTCAATCATCCGGGGATGCCCCTGATTACCTCAACTGAACGACGCTTGTGCGTACTTGTTCGGGCACAAGTTTGCTCGGTGCCACTTGGTGCTCAATATGCCCGTTAGTAATACGGGATTGCAATAAAATATGGTTAATTTTGGGGGAGAATAAGGCGCAACGTTGCTTAAAGGGCATTTATACACGTTAAAATCCTTCGTGCTGGGGTATTTTGGGGGCCTGACAGGCCCGCGTTTTTTGTGTTGTGGCATTTTTCTATCGCTCTTAGGCACCGATTACGGTTTTCCTTAGGCCAAGCGGTTGCTATAACCCATCGGGAAAATACCACTGGGGAGTTGGAACACACATGCGTATAATTTTGTCTGTTCTGACCCTGTTTGCGCTGTGGTTGCTGATGTCTGGCATCTATAAGCCGATGATCGTCGGCTTTGGTCTGGCCTCGGCAATCATCGCTGTTCTGGTGGTGCGCCGGATGGATCACGTGGATCAGGATCATTTAAAGATCCCGCTTAATCCCTTGAAATGCCTGTGGTATCTGGTTTGGCTGATGGTCGAGATCGTGAAATCGAACATCGCCGTCACCAAAATGATTCTGTCCCCGCAGATGGGGGTGCGGCAACATATATTTTACGTGCCAAACACCCAGAAGTCCGAACTGGCAGAGGTGATTTTTGCCAATTCCATCACTTTGACCCCGGGGACGATCACTGTGGAAACCGAAAGCGATGCTTTCTGGGTGCATGCCGTCAGCTATGACGAAAGCGACCATGAAGCCTTGGCAGATATGGATCGGCGCGTCACTGCGCTGGAAACGGGGGCGGCATGATGTTTCTGGTGGCGGCGATTGCATTGTTTGTGTCGATGGTTCTGGTTCTGGTCCGGCTTTACGCGGGGCCCATCGTCTATGACCGCGTTCTGGCGGTGAATTTTTTCGGCACGGCCACGGTTCTGTTTATCGCCGTGCTTGGTTTTTTGACGGAACGGCCCGATTTTCTCGATATTGCGCTGCTGTATGCGTTGATCAACTTTGTGGGCACCATCGCCATCCTGAAGTTCTTCCGTTACCGCGGGCTTGGCGATATCGCACAAGTCCCAGAGCAGGAGCGTTAAGCATGGGAACGATTGATATGATTGTAGAAATCCTGTCTTGGGCCAGTATCGTCGGGGGCAGTTTCCTGATGATCGTCAGTGCAATCGGCATCCTGCGGTTCCCTGATTTCTGGTCCCGCCTGCACGCGGCATCGGTCGGGGATAGCGGGGGGATGCTTTTGCTGGTGCTGGGCATGTGCCTGCAATCCGGGCTGACACTGGTGACGGTAAAGTTGATCATAATCGGTGCGTTCCTGTTTATCACAGGGCCAACCGCAACACATGCGGTGGCCAATGCGGCTTTGGTGACGGGCTGGCGGCCGAAAACCGCGCCTGATCTGGAACCAGAGGACGGGGTGCCCTATGCCAATCTTCCTGAACCAACGGTGCGCGGCTAATGATTGAAACTTTCATCAATTTCGCCCTGTTTTCCATGCTGGTGGCAACCGCCTTTGCCATCGTCTGGCAGGATCGGCTGTTCACGATAATCATGCTGTCGGGGGTGTTTTCCCTGCTGACAGCCATGTTGTTTGTCACCCTTGATGCTGTCGATGTGGCCTTTACAGAGGCTGCGGTCGGGGCAGGGATTTCCACGGTTTTGATGTTGGGCACAATCGCACTGACGTCCCGTGGGACAAAACCTGCCACGCGATCCAACACGCTGCCTTTGGTCACTGTTCTGATTACCGGGGCAGGGCTGGTGTATGGCACGCTTGATATGCCGAACTTCGGTGATCCGGCAGCCCCCGCCAATGTGCATCTTGCGCCCCATTATCTGACCAATTCCATTGAAGAAATCGACGTTCCCAACGTGGTGACCAGTATTCTGGCCAGCTATCGGGGCTTTGATACCATGGGGGAAACGGCTGTTGTCTTTGCTGCTGGCATTGGCGTGTTGATGATCCTGTCGGGCCTGCACCGCCGGCGCCGCAAGATTACGGGCAAAAACAAGGACGCAGAGGAAGAAAACGCATGATGGAACACCACCTGATCCTGCGTGTCGTGACCAAACTGCTGGTCGGCACCATCATCCTGTTCGCCTTTTATGTGCAGTTCCACGGGGATTTTTCGCCCGGGGGCGGTTTTCAGGCAGGCGTTATCATGGCTGTGGCCTTTATCCTGTACGGCATTGTTTTCGGTCTGGACGAAGTCCAGCGGGTTTTCCCGCCTTGGGTGGTCCATAAACTGGTGGCCCTTGGCGTGCTGGTCTATGCGGGTACAGGTGTCTGGAACATGATGCTGGGCTATGAATTCCTGCATTACGGCAGCTTTAATCCCGAACATATGTCCCACGGCCAACACAGCGGCATCCTTTATGTCGAAGCTGGTGTCGGCATCACAGTAACCGGCGTTATGGTCGCCATTTATTACGCATTCGCAGGGCGCACGCCGCGTCTTGGCGACGATGACTGGTAGCGCGCAATGACACTCGAATTTTTTATTGGTCACATCAATTACTGGCTGTTCATCGTGCTGATGATGACGGGCTTTTACATTGTGGTGTCCTGCGGCAATCTGGTGAAAAAGATCGTGGGCCTGAATATCTTTCAGGTGGCGGTGTTTATGCTGTATATTTCCATCGGTAAGGTCACTGGCGGCACTGCGCCGATCTTTCCGACGGATAGCTTTGGCAAGATCAAAGCCGATCCTGAAATCGTGTATTCCAACCCGCTGCCCCATGTTCTGATCCTGACAGCCATTGTGGTTGGCATTGCCACCACGTCACTGGGGCTGGCCCTGATCGTGCGCATTCGCGAAGAATACAACACCATCGAGGAAGACGATATTCTAGAGATTGAGGCCGAAATAGCCCGTACCGAGAATGCCGAATTCGGCGACGCCATGGGGGGACGCGCATAATGGCAACCGCGACCGAGGCCCCGCACATCGCACTTACCCTGCGGGATCAATTGCCGATCCTGCAAATTATCATTCCGTTTTGCACCGCACCGCTGATCGTTCTGCTGGGCGGGCGCCGGCTGGCCTGGCCGCTGGCATTTGCCGCGTCGGTGCTGTCCCTGATTATTTCCTTTGCCTTGCTGATGCAGGTGATGGATGGCAGCTATATCAGTTATCATCTGGGGGGCTGGGCGCCTCCTATCGGGATCGAATACCGCGTTGATGCGGCAAATGCCTTTGTTCTGTTGCTGATTTCAGCCACAGCCACACTGGTGCTGCCTTTCGCCTTGCGATCGGTTCAGGCTGAAATTCCCGAACGCAACCACACGCTGTTCTACGCCTGCTTTATGCTGTGTGTCACAGGCCTGCTGGGCGTTGTGATTACAGGTGATGCGTTCAACGTCTTTGTGTTCCTCGAAGTGTCATCCCTGTCCACCTATGTTCTGGTGTCACAGGGCAGTTTTCGGGACAAGCGTGCGCTGACGGCGGCCTATGACTATCTGATCATGGGCACCATCGGGGCCACCTTCTTTGTGATCGGCATCGGCCTTTTGTATATGACAACTGGCACGCTGAATATGGCGGATATGGCGGACCGGCTTGTGGGGCAGGGCGGCAATCGCACGGTTCAGGCAGCATTTGCCTTTATTGTTGTGGGGATGGGCCTGAAAGTTGCGATCTATCCGCTGCACCTTTGGCTGCCTGCGGCCTATAACTATGCGCCTTCGGCTGTGTCGGTCTTTCTGGCCTCTACATCCACCAAAGCGGCGGTCTATGTGCTGCTGCGGTTCATGTTTTCGGTATTCCAGCCGGAATTCGTGTTTGATTCAAACATCCTGTTGTGGATCTTCGCACCCTTCGCGCTGCTGGCCATGTTTGCCGCCAGCCTGATTGCAGTGTTCCAGACCAATTTCAAACGCATGCTCGCCTATAGTTCCATTGCGCAGATCGGGTATATGCTGCTGGGGATTTCGCTGTTTTCGGTCACGGGTCTGACCGCCACAATGGTGCATCTGTTCAACCACGGCATCACCAAAGCGGCGTTGTTTATGGCTGTTGGCGCTTTGGTTTTGCGGGTCGGCACAACCTTTTATGACCGGATCGAAGGCATGGGCCGAGTCATGCCCTTTACCGGTGCGGCTGTTGTCGTCGGGGGGCTGTCCCTGATCGGCGTGCCGGGCACTGCCGGATTTATTTCCAAATGGGTGCTGGTACAGGCCGCATTTGAAGCAGGCCTGTGGTGGGTTGCCCTGTTGATCGTGGCCTCATCCCTGCTGGCCGTTCTATACGTCTGGCGCGTGGTAGAGGTTCTGTACCTGCGCGAACCCCACCCCGAGGCCACCAGACAGGAAGCCCCGATTAGCATGTTGATCCCCATGTGGATCGCAGCAGGGGCCTGTATCTGGTTCGGCTTTGACACCAGCCTGACATTGGGCGCATCCACAACAGCGGCCGAGGGGCTGATGCATGGCTCTGCGGGAATGGCACTCACGCCCACGGCGGGCACAGTTCTTGGCGCGGGGCATTAGGGTAGGATCATGGACACAAATACACTGATCTTTCTGGCATTGTTGCTGCCCACGCTGGCGATGACAGGCAATATGGCTTTTGCCCGCCAGCCAAATCTGCGCGACGGGTTCACATTTGTCTGTGCCATTCTGACCTTTGGTGCGGTGCTGGGAATTCTGGCCAATCTGGGTAACACCACATCACAAGAAATCGTGCTGTTGGAAATGCTGCCCGGTCTTCGGATTGCACTTCAGGTGGAACCGCTTGGGCTTATGTTTGCCATGGTCGCATCGGGTCTGTGGATCGTCACCCATATCTATGGGTTGGGCTATATGCGGGGCAACAATGAAAAGCACCACGCCCGTTTCTTCGCCTGCTTTTCCGTGGCGATTTCGGCGGCCATTGGCATTGCGTTTTCGGCCAACCTGCTGACATTGTTCCTGTTTTACGAAATCCTGACGGTATCCACCTATCCACTGGTCGCCCATAAAGGCACGCCAGAGGCAATCCGCGGTGCGCGCACCTATCTGGGCGTGTTGATCGGCACCTCAATCGCGCTGTTCCTGACGGCGATCATCTGGACCTACACTTTGGCAGGCACGCTGGATTTTGTTCCGGGCGGCATCCTGCAAGGCAAGGTCGAGGGCGCCTTGGTCGCCATCCTGCTGGGCCTGTTTGCCTTTGGCATCGGTAAAGCGGCGCTGATGCCGTTCCACCGCTGGCTGCCTGCGGCGATGGTCGCGCCAACGCCTGTGTCAGCGCTGCTGCACGCAGTTGCGGTGGTGAAGGCGGGTGTTTTCACCATGCTGAAGGTGGGGATCTATATCTTTGGCATTGATTTTCTTGGGGAAACCGGCGCTTCGGAATGGCTGATGTGGGTTGCGGCCTATACTATTCTGGCCAGCTCGATCATTGCGCTGCAACAGGACAATCTGAAACGGCGTCTGGCCTATTCCACTGTGTCGCAACTTGGGTACATCACCCTTGGCATGGCGCTGGCCACCCAAATGGGCGCGATTGGCGGCGGGGTGCATATCGCCATGCACGCTATGGGCAAGATCACCTTGTTCATGTGCGCAGGCGCGATTTATGTGGCCACCCATAAGACAGAGATCAGCCAGATGACCGGTCTTGGCCGCACCATGCCGATCACCTTTGCCGCCTTTGGCATTGCCGCGCTTAGCATTATCGGTCTTCCCCCCCTTGGCGGAAGCTGGTCCAAGTGGCTGTTGATGGTGGGGGCGGCGGATGCCGGCCAACAAATCATGATTGCCGTGTTAATGCTGTCATCGCTTTTGAATGTCGCCTATCTGTTGCCCATCGTTGGCAAAGGTTTCTTCCTGTCCTCTGATCAAAACCCCTACACCGGTGTCAAAGAGGCGCCGCTGCTGTGCTATCTTCCACCTGCATTGACGGCAATCGGCTGTCTGGTGCTTTTCTTTTACGCCGGTGCATTGGTTGAATTCCTGATGCCCATAACAGGGGGCAGCTAGATGGCTATCCACGCTGACTTTGCCAAAGAAACACCGAAAGAGGGTGAAACTTCTGCCGAATACGGCGCGCGACTGGAAAAAGAGGGCGCGCGCGAGTTGTATATGCGCAAAGCCCTGCGCACTCATTTCGATCTGACCCTGGCCGAAGTCATCGACGCGGGCAGCAACTATCCCGAGGCGCGCCACCGCGAATTGATCGCCCTGCGCCAGCGCTTTCCCGAACTGAACGAAAACCGCTTTGCCTGGCGGATCACCAAATCCCTTACCATTGATAAAGAAGATGCGTTGGTCTGGTCACAGACCATCCTCGCCACAGAAACAGAGGACTGACATATGTCCGAGCAAGAAAAACAATCCACGCCGAAAGAGCCTGTGTCCCCCAACCCTGCCATGACGCTTGCCGACGGGCATCCTGTTGCGAAAGCGGGCGCGGAAGACGCCTCGACCTATCCTGCATTGGGACGGTGGATGATGTTTGTGGATAATCCCAAAAACGTCGATAAGATTGTTTACGGCCTTTATATCCTGTGCGCCGGATTGTTTCTTGCTGATTTTCTTTATCACAAACACACTTATGTCGCGATTGAAAACATCCCGGGCTTTTATGCGCTTTACGGGTTTTTCATGTGTGCGGCTTTGGTTGTCTGCGCCAAAGTCATGCGGATTTTCCTGAAACGGGACGAAGATTATTACGCCCCATACGATGTAGAATCCGAAGAATACCCCGAAGACGGTCTGGACCGGGAGTCCCATAATGCTTGAGTCGTTCCCCGTCGCTTTCGTATATTTCGCTGCGGCCCTGCTGTTGATGGCGCTGCCCCGTGGCCCGATCCGCGCAGGGTTGTTGTTGATTGCACCGCTGATAGCGCTGTTTGTGATCTGGTATCTGCCCGAAGGAAACCTGTGGTCTGTCAATCTAATGGGCTTGGATCTGGATTTCATGCGGGTCGATCGCTTGTCCCGCATCTTTGGTCTGATCTTCTGTATCGCGGCCTTTCTGGGCAATCTCTATGCGTGGCATGTCAAAGATTCCGTCCAACAAATTGCCGCCCTGTTATATGCGGGGTCGGCGATCGGTGCGGTTTTTGCAGGCGATCTGGTCACGTTGTTTCTGTTCTGGGAAGGCACCGCGATCACATCCGTGTTCCTGATCTGGGCCAGAGGAACCGAAGGCGCCTACCACACGGGTATGCGCTATCTGATCATCCAGATTGCATCCGGCGTCCTGCTATTGGCGGGCGCTGTGCTGTTCTGGCGTGAAACCGGCTCTTTGGCTTTTGAAAAAATGACCCTGGGCAGCCTTGGCACATGGCTTATCTTTCTGGCTTTCGGCATCAAATGCGCCTTTCCACTGCTGCACAACTGGCTACAGGATTCCTATCCTGCGGCCACCGTCACAGGTACGGTGGTTCTGTCGGCTTTCACCACGAAACTGGCAGTCTATGCTTTGGCGCGAGGTTTTGCGGGAACCGAAATCCTGATCTACATCGGCGCGATCATGACCCTGTTCCCGATCTTCTTTGCGGTGATCGAAAACGACCTGCGCCGCGTTCTGGCCTATTCCCTGAACAACCAGCTTGGCTTTATGGTGGTCGGCATTGGCATCGGCACCGAATTGTCGCTGAACGGCACCGCCGCCCATGCTTTCGCGCATATTCTGTACAAAGCCCTTCTGTTCATGAGCGTTGGCGCCGTTTTGTTCCGTACAGGAACCGCCAAAGGTTCCGAACTGGGCGGCCTTTATAAAACCATGCCGCTGACGATGATCTTCTGCGTCATTGGCGCGGCAGCTATCTCGGCCTTCCCGCTGTTTTCAGGGTTCATTTCCAAGTCGCTGATCCTGTCAGCAGCGTCCCATGACGGTTACTATGTTGTCTGGGGCATCCTGCTGTTTGCCTCGGCAGGGGTGTTCCACCACTCCGGCATCAAGATTCCCTATTTCGCCTTCTTTGCACATGACAGCGGCCTGCGCCCGAAAGAGGCCCCGTTGCACATGCTGCTGGCCATGGGGATGGCGTCCTTCCTGTGTATTTTCCTTGGTGTCTTTCCGGGCACGCTTTATGCGCTGCTGCCGTTTGATGTGGACTATGTACCTTACACAACAACCCACGTGATTACGCAGCTTCAACTGTTGTTCTTCTCGGCTCTTGCCTTTGCTGTGCTGATGAAAACAGGCATCTACCCGCCCGAACTTAAATCGGTCAATCTGGACACAGATTGGACCTATCGCAAGGCGCTGCCCAAGGTTTTGGCGTATTGCGCATGGGTGGTGGCATCTGTCTGGAACGGGTTGTTGACCTTCGGTCTGAACCGTTTTTACGGCATCACCGCAGGGTTGTATAAATCCTATGGACCAGAGGGGCGCATTGCCCGCGTCTGGCCCACAGGGTCTATGGTGCTCTGGATCGCAGCCCTTCTGGCCGCAGCCTTGTTGGTCAATTTTTTCTGACCCCAAGCCCTTCTTTTCGGAGTAAATACCCTGGGGGAGGGGCGCAGGCGCAGGGGGTTTTCTCCCCTTCACCTGCAGGTTCTAGCGTGATGCAGGCGTTTACACCCAAGCCGCCCAAAGCAGCCCTGCCGTCAGTGATCCGGTGAAGCCAAACCCGATATAGGCTAGAAACACCTTGGGTTTCACAAGTGCCCAAACCGCAATGGCTGCAGGGATACAACTGACCGATCCCGCCATCATAAAGCTCATGGCGGCCCCCTGGCTCATGCCCTGACTGATCAGGCCGCCCACCAAAGGCGCTGCTGCATAGCCGTTCAGATAAGCAGGCCCGCCCACCAAAGCACCCAGCAGGATAGGCCCGAACCCGTCACCGCCCAGAATATTGGCGATCCATTCCGCCGGGACATACCGCACCATTACGGCCTCGATCGAATAGGCCAGCGTCAGCCATTTCAACAAAAACAGCGCGTTGCTGATCGCTGTGGTGCGAAACATTTGTACCCGCTCGGAGTCTCCCCAGAAGGCCCAGACAGGTTTGCCGGTGAAGGGATTGGTGCCGCAGCCACAGCCCCCCGATTGCGCGGTTTCACGCAGGGGATCGGTGAAAAGGGCGGTGCGGTTCAGCGCCATGACGGCAAATCCGCCAAAAAGGCCAAATCCCACTGCTGCAATGGTTTTTGCGATGGCAAAATCCACCCCCAGCGCGCTGCTGGTGATAATGAACATCGGCGGGTCCATTATGGGCGAAGATAACCAGAACGCCATTACCGCCGCCAAAGGCACCCCCATAGCCAGCAATGCGGCGACAAACGGGATGACCTCGCAGGAACAAAACGGTGCGATGCCGCCCACCAAAGCCGCCAGAACAATCATTCGCACTGGGCTGCCCTTAAAGGCCTGTGCCACGATGCCCTCGGCCCCTGTTGCCTTTAGATAGGCCACTGTCGCCACGGCAAATGCGATAAAGGGGGCCGTGCTTAGAACCGATTGCACTGTGGCATGGCCTACATCCCAAAGGTCTTGTGGAACCAGAACAGCCACGGCCACAAAGACCAGGATAATAGCCAGCCAGGCCTTATCAATTTTGCGCATCTTCCACGGGTCAATTCGTGAGGAGAGGTCAGTCATCGGGTGTTTCCTTATGCGGTGAATCGGTTTGTGCCACGTCTGCACAGCAGTTTTTCAGGATGAAATGGGACAGGGCCTGTGTCATGTCATAGGCCACCGAAGAACAGATGATGCTGCGCCCCTGTTTGGCCTGTTTCACCAACCCTGCATGGACCAAAAAACGCAGGTGGTGGTTCAAGGTTGATCCGGGGACACCGGTGCGTTTGCCCAATTCCCCCATAGACAGGCCCTCTGGCCCTGCGCGAACCAGAACCTGCAAGACGCCAAGGCGTTGTTCCGATCCAAGGGCTGCAAAGGCTTGCGCCGCATCCTCGAGACTTATCTGTTTTTCTGGTGCATGTGTCATTCTGCTATATTTCTAGATTTATAGAAATGAGTCAATCGAATATTTCCATAGTTATGGAAATAACCCCGCAAACAGCAGACTTTGCCTCGGCCTCTATCCTTGATACACGCTAGGCCATGTCAGCTTTTGAAACCCATATGGACCAAATCCGTGCCTGCCATTTGTGCGCGGAGCGTTTTGCGGGGACCAAGACAGCCCACGCCCCAAGACCGGTTGTCTGGCTGTCCCAAACCGCCAAGGTCATGATTATCGGGCAGGCACCGGGCGCACGGGTGCACGAAAGTGGCCGCCCGTTCACCGATCCTTCGGGTGAGCGATTGCGCGATTGGATGGGGGTGGATGAGGCCACATTTTACGACCGCAGCAAACTTTCGATCTTTCCGATGGCCTTTTGTTTTCCGGGGTATGACGCCAAAGGGTCCGATCTGGCACCTCCGAAAATCTGTGCGGCCACGTGGCGGGCACCGACTTTGGCGCTGATGCCGCAGGTCCGTCTGACCCTTTTGATTGGTGGATATGCACAAAGCTGGCATTTAAAGACGAAAAACGTGACTGATACGGTTAAAAACTGGCATAAATACGATCCAGACATAATCCCGTTGCCACATCCAAGCTGGCGCAATACCAGTTGGATCAAGAAAAACCCATGGTTCGAAACAGACCTGATCCCCCATCTGCGCAACCGCATATCGGAGCATATATGACCCTTTTAGACACCGCCCATGCCGCCATGGAAGCCGCCCCCGAAGACACCACAAAACGCATGGCATTTTATGAGCGTGTGGCAGACAGCGAGCTGTTTCTGGTGCTGGAAACAGAACCCGTTGACGATAAATTCATCCCCGCAGTGTTTGAGGTCGAATCCGAACGCTATGCGCTGGTGTTTGATACTGACGCGCGGATGAGCGAATTTACACAAGCCGCGACGCCCTATCTGGCGGCATCAGGGCGGCAGATCACCGCGATGTTGACGGGGCAGGGGATCGGGCTTGGCGTGAACCTTGCCGTGGCACCATCGTCCATGTTGCTGCCCGCAACGGCCGTTGACTGGTTGCAACAAACCCTTGGTGCAGGTCCAGAGGCCCAAGAGGCCACCCCAAGCGCGATTTACCCCCCTGGAAAATTGCCGGAAACGCTTATTGCCGCGCTTGACGCGAAAATGGCAACAATGGCGGGCATGGCAAAATTCGCCTATCTGGCGCAAATCGAATATGAAAACCGCCCGCGCAGCCATGTGCTGGCCTTCATTGCAGCAATCCCCGAAGCTGAATCGGCCATGGCCTCGGCCATATCCGAAGCTTTGACGTTTTCGGGTATCGAAGCCGGATCACTGGATGTAATTTTTCTGACGGCGCAAAATCCCCTT
Source organism: Amylibacter sp. (assembly GCA_034670045.1). GTDB lineage: Bacteria > Pseudomonadota > Alphaproteobacteria > Rhodobacterales > Rhodobacteraceae > Amylibacter. Next base: position 32,447 of record JAXMOF010000030.1, on the reverse strand, counting down.
AGCGGCGCTTTGGCAAAACACGGGTTGCGGTTTGATCTACCGGAGCTGCCCAAACAAAAAGAGCACCACGTGGAGATTCCAGGATCGAACCCTGATAAACCGCCAATTTTGCGGTAAAAAAGGTTTATGCCTCCGGCGGGGATATTTGGAAAACAAAAAGCCTGTGAGGGGTGAACTACGCAGGGCGGGGGCAAAGCGCCCCCGGTGCCGTTTTAGTATTTCAGGTCCGGATCAATCAGGTGGAGGGCGGTTTCGCCCCGTTCGACCCGTGCCATATTTTCAGCAACCACAATGCACGCCGTTGACGGGCGGGTTTCAGACGCCACATGTGGTGTGACCAGCACATTGGGGTGGTGCCAATAGGGATGATCGGCGGGCAGGGGTTCAATGCGGAACACATCCAGTGTGGCGCCCAGAATCTTGCCGCTGTTCAGAGCAGCCAGCAGCGCGTCATCGTCGATCAACTGGCCGCGACCAGGGTTGATCAGGGCTGCTCCGTCTTTCATGATGGAGAGGGTTTCAGCGTTGATCAGGTTTTCCGTAGCGGGGGTGTTTGGCAGCAAAGTCACCACAATATCCGCTTGCGCCAGCACGGTTTCCAGCCCGTCCTTCCCTGAATAACATGTGAAAGGCGCGCCGTCTTTTTGTGTGCGGCTCCAGCCGAGGACATTAAAGCCGTAATCATGGGCCGCCTGTGCGCAAGCCATGCCAAGCGCGCCGATGCCAAGCACCGCTACAGTGCGATCTGCGGGCAGGGATGGCCCCCAGTCCAGCAGCCATTCACCTGCTTTTGCGTTGCTGAAACGATTGACATCAAGGTGGTGGCGCATGATGTGGCCAAAGACGTAATCCACCATCCCCTGTGTCATTCCCGGATCAACCATCCGCGCCATGGGTTTGGTCAAGGTCTTGTTCCGCATCAATTTATCGGGTCCAGCCCAAAGGCTCTGGATCAGTTTCAGGTTGGGATAGATGCTTAGATCGTCGTCTTCGCGCGCGGGGGCGTAGATCAGGTAATCCATGGTTTCAGGGCGGTCTGTCTTGTTTGTCAGCACCACCTCCAGCCCCTGGTCGGCAAAGGCGGATTCGAGGATCGGGCGATAAACGGGCCAGAGCGCCTCGCGGGCGGAAAACAGGGCATTGATCATGGGGAAACCTTATCTTGGACGGTGAACATGGGCACTTTGTACCAGTCCGAACGCCATCAGCAAGACCATCATGGCCGATCCGCCATAACTGACCAGCGGCAATGGCACGCCCACCACAGGCGCGAGCCCCATCACCATGGACATGTTCACCGCGAAGTAGAAGAAAAACGTGGTTCCCACGCCGATTGTCACCAAAGATCCGTATCGATCCCTGTTGGACAGGGCCGAGACATAGCAGAACATCAGTATCAACCCGTAGAGCGCCAGCAGGACGATGCCGCCGACAAAGCCGAATTCCTCGCCCAAAGTGGTGAAGATAAAGTCGGTGTGTTTTTCGGGAAGAAAATTCAGCCGTTGCTGGGTGCCTTGCATGAACCCGCGCCCTGTCAGCCCGCCAGACCCCAGTGCGATCTTGGATTGGGTTATGTGATAGCCGGATCCAAGCGGGTCGGATGAAGGGTCCATAAAGGTTTCGATCCGCTTGTACTGATAGTCTTTCAGCATCTGGTATTCCGTGCCTTTTGAGGCAAAGACCCCTGTCAAAAGCAGGGCAATGGACAAGAAAGCCACCCCGAAATACCACAGGCTGACCCCTGCGATAAACATCATGATCGCGCCCCCTGCGGTGATCAAAAGGGCGGTGCCAAGATCAGGCTGGCCCAGCACAAGGAAGGTCGGCAACAGGATCAGGACAATGGGAATTGCCACCCACAACGGACGCGAAACGCGCCGTTCATCCAGCCAGTCGTAGTAAAGCGCAAGCGCCATAACCACGCCGACTTTCATCAGCTCCGAAGGCTGTAGCGTCATGAATTTCAGGTCAATCCAGCGCTGCGCCCCCCCACGGGTTTGCCCGATATAGGGCACGGCCAGCAGCATCGCGATCCCCACAAGATAAGCTATCCCACTGATTTCTCGCCAGAAATTTATGGGGATGAAAGCCATGAAGATCATCACCCCCATGCCGAGGCAAAAGCGGATGATCTGGGGTTGCGCCCAGCGGTGGATATCGCCACCTGACACAGAATAAAGCATCAGGAACCCCGTGCTGGCCACCGCCGTCAACAACAGCGCCAAGGGCCAGTTGAAGTAAAGCACTTTGGACAGGCCCGTGGGAATGGTGCGGATGTTCTGTTCAAGATAGCTCATGCTTTGTCGTCCGGTTGGGCGCGGGCGGCACGTGCATCTGTGGGCAGGGCGCGGTAGTCCATATCCTCGGCCAGTTCCAGCGCGGTTAGCATGATGTCGCGGGCAATTGGTGCCGCAACAGCAGAACCCCCACCGCCATGTTCCACCACGACTGAGATCGAGAACCGCGGGTTATCCGCCGGGGCGTAGGCCACAAACAGCGCGTGGTCGCGCCGTTCCCATGGCAGGTCTTCGTTGCGGGTGACGCCGCGGGCGCGTTCCTCTCTGGTGATGAAACGCACCTGACTGGTGCCGGTCTTGCCCGCCATTTCCCAGCCTTTGTGACGAATGGCAGACCCGCGTGCAGTGCCGCCCCGTTCATTGACCACGCCGAACATGCCGCTGCGCACGGCATTCAGGTGTTCTACATCAATATCAAGCGGTTCGCGGCCTTTGACGGGGGTAGGGCGGTTATCGACGGCATTGACCAGCCTTGGCGAAATCTTGGTGCCAGAGCCGACCCTTGCAGCCATTACCGCCAGCTGCATTGGCGAGGCGAGCACGAACCCCTGACCGATAGATGCGTTCAAAGTATCGCCGATCACCCAATCCGCGTCTTTGCGCATCTTCTTCCACTCTTTGGTGGGGGCCAATCCTTCGCGTACCGCTGGCAGTTCCAGATCATGTTGCACGCCGATGCCCAGCTCCTTGGCCATTTCCGAGATATTCTCGATGCCAACGTCTTGGGATATCTCATAATAATAGACATCACAGGATTGTTTCAGGCTGTTGTGCAGGTCGATTTTACCGTGTCCGCCCCTGCGCCAGCAGTGGAAGCGTCGGTTGTAAATTTCTGTGTAACCGCCGCAATAAACTTTGTCTTTCGGGGTGACAAACCCGCCTTTCAGGGCTGCCAAAGCCGTGACCATCTTGAATGTGGACCCGGGCGGATAGGTGCCTGTGACCGTCTTGTTCAGCATCGGTTTATGGTCATCGGTATTCAGCGCATTCCAGTCGGTGGTGGAAATCCCGCGCACAAATTTATTGGGATCAAAACTGGGGGCCGAAGCCAGCGCCAGAATGTCACCGTTGCGTACATCCATCACCACAGCCGCGGCGCTGTCATCGCCAAGGCGTTCCATCGCATAGCGTTGCAGGCGGTTGTCGATGGTCAATTGCACGTTGGCACCGGGGTGGCTTTCCTCGCGGCCAAGAACACGCATGACACGCCCGATGGCGTTAACCTCAATCCGTTTGATGCCCGATTTACCCCGCAGCGGCAGTTCAATCCGCTTTTCAATCCCGTTCTTGCCGATCTGGAAACGGGGGATCAGCAGCAGCGGATCATCGTCGTCAATCTGGCTGAGGTCGTAATCTGAAACAGGGCCGACAAACCCGATAATATGTGCAAAATCATCGGCTTGCGGGTAGATCCTATAGTGTCCCAGCTCTGGTGTGATTCCGGGAAGTGCGGGGGCGTTTGCGCTGACGGCGGCGATATGCTCCCAGTCCAGATCCTCTGCGACGGTCACGGGAACAAAGCCGCGCCGTTTTCCCATTTCTTCCAGAGCGGCGCCGATGCCGTCTTCGGTGATCGGAATAATTGTGGCCAAGCGGCGCAAAACGGCTTCCGGATCGCCGGATTGTTCGCGCACCATTTCGATTTTATAGTTCGGCTCATTATAAGCCAGCGGCTTGCCGAGACGGTCAAAAATAAGGCCCCGTACAGGCGGGATCAGGCGGATGTTGACGCGGTTTTCTTCAGCCAGCAGGCGAAAAGACTGGTTCTGTTCCACCGCAATCCGACGCATCTGAACACCAAGCGTGCCGATAATGCCCGCTTGCAAGCCTGCCAGAAAAATGGTTCTGCGGGTCAGCAGTTTGCGCAGGCGTGCAGGTTTTACCGGGCGTTTCATAGCCTTTTCCCCCAGGCGTCAAGTTCACCCGGGCGCGGGCGCGTGAAGCCAAATCCGTATTTCATCGCCCCCACAATAACAGGATAGGCCATGATGGTGAAAATGATTAGATAGATTTGTTCTACAAATCTTGGTGTATTGGCCAGCATCAAAAGCAGCAAAATCTGTTGCACGATGGTGATGGCCGTAAAGATAGCGCCCATCCACAACCATTCCAGTCCAAAACTGTATTCGCGAAAGGCCTGAATGTTACCGCGCACGACCTCGCTGCCCAGAACGATCAATAGGGTGAACAGACCCAGCGGGGCAAGGGTTAGTACATCGCGCATGAAAAATACGAAAAACACCGCCCAAACAGGGGCCCATTCGGGTTTGCGTACAACATAAGCAATTGTGATGCAGTAGAATATATCGGGTCTGGGCCATGATCCTGCGGATAGATCAAACGGGACGATCGACCACAAAACCAGCATCAATCCGATACCTATGTAATAGGCGCGGCACAGCCACAGGCGGAAAGGTGCGATGTCATCCATCGTTGCCCGCGCTGACTTGTCCGGGCAGGGTCGGGCCGACCAGACGACCCGGTTCGGATATGGGGGCAGAGGGCAGGTGACGGATCACCCGCAGGAATTCCAGCCGACGATAATCAGCCGCAAGTTTGACCCGTAAACGCCCGTCGCCACTTAGGAAAACCGTACCAGCCAGCAATCCCGGTGGGAAAACCCCACCGTCACCTGTAGTGACAACGCGGTCGCCTGCGCGGACCTGATCCACGCCGTCGATGAATTCCAACGGGGGGAGCGGCGTGTTATCGCCTGCAAGAATGGCTTTTTGCCCTGCGGGTGTGACCTCAACCGGAATGCGGCTGGAACTGTCGGTCAGGAACAACACGCGCGCAGAGTTGTTGCCGACACCGGAAATCCGCCCCACAAGCCCCAAACCGTCCATTGCCGCCCAGCCGTCCACAACGCCGTCATGTTTGCCGATGTTGATCAGGGCGGATTGGCGGAACGGGCTGCCGCTGTCGGTCAGCACAACACCTGTTGTGTAGGTCAGTTTTGGGTTCAGTTTGACGTTGTTCAAATCCAGCAGTTTGGCATTCTTTTGCTCTAACTGGATTGCCGCCTCTTTCCAGGCTTTCATCTGCTGCAATTCGCGGCGAAGTTCTTGGTTTTGTTGGTAAATGCGTGAATAGGATTGAAAGTCTGAAATCATGTTCGACATATGGGCGACAGGGGCGAACACCCATTCCAGATTGGGCACAACCCTGTCGATGACCGCCATGCGAAACCGTTCCGCGCGGGGATTGTCAATCCGCCAGACCATAAATGTGGCAACTAGAAAAACCAACAAGACAGAGATCAGCACGCGCCTTACGACACGGCGAAAATAGACTTCGCTGTCATTTTGTTGTGCCATTTACGTCCGCCACAGGGTTTAGCTGTCGAAATCAATAACATGAAGAAGTTGTTTTTCATATTCCAACGATTTGCCGGTGCCAAGTGCAACGCAATTCAGGCTTTCGTCAGCCACTGATATGGCAAGGCCGGTCTGCTCGCGCAGGGCCAGATCCAATTCGCCCAGCAAGGCCCCGCCGCCTGTCAGCATCACACCGCGATCCACAATATCTGCGGCCAGATCAGGCGGGGTGCTTTCCAGTGCCGTCATGACTGCTTCGCAGATTTGCTGCACGGGTTCGGCCAAGGCTTCGGCCACTTGGGCTTGGGTGATTTCGATCTCTTTTGGCACGCCGTTCAGCAGGTCACGCCCGCGAATTTCAAGCGAGGTGCCACGGCCGTCTTCGGGCATCCGTGCGGTGCCGATGGTGGTTTTGATCCGCTCTGCAGTACTTTCCCCGATCAGCAGGTTTTGCTGGCGGCGCAAATAGGAAATGATCGCTTCATCCATACGATCCCCGCCAACGCGAACCGAGCGGGCATATACGATGTCACCCAGCGACAGAACCGCAACTTCTGTTGTACCGCCACCAATGTCCACAACCATGCTGCCCGTAGGATCTGTGATCGGCATGCCCGCGCCAATGGCTGCGGCGATGGGTTCTGCAATCAGCCCCGCCTTGCGTGCCCCTGCGGATAGAACCGACTGGCGAATGGCGCGTTTTTCAACCGGAGTTGCCCCGAATGGCACACAGACAATGACCCGCGGTTTGGTCAGGGTAGAGCGTTTGTGAACCTTGCGGATGAAATGTTTGATCATCTCTTCGGCAACATCAAAATCGGCAATCACACCGTCGCGCATCGGGCGGATCGCTTCGATCGAACCAGGGGTACGACCCAGCATCAGCTTTGCATCTTCGCCAACTGCGAGCACGCGTTTGACACCGTCTTTTATATGATAGGCCACCACAGAAGGTTCATTCAAAACGATCCCTTTGCCTTTGACATAGACCAGCGTATTGGCTGTGCCCAAGTCGATTGCCATATCTACAGAAAAGAGACCTTTGAGTTTTCCGAACATGCGTTGCCGCCTTTTGCTTGCACGAATTGGAACCGCCTGAATGCGCGGTTCAGAAGGTCTGGTTATAGCGACCTTGGACACGAAGGGTAAAGGAGGGGGCAAAAAAAAATAGGCGTTATCGCGCCAAGAATAGGGGGGCTACGCCTGTTCTTTCACTAATTTCTTACACAAATCGAACAACGGGCAGAAATATAATTTCCGCCCGCCATTTGTAACAGAATCAGCTGGTCGCGGCTGGTGCGGTTTTTTCGCGGCGTACCAACAGCTTGTTCAGGGCATTCACATAGGCTTTGGCACTGGCCACAACCGTGTCTGTATCCGCTGATTGGCCCACAACAATCTTGCCCGCTTCTTCCATTCGCACGGAAACGGTTGCCTGCGCGTCGGTGCCTTCAGTAACCGCATGCACGTTGTAAAGCTGCAATGTGGCACTGTGGGGGAACAGGGCTTTGACAGCGTTGAACGAGGCATCTACCGGACCATCCCCTGTTGCGGTGACACTGTGATCGGTGCCGTCGATGGACAGGGTCAAAGCGGCCTCTTGCGGGCCTTCGGTGCCGCACACCACCCGCAGGGATTTCACCTGGATGCGGTCGTTGGCGGCATTGGTGCCTTCGTCATTCATCAGCGCCAAAAGGTCGTCGTCGTAGATTTCCTTTTTACGGTCGGCCAGTGCTTTGAAGCGGACAAACACGTCTTTCAACTGATTGTCGCCCAACTCGTAACCCAAGTCTTTCAACTTTGATCGCAGCGCGGCACGGCCCGAGTGTTTGCCCATAACGATGTTGGTTTCAGACAGACCCACGTCTTCGGGGCGCATGATTTCGAACGTTTCCGCGTTCTTCAACATGCCGTCCTGATGGATGCCGCTTTCATGGGCGAATGCGTTTTTGCCGACGATTGCCTTGTTAAACTGAACCTGAAAGCCAGACACAGTGGCCACGCGGCGGCTGATGTTCATGATCTTTGTGGTGTCGATGTCAGTGCGGTAGGGCATGATGTCATTGCGCACTTTCAGCGCCATCACAACTTCTTCCAACGCGGTATTCCCCGCCCGTTCGCCCAGACCGTTGATGGTACATTCCACCTGACGGGCTCCGGCCTCGACCGCTGCCAGTGAATTGGCGGTCGCCATGCCAAGGTCGTTGTGACAATGGGTGGCAAAGATGATTTCATCTGCGCCAGGGACTTTTTCCAGCAAGGTCTGGATCAACTGCGCACTTTCGCGCGGGGCGGTGTAGCCAACAGTATCGGGAATATTAATGGTGGTCGCACCTGCCTTGATCGCAACTTCTACCACACGGCAAAGGTAATCTTCTTCGGTGCGGGTGGCATCCATGGGGGACCATTGCACATTGTCGCACAGGTTGCGTGCATGGGTCACCGTCTGGTGAATCCGTTCGACCATTTCGTCTTTGGTCAGGTTCGGGATCGCGCGGTGCAACGGGGAGGTGCCGATAAAGGTGTGGATGCGGGGGCGTCTGGCGTGTTTCACGGCCTCCCAGCAGCGGTCAATATCGCGCAAATCCGCACGGGCGAGCCCGCAGATTACCGCATTTTTGGACCGGGCGGCGATTTCGCTGACGGCGTTAAAATCGCCTTCGCTGGCAATTGGAAAGCCTGCCTCAATGATATCCACACCCATTTCGTCGAGCAATTGGGCGATTTCCAATTTCTCGTCATGGCTCATGGTCGCGCCCGGGGATTGTTCACCGTCACGCAAGGTTGTGTCAAAAATCAAGACGCGGTCTTGTTTGGCTGTCGTGGTCATGTTCTGGATCTCTTTGATTTACTTAGCTTTTGGGGTTCATTCCAGCGCGAATTTCACTCCCCTGAGCGCACGCGCCGGACCCCGACACGCTCAGAGGCGGCTAAGTAGTAGAAGCGCAGCAGCAATCGCACCTGAAGAGGTGGCGGGTGTGGGGATATGCGTGTGCGTGTTCATGAGGTCTTTATACGCAGTTTTTTGGCTATGAAAAGGCAAAAAAGTCACAGCGCTGTCAAAGGCCTGCTTGGCCCGATGTCTGGCGGGGCTGTAAACTGTGAAAACTGCGATTTCCTAAATCATTCAGGCATCAGCGGCTTGGGTCCGTAACATTCCCGGGATGTGAACCAACCCTTTGTTCAGCTTGTTTCCCTTATCTAGCGAGGAAAAAAACTTGCCGGATTTTTTGGAAGAACAGAAACTGCGCGACTTTGCGGCAAATTCGTCCATTCGCACCGCACGGCGTTTGCGCGAAGCTATGATTCCGAGAAACCGTTCCGCCTGCAAGACATCCAGCGCAAAGAAATCGCTTTGTTGGCTGGCGTTCATAACCCGTTTGAAATCCGCGTCATGCACGGTAGTGGCACCAAAAGGCCAATGGGCAAATTGGCGTTCGGGGCACCGCATAATGGCGCGAATTTTCACATCGCTGTGCATTTTATTATCCACAATGCGTTTCATTGTGGCGTCTATTGCCCCTGCTTCCCCTTCAAGTACCTGAAAAATACGGGTTTTGTCAAAAAACATAAAGCTGGTGATATTGGCATCAAGGTTGCGCCGAACGCATCGTTTTTGCAGCGCCAGCAATGCCAGTGGCCCAAATCGTCCGGTGATCCGGCTTTCGTAATAGATCCGATTCAACATTCACCCTGCCTTTCAAGGTCTGATTGCCAGAAGCTTAACAGGCAGATCGTAAACGCGGGGTAAACAGGGGGGCGGATTATTTCCAGCGGGACTCCAGTTTTTCAATGGCGGCAATGCGTTCGGCGGTTTTGGGGTGGCTTAGCAACCACGCAAAGGGCTGTCCGGTACTGCCGGCCAGTGTTTCCAGCTTTGCCAGCAGGGATTTTTGCGGTCCTGCGCCTATTCCCGACTTGGTTAACAAAGCGGCGGCATAGGCGTCGGCCTCATATTCGTCCTGACGGGACAGGCGGGCGGCCAAAAGGCCCGAGAGCATCCCCGCAAGCCAGACGCCGATGCCCGGAATGATCCGGCCCAAAATCATGCCAAGCGCCACGCGAATGGCGTTTTGTCCTGAAAAATCAATCATCCGCCGTCGCGAATGCCCCAGCGCCACATGGCCGAGTTCATGGGCGATGACGCTGGCGATTTCTTCGGCACTGACGTCCCCATCGCGGTATTTTTGATAAAAGCCGCGGGTGATAAAGATACGACCGTCCGGTGCGGCCAGCCCGTTTACCGGTTCAATTTCGTAGATATGCACCTTCACCTGCGCCAGATCGAGCGCATCTGCCATTTGGGTGCATAACTTGCGCAGTTTTGGATCGGCAAGCTCGGTCGATTTTTCATCCAGTTCCGCCTGCGTGCGCCACACAGAGAACCGGTAATAAATCAGACCGTACAGCACAGCCAACAGGATCGGGGTCAGTTTCAGCATAGGTACGATATGGGGGTAAACTTCGGGTAAATCTAGTCCCAGCGACAGTTCAGGTGTAAAGGCCCGCGAAAAGCCCAGCCGTTGAATTCCGGGTGTTGCGTGACGCGCAGGTTTTTCAGGCGGGCAAACAGGCGGGGCAGGGCGACCTGTGCGATCAAAACGCGGCTGGCGGCCGCGCCTGCGCAAAAATGCGGACCTGCGCCAAAGGCGATGGCAGGGCTGGTGTTGCGGGTGATGTCGAAATCTTCGGGGGCATCAAATACAGTTTCGTCGCGGTTGGCGGATCCGAACATGAAAAAGATGCGATCTTCGGGGGCGAATTTTACGCCATTGTAATCAAAGTCTTGGGCAATGCGGCGCGGTGACATGCCGATAGGGGAAATCCAGCGGGCGTATTCTTCAAATGCCGCACGCCAGTCCGTATCGCCGTTTTGCACCTGCGCCAACTGGTCCGGATGGCGCAGTAAGGCCCAAGCCGCCCCTGCGATCGCGTCGCGGGGTTCGTTCTGGCCCCCTGAAATAGCCAGTTTCACATTGGCGCGGGTCGAGGCATCGGACAGCCCTGCCTGCATCTGAACCGACAGCAGGCTTTTGTTCGGGGTCGCCTGCAGAACAGGGATCATCGCGTCGATGTGGCGGTCAATGCTGGCGGTGCAGTCATGGCAATGGGCTTCGACTGCGGGGTCATTGGTGTAATTGGCGATGCCGTCAATCATGCCCTGACTGGTGCGATCCATTTCTTGCGGTGTCATATTGGTCAGCCCCGTGATCACCCCAAGGGCCGCGCCAGATAAGGGCAGCGCATAATCGCGCACCAGATCGGCCTGGCCGACGGGTTCCAACTGGTCCAGCAAGGCATCGGCAGCGGCTTGGAATTCGGGTAGCCATGCGTCCATAACCGTGCGCGGACTGAGGGCGGGGAAGGTAGCTTTACGCTCTGCCGCATGTTCCGGCCCGTCCTTGCGCATCATATTCAGCCCCATCAGCTTGTTCATCAAACCTTCGGGCTGGACGCTGGAAAACACCGCAATATTCTTTTCGCAGGTAAAAATATCCTCACGTTTGGTAAACAGGGTGGCACCCAGTTGCGGCACAAAATGGATGCCACCCTTGCGGCGCATTTCGCCAAGCGCGGGGTAGGGATCCGCCTTGAAGGCAATGGGATCAATGTCAAAGACGGGGGCTGTGGACATGCTGCACCTGTGCTTGTGTTGTTAACACATTAACAGCCCTGCCATGATGTTTGACAAGGTTTAATCTGCGGCTGCGATCAGGGGCGACAGATTTCAGTACGCACATTACAGTTCATTGTCTTGCCCATCGCTTTGAACAGATTGCTCTAGCAGGCTGCGTTCGTTCAGCCAGGGATTGATGGCCACAGCGCGGCGCAGGAAAATCTGGCCAAGTGCGGGTTTGCCTGCGCGGATGTGGATCAGGCCAATGCCGGACAAAGCGCCGAAATGGGCGGGTTCCAAAGCAAGGGTCTGTTCCAGCAAGGCAAGCGATTGTTCGTCCTGGCGTTGCAGGAAATAGACAAAGGCCAGTTGATTGTAACCCTCGCTGTAAGACGGGCAATAGCTGACAAGTCGGGTCAATACATCTACCGCCTGAAGATAATCCCCGTAGCGTATTGCAGTGACGCCCCGATTCAACATCTGTTGTGCGGGTTCATCCGGCGCTTTGTGCCAGAACTGCCAAAGCGCATTTGCAGCGTCACGCCCCTGCGTCTGGTTCGCGGAATGTGCCAAAGTTTCAAGCAGTGTCTGGCGCGGTTCCGTTTGCACGACAGGCGCAGGACATTCCGCCATGGCGAAATGGGGCATTGCGCATAAAACGACTGCTAACAGGGCTTTCATAGGTCTAAAACTGCACGCGGCAGGTGCAATCTGTCAATTCACCAAACTGTGTATCGCTCTGGGCGGGGCTTAGCGCCCCAGCTCTTTCATCGCCGCCTCAATTCCCTTCAGGGTCATCGGATACATGCGGTTTTTGAAAATTTCCTGCATCAGAACCGTGGAATGGGTGTACTGCCAGTATTGTTCCTTCACAGGGTTGATCCAAACAGACCCCGGCCATTGTTCCTGTGCGCGTTCCAGCCAGACCTGGCCCGGTTCCTCGTTCCAATGCTCATTCGCCCCGCCTTTATAGACGATTTCATAGGGGCTCATGGCAGCGTCGCCGACAAAGATGCATTTATAGTCCGACCCGTAGGTGCGCAGTATTTCGTGGGTCGGGGTTTGTTCCGTCCAGCGACGTTTGTTGTCTTTCCACACGCCTTCGTACAGGCAGTTGTGAAAGTAGAAATATTCCATGTGTTTGAATTCGGTCTTGGCCGCCGAAAACAGTTCTTCGATCAGCTTGATGTAGCTGTCCATCGACCCGCCAACATCCAGAAACAACAGCACTTTCACGGCGTTGCGCCGTTCGGGGCGGGTGATCACATCCAGATAGCCATGTTCCGCAGTGGCGCGGATGGTGCCGTTCAGATCCAATTCGTCATCCGCCCCCGCGCGGGCCCATTTGCGCAGTCGTTTCAGCGCGACTTTGATGTTGCGGGTGCCCAGCTCTACGCTGTCGTCCAGATTTTTAAAATCCCGCTTGTCCCAGACTTTGGCCGCCTTTTGGTGGCGGCTTTCATTCTGCCCGATGCGCACGCCCTCGGGGTTGTAGCCATAGGCCCCGAAAGGCGAGGTGCCCGCCGTGCCGATCCATTTATTGCCACCCTGATGGCGTTTTTCCTGTTCGGCGAGGCGTTCTTTCAGGGTTTCCATCAGCTTGTCGAACCCGCCAAGGCTTTGGATTTCTTCCATTTCTTCGGGGGTCAGATGCTTTTCTGCCAGTTTGGTCAGCCAGTCGTCCGGCACATCCACAGCATTCAGGATATCCCCGACAGACAGGTTTTCCATCCCTTTGAACACATCCGCAAACACCAGATCAAATTTATCAAGGTTGCGTTCATCCTTGACCATTGTGGCGCGGGCCAGAAAGTAGAACCCTTCGACGTCATACAATACCAGACCGGATTTCATCGCTTCCAGAAACGACAGGTATTCCCGCAAGGATACGGGGATTTTGGCGGTGCGCAGGGCTTCAAAGAAACGCAGAAACATCTAGACCCAACCTTGCCAGTCGGCCAGTACCGTTACGATCAGGGCAAGCAAAAAGAAGATAATGCCGTGAATGGCCGCATATTGGACCTTGTCAGCCAGTTTACCGCCGAGCTTTCTGGCGCGGAACCAACCGACAATCGCACCGATTAAAAACGCTGGTATTGTGAACATGAGTTAACTTTCTTTTTGCGGCAAACGGGGCGGGAGCTTTGCGATGATCTCGAGCCGTTTGTTGATTTCGCTGGTGGGGTAGATGCCATATTGGCCCCAAGCGAGGGCTTCTTTGCGCAGGGCTTCTGACTCGGGCAGGCGCCCTCCGATTTTGAATATCTCGGATTTCATCGCCAGCAAACTGAACATCAAGCGGCCGTTCTGGGCGGTTTTCGCCGCCACCAGACCGTTTTCGATAAACAACAACGCCTGACGAAACTCGCCCGCGGACATGGCAAGCGAGGCCATTTGCAAACCTGCCTGCGCCGTGTGAATGTCATAGGGGCCGAAGTTCTGGGCGAAATTGGCATAGGCGCGGGCATAGTCTCCCGCAGCTTCCGCCCCGTTTTCACCTGCGTTTACACGGGCGCGGGCGTAATAGCTGAACCCCAAACGGTGGTCAGTGATCCCCGCACGCTGGGCAATCCGAACCGCTTTGTCAGCCGCTGCGATCCGCGTAGCGGTGGGCGCACGGGGGCCAAGGGCGGTTTCAATCTGCTTTACCCAAGGGCCGGGGGTTTCCTGCAAACGCTTGGGTGCAAGGCCCGCGCCTTGGGGGTTCACACGGGCCAGAATGCGGGGCAGCGCAGCGGCGACTTCGTGTTTGGCCATGCCGGAATGCAGTTCCGGCGCATACATGGCGCGCAGGATCATCATATCATAGGGGGTCAAAACGATGTGGAAATTATCGTCATTATACACAGAATCGGGCAGGCGATACAGATCATTCAGCGGGCCGATGGCCTGTGCCAGTTCTTCGTGCAGACAATCACGGGCGTCTTGGGGGGAAATATCCATGGGCATGAAAACCGCCGCACGGCTGCGCACATCAAGCGAGGTCCAGTCGGCACGGCGGTTAAAGCGGTTCTTGCGGAACTCCGCCCAACTGCCCATGCGGGGCACAACGATACAGGCGGCACTGGGCGCAACGCGGTACAGTTGTTTCTTGGGCACCATTTCAATAACGATATTTGCCGTCGTCGGGGTTGGAACGCGGCTGATCTGCAGGTTGGCCTCGTTGCGCAGGCGTTCAATCAGCTTGTCCAGATCGCGCCCGACCACCGTGTTCGGGGCATTGACCAAAGCCACGGCAATCGGCCCTTCAAAACGGGACAGTCGCGCCAGATCCTGACCGCTTTCCAGTGCAAAAGTCAGGTCCAGAAACTCTTGGAAGATATCCACGTTAGAACGTGCAACCCCTACGTCATTCGGGGGGGAAGTGAACACTTTCATGGCGGGAAAGGCGGCTGTGGGATCGGATCGCTTGGTTACGGTAGTGGGATCGGGGCCTGAACAGGCCACCAGAACCGATGTTGCCAAACCCAAAACTGCGCCGCGCCATCCCGTCATACGATCTGATACTTCACAAAAGGCGCCAGCTTGGCGACGCCGTCATACAGTTTCCGTGCGACGGCATTATCATTGGCGGTCATCCACCAGACTTGCGAACAGTTGTGCTGTTTGGCATGTGCTTGAACCGCGTCGATCATGGCTTTGCCCGCACCGGTGCCACGAATTTCGGGGCGCACGTAGAGGTCATTCAGATAGATGCGGTTTTCCTTTTCCCAAAAAGACGTGTGGTACAGAAAGTTCACAATTCCAACCACGCCGTTTTCCGGTGTTTCGGCAACCATGGCAAACATGCCCACGTCAGGGTCCAGAATGCGCCGCCAGCTGTCAGCGTAAACGTCTTCTTCGCGGGTGGTTTCGTAAAACGCCAGATAATCGGTCCAAAGCTCGCGCCAGACGGCTTCATCCGCAGGGGTGACATAGCGAACGGTGGTGCTCATCGGTTGCCCCGCGCCATGAACGCAAGGCGTTCAAACAGATGTACGTCCTGTTCGTTTTTCAACAAGGCACCATGCAGCTTGGGCAGGGCGTCCTTGCCGTCCCGTTTCATATCCGCAGGATCAAGGTCTTCGACCAGCAGCAGTTTCAGCCAGTCCAGAACCTCGGATGTGCTGGGTTTTTTCTTAAGACCCGGTGTTTCGCGGATGTCGTAAAACTGGGTCAAAGCCTCGGCCACGAGGGCGGGTTTGATGCCGGGGAAGTGGACATCGACAATTTGTTTCAATGTTTCTGTTTCAGGGAATCGGATGTAGTGAAAGAAACAGCGGCGCAGGAATGCATCGGGCAATTCCTTTTCATTGTTCGAGGTGATGATCACAATCGGGCGTTGTTTTGCCTTGATAGTTTCGCCTGTTTCATAGACGTAAAATTCCATCTTATCCAATTCCTGCAACAGATCGTTGGGGAATTCGATGTCGGCTTTGTCAATTTCGTCGATCAACAACACAAGGCGGTCTTCGGCTTCAAAATCTTATTCATACAGGCCTTGCTGGGCTTTCGTGGTGGATTTGATGTTCCATTCCAACAGCGGCAAACCCAGTGACGCGGCCACTTGCAAGGCCAGTTCCGTTTTGCCGGTTCCCGGTTCACCTTTGACCAGCAAAGGGCGCTCTAACGCGATGGCGGCATTGACCGCGACGGTTAGATCATCGGTGGAAACATACTGTTGCGTACCTTCAAACTTCATTTTTCTGATTTTCCCTGATAGCTTAGCGGCAATCTAATGCCCCCTTCACAATGCTGCAAGACGAGAAGGAAGTGGGGTGACAATACGTTACGACTCGGATATTGGAGGCGCAAACGTTGGGTGAGAGCGTCATGGCATTACATAGTGAATTATCAAGGGAGAAGAGAATGAAAGCCGAAGTCATTCTTGCTGCCGACTATCGTCCGGCTGATAGCGAGCCGTTTATGAACGAGCGTCAGACAGAGTATTTCCGTCGCAAATTGAAGGCGTGGAAAGCAGATCTGTTGTCAGACAGCAAAGAAACAATCGAAGGTATGCAGGAAGGCGCGCGGAATATTCCCGATGTGGCTGATCGCGCATCCGAAGAAACCGACCGGGCGCTGGAACTGCGCACAAGGGATCGCCAGCGTAAGCTGGTTGCAAAAATCGACAGTGCTTTACGGCGCATCGAAGACGGCTCCTACGGGTATTGCGAAGACACAGGCGAGCCTATCTCGCTGAAACGTCTGGACGCGCGCCCCATTGCCACCTTATCGCTAGAGGCGCAGGAACGTCACGAACGCAAAGAAAAAGTTCATCGCGACGATTGATCGCCGATAAATCTTAAAAAACATTAAAGCCGATGCAGATTGCATCGGCTTTTTCATGTGGGGTGATAGGGGACGCGTGCCGCTACAGGTAAACGGCAGCATCCTTTCGGGCAAAAGGTTTCATTGCCGGACCAAAGGTTTCCAGAAAATGGCGAGCTCTGTCCGGGTCGTGTTTGGACAGACTGCGCAGCCACCAACTGACGGATTTCTGGATAAACCATTCAGAATCAGCCACGTATTCACCGGCCCAGCCCAGTATTCTTTCCCGTTGCGCCAGCTCTGCGGGCTTGGGGTGGGTGGATTTGGTCCAAGGCAAAGTCATCACCAAGGCCGCACGGCGCACCCAGAAATTCTCGTCCTCTGTCCAGGCTTCTACCTGATCCAGTCGCTCAGCGTTCAAAAACAACCGCCGCGCGCCTGCACCACAGGCATGATCGGCGATGGCCCAAGCGTCAAACTGGGGCACCCAGCGGCAGATTTCATCCCAGACCGCATCATCGGGATTGATCCGCGCCTGCGTCAGCAGTTTTGCAGCGGCAATACGGGCCTCATGGATGTTGCTATCCCAAAGAAATGCCGCGATTTCAATTCGTTGCGGGATGTCTGTTTCCTTACGCCAGTCTTTGTACAACCCATCAATCTGCGGGTTGGATACACCCAGATAGGGGCGCTCCCGTTTGTGATAGGCGGCCATTTCAGCCGCTTTACCGGATTCCGAGAGTCCTTCGAGTTGGGCGAGCGCCTGTTGCGGGGTCATTCCACTGTCACTGACTTGGCGAGGTTGCGTGGCTGATCCACATCGGTGCCTTTATAAACCGCAGTGTGATAGGCCAGAAGTTGGGCCGGAACCGCATAGACGATGGGGGCAAACATGGGGTGAACGGTGGGCATCACAATGGTCTGCCATGTGCCTTCGCCCGCCTCTTTGGCACCTTGGGCGTCGGTGACAAGGATGATCTTACCCCCCCGCGCCATCACCTCTTGCATGTTGGAAACGGTCTTGTCGAACAACTCGTCCCGCGGGGCCAGAACCACCACGGGCATGTTTTCATCGACCAGCGCAATGGGGCCATGTTTTAATTCGCCGCTTGCATAACCTTCGGCGTGTATGTAGCTGATTTCTTTCAGTTTTAACGCGCCCTCAAGGGCGAGGGGGAACATTGATCCGCGCCCCAGAAACAGCGCATCACGGGAATGAACCAGTTGCGCACAGGTGGCTTTGATCGCGGATTCCTGTTCCAGTGCAAGGTTCAAAATACCCGGCAAACCGTAAAGCGCGGCCACCAGTTCCGCCTCTTGCGCGGCCTCAATTTTGCCCCGCTGCCGTGCCGCCTGAATGGCGAGTGCCGCCAGCACCGTCAATTGACATGTAAAGGCTTTGGTCGAGGCAACGCCGATTTCGACACCCGCCAGAATAGGCAGGGATACATCGGCTTCGCGGGAAATAGAGCTTTCGGCCACATTCACGATCGCTACAGTTTTATCCACATTTTCGCTGCAATAGCGCAGGGCGGCCAGTGTATCGGCGGTTTCACCCGATTGGCTGACAAAAAATGCAAAGGAATTGGCGCTTAACGGCGGCTCGCGGTAGCGGAATTCGGACGCGATATCCAGTTCTACAGGCAGGCGGGCAATTTGTTCGAACCAGTATTTTGCCACGTTGCAGGCCAGATAGGCCGTCCCGCAGGCAACCATAGTGATCTTTTCGACCTTGGAAAAATCCAGATCTGTATCGGGCAGGCGGATGGATTTTCCGTCACGCGCCACATAATGTTTCACCGCTTCCGCCAGAACCGACGGCTGTTCGGCGATTTCTTTGGCCATGAAATGTTTGTAGATGCCTTTTTCGGCACTGATCGCCCCGTGGGAAATCTCGCGCATTTCGCGGTTGGCCAGCGCGCCAGAGGCGTCGGTGATTTCAACGCCCTGACGGGTCACAACGGCAAAGTCGCCTTCTTCCAGATAGGTGATCTTATGGGTCATCGGAGCTAAGGCCAGCGCGTCGGAACCCACAAACATTTCGCCGTCCCCATGTCCAACCGCCAGCGGAGAGCCTTTGCGCGCGGCCACCAGCAGGTCTTCGTGACCGTCAAACAGGAAGCACAGGGCATAAGCCCCATCCAGACGCGCCACTGTTTGACGAGCAGCCTCAATCGGGGCAATGCCTTGTTTCAAAAGCGTTTCACACAGCTTTACAACGGTTTCTGTATCGGTCTGGGATTCAAAGGTGACGCCTTGTGCGGACAGTTCCGCACGCAATTCGCGAAAATTCTCGATGATGCCGTTGTGCACCACAGCCACATCGCCCGCTTGGTGGGGGTGGGCGTTCTGCACATTCGGCGCACCGTGGGTTGCCCAACGGGTGTGGCCAATGCCTGCCGTGCCGCGAATCGGTTCATGCACCAGCAGATCGGACAGGTTGACCAGCTTGCCCACAGAGCGGCGGCGTTCCAGCTTGCCGTTATGGACCGTTGCGATACCCGCACTGTCATAACCGCGATATTCCAGACGCCGCAGACCATCCACAAGAATAGGGGCCGCTTCGTGATCACCAAGGATGCCTACAATTCCACACATTTTATTTTTCCTTGTTCTGCGCAGCCTTGGCCGCACGTAGTTTATTCATCAACCGTAGGGCCAAACCCGCTTTATTAACCTGTTTCGCCCGCGCGATCCCCAAATCCGCATCCGGTATATCCTGTGTAACAACAGACCCCGAGGCCGTCATCGCATCATTCCCAACCCGAACCGGGGCAACAAGTGCCGTGTTTGACCCGATAAAGGCCCGCGCGCCGATTACAGTCTGGTGCTTGAACACGCCGTCATAGTTGCAGGTGATCGTGCCCGCGCCGATATTGGCGGCATCGCCGATTTCTGCATCCCCGACATAGGACAGGTGGTTGATCTTGGCCCCTTCACCCACGATGGCGGCTTTGACTTCGACAAAATTCCCCACACGGGCACCATTGCCGATTTCCGCACCGGGGCGCAGCCGCGCATAGGGGCCTATGATCGCTTGCTGGCTGACATGGCAGCCTTCAAGGTGGGAAAACGCACGGATCAAAGCGCCGCTTTCAATGGTCACTTCGGGGCCGAAAACCACGTTCTGTTCAATAATTACATCGCGGCCCACATAGGTGTCATAGGCGAAAAACACGGTTTCGGGTGCTGATAGGGTGGTGCCGTTTTCCAACGCCTCGAAGCGCGCTCGGGCCTGAAAAGTGGCTTCGGCGGCAGCCAGATCACTGCGGGAATTCACCCCCATTGTTTCCGCTTCGGGGCAGGTGATGGCCGCGCAGGGCAAATCGCGGTCGCGGGCCAGTCCGACCACGTCGGTCAGGTAATATTCGCCGCTGGCATTGGTGTTTTCCACTGCTGCGATCAGGTCAAACAGCACGGCGCGATCAGCGCAGATAACCCCTGAATTACAAAGTGTTATAGCCAGTTCTTCAGGCGTTGCATCTTTTGCTTCGACAATCTTTTGCAAGCCGCCATCCGCGTCCAGAACCAACCGCCCGTAGCGGCCTGCTTCGGCTGCTTCGAACCCCAGAACCACCACGCCAGCGCCCTTGGCTCTCGCGTCCAGCATGTTTTGCAAGGTTTCTTCGCGGATGAATGGCGTGTCACCGTAGAGCACCGCCACATCACCGTCGAAATCTGCCAGAACATCTGCAGCTTGTTGGACCGCATGGGCGGTGCCGAGCTGTTCGTCCTGTGACACCAGCAAGGTTTCAGGGGCATATTCCCGCGCTGTCTCTGCTACCTGTGCGCCGCCATGGCCCGTGACCACAACAATGCGGTCCGCATCAATAGACTGGGCGGCGCGCATGGCATGCACCAGCAACGGGGCCTGCGCGACTTTGTGTAGAACTTTGGGAAGGTCCGATTTCATACGGCTGCCTTGTCCGGCCGCCAGAATTACCACTGCTACAGGCATTTTGCCCCCTGCTGAATTTATTGTTCTGTGTCACCTAGCCTAAATAAACCTGTACAAAAAGGGGGCAGCGCTCAAGAAAACTTTCAATGCGTTACAAGCTGTGGCATGTGGGCGGAAAAGGGGATGTTATGAAGTCGGTAATTTTTGATCTTGATGGCACGCTGGCGGATACCAGCGCGGATTTGATAGCAGCGGCCAATGCCTGTTTCGAAGGCATGGGGCAGGGCGCGCCGCTGGACGCAAAGGCAGACGCTTTGACGGCATTTCACGGCGGGCGCGCCATGCTGCGGCTGGGGTTTTCGCGACTTGGCGCTGATTGGGATGAACCGATGGTCGATGCGCAATACCCTGTGCTGTTGGGATATTACGCCGATCACATCGCGGTGCACACGCAGCTTTACCCCAACGTTGTGCCCGCGCTCGAAGAATTGAAACGGCGCGGCTATCTGCTTGGCATTTGCACCAACAAACCCGAAGGTCTTGCCGAAACCCTGATGGGCCAGCTTGGCGTGCGCGACATGTTTGCCGCCTTGCTGGGGGCCGATACATTGCCCGTGCGCAAACCCGATCCTGAACACCTGTGGGAAACCATCAGGCGCGTGGGCGGTGATCTGGGGCGAGCCGCGTTGATCGGGGATACGGATAACGACCGGTCTGCTGCACGAAATGCCAATGTTCCCAGCGTTCTGGTCACATTCGGGCCAACGGGGCAGGCGGTGTCTGCCATGAACCCCGAAGCGCTGCTGGATCACTATGACAACCTGCCTGATCTGGCGGATCAACTGATCCGCTAGCGGCCTGATTTCACATATCCCGAAGTCTCTGTTGCAATGTTTCACAGCAAGACCCGCCCCATTGATCTTTACGCGGCGATCCTGTTGGTTGCGATCACAGGAAAAGGTCCACAGCCATGACACAAAAGTTCACTGGAAACTTCACCCAACAAGAATCCCTGCCCGAAGATTCGATCGAGGCGGCGATTGCCGTCATGCGGCACGGGCGTTTGCACCGCTATAATCTTGCGGGGGGGGAACTGGGGGAAACCGCCTTGCTGGAACAGGAATTCGCCGCGTTCACCGGTGCGAAATACTGCCTCGCCGTGGCGTCTGGCGGCTATGCGCTGGCAGCGGCCCTGCGTGCAGCGGGGGCGAAACAGGGCGATACGGTCCTGACAAACGGCTTCACACTTGCGCCGGTTCCCGGGGCCATTGCCAATGCAGGCTGCACCCCTGTCTTTGTAGAGGTCACGGATCAACTGGTGATGGACCTGTCTGACCTTAAGGCCAAAATTGCCTCTAGCGGTGCGAAATTCCTGATGCTCAGCCATATGCGGGGGCATATTGTGGATATGGATGCATTGATGGCGATTTGTGACGCGGCAGATGTCAAAGTAGTCGAGGATTGCGCCCATACCATGGGGGCGGCGTGGAACGGCACCCCCAGCGGTCGACACGGCATAGCGGGCTGTTATTCCACACAAACGTTCAAACACCTCAATTCGGGCGAGGGGGGATTGCTGGTCACTGACGATCCCGAACTGGCAGCCAAAGCCATCATGTTATCGGGCAGTTACATGCTGTTTGAACGCCATATCGCAGGGCCGGAGGCCGAGGTGTTCGCGAATATCAAGCTGGAAACGCCGAATTGTTCAGGCCGTATGGACAATCTGCGCGCCGCAATCCTGCGCCCGCAACTGCGCAAACTGGAATCCCAATGCGCCGCATGGAACGCGCGCTATCAGCGGGTAGAATCCGGCCTTCAAAACACCCCCGGCCTTCGGTTGATCGACCGCCCTGCCAAAGAATCCTACGTCATGTCATCCTTTCAGTTTCTTTGCCCTGACTTCAGCGCCAAACAAATGTCCTCTTTGCAAAAGCGCACGGCGGACCGCGGCGTTGAACTTAAATGGTTCGGTGCGGATCAGCCCGTGGGCTTCACGTCGCGCCATGACAGCTGGCAATATGTGACGGCGCAATCCCTGCCACAGACCGATAAAATCCTTGCAGGACTGATGGATATGCGCCTGCCCTTAACCTTCACCCTTGAAGACTGCGATCTGCTGGCCCTGATTATCCGCGAAGAAGTCGGCATCCTGCATCAGGCAGGCTAACCGCAAAACCCTATTAAATCTGTCCCGGAACACGTCTCTTT
Organism: Amylibacter sp.; assembly: GCA_034670045.1. Classification (GTDB taxonomy): domain Bacteria; phylum Pseudomonadota; class Alphaproteobacteria; order Rhodobacterales; family Rhodobacteraceae; genus Amylibacter. The sequence continues at coordinate 9,857 of JAXMOF010000030.1, read as the reverse complement.
TTGGGTCAAATATCCAATTCCGCCCCCGCCACTGGTAGGGGGCTTTCAGGTCATTCTATTCTGACTGGACAAATGCAAATCCCGCTCCTATTATGTGAACAACTGTTCAATTAATCTTCTGGGAGCCCGCATGTTCACCTCTTCAATGAATTTCGCCTGTGGCGAGGAAATCGAAGCCCTGCGCGATATGGTCCATCGTTGGGCGCAAGAGCGGGTCGCGCCACTGGCGGCTGAAATCGACAAAACCAACGCTTTCCCCAATGAACTCTGGCGCGAAATGGGCGATCTGGGTTTGCTGGGCATTTCCGTCAAGGAAGAATACGGCGGCGTTGATATGGGCTATCTGGCACATACCATCGCCGTAGAAGAAATCGCTCGGGCGTCGGCCAGTGTGTCGCTGTCTTACGGGGCCCATTCCAACCTGTGTGTGAATCAGATCCACCTGAACGGGACCGAGGAGCAGAAACACAAATACCTGCCCAAGCTGATTTCCGGCGAACATGTGGGTGCTTTGGCCATGTCCGAAGCCAGCGCCGGTTCGGATGTTGTGTCTATGAAGTTGAAGGCGGAAAAGAAAAACGGTTACTACACGCTGAACGGCACCAAATACTGGATCACCAACGGCCCTGACGCCAATACGTTGGTGGTCTATGCCAAAACCGACCCTGAAGCAGGGCCAAAAGGCATGACTGCTTTTATCATCGAAAAAGAGATGAAGGGCTTTTCCACCAGCAACCACTTTGACAAATTGGGGATGCGCGGATCAAACACTGCCGAACTGGTGTTTGACGATGTGGAAGTCCCGTTTGAAAACGTTCTGGGCGAAGAAGGCAAAGGCGTGAATGTGCTGATGTCCGGCCTTGATTACGAACGGGTGGTTCTGTCGGGCATCGGGGTTGGCACCATGCATGCGGTTCTCGATCACATCATGCCCTATATGGTAGAGCGCAAACAATTCGGCCAGCCCATCGGCAGCTTTCAACTGATGCAGGGCAAGATTGCGGATATTTACGCGGCAATGAACTCGGCGCGGGCTTATGTCTATGCGGTGGCGTCTGCCTGTGATCGCGGGGAAGTGACCCGTCAGGATGCAGCGGCCTGTGTGCTTTATGCCTCTGAAAAGGCGATGGAGGTCGCAGTGCAGGGGGTTCAGGCCATGGGCGGGGCAGGGTTCCTGAACGACAGCCCGCTCAGCCGGATCATGCGCGATGCCAAGTTGATGGAAATCGGGGCAGGCACTTCGGAAATCCGCCGCATGCTTTGTGGCCGTGAATTGATGAAACTGCAGGAAGCCTGATGCTTGCGCGCGCCATACTGACTGTGGCTGCTCTGACGGGTGCACAGGCGGGGGGACTGCACAGTGCAGCCGCCCAAGGCGCTGTGCAGGATCAGACGGTTGCCTGTCTTTCGGCGATGGGCGCGCAAACCACCTGGGATCAGTGCCGCAGGGCGCTGTTTGAACCCTGCGCACAGGATGCTGTGGGATCAGCCCCCCATCTGGCCTGTCTGCAATCCCAAAAAGCCGACTGGCGCGGCTATCTGGATACAAAAACCGAAAGATTGAACACCCGTCTGACAACAGAAGGTTCAGGCCAGTTGAGCGATCTTTTGGGCCAGTGGTTCGGCTTTGTGGGCAATAAATGCTCCGCCGTGGCGCAGGAAAAAGCCGCCATAAGTGCGGATGCGGCCATGCTTGGCTGTGAGATCAGCGAATTTGCAGGTCTGGCCACTGAATTTGACAGTTGCTTGCAGGGCAATTCCACCTCTCCCTATTGCACCCTGAAGGACTAGGGCGCATGGCGGATAATCCCATATCAACCAAAGCCTTACAGGACTCTCTTGATCGGGTTATTGCCCGCCAGCGCGACTATGAAGCCCGCCGCCCGACCCGTTTGGGACGGGGGACCGAATGGGCCACGTCCTTGTTCGGGCCATTGGTGGGGAAACTGGTCAAACCCGAATGGGTGCGTATGGCGATTGATGCCTCTGATGCCTCGGCGTCTTATACTCTGCCGCCGGTTTCCCATAATTTTGAGGTTCTGGACGACTGTGATGCGGCTGCCCGCAGGGTGCAGGGCTGGGCGCAGGGGCTGAATGCTTCCTCCGGTTTTGCGGCAGGTGTTTGGGGGGCTGCGGGACTGGCGGTAGATGTGCCCGCCACGCTGGTTCTGGCGGCGCGCACTGTGCGGGCCACAGGCGCTGCCTATGGCTTTGACGCAGATACCCCTGATGAACGTGCCTTTCGCCTGATGGTGCTGGAAGTTGCCAGTTCAGGTGCCTCTGAAAACCGTGAGGCTACTTTGAACCGTATGAACAAAGCCGCCAAAACCCTGTCTGATCCTGTGGTGCGTCAGGCCGTTGACAGTTCTTTGGACTGGGTCGGTGCCAAAGTGGTTGACCGCATTGCCCGCCAGTTGGGCGTGTCACTGGTCGGACGCAAGATGGGGCAGGTGGTGCCTGTGGTCGGCGGCGTTGTTGGTGCCACGGTCAACGCCAGTTTTCAAACCGATGTCGCCCGCGCCGCCCGCTATGCCTATTCACTGCGCTGGATGATGGCGCGTAACCTGTTGCCACCTCCGGAAAAGAACGAGGAAACTGACTAATGGATGCCAAAGAAACCCATCTGGCCTTGCTGGAAACCATCGAACAGGCTGCACAAGCCGCAGCCCTTGGGGGCGGTGATAAAAGCCGTGAACGCCATGTGTCGCGGGGCAAGATGTTGCCGCGCGACCGGGTTGCCAACCTGCTGGATGCGGGGTCGCCGTTTCTGGAAATCGGGGCCACGGCCGCCCATAATATGTATGACGGCGCGGCCCCCTGTGCGGGATTGATTGCAGGGGTGGGGCAGGTCCATGGCCGACAGGTCATGGTGGTGTGCAATGATGCCACCGTCAAAGGCGGCACCTATTATCCGATGACGGTGAAAAAGCACCTGCGTGCTCAGGAAATTGCCGAACAGAACCACTTGCCCTGCGTCTATCTGGTAGACAGTGGCGGCGCGAACCTGCCCAATCAGGACGAGGTTTTCCCCGACCGCGACCATTTCGGGCGGATCTTTTTCAATCAGGCCAATATGTCTGCCAAAGGCATCGCCCAGATTGCTGTGGTGATGGGCTCTTGTACGGCGGGGGGGGCTTATGTGCCTGCCATGTCCGATGTGTCGATCATCGTCAAGGAACAGGGCACGATCTTTCTGGCGGGGCCGCCTTTGGTCAAAGCCGCAACAGGCGAGGTGATCAGTGCCGAGGAACTGGGTGGCGGCGATGTGCACACCCGTCTGTCCGGTGTTGCGGATTATCTGGCCGATGATGATGCCCATGCGCTGGCACTGGCCCGTCAGGCGGTTTCTGGTCTTGCGCCGCCTGTGAAAGCGGTTTTGGCCGAACGTGCGCCCAAAGCCCCTGCGTTTGATCCGGCTTCGGTACTTGATGTGGTGCCAGCCGATCTGAAAACCCCCTATGACATCCGCGACGTGATTGCGCGGGTTGTTGACGGGTCGGTTTTTGATGAATTCAAAGCGCGGTTCGGCACCACGCTGATCTGCGGTTTCGCCCATATCGAAGGCATGCCCTGCGGCATCATCGCCAACAACGGCATCCTGTTTTCCGAAAGCGCGCAAAAAGGGGCGCATTTTGTCGAACTCTGTTCCCAGCGCAAAGTGCCGCTGATCTTTTTGCAAAACATTACAGGCTTTATGGTCGGCAAAAAGGCCGAGGCCGAAGGCATCGCCCGCCACGGTGCCAAGCTGGTAACAGCCGTGGCCACCACGTCGGTTCCCAAAATCACTATGGTGGTTGGCGGGTCATTCGGGGCGGGCAATTACGGCATGGCGGGGCGGGCCTATTCGCCGCGGTTCATGTGGTCCTGGCCCAACAGCCGGATTTCCGTGATGGGCGGCGAACAGGCTGCAGGCGTTCTGGCTACGGTGAAACGGGACGGCATGGAACGGCGCGGCGAAGACTGGTCACAAGAAGAAGAGACGGCCTTCAAGCAGCCAACCCTTGATATGTTCGAGGAACAAAGCCATCCGCTTTATGCCTCTGCGCGGTTGTGGGACGACGGGGTGATTGACCCGCGCAAATCCCGCGATGTGCTGGCTTTGTCGCTGCGGGCCTGTCTGGACAAACCCGTTGAGGACACCCGTTTCGGCGTGTTCCGCATGTAAATCAGCGAATTGAATGATCACGCGGGGGGCAGCCCCCGCACCCCCCAAAGGTTTTACGGCTTAAAAGAAGACCTTGCTTTTGGGCAAAATTGGAGACGGTGTCGGGATGTTTAACAAGATATTAATAGCCAATCGGGGCGAAATCGCCTGTCGTGTGATTGAAACCTGTCGTAAAATGGGTGTGGCCACTGTGGCGGTTTATTCCGATGCGGATGCGCAGGCCCGTCATGTGGCGATGGCAGATGAAGCGGTGCGGCTGGGGCCGGCCCCTGTGGCGCAAAGCTATCTGCGGGGCGATGCGATTATTCAGGCCGCCCTTGATACAGGCGCACAGGCGATCCATCCGGGATACGGATTTTTGTCGGAAAACCCTGATTTTGCACAGAAACTGGCTAATGCGGGTTTGGTGTTTATCGGGCCAAGTGCCGATGCAATCCGCGCAATGGGTTTGAAAGACGCAGCCAAAGCCCTGATGGAACAGGCGGGCGTGCCCGTTGTTCCGGGCTATCATGGCGACAATCAGGATGACGGGTTTCTGGCCGAACAAGCTGGTAAAATCGGCTATCCCGTGTTGATCAAAGCGGTCGCAGGCGGCGGTGGCAAAGGTATGCGTTTGGTTGAAACGGCTGGCGAATTTGTTGAGGCACTGGCGTCTGCCCGATCAGAGGCCGCGACCGCTTTTGGCAATTCTGATGTGCTGGTTGAAAAATTTGTGCAAAACCCCCGTCACATCGAAATTCAGGTGTTTGGCGATACCCACGGCAATGCGGTGCATTTGTTTGAACGGGACTGTTCGCTTCAGCGCCGCCACCAAAAGGTGATCGAAGAAGCGCCAGCCCCCGACATGCCAGACGCTGTGCGCGCAGCTATGGGGCAGGCGGCTGTTCTGGCGGCAAAGGCTATCGGGTATTCCGGTGCAGGCACAATCGAGTTTATCGTCGACGGCTCTGGTCCGCTGCGCGAAGACGGGTTCTGGTTCATGGAAATGAACACCCGCCTGCAAGTGGAACATCCCGTAACCGAGGCGATTACGGGACAGGATCTGGTGGAATGGCAGTTGCGCGTGGCCAGCGGTGAGGTTTTGCCGAAAACGCAGGACGAACTGTCCATCAACGGCTGGGCCTTTGAAGCGCGGATTTATGCAGAGGATACGGCCAAAGGATTCCTCCCCTCTATCGGGACACTCAGCCATCTGGCGTTTCCAAGGACTGCGCGGGCCGATACAGGCGTGCGTTCAGGGGATGCAATCACGCCCCATTATGATCCGATGATTGCCAAGCTGGTGGTGCACGGGGCGACCCGCGCACAGGCGCTTGGCAAGCTGGAACAGGCATTGGCCCGTACCGAAGTCGCAGGCTGTACCACGAATCTGGGTTTTTTGGGGGCGTTGACGCGACATCGGGATTTCGCGGCAGGACGTGTGGATACAGGTCTGATCGGGCGCGATCAGGACGCTTTGGTGGCCGAAGATGCACCAACCCCGTTGCACTGGGCGCTTGCGGCAATCAAAGCCACGGGGCTGGATCAAAAGGGGGCACAGCTTGGGTTTTCTCTGTGGGAGCCGATGGCGCGGACGGTTCGGCTGGACCATAAAACCGGATCGCAGGATGTTGTGCTGCGCTGTGTGGCACAGGATCTGGTATCCTGCACAATTGATGACGCTGTGCTAGAGGTTCAAACCACGGCGGGCTGGTTGGTGGACGGGGTGAAACCGGATGTTAACCCTGTTGCCCATGCCACGGGTGTCAGCCTGTTTGGGGCGCAGACCCATCACTTTACCCTGCACAACCTGCTGGATCGCGGCGCCAATGAAGAACAAGGGGCGGGCACGATTTTCGCCCCCATGCCGGGGACGGTCAAGGATGTGATGGTGGCCGCAGGCGATACGGTGCGCAAAGGGGATACGCTGGCCATTCTTGAGGCGATGAAGATGGAACACCGCATGACAGCACCCTTTGACGGTACAATCGCCGAGGTGCAGGCCGTCAAAGGCGGGCAGGTCATGGACGGCGCGCTGTTGGTCCGCATGGAAGAGCCAGAGGAGGAAGACACGTAATGGCCCATCAAGCCGAGATATTCGAAGTCGGCCCCCGTGACGGGTTGCAGAATGAAAAGGTAATGATTTCAACTGCTCATAAGGTGCAGTTGGTGGATATGCTGTCAGCCTGCGGGTTTCGCAGGATTGAAGTGGCCAGTTTTGTGTCGCCCAAATGGGTGCCGCAAATGGCGGATAGCGCGGATGTGCTGGCGCAAATCACGCGGGCAAAAGGGTGCAGCTATGCGGCCTTGACGCCGAATATGCGCGGGTTTGACGGGGCAAAGGCCGCAAAAGCGGATGAAATCGCGATCTTTGCCTCGGCCTCTGAAGGGTTCAGCCAGGCGAATATCAACTGTTCTGTGGCCGAAAGCATTGAACGCTTTGTCCCTGTGGTAGACGCCGCGAAAGAGGCGGGGATTCCCGTGCGCGGCTATATTTCCTGCGTGACGGACTGCCCGTTCGACGGGGCGACGCCGCCTGCCAAAGTGGCAGCAGTTGCCGCCGCGCTGCGCGATTTCGGCTGCTATGAAGTCAGCTTGGGCGACACCATCGGGCAGGCGACGCCTGAAACGATCATTGCCATGTTACAGGCGGTTCTGAAGGAGCTTCCTGCCGACAAGCTGGCGGGGCACTACCATGACACTTCGGGGCGCGCGCTGGATAACATCCGTGCATCGCTTGATCTGGGGGTGACGGTGTTTGATGCCTCGGCAGGGGGATTGGGCGGCTGCCCTTATGCACCTGGGGCGTCTGGCAATGTGGCAACTGAATCGGTGGCCGAAGTTTTACAAGCTGCTGGCTTTGAAACGGGAATCGACCTGACAGCTTTGGCCAAAGCGGCGGATTTCGCCCGAACATTAAGGACTTAACGTGTTTGAAACCATTACACTGAATACAGATGAACGTGGCGTTGCAACGCTGACACTGGCGCGGGCTGACAAACATAACGCAATGAATGCGCAGATGATCAGGGAGCTGACACAGGCCGCAGCGCAGATTGCCAAGGATTCTGCGATCCGTGTGGTTGTTCTGGCCGCCGAAGGGCGCAGCTTTTGTGCGGGCGGTGATCTGGGCTGGATGAAGGATCAAATGGCGGCTACGGCGGATCAACGGGCCGCAGGTGCGCGTGAACTGGCCAATATGCTCGGGGCGCTGAACACATTGCCAAAACCGCTGATCGGGCGGGTGCAGGGGCAGGCTTTTGGCGGCGGCATCGGGATGATGTCGGTCTGTGACATTGCCATTGGCGTGCCGGATACAAAATTCGGCCTGACTGAAACGCGGCTGGGGCTGATCCCCGCGACGATTTCCCCCTATGTGATCAAACGCATGGGCGAAGCAATGGCGCGCCGTGTTATGATGTCTGCCCGCCTGTTTGACAGTGCCGAGGCGCAGTCGCTTGGCCTGTTGGCACGGATTGTGGATGCAGACGGGTTGGACGCCGCGATTGAAGCGGAAATCAAACCCTATCTGAATGTGGCCCCCCGCGCGGTTGAGAAAACCAAACGGTTGATCCGGGGTCAGGGTGGCGAAATCAGTCAGGCGCAGATTGATGCCAGCATCGCGGCTTTGGTCGAGGCATGGGAGGATTCCGAGGCAGGCGACGGAATCAATGCGTTTTTTGCCAAAGAAAAAGCACCCTGGGCGGAATAAGTCAGCTAGTCCAGTTGGGTCAGGTCTTTCAGCCAGCTTTCGGGTAACTGCCCTGCAAACAGGTCGCGGCAATAGGTGTATTGATCCGCCAGCTGGTGAATCATCCGGCTGCGCAATGCGGGACTGAGCGGCATTTTCACCGACACATTGCGCGAGCGTTCGAATTTCGCGGGCAGGGGCTCGATTTCCAGAAACCTGCAGATGCCGTTTATGGCCTCTGGCGTGAACAGGTGTTCGTAGAACTGGAAGTGCAGGTTTTGCGCGGGAAATTCCGCCCGCAGGTTGCGCATGGCGCTGACATAGTCATACCGCTCTCGGTACAGTTTTTTGCCGAAAGCACCGTCCACTTTGGGTTCCAGTTCTTCCAATGTTTCGAATTTTTCGGAAAACCGCAGTTGGGACCACATGCGATCCACCGGATTGCGCAGCAGGAAGATCACTTTTGCACCGGGGTATTCGCGGCGGATCAGCGCCAGTTCTTCGCGCTCCAGCGCGCAATAGGCAGGGGTGATTTCACCAAACACCTGTTCATGGGTGACGCGGCGGCGGAAAAAACGGCGGTAGCCCCCGATGCTGGTGCCCATCCTGATGCGATCGCGTAGCGCAACCGCGCCTTTTTGCGGCAAATCTGGGTTTTCCAGCATCTCGGACTCGCGTTTGGCCAGCTTTTTGCGAAACATGGATTGGGGCCAGTTGTCATCGCGGTTGCGATTGCCCCAGAAATGCATTTCCTTGATCGGGGAAAAATAGACCTCGGGATGGTCGCGCAGATAGAACGACAACCACGTTGTGCCTGCTTTTTGCGCACCCACTCCCAGAAAAAAGGTACGGCCTTTTAAAATTGCAAGGTTTTCGGCCAATTCAACGCTCTTTTTAGGCTTGGGACTTGCATAAAAGGCTACGCAATCGTCATTGTGGGAACAAGGCATTTCGGCTCTCTCACCGCACCAAGACGGCCTGTCGTGGGACATTCGCCACTTTCTTTGGCCTCAGGCGTCAAAACGGGCTGGCGATTGGTTGACCTTGGTTCGGGGCAGGGATAGTTAAACCATGCCGACAACCAGATTTGCGCGAAGGAGTCGCCCATGGAAGACCTGCTCAGAGAATACCTGCCGATTTTGGTGTTTCTGGGGATAGCTTTGGCCCTTGGCCTTGTGCTGATCCTTGCGGCGGTGATCATCGCGGTCCGTCACCCCGATGCGGAAAAAACATCGGCTTACGAATGCGGCTTTAACGCATTCGACGATGCGCGGATGAAATTCGACATCCGCTTCTATCTGGTTTCCATCCTGTTCATCATTTTCGATCTGGAAGTTGCCTTCCTGTTCCCATGGGCCGCATCTTTCAAGGATCTGGGCGTTCTGGGCTTTTGGTCGATGATGGTTTTTCTGGGTGTTCTGACAATTGGCTTTGCATATGAGTGGAAAAAAGGAGCACTGGAATGGGAGTGAGCACAACTGCCAACACCGCTGGTGTGGATAAAGACGTTGCAACCCGTGCCTTAAACAACGAGTTGCAGGACAAAGGTTTTGACATTCGGTCTGGCCTGTTGCGCTGTGGAAATGATGCACACCGCCATGCCGCGTTATGATATGGAACGGTTCGGGACTGCGCCCCGCGCATCCCCCCGACAATCAGACCTTATGATTGTCGCCGGCACCCTCACCAACAAGATGGCACCTGCGCTTCGTAAAGTTTATGACCAGATGCCCGAGCCTCGTTACGTGATCTCTATGGGATCCTGCGCCAACGGGGGCGGGTATTATCATTACAGCTATTCCGTTGTGCGCGGCTGTGACCGGATCGTACCTGTAGATGTTTATGTGCCGGGCTGCCCCCCATCAGCCGAGGCGCTGCTCTACGGTATCCTGCAACTGCAACGCAAAATCCGCCGCACAGGCACTATTGTTCGCTAAGCTGCGAAAGCAAGACGCTGGAATGACAGAGGCTCTTACAGAATTGGGCACCGCATTGGCTGCAAGCCGCAGCGACGCTGTGCTG
>JAXMOF010000029.1:0-52966 GCA_034670045.1 Amylibacter sp. | reverse complement strand
ATCCTCATATTACGCGAAAGCGCCGCTTCCGCCTTTGGCCCGCAAGCAGGCACCACAAAAGATGATCACGAAGCCACATGGCCCACGTTCACCGGTTAACTCGTGCCGCGCTATACCATAAGTTACTCTGTACGCAAATGGTTTCCAATAGCAGCGATTGCTCTCGGCAGTCGGGGGATATTCGGGGATTTTTTCCATTTCTGCAATCCGTTAAACACCCTTGCCGGTCCGAAAACGACAATCCCGAACCCGACGGTAGTTTTCGCAAGCCGAATATTTTCCTGCAAGCCAACAGGCAAAATACGACCCAACGGGAATCACCTGCACGGGCACCACGTATTCCGCATCACTCCCGATCGCGAAGAACCCTGAACACGGATGCAGCATCACGGCACGAAATAGCCTGGCCCCTCCTAAACCTGCCAACTGAACGCACAGGTGGTCGGGCTTTTACATGTAACGCGCAAATTTACACCCGCCACGCCACCCCGCTGGGGCGTAAAACCGCCGCATTGCCCCAAAGCATCAGGCAAACAGCGCCACCCCGACCACCATCAAACATTGCGCACCCCAATAGCTGCCCCAAACCAGAAAGGGTGTGACCCTGCGCAAACGGTTGTTTTCCGACAGAACGAACAATTCCAGCGCCAGTACAAAATCCGAAAAAACAAAAGACAAAGCGCCCAAGATCGCCATTCCGAGCAGGCCGGAAAACGGTAACGTCAAGGCTGATACGCCCATCAACACTATGACCGGAACATAGCCTAAAACCGCAAAACGCAATGCGCCTGCCGTGCGAAACAACACAAACGCCATACCCGCTGCCAGCAGTAATAATACGCCCACCGCAGCCAATCTGCCCCCCTGCAACACCATGGCTGCATCGGAAAACGGATGCCCCAAAAACGCCGCGATATAAAAGATATGGCCCATCGCAAAGGCGCCAACGCCTGCCAAGAAGGACCGTTCCCGATCAAGCGACAATAAATAATCGCCCAGCGCACAAAACATCAACGCACAGACCAGCGCCCAGGGCGCCGCCACAACCAGCGCGGCAAGCGCCAGCAGCAGCACACTTACTGTCTTTGTAACCGATTTGAACAAACTGGCCGAGCGATGGCAAAAGACGACCCAGTAGATCAGCCCGAACACTCCGGCCACGCCAACCAAGGCGAAGAACAGGATGAAATCACCTGTCATGCGTCAATAGTCCGGCCAAAACCACCCCATTCACAAGCTGATTAAATCTCGTCAGGAAAGTGTTTCATCACTGAACGGATCGGGTTCGGCGCCGCCTGCCCCAGCCCGCAGATGGATGCATCCACCATCGCCACCGAAAGCTCTTCCAGAAGCCCTTGATCCCAATGATCTTTCTGCATCAATTTCACCGCTTTTTCGCACCCCACACGGCACGGTGTACATTGACCACAGCTTTCGTCCTCAAAGAACTTCAACATATTCAGCGCCGCCCCCCGCGCGCTGTCCTGATCACTTAGCACCACCACAGCCGCAGAGCCGATAAACGTGCCGTATTCCTGCAACGTATCAAAATCGAGCGGAATATCGTCCATGCTTGCAGGCAACAGCCCCGAAGACGGCCCACCAGGTTGATAGGCCTTGAACACATGCCCATCCATCATCCCGCCACAATGATCTTCGATCAATTCCTTGATCGTCGTTCCCGCAGGCGCGATTTTCACCCCTGGATTGCGTACCCGACCGGACACAGAATAGCTCCGCATCCCTTTACGTCCGTTCACACCGTGATCTCCGAAAACCGCAGGGCCAGAGCGGGCAATCTTGGCGATCCAATACAGTGTTTCCACATTATGCACCAACGTCGGTCGATCAAATATCCCGACCGAGGCCACAAACGGTGGCCGATGCCGTGGAATCCCGCGTTTCCCCTCGATTGATTCAATCATCGCGCTTTCTTCGCCGCAGATATAGGCCCCCGCCCCCCGGCGCAGATCAATATAGCCTTCGTCCACAATGCCAGCCGAAACCAAAGCCGCAATTTCACGCGCCAGAATATCCAGAACTGCAGGATATTCATCCCGCATATAGATGAAACAGGTCTCGGCCTCGACCGCCCAGGCAGCAATTAGCATCCCTTCCAGAAACACATGGGGGTCCCGTTCCAGAAAATACCTGTCTTTGAATGTTCCGGGCTCCCCTTCATCCCCGTTCACCGCCAAATACCGTGGCCCTTCGTTCATCCGGACAAACGACCACTTCTTACCAGACGGAAATCCGGCCCCGCCCATACCACGCAGACCGCTTTCCAGGACTTCCGCTTGCAAATCATCAGGCGTCTTAGCCCCACCACGCAGGGCTTCCAATGTCCGGTAGCCGCCAGCCTCACGATAATCGGCAAACCCTTCATACTCGGGCACATGCGCATGGGTTTCCCTAGCCAGAACAGCAGCCTCAACCTTTTCGACCGTGGCGTGGTCAATATGATGATGCCCTAACTCCAGCACAGGCGCCGTATCACACCGCCCCATACACGGCGCGCGCAACACCCGCACCTCGGCCCCGCCAGCGTATTTGCCAGCCAGTTCCCGCAACAACGCCTCTGATCCTGCCAGTTCGCAAGAAAGGGAATCGCAAACCCGAATTGTCAGATCCGGCGGCGCCGACTCGCCCTCTTTGACCACGTCAAAATGGGCGTAAAAGGTTGCAACTTCGTAAACTTCGGACTGGGCCAACTGCATTTCTTCTGCCAAAGCCGCCAGATTTTCCGCCGACAAACAGCCGAATTCATCCTGTATCAGATGCAGATGCTCAATCAGCAAGTCCCGACGCCGAGGCCGCGTCCCCAACAAGGATTTCACCGTTTCCAGCGCCCCGTCCTGAACCTGACGTCCCTTGGGCGTATGCCGCCCCTTACCCTTACCGGATTTCCAAACGCCTTTACGCTCGTCGAGTGCCATGCCCATATCTCCCTGAATTCGCCCCGATTATATGCCGAAAGCCATCCTCATGCGAAACCGAAAAGCGACAGGTTTCAAGGTAATAACGCTGTTGCAGGCGTAAAACTTGTGTCTCGCCCAAACCGATTTATGCTCGCCCAGACTGCCTAACGAAAATCGCCCTATGCCCCGCTACCTCAGCGCCTTTGCGTTCATTACCCTGCTCCCGGCCCTTTTACTGGCTGTGGGTGCGATCAAAGGCGGGCTTTGGCCGCTTGTACCACTGGTCCTGCTGGGCGGTCTCAACCACCTGATCGACGGCCTGTTTGAAAACCGCCCCGACAGCCCGTCAGAGCGCACACTTGCAAACATCCTGCCCGTCATACTTGCCTTTTGCCACTTCTCCCTGCTGGCCGTGGCCGTCTGGTCCCTGGCGATCAAACCAGCCCCCCTGACCACCAAGATCCCCCTCTTTCTCGCCTTCGGACTCTATTTCGCAACAGTATCCAACGCAAACGGCCACGAGCTGATCCACCGCCGCAGCCGCTTTGCCTTTACCCTTGGCAAATGGATCTTCATCTCCCATCTCTTTGGTCATCACACTTCTGCGCACCGCCTTGTCCACCACCCCTATGTCGCCACACGCTACGACCCGAACACAGCCCGCTATAACGAAAGTTTCTACACCTTCTTTGCACGGGCTTGGCGGGGGTCCTTCCTCATGGGGCTCAGCGCCGAAAACACCCGCCGTGGCTTTTCCCCCAACAGCCGCGAAGTGGACTTCTCCAACCCCTATTTCACCTATATTCTTGGCGGCGTTATCTTCCTTGGCCTAGCCACAGCATGGGGCGGCTGGCAGGGCTTCTTCGTCTACCTCGGCCTTGCCTTTATGGCCCAAAGCGGCCTTTTGCTGACAGATTATGTCCAACACTACGGCCTGACCCGATCCGAAGGCAAAGACGGCCGCTTTGATCCAATCGCCCCGCACCACAGTTGGAATGCACCCCATTGGTTCACGCGCAATCTCACCCTGAACGCCCCTTTGCATTCGGATCACCACGCAAAACCTGCGCGTCCCTACACCGAATTACAAAACCATCCGTCTGATATCGCCCCCCAACTGCCCTATAGTCCCGGTATCATGTCGATCATTGCCCTGAACCCGATCCACTGGCGGCGCATCATGAACCCCAAAGTCGCCGAATGGGCCATGCGCCACCGAAAACCCGGGTGACAGGCTTGAGGAATTGCCAATCAGCCCGGCATTCCGCATACTCCAGCAAAACAATTACCCCAATCTGTCTGCAGTAAACCCATGTTCAAAACAGCCCTTCTATCCGCCAGCCTGTCTGTCTTCCTCGTCACAACGGCACAGGCGCAATCCAAAGGGGAAACCATCGTCACCCCGCAGGAATTCGAGTCTCTTTCAACAGGAAAAACGCTCTATTTCGAAAAAGACGGCCGCTTTTTTGGCGCAGAGCAATTCTACACCCGCCGCCGCTCTCTCTGGATGAACGGTGCGAACCAGTGTCAGGACGGGGAATGGTTCGCCAAAGGCGACCTGATCTGCTTTGACTATAACACAGAGCTGGATCCCCAATGCTGGCATTTCATCGAGAAATCCGGCCGATATTCCGCCCGCGCCGAAGGGGCCACCTCCCAGTCTGATATCTTGATGAACAACATCGACACCAAACCCCTTGATTGCAAAGGCCCAGCGTTCGGCGCCTAAAACAAACTGCCCTGCCCGCCTTCGGGCGGTTTCTCGGATTTTTTCTGCACAGTTTTTTTCTGCGCAGGCTTGTTCCGCGCAGGTTTTGGTGCTTCAGGTTTCGGCTCGCTCCCACGAACCACCCCGTTCTGTGTCATGGATATCCGCCCGTCCTTGAACTGAACCTCTAACACATCCGACGCGCCCGCCGTCACCGCATCCGACACCAGCACACCGGCGCTGTCACGCACGACCGCATACCCGCGCTCAAGCGTGGCCTGATAGCCCAGCGTTTCGCGCAGGCGTTCCAATCCGTCCAGCTTGTTGCGCCACTGCCTGCCCTGCGTTTCCGCCGCGCGGGCAAAACTGCGGCTGACACTGGCCAAACGATCCCGTTTCACCTCAACCGCCCGCACCAGAACCTGCGGGCGCAACCCTGCGCCTTGCTCGACCAAACGCGCACGACGCCGTTCCGTCACGGCCTGCAACGCCCGTGGCAAACGACTGCCCAACAGATCCAGCCGCTGCGCCTGCATGGTCAGCAAATCCGCAGGATTGGGCAAGGCCCGTGACAGATCGCGCAACCGCTGTTGCCGCCGCGCCAAACCATCGCTTAACGCCCGCACCCGCCGTTGTTCCATGGATGCCAGCCAGGCCATCAACTCGCTGCGCACAGGAACCGCCAGTTCCGCCGCAGCCGTCGGGGTCGGGGCGCGTTGATCCGACGCATAATCAATCAGCGTGGTATCCGTTTCATGCCCCACAGCCGAAATCAGCGGAATTTTTGATGCAGCCGCCGCCCGCACAACCGCTTCCTCGTTAAAGCCCCATAAATCCTCGATAGACCCGCCGCCCCGCGCCACGATCAACAAATCAGGCCGCGGCATCGCCCCGCCCGGCTCCATGCGGTTAAATCCGTCAATCGCCGCAGCCACTTCGGGCGCGCAGCGATCCCCCTGTACAGCCACAGGCCAGATCAGCACTTTGCGCGGAAACCGATCCCTTAACCTGTGCAGAATATCCCGGATCACCGCACCGGACGGAGAGGTCACAACCCCGATCACCTCTGGCAGATAGGGAATCAGCTGTTTGCGGTCCCCGTCAAACGACCCCTCCGCGGCCAAAGCCTTCTTGCGTTTTTCCAGCATGGCCATCAATGCGCCCACACCCGCAACCCGCAGCTCCATCACATTCATCTGGTACTTGGACTGTTTTGGAAAACTGGTCAGCTTGCCGACCGCAACAACCTCCATCCCCTCTTCAGGCTGTACAGACAGTTTGCCCGCCTGCCCCTTCCAGGTCACCGCGTTCAACACCGCGCCGTCGTCCTTCAGGTCATAATAAATATGCCCCGAACTATACCGATTCACCCGCCCGATCTCTCCGCGCACCCGCACATAGGAAAACTGACCCTCGATTGTGCGCTTCACCGCCCCCGAAATCTCGGAAACGCTGAATTCAGGGGCGTTTTGCCCCGGTTCGGGATCATCAATCAGGTCAGACATAGACAGCTCTCTTGCGGTTCGGATCAGGCGACCATAAAAGAACCGCAACCCTAGGGGCAAGAGCGGAGAGCAGCCATGAACATCCTTATTTTAGGCAGCGGTGGGCGCGAGCACAGCATCGCTTGGGCCGTGAAACAAAACCCGAAATGCGATCACCTGATCTGCGCCCCCGGCAATGCGGGCATGGCAGAGGTCGCAACCTGCATGCCCCTCGATATCCTTGACGGTGCCGCCGTTGTCGCCTTTTGCCGAACCCATAAAATCGACTTTTGCATCATCGGCCCCGAAGCCCCCCTCGCCGCAGGTGTCGCCGACGCCCTGCGCGCCGCAGATATCCTGACCTTCGGCCCCTCGGCCGCCGCCGCACGGCTCGAAGCCTCCAAAGCCTTTACCAAAGAAATCTGCGATGCCTGCGGTGCCCCAACCGCCGCCTACGCCCATTTCACCGATGCCGATGCCGCCAAAGCCTATATCACTGAACAAGGCGCCCCCATCGTTGTCAAAGCAGACGGTCTTGCTGCAGGCAAAGGCGTCATCGTCGCCATGAACGTGGCAGACGCCCTCGCCGCCGTAGACGATATGTTCGACGGATCTTTCGGCGAAGCGGGCGCAGAAGTGGTGATCGAGGAATTCATGGAAGGCGAAGAAGCCTCCTTCTTTATCCTGTCGGACGGCACATCCATTCTGCCCATTGGCACCGCCCAAGACCACAAACGCGCCTATGACGGCGACGAAGGCCCTAACACAGGCGGCATGGGCGCTTATTCCCCCGCCCCGGTCCTGACAGCCGCGCTGCAACAAAAAGCCATCGACGAAATCATCCAGCCAACGATCGACGAAATGGCCATTCGCGGCACCCCCTATGAAGGCGTGCTCTACGCGGGCTTCATGATCAAAGACGGCCAACCCCGCCTTGTGGAATATAACGCCCGTTTCGGTGATCCCGAATGTCAGGTCATCATGATGCGCCTTGGCGCACAGGCGCTGGATGCCCTACTGGCCTGCGCCGAACAGCGCCTTGAAAAAGCCAGCCTCAACTGGGCAGATGACCACGCACTCACAGTGGTGCTCGCCGCCAAAGGCTACCCGGGCGCCTATGAAAAGAACACGGAAATCAATGGGCTCGACACAATCGAGCAAACCTCGAAATCCCACGTCTTTCACGCAGGCACCACCCAAAACGGCGACGCAATCCTTGCCTCAGGGGGCCGCGTGCTCAACGTAACCGCACGGGGCGACACGCTGCAACAGGCCCATGATCGCGCCTATGCCATGATCACAGAAATCGATTGGCCCGAAGGCTTCCACCGCAAAGACATCGGCTGGCGCGCGCTCTAATTCGCACGCCCCCCACACCTCTTTTTGGTTCAAATATCCAAATCCTGACGCTGCCCCGAAAGCAGCGTCAGTAAACCAGACGTCTTTGCGTCACAAAGGCCAAACCCGATCAGGCAGCCGCACGCACAGCCGCGGAAATATCCCCGACAACCTGCTTCAGCAATCCCGCGTCCTCACATTCGCCCATGACACGGACCAAAGGTTCTGTGCCCGACTTGCGGATCAACAACCGCCCCGAGCCCGCCAAAGCCGCCTCACCCTCTGCAATTGCTTGCTTCACAGAGCCGGACAACATCGGATCCGGCCCGTCGCCATAACGCACGTTTTCCAACAACTGCGGATAAGGCTCGAACACCCGCGCCAATTCGCTGGCTGGCTTACCGCTTTGCACCAAAGCCCCCAGAAACTGCAAAGCCGCGATCAAACCATCCCCCGTGGTCACATAATCGCGCATCACAATATGCCCCGATTGCTCCCCACCAAGGTTAAACCCGCCCTTACGCATGGCCTCGACCACATAGCGATCCCCGACATTGGTGCGCAGCATATTCATGCCTTTGCCGGTCAGATGTTTTTCCAACCCCATATTCGACATAACAGTCGCCACCAAAGTATCATGGGCCAACCGCCCCGAAGCCGACCACTGCTGCGCAATCAACCCCATAATCTGATCGCCATCCGCCACCCGACCTTTTTCGTCGATCAGCATCACACGATCCGCATCCCCGTCCAGACAAATCCCCACATCCGCCCCATGGGCCAGCACAGCCTGTGCCGCAGCTTCAGGATGGGTCGAACCACAGCCGTCATTGATGTTGAAACCGTTTGGCGACACCCCGATCGGGATCACCTCGGCCCCCAGTTCCCACAACACAATCGGCGCCGCCTTATAGGCCGCCCCGTTTGCGCAATCTACAACCACCTTCAACCCGTTCAGCAACCGCTGGCGGGGAAAGGCTGTTTTGGCGAATTCCATATACCGCCCCAGCGCATCGTCGATCCGCTTGGCACTGCCGATATTTTCAGGCCGCGCCAGATCAATCTCGCCCATGACCAACGCTTCGATCTCGGCCTCTGCCGCATCTGACAGCTTGTATCCGTCAGGCCCGAAAAACTTGATACCATTGTCGTGGTGCGGATTGTGTGACGCCGAAATCATCACCCCCACATCCGCCCGCATGGACCGCGTCAGCATCCCAACAGCAGGAGTTGGAACAGGCCCCAGCAAAAACACGTTCATCCCCGTAGAGGTAAATCCCCCCGTCATCGCATATTCAAACATATAGCTGGACCGCCGCGTATCCTTGCCGATAACCACACGATGCTCATTTTGGTCCCGACGAAAATACCGCCCCGCCGCAGCGCCCAGCTTTAACGCCATATCGGCTGTCATCGGATAGCTGTTCGCCCGCCCGCGCACACCATCGGTGCCAAATAGTTTCCGTGTCATCTGCCCTCCTAGTACGCCGTTTACAGCGTTGTTTGCCACAAAGAGATTGCCTGCTTCGTGTCTTGAATATCATGAACCCGTAGTATCTGCACACCTTGGCGCAAAGCCTCAAGCCCCAGCGCGATGGACCCGGCCCCCCGTTCGGCGGCTTCTGGCGCATTTCCGATCACGCCAATAAAACCTTTGCGCGAAACACCCAGTAAAATGACACATCCCAAACCGTGAAACAGCGACATGCCACGGATCAGCGCCAGATTATGCTCGATGGTCTTGCCAAAGCCGATACCCACATCCACCACAATCTGCCCCCGCGCGATGCCGTGGTTTTCAGCATAGGCAACCCGCTCGGCCAGATGGTCATAAACGTCCAGCAACACATCATCGTAGCGCGGATCATCCTGCATGGTCTTGGGATCACCCTGCGCATGCATCAAACAGACCGACACATTATGGCTTGCCGCCACATCCGCGCTTTTGGGATCATAACAAAACGCCGTCACATCGTTGAACATGGACGCCCCCGCAGCCAAAGCTGCCTCGGCCACCTCCGACTTGCGGGTATCAATGGAAATCGGCAGGTCAAACCCGCCTGCCCGCAAGGCCGTAATCACAGGAACCGTACGTGCGATTTCGTCTTCCACCGGAACAAAAGCCGCCCCTGGCCGCGTGCTTTCGCCGCCAATATCAAAAATATCAGCCCCTTTGGCCGCCATGTCAAAACCACGGGCCACGGCACTGTCAAACCCGCTGTGCAGCCCGCCATCGGAAAAACTGTCGGGCGTGGTGTTTAAAATCCCCATAATCCGGGGCTTATCCATCGCCAAACCGCAAATCAGACCGCGCGGTGCTACAAAATTGCGCAACTCCGCTTCTGGCACCAAAGCCGCAGGAATAACCTCGGGCGGCGCACCGCGGGACAGCTTTTCCACATGTGTAAACCAGGACCAGCCGCCCGCCAGCGTCAAAGCGCCATTGGGGCGATGCCGGTCCGTCTGCACAATCGGGCGGTAATAGCTGGCCTGCGTCATGGCTCCAGAACCTTTCGATAATAAATCACCTTCTCGGTCTGCTCAAACCCGAGGCGTTCATGCATCAATTGCGAGGAATAATTCGACAGTTCCACATCCGAACCGAACTCCACAAAACCGGCCCGCTTTGCCCGCATCAGCAAAAACTCTATCAAAGCCCGCGCAATCCCTTCGCCGCGATAGGCTTCATCCACCCAAACCCCTTCCAGAAACGGCACGGGTTGTGAATTGCAGCCATTGGCATAATCTCGCAAACCGTACTCGGCAAACCCTACCGCCTGACCATTGGCCTCTGCCAGAAAAGCAGACCGTTTAGACGATTTGTTAATCCGCCCGATTTCAGCCAACAAAGCCTCGTTGGAAAACTTCGGCCATAATTTACGGTACATGCCCAGCCAGACCTCCTGATCCAGACCGCGCATTTCCCTGATTGTTACATCCAAATCCAAATACATTATCCGCTTTTATCCCAGCGCACAGCCATCTGCGCACTTACCCCTGCAAAAGCAGCAAATACAAAGAAAATCAAGCCGTAGCGCGTTTCTTCTGCCCCGTGAAACAGCCCGACGATCGCAACGCCGATCATGCCGACCCCAAAGCGCGCCGCCATCGCAAAGGCCGAAGCAATCCCCTTGCGCGCATCAAACTGATCCATAATCCCCGTCAAAGCATTTGAACCAATCACATGCAACAAAGGCATCATTGCCAAGCCCGGACCAAAGACCGCCCACCGCCCCAACACCCCGAAGGTGCCACAAAACAACAGCACCCCACAGGCCAGCGCCGCAATGCCTTGCCCCTTCAACGCAGCACGATAGCCGATCCGACCGACCGCATAAATATTGGCAAAATTGGCCAGCCCCGCCAAAGCAGCCCCCGCCGTGAACAGCCATGCATAGGCCGACAGCGACAGCCCGTAGGTTTCACTATACAAAAACGGCGTGGCCGAAACGAAAACAAAAAACATCCCCGACATGGACGACAACGCCACCGTATACATCATCGCAACCGGATTGCGCAGCAGCCCGAAATAACCGGATAAAACCCGCCCCAGATGCAGGGATTGCCGCTTTTCCGGCACCAGCGTTTCGGGCAATTTCACCGCGCTCGTGGTAAAAGCCGCAACAGCGCCTGCCGCCAATCCCCAGAATATCCAGCGCCAGCCCCACCCCTCGGAGACCCAACCGCCAAAAACAGGGGCCACCATCGGCGCGATAACCATCACCATCATGATAACAGACTGGCGTTGTGACAACTTATCGCCCGAATAAAGATCTGCCAGCAACGCCCGCCCGGCCAACAACGACGCACTGCCCGCCACAGCTTGGAAAAACCGAAAGAAAACAAGCGCTGGCGCCGTGCCAACCATGGCGCAGGCGCCCGAAAACACCGCGAACCCCGCCAGCCCCCAGACCAGTACGGGCCGACGCCCGATGGCATCCGAAAGCGGCCCTGCAAACAACGGCCCCAAGGCCGTACCAAACAGAAACGCGCCGATAGAGTATTGAACCATCGACTCAGATGCCTGCAAATCCCGCGCAATCAACCCAAGCGCTGGCAGATAAGCATCCACCGCAAAAGGCGCCAGCATCACCACCACCGCCAGCAACACAAGCAAGCTCCGCTCCGAGGTGACTGGATCAAATCGCATGGATCGCATGGGGGTGGTCCTATTCCGATCCGAAACCGATTATAACGCGTCTGGCGTGTGCACCACGATGCAAGACGCATCATCCGCGTCCCCGTCAATCCCGCCTGCAACGGTCAAATGATCCGCACCGAATTCCTGCGCAATCCACTGGGCCAAGGCCAACGGATCGCGGCTATCCGCAATGGGTGCATTCACCGCATCCAGAACCATCTTGGACGGGGCCCAAACCGACAGTTGCCCGTTTTTCATCGCCCAATCCAGTTCGGTACGGCTACCAACCACCACGCAACGCTTGTCCAAGCCCGACAAAACCCAGGCGTTCTGCTCGATCGACAAAAGCCCCAAACGGCGATCCACCTTGGCATTGCCCGTGTCTGCCACCGGGTTTTCCACGGCTTGCAAACAAATCAGCGCCGGGCGATCATGCCCCGCAATCGCATCCAGCCAGGCTGGCAAATCTGAAGACGCCAGAATCCGGTTCGGGATGAACACCACCAAAGGGCGCGCTTGCATCGTATCCACAGTTGCACCCGCATCAGACTTACTGCGCACGATTTCAATACCAAGCGTGCCGGGTATCCGATCCAGCTTTTCAATCCGTACAAAAACCCGAACAGCCTTTGCATGGATCAAAATCCGCTCTGCAATCCGCTCCGCCAAAGTCTCCAACAGGTTCAAACGCTCGGCTGCCAACTCGAACTGGATCGCCTCGGTGATGGTGTCATAGGACAACACCTGATCCACATCATCCGTATCCGCAGCCTCGTGACGCGCCACTTCCAGAACCACATTGAAGCGGATGCGTTGCTCTACATCCCGTTCTGCCTGAAAGGCCCCGATTTCCACAGATGTGGTATAATCGCGCACCGAAATACGGTCCAGCGGCGCAGCCCCTGCCCCAGCCCCTGTGTCCGCCGTCGCGATGGCCCGCGCCTCTGGCGCTTCAAATGCCAATGATGTTTCGTCTGTCATGCCACACCCTCGCCTGTGATACCCAAGGCATCTACCCCCCAGAACTGGACAAGACAACCTGTACCAACGCCAAACAGATTAACCACATGATAAACCTTTGCGCTTTCCCGCGCCGCGCGTCATCATCGCATAATGAAAGCACTGTTGTTATTCATCGCCCTTGCGGCCACACCGATACAGGCGCAAACCTGCACGCCCCCCGTGTTCGCCCAGCGTTTGTTACAGACCATTCCCGTAACACCCGATCAATCCCTGTTCACAGAGGCGCTTGTTGCCACCGTAAACTTTGAACGCTGCACCGCTGGCAAACAGCCCCTGCACACACAAGCCCCCCTGCGCAAAGCCGCCCTGATCCACAGCCGCAATATGGCGAAAACCAACACGTTCAACCATGTTTCAAGGGCAGGAAACGCCAGAACCCTGAAAGACCGCGCCAGACTGGCCAATCTACACTGGCGCTGGATCGCGGAAAACATCGCCCTGATCCCGCGTTACCGCTTCGGTCACAAGACCCCGTTCCATGTGATTGACCGCGCAGCCTGCCGTTTTGTCACACCAAACAGCGGCGCGGAAATCCCCGCCCACAGCTACGCAAGCCTTGCGCAAACAGTCACAACGAATTGGATGGCTTCAAAAGCGCACCGCGACAATATCCTGTCGCGCTACGCAGATCGCATGGGCGCCGCTGCAGAATTCGATCCCTCAGGCGCGCCTTGCGGGCAATTCTACATCACGCAGGTCTTTGCCGACTAGATCAGCTTGGGCGGTAAAAGAAATGCGCACCCACTTGCGCCGTGCGCAGGAATTTCCGGGACCAGCGGGGCTTGACCGCTTTGGTATGGTAAAACAGCGCGCCGTTGGTGACTTTGGCCAAACGGCCTTCCAGCATCAGCTTGGCCATTTTCGCCACCCGATTATAGGCTTTCGGCTCGCGGAACACTTCCGCATGACCATCGCATTTATAGGAAAACTGGCACCCGGGTTTCCCACCGACACCCTGACTGATCACTCCGCAGACAGAATTGGGAAAGCGCTTGGACTGTTTGCGGTTCACAATCACTTCGGCGACCGCAGCAATCCCTTTGAAACTCTCGCCGCGCGCTTCAAAATACAGCGCCTCGGTCAGACAAGCCCACTCCGGCCCACCGGCCGCTTTAGGCATCGCACGCAACTGTGCGAAATTTGTCACTTGCGCCAACTCAGCTTCGCTTTTTTTCTCTTTCGGGCGGGACAGACTCGCGATACGGATGATGGAATTGCCGCCCACACCCGCGATTTTCTTTGCCCGATTCGTTCCCAAAGCGACCAACTGACGGCGCTCTTGGGCTAGAATATCGTTAACGGACTTTAATTCCACTTCAGCCGAGGCAAATTGCGCAGAAGCGCCTAAAGCAAAGGCTAAAACAACAAAAATTGGCCGGATGCCAACTTTCTTTCCAGACAGCATTTTCATATCACATACACAAACCGCACCTGTTCGGAGGCAGATTCCAAACAGCGCGGTCCCTCATTTCCAACGTAAAACTTTAGCAGTCGTATAGTCGAAAATTCAGGTTTTGCACAGTTTTTCTGCAAAACGCCTTTCTACAGCCGTCTTCCGCCGTCTGTCGCGGCGTTAACCATCTTCTCGTATCGCCGTTTGTGCCGCCGCCAAACGGGCCACAGGGGCGCGATATGGCGAACAGGAAACATAGTCCAAACCCAGTTTATGACAGAAGGCAACTGATGCCGGATCGCCCCCGTGTTCGCCGCATAAGCCAAGCCCGATATCCCCACGCGCTGCCTTTGCCCGCGTCACAGCTATGGTTAACAACTCGCCCACGCCATCCACATCAATGGAATGGAACGGGTCTTCTACAAACACGCCGCGGTTCACATAAGTCCGCATGAACCGCCCCGCATCATCACGGCTCAGACCATAGGTCATCTGGGTCAGATCGTTTGTGCCAAAGCTCAGAAACTCGGAATATTGCGCGATCTGTCCCGCCTTCAAGGCCGCACGAGGCGTTTCCACCATAACACCTACAGAATACTCCAGCCGCTGCCCTGTCGCCATTTGCACCTCTGATGCAACAACATCCACGCGCCCTTTGACGATTTCCACTTCCTTGTTTGCGGATACCAGCGGGATCATGATCTCGGGTTTGATCTGTGTGCCGAACTTCTTTTGCACCTGCGCTGCCGCTTCAAAAATGGCCCGTGCCTGCATGTCGTATATCCCGGGAACGGTCAGACCCAGCCGCACACCCCGCATGCCCAGCATGGGATTATATTCTTTCAAATCCTCGGCCCGCCCCATCACTTTGGCCAAAGGCAGGTCCATTGCCTCTGCCAGACTGCGGATTTCTTGCGAACTTTGGGGCAAAAATTCATGCAACGGCGGGTCGAGCAGACGGATACACACGGGCAGCCCGACCATAGTTTCAAACAATTCAACAAAATCGGCCCGTTGCATGGGCAACAACCGGTCAAGAGCGGCCTGCCGGTCCCGATCCTGATCCGCAAAGATCATCTCGCGCATGGCGGTCAGGCGGCCCGGTTCAAAGAACATATGCTCGGTACGACACAGCCCGATCCCGTCCACCCGAAACGTCTGCGCCAGCCGCGCATCGCTTGGCGTGTCGGCGTTGGCCCGCACACCCAGTTTGCGAAATTCATCGGTCCAATCCAGTAACGTATTGAAAGCACCGCTTAAATCCGGCTCGATCAAATCAGGCGCGCCCGCGATCACCTCGCCACTGGCGCCATCCAGCGTGATCACATCGCCTTCACAGAACTTGCGCCCGTCGGGCAGTTCGAACCGTTTGCGGCGCAAATCAATGTCGATTTCACTGGCCCCAACGATGCACGGCAGGCCCAGCCCCCGCGCAATTACCGCAGCGTGGCTAGTGATCCCGCCCCGCTCTGTCAGGATACCCTGCGCCGAATGCATCCCGCGAATATCCTCGGGCGAGGTTTCAGACCGCACCAGAATACAGTTTTCCCCCTGCGACGCGCTGGCTTGTGCGGCTTCTGCACTGAAAACGATCTTGCCCGAATTCGCCCCCGGACTGGCCGCAATCCCCTGCGTCAGAACCTGATATTTCGCCTTGGGGTCAATCTGGCGGTGTAGCATTTCGGTCAATGACCCGGGCGTCACCGACAGCAACGCCTGCTCTTTGCTGTGCAACCCGTCCTTGACCAGTTGAACCGCAATTTCCACCTCGGCCCGCCCCGAGCGATCCGCAGGCCGCGCGTCAAGCACCCAAACCGCCCCGTCCTGCACCGAAAACTGGATCTGGATTTCATCGCGCAAAATCCCGCGCGCCTTAGAGGTCAATTCCTTTAACTGCGTGAAAACCTCTGGCACCACATCCTCGACCGACGGCCCCCGCGCATCACGCCCCAGATACAACTCTCCACCGCGTCCGGTGATCGAATCATTGCCCTGACTTTCACTGATATAGCGCCCGTGCGTCCCCTCTGCCCCGACAGCGAGCGAGGTGAACTGCGCGCTGCCCACGCCGCATTCCCCCGCGCCCGTGCCCGCAACCATATCCTGCACAATCAGTCCCAGCCCCGCGTCCATCGGCGCCCCCCGCGCCTGACGCAAAATCCGCGCCGTAGTGCCTTCCCACATGCGTGCCACCGCCCGCAAAACCTGTCGCATCTGCTCCATCGGGTCTTGGGGGAACGGCTCGTCCAGCTCGTCCTCATAGAATTCCAGCAAAGCGGTGATCAGGCGGCCGTAATCCCGCCCGCGATTGGTGAATTCCGCCTCGACCAGCTCTTCCAGGTCGTCTTCGTCCAGCCGCGCTACTTTTTGGGCGTAGCTGCGGATAAACCGACTATAAATATCATTTGCCCGCTCCAACCCCATATCGCGTGCCATAACATCGCGGGTTTTGTCGCACATGCCGATGTTCAGCATCGCCCGTGGGCCACCCCAATTCCGTTCTTCGGGGCTGCGCCGGACGGAATACAAAACCCCCGGCTTCAGCACATCTTTAAACATGCCAAGATCAGGAATATTGCCCAAAGCCAAACGATGCACCGCCGCTTTTGAAACGGCAAAACCGCGTGGCACGGGCACCCCCTCGGCCATGAGTTTTCCCAATACTTCGGCCCGAATACCGTAATGTTCTGCCGGCAATTTGGCAGAACCTGTGATTTCAGCAATATCCGCGAAATCTGCCATGCGACCAAGGCTCCTGAACAAGTTCCCCAAACATTATGCCGCCGCTTGCAATGTGGCAAGGGCGTGCCTTTCTGGATATCCGTTTAAGTTCAATGATTTAATATTTAGTTTCTGCGCCGCAGCACAAAATGGAATGATTCCAACACAAAACAGCCCCGAACATAATCCGGGGCCGTCTTAATCTACTTTATCACATGACCGCTAAGATCGGCAGGCCTTAGCCCTCAATCTTGGCGAAATCCGCGACTTGGCCCATGACCGTGCGAATACGGCTGAGCAAATTCAAGCGGTTACGGCGCACGACTTCACTGTCGGCATTCACCTGAACCGCTTCAAAGAACCCGTCAATCGGCCCGCGCAAAGCCGCCATTGCGCCCATTGCCCCGCCAAAATCCTCAGCCGCCATCGCGGGCGAGATCAATGCCTCTGCCGTGTCGAGCGCCGCGAACAAAGCCCGCTCCGCATCGCTCTCGGCAAATTTCACATCCGCGCCGTAAGAATATTCCACCCCGTCTTTGGACTCGGCCTGGCTTAGAATATTATTCGCCCGCTTGAACCCTTGCAGCAGATTGGTGCCATCGTCGGATTTCACAAAGCCTTGCAGGGCGTCGGCCCGTTTGACCAGCAAAGTGAAATCGTCGTTGTTTGGCATGGCAAGACAAGCGTCGATCACATCATGAGAGATGCCTTTGTCGCGGAGATAGACCTTTAGGCGGTCGTGGAAGAAGGAGAGGAGGTCGGAGGCAAATTCTGTTTTTGAGGCCAATAAAATAAGGCTTTCACGAGAAGCTCCGTCAAACATACCTTCTTGGTGTGCATCGGGAGAATTTCTCGGCTTAAATTCCGTAAAGTACGGTGCTTCCCCATCACAGCTACTGCGATCAATCAGATTAAACATTTGGTAATGCTGTTCGTGCTTTACCTGCACTACCTTTTCAAAAACTGCATTTGTTTCGACAATACTTTCAAACACAGCTTTATGAGCGACTTCACAGATTGTCTGAATTGATACCCGAGCCTCATTCTCCAGCACCAACCGAATAACACCCAGCGCCGCTCTCCGCAGTGCGAACGGGTCTTTGCTGCCTGTGGGTTTTTCGTCAATCGCCCAGAACCCTGTCAGCGTATCAATCTTATCCGCCAGCGCCACGGCCACGGACACAGGCGCGTTTGGGACGTCGTCTGATGGGCCGAGCGGGGAATAATGTTCCTGCGCCGCCGCAGCCACATCCACGGATTTGCCCGCTGCCTGCGCATAATAGCGGCCCATCAGGCCTTGCAACTCGGGGAATTCATAGACCATTTCAGACGACAGATCCGCCTTGGCAAAGCGTGCAGCCTCTTCGGCTGCATCGGCGTTGGCGCCCACAACGGGGGCGATTTCGCGGGCCAGCGCAGCAATCCGGTCAATCCGTTCCGCCTGTGATCCCAGCTTGTTGTGGAAGGTCACATTTTGCAGTTTTTCAACCCAGTCCGCGCCGCCCGTCTTGGCAACGCGCAGGTCGTTTTCCCAAAAGAACTTGGCATCTGACAGACGGGCAAACAGCACCTTTTGGTTCCCCGCCAGAATGGTCACGCCATTATCTACCGTTTCGCGGTTGGCCACGGTGATGAATTTTTCGATCCGATCCGTCTTGGGATTGCGCACGCTAAAGAACTTTTGGTGTTCTTTCATCGAGGTTTGCAACACCTCTGGCGGCAGTCCCAGAAAATCCTCGGCAATGTCGCCCATCAGCACAACTGGCCATTCAACCAGCCCTGCGACCTCTGCCAAAAGACCTTTGTCCTCAACAACTTCCAAGCCCTGTGCAAAGGCGGCATTGGTTGCGTCATTCCAGATCGTATCCGCCCGTGCCGCGCTGTCCAGCACCACATAGGCCTTGGCCAGTTCACTGGCATAGTGTTCAAAGCTGTTCACCTTGAACGCATCCGGCGCGTGGAACCGATGGCCCCGCGTGGTGTTCCCGCTGGCGATACCGTCCACATCAAACGGCACCACTTCAGCCCCTTCGGCGTCATGCAGAATACACAGGATCGAATGCAGCGGGCGTACCCATTTCAGGGTGCCAGCCCCCCAGCGCATGGATTTTGGCCAAGGGAAGTTGCGCACCGTGGCAGGCACCAGTTCGGCGATGATTTCAGCCGCCGCCCGACCCGGTTTTTCGATCAGGGCATAAAACACCTGCCCCTTTTTCTCGTCCCGTGCCACCAGTTGGTCC
The DNA here is from genome assembly GCA_034670045.1 of Amylibacter sp. GTDB lineage: Bacteria > Pseudomonadota > Alphaproteobacteria > Rhodobacterales > Rhodobacteraceae > Amylibacter. Next base: position 34,000 of record JAXMOF010000029.1, on the reverse strand, counting down.
CGCGACACCCCTGCTCCGCGACAAAAGCCTTCGATGGCTTTTTCGGGCGCACCCACCCGCGGGCCTTTGCGTTCTTCCTTCAGATCAGGCGAACGATCAGTCAGCCCTGTCACAGACAGCACCAAACGGCGCGGTGTTACAAAGGCGCCCGCGCTTTCATAGGTCAAACCGGCCTCAACCAGACCGTCCGTCACCAGCTTTTTCAAATCCTCAGAGGCACGTTTTTGCATCCGCGCCGGGATTTCTTCGGAAAACAATTCTAACAGCAGGTCAGCCATGTCAATTCGCCCGTTTCTGGTTCCACGCCACTGCGCGACCATCTTGATATACTGCAACAACCCGATCCACGCCGGGCCACACATCTTTTTCGCCAAGGAACGCAACCGCGTCGCCGCTGGTCACATCGGTTTTCACCCCTTCCGCATCGAAACACGGCAGCGGGTTGGCAGGGTTTTCCGGCGTGACCGTGTCGGTCACCTCATAGGTTTCGGTCAACAGTGCCATCGACATAGGCGTTGTAAAACACGCCCAAAGGGACTGGGGCAGCGCAGCGTCACTGGCAGCGATCACAGCCTCTTGCAAGATGTCTTCGGGGGCGCCGCCGCCTACAGGGGTCAAGGCGATCACAACATCAACAGGGCTGATTTCAGCCGCCGCAAGACTGCGGGTTTTCTGCGCTGGTGCGGCCAAGCTGGCCTCTTCTTCTTCGCAGCCTGTGGGCATATCTTCGCCATCAAACTGCGCATGGCCGCATTCATTCAACTGACGCCACATGTAGGCACGCCCGTCAGGGTATTGCGCGATAAAGCGGGAAAACCCGAAAGGATGGTTGCGATCTGCCAGCAATGCCACGGCTTTACCATCAGCAATATCTTCGGTCAGGGCCGCCGCATCAAAACAACTGAACCAGCTTGGAGCCTGCAACGGCGTGGCCACATCGCGGTAAGTGTCAGACGGCGCATAATCCCAATCCACGGTAAAACACGCCCGCATTTTCAAAGGAGAGGTCGCCGCGTCGATACCCTGATAGTCAGAAACAGGAAACGGGTCGCCAAAGGCCGTGACCTCTTCCAGCCCGTTCACACGTTCATAATAGGCATAGGTCTGGCTATACCAAAGCCCTGCCCCCATGGCCAAAGCCGCTACAACTATACCGCCAACCATCAGCTTACCGTTCACGCCGCTGCGCCCCCTGCTTCTGTCTGCACAAACGCATCCGCACAGGATTTCGCCAATGTCCGCACCCGACCGATATAGGCCTGACGCTCGGTCACGGAAATTACACCGCGCGCGTCCAGCAGGTTGAACAAATGGCTGGCCTTGATGCACTGGTCATAGGCAGGATGCGCCATGATGATACGCTTGCCGGTTTTGGGATCGTCATAGGGGGCGGCCAGAATACGTTGGCACTCCGCTTCCGCATCTTCAAAGTGTTTCAGCAGCGTATCGGTATCGGCAATGTCGAAATTCCAACGGCTGTATTCCTGTTCGGTCTGTTTGAACACATGGCCATAGGTCAGCGGGATCAACGCATCAGGATCATTGAACGGCATGTCCATCACATGATCCACACCCAGAATATACATGGCCAGACGTTCCAACCCGTAGGTCAGCTCGCCCGACACAGGTTTACAGTCATGGCCGCCAACCTGCTGGAAATAGGTAAACTGGGAGACTTCCATCCCGTCGCACCAGACTTCCCAGCCCAGCCCCCAAGCCCCGAGCGTAGGGGATTCCCAGTCATCTTCCACGAATCGAATGTCGTGCAGATCCATATCCACACCGATGGCCTGCAAAGACCCCAGATACAGCTCTTGCAAATCCGGCGGGCTTGGCTTGATCAGTACCTGATACTGGTAATAATGCTGCAACCGGTTCGGGTTTTCCCCGTAGCGCCCATCCGTTGGACGGCGCGAGGGCTGCACATAGGCCGCAGCCCATGAATTCGATCCAAGCGAGCGTAACGTGGTGGCCGGATGGAACGTGCCCGCCCCGACCTCCATGTCATAGGGCTGCATAATTGCACAGCCTTTGGCCGCCCAATATCCTTGCAACCGCAAAATAATCTCTTGAAAAGACCTAGGTTTGCTTTTTTCGACCACAGACATAACCTCATCCCACAGGGCTGTTCATTCCTGCGCCTTCCTTATGGAAACAGCGCAATGGGGTCAATTACATCTGGAAAAATGGCGGTGATATACCTCACCCGACATGTTCCGCGCGCGGAACAGGCCGTATCCGACGGCCAGCCTGCACAGGCTTCCCCCGATCGTGTCGGGACGGATCGGGGGCCATATGAAAAAAGCCCCACAACACACGGGTTGCGGGGCTTGCTTGTCTGTCTGTTCAACCTTTGTTGAAACAGGGTGCCATCGGTTTTATTTAACTTTGACAACCAGCATCGTGACATAACCGTCCACCAGGAAAGGGCCATCTTTCGACGTATCGGTCATGTTTTCAAATTCATTCGGAACATCGCCCGTCGCATCTGTGTGCAGCATCAGAACAACGCGATCACCGGATTCGAGGTTTTGAGTCGGCGTCACCAAGACATTTTCGTTCACACCGCTGTTGATATGTGTGTGACCGATTTTCTGGTCCACAGTTGCAAAACCGTTGCCGTCATTTTTAACGGTGTACAGAACCAACCAACCGTCTTCTTCCGCAACAACGCGCTCGGCCATAACAGCATTTTCTGAAAGTGTCTGGTCTTTGGCGGTGATGGACACGCTGTCAACCTCTGCATAGGCGGCGGACGCACCACCAATCAAAGCTGCTGCAGTAAAACCGGTCAAAATTTTCTTAGCCGTAAACATATTACGTCTCCTTCGTTGAATTCTGTTAAGGCATTGCCAGACCGAAAATCACAACAGGAACAATCGCTTACCTGCCTGATTTAAAGTTTCGACACTGCAACACCCTGTCGATGTAAATACAACAAAACAACCGTCTCTTTAGTTCCCGCTTATTTTAACCTTTTGCCCGATAAAATCGTAACACCCTGATTTACATGCCTAAAAATCTGCAAATAAATTTGAAAAAAGGGCTCCGCCTGCTGCGAAACCCTTTTTTACTTTCGTTTTCCCGATTATCCTGACGGATAAATCACAAAGTCTTGCAAGCAATCCCTCCGATTAAGAGGCCACTGCCTTCATAAACCTGTCCCGGATCACCACAGGATCCATCGTGATAACGGGTTCTTTACGGTTGCCGCTTTCACATTTGGAAACGATGATTGTCATCTTATCCCCGTCAAGCGCCTTGCGGACCTCGGCAGCGGTATCTTCGGCACGACATTCCACCACGGTTTCACAGCCACAAGCCGTAGCAACCGCCGCGAGCGAGGTCTTCTTGCCCGCATATGTGGGCTGATCGCCTGTTGAGCCATAAGACCCGTTATCAATAATCAGCAGGATAAAATTATCCGCCACGTTGTTTGCAATGGTCGGCAATGTGCCGAAATTGGTCAGAACCGACCCGTCCCCGTCAATCGCAATCACCTTCTTGGGCTGGGACAGCGCCAACCCCAATCCGATGCTCGACGCCAGACCCATGGTGCCCAGCATGTAGAAATTTGACGGCTGATCATCCAGCGCATGTAATTCCTGACTGGGAATGCCGATATTACAGACCACCAATTCATTGGAAATCATCGGAACCAGTGTTTTAAGAACTTCAGAACGTATCATTGATCGCCATAGCCTCCCCAGAAAGATGCGTCGGTCAGAATGGCGACCGGTTTGTTGCACATGAACGTGTATTGCAGGATATTATCGAACTCTTCCACGTCAGACTGTTTGTGAAAGTGATAGGTCGGAATGTTCAACTGCGCCAAAAGCGCCTTGGTATGAACCGCCATTTCCACCTGACAGGCCACAGGTTCACGCAGTTCACCGCGGTAAGAAATCAGCATGGGCAGCGGCATCCGGTAATACTGGATCAGCGTGGCCAACGTGTTGATCGTCACCCCGATGGCGGTGTTCTGCATAATGATCGCAGACCGTTTGCCGCCCATGTAAGCGCCCGCACACAGGCCCATGCCCTCGTCTTCCTTATTGGACGGGATATGGAAAATATCAGGGCTTTCCTCAACCGCGTCGATCACACCGGCCAGCTGCTTGCAGGGCACGGTGGTGACAAACTCGATCCTGTTTTTCACCATATCGGCTACGATTTTGTCATTTACATCCATTGTCCACGTCCATTGTTAATGTTCCACACCTAAGGAGGGTTGCGTAAGGCTGTTGCCTCTTCCTTTCGCAAATCCGAACCAACCGCAATCCCGAACCCGCAATAACAGGCGAAACCAAACGGCGGCTTCGGGAAAAGCGAAACGATGTTAGCCCAGAATATCCGGCGTCACATAGATCAGCGTTGGCCCGTCCGCCTGCAAGGCCGCTTTGACAGCCCCTTGCAAAGCTACAAGCGTGTCCGGGTGGGCAGATTTCGCCCCCCAAGCCTCGGCCAGTTTACAAAAGTCGGGGTTCTGCGCAATCACCGCATTCGGCGCGATCTGCGCATTGACCATACAATCCTCGATCTCTTTCAACTTGCCATTGTCCCACAGGATGATCGGCAGGCTTAACCCAAGTTCAACCGCAACGCCCAGTTCCTGCACGGTATACTGAAACCCGTAATCCCCCGCGATGGCAATCACAGGCGCATCCCCCAAGCCGATCTTGCCGCCAATCGCCGCAGGCATCGCATAGCCAAGCGTGCCAAAGCCGTAAGGGTGATGCCACAAGTTCGGCGCAGGCATGTCCCAGACATCCTTTGCGGTATAGGCAAATTGGGTCATATCCGAATAGATCGTGGTCCCGGCTGGCAAAGCCGCCTGCAAGGCATCCACAATCGGTACAATTCCGGGGCGGTCACTGTCCGTCTGCGCCCGCCAGCCTTTGCGGGTTTCCGCAACCACACCAGCATCCCAGCCCGATTTCTGATCGAACCCATGTGCCGCCAAAGCCTGCAGCACCGCCGTCACATCGCCTGGAACCGCCAGATCACACCGTTGGTCATCGGCCAGTTCCTGCGGGTCCAAATCCACCCGCACCATCGGACAGGTATAACCCAGCTTGGCTCGCCAGATATCCACCTCTGCCAGTTCGGAGCCGAACACCACCACCAGATCAGCCTGCGCAAATACGTCAACCGCGCTGCCTTTGGACAAGGAACTGCCAAACAACAACGGATAGTCAGGCCGCACCACACCCCGCCCTGCATAGGATGTAAACGCCGCCGCCTGACAGCGATCCAGAACCTGATTGGCAAAATCACTGGCTGTTGCACTGGAACACCCGCCGCCAAACACAAACAAAGGCTTTTGTGCCGCCGCGATCCGCGCAGCCAATGCCGCCACTTGCGCGGCGTCCACAGCGGGCACATGGCTGACCGCAATCAAACCCTGCGCCGCGTCAGCCGCTGCACCTGCCAGCGCGATAGGCACCTGAATATGCTTGGGCCGCGCCCGTCGGGTTTTGAATTCCACCAAAGCCCGATCAATCAACTGATAGGCCGCCTGTGCCGTTCCAGCCTCTTGCGACCAGTCACATACGGTTTCCGCCGCGGCCCGTTGATCCTTCATCTGGTGCAACTGCCCCTTCAAAGCAGCGACCTCGTCCAGACAACTGGAAATCACCAGCATCGGCACCGAATCCGAATAGGCCTGTCCCATTGGCGTCATGATATTGCACAGCCCCGGCCCCGTAATCACATAAGCGACCCCGGGTTTGCCCGTCGCCCGTGCATACCCGTCGGCCATAAAACCGGCCCCCTGTTCATGACGTGCCAGAACATGGGTAATGCCTGCTTCTTCGATCCCGCGGTACATTTCCACATTATGCACCCCCGGAATCCCGAAAATCGTATCCACCCCCCGATCTTTCAACATATGAGAGATCTGCGCGCCCAAAGGTCGTTTCATTAGTTTCTCCAGAAATTCGCCGTAAACAGAACAAAGACCGACATCAATTCCAGCCGCCCGACCAACATGCCAATGGCCAGCAGCCACTTGGCAATGTCATTCAACTCGCTGAAATTTCCGGACGGCCCGATCTTGTCGCCCAAACCCGGCCCCACATTCGCCAGCGCCGTCGCCGCCCCCGAAATCGCCGTCACCGTATCCAGCCCCGTCATCCCAAGCGCCACAGACAGCACCGCCAGCGATGACAAAAACAGCATGAAAAACGCCATAACCGAGGAAATAACCCCGTCGGGCACCGATCGTCTGTTGTATTTCAGAACAAACACACCGCTTGGATTGTGCAACCGCTTGATCTGCAAAACTATCGACTTGGCCAGCAATTCATAGCGGAATACCTTGATGGAACAACAGGTTGACCCCGCACAGCCGCCCACCAACCCCATCATGAAAAACAGCATCATCGGGAAATCACCCCAAGCCTGATAATCCACACTGGCAAACCCCGTTCCCGAAATGATCGAGGCCACGTTGAACATGCCTTCGCGAATAGACCGTTCCAGATCGTCGTGGTTGTGGATCAACTGATAGATCGACAGCACCACAACAAGGATCGCGAATAAAATCAAAAAGGCACGGATTTGGGTGTCACGGTACAACGGCTCTGCCGATCCGGCGATCAACTGAACATAGCGTACAAACGGCAGGCTCGCCAACATCATGAACACGGTAGCCACATATTCCGCAGGCCCCTGAAACGCCCCGAAAGACGCATCCCCCGTGGAAAACCCGCCCGTGGACAATGTGGTAAACGCATGAACCGCCGCGTCGAAACCGGACATGCCAACAGCCAGATAACAGGCAAAACACACCACCGTCAAAACCACGTAGATCACACCGATCTGCTTGGCTATTTCCGCCGCTTTCGGCAGGATTTTCCCCATGGTTTCAAAACCTTCGGACCGGAAAATCTGCATCCCCCCGACCCGCAGCATGGGCAGGAAAACCATCGCCACAACAATAATCCCGATGCCACCGAACCACTGCATCATCCCGCGCCACAACAAGATCCCGCGCGGCAATTCCCCAAGTCCGGTAAACACCGTGGATCCCGTGGTGGTCATCGCAGACATCGCCTCAAAGAACCCGTCCACAATCCGCGCATCCGTAGCCCCGAACCAAAACGGCAAGGCGCCGAAAATGGGCAGAACCACCCAAACGCTGGTGGTCAACAAAAACGTCTGCTGGATCGACAAGCCGCCGGTGGACCGATTGGCACAGGCCAAGGCAATTGATCCGCCAAACAGGGCCGTCAGCAACCCTGACAGACCAAAGACCCACCATTCGCCGTTGCCGTCATAAATATCCATCGCCATTGGAAACACCATGGTGCAACCAAGGGCCATCGACAGCAGGCCAATTACATAAGCAGCAGGGCGAAAATCAAACATAAAGGCAGGCTTGGCGCTCTGCGATGAAACTGTCAAGCAGACAACGCATGATCACGCCCCGAACCGCGCCAAGCCATCCATTTTCCACAAATATCCGCAAGGGGGTGAGGCAAGGCCGAGGGGGCCAGCATGGCCCCCTACCCGCCGTCAGTTCCACAGCAACGTCAAATCTGAAAATCCCGGCTCAACCGCGGTGGATCAACGTTTCGAACATCCGCGGATCAAGGGTCGAGGTTTCAAACATCGGCCCGCGACATAACACCGAAATGGCGTCATGGCTGTGCAGGCTTTCCTGATGGCTTGCCACCACACGGAAATCCCCGATTCTGGCGTCCTGCGCCAAAGACCGATAGAACAGACGCACCGCATCTTCGACAAAAATCGGGTTCGCTGCATTCAATTCCGCAAAAGCCTGCTCGTCCTCGCGCTTCACCATCACTTGCGTTTCGGTGGGCACCGCCTTGTTACACAGGGCCACCACATCTTCGAACCACAGCACCTCACCCGGCAGCACTTCCATGGAAATCCGCGCGACAGAGCGTTGCGAATGGGGTGTCGCCAGCTGGCCACGGGTGCGCCGCGCATGTTCTGACAGTTCCAACGAACAGGGACAGGTGGACGAATAGACATAATCCAGATGCAAAATCCGCGTCTTGGTGCCGTTACGATAGGCTGATTCCAGCGCAATATCGTAATACTGGTAGCCTTCCAAACCGGACCTGAGTGACTGTTTTTTCATCGGGAAAGACAGGCGCATCTGGATGCGCGCATCCAGACTGTCCAGATCGGCCACATAATCCCCAAGGGCCGCATCCATCACATCAAAGCTGAACACCCGCTCTGCATGGGTATAAAACGACCGCATGATGCGGCTCATATTGATGCCTTTTTTATTCTCTTCCAAAGACACCGTGCCCGTGACCGAAGTCTCCAGCAGCATCTCTCCCTTGTCACGGGTCAGATAGCGCAGCGGCAGGCGGAAATTGGAAATCCCCACATGCTGGATCGCGGTTTTCGCGCCTTTGATCAGGCTTGCAGGGCCGTTTTGCAGGTCCGGCAAACCCGCAATATAGGCTTTATCCGCCACCAGATCATCAGGATAGAGTGTTGACATCACGGGATAATCCGCGCCCACGCCACGGGCCAGGGCCCCTGCCGCGTCACCTGGCGCCAGATTAGCAAAGGCCATGGCGTCATTGCCAGACGCCCAGCGACGCAAGACCGCTAAAGCCTCGCGCGCGTCTTGTTCTGTCGGGGCGACAACCGCGTTATCGGCCCCCCTGTCATCAGAACGTATTTCGGTCTCAATAGCTGGGTCATGAACATTCATGGATCACCCCTTGGTTTAACCGCAGTTGCCTTTTATATGGGCATCAATGTCAGATATTCCAGATAAAATCTCGGTAAAACCGACAATTACCCCGCCAAAGCCGCCAAGATATCTTCCAGCAGATCATCTTTGTCTTCCAGACCGACTGAAATCCGCACCAGACCATCCGTGATCCCAAGCCCCGAGCGCTGCTCTTCACTTAGACGTTGATGGGTGGTTGTCGCAGGATGGGTGATGATACTTTTGGCATCCCCCAGGTTGTTGGAAATCCGCACAATTTTCAACGCGTTCAGGAATGAAAACGCCGCCGCTTTCCCCCCCGCCAGATCAAGAGAGATCATCGTGCCGCCCTGTGTCATCTGCTGACGGGCCAAGGCCTGCTGCGGATGATCCGCCGCAAAGGGGAATATCACCCGTTTGATCGCCTTATGCCCTGTCAGTGCATCCGCCAGATAGGTGGCACTGGCGGCTTGTGCTTCACAGCGCAGCGCAAGCGTTTCCAGCCCCTTCAGCATCACCCATGCATTAAACGGGCTTAGCGCCGCGCCTGTATGTTTCAGATAGGTCTGCAACGGCCCGCGCACAAATTCGCGGCTGCCCAGAACGATTCCGCCCAGACAGCGCCCCTGCCCGTCTATGTGTTTGGTGGCCGAATAAACCACCACATCCGCGCCCAGCTCCATTGATTTCTGGAACACTGGCGTTGCAAATACGTTGTCCACAACAACCATCGCACCCACCCCGTGGGCGATTTCAGAAACGCCTGCGATATCAATTACTTCCAGTGTTGGATTGGAAATCGCCTCAAGGAAGCAGACTTTGGTGTCAGGGCGCACAGCCGCGCGCCATGCGTCCAGATCGGTGCCGTCAACCAAAGTGACTTCGACCCCGAATTTCGGCAGAATGTCATCGACAATAAACAAACAAGACCCGAACAAAGCCCGCGCCGCAACCATATGATCGCCCGCCTGAACCAGCGCCATCAAAGCGCCATTCACCGCCGCCATGCCAGAGGCCGTGGCAAAGGCATCCTCTGCCCCTTCAATCGCCGCCATCCGTTCTTCGAACATGGCCACAGTGGGATTGCCGTAGCGGGCATAGATAAATTCGTCGTCGCCCGTTTCAATAAAGCGGGCTTCGGCCTGTTCTGCACTGTCGTACAAAAAGCCCTGCGTCATAAAGATCGCTTCCGACAGCTCGCCGTATTGTGATCGTTTCGTGCCTGCATGCACGGCTTTTGTGCTTGGTTTCCAATTGTCCATCACATCATCCTTTTTGGCGGGCTGCATAAGGGGTCAGCCCAAGAAAAAACCCCAACCGTAACAACGATCGGGGTGCGTCTTCTCTGCCCTCGACCTTTTAGCGGTAAGATTAACGTGGCCCACAATCCGGTTACAAATCGCCACGTATGCTGCATACGCCAGCACCAAAATCCCGTCAATCCAAGAATTTCCCCTTGCGATAGGGCTTTTGTCCTTTCACTCTGCCCCAAACGCAAAGGAACTCTTATGCAAAATCCTATCGACCTTTATTACTGGCCCACCCCGAACGGCTGGAAAATCTCAATCGCGCTGTTTGAATTCGACCTGCCGTTTGAAACCCGTCTGATCAATATCGGCAAAGGCGACCAGTTCGCAGCCGACTTTCTCAAAATCGCCCCCAACAACAGAATGCCCGCTATTGTGGACCCGAACGGGCCGGATGGTGCGCCGATTTCCATCTTTGAAAGTGGCGCAATCCTGCAATACCTTGCCCGAAAGACCGGCAAATTTTATGGCGCATCCGAACGGGAGCGGGTTGAAATCGACCAATGGCTGATGTGGCAGATGGGCGGCGTCGGGCCGATGGCAGGACAATGCCATCACTTTATCAAATACGCCCCGCACATGGACCCGCCTCAAGACATTCCCTACGCCAAAGACCGCTACCGCGCTGAAACCGCGCGGCTTTATGGCGTGCTGGATCGACATCTACAGGGCCGTGATTACGTTTGCGGTGATTTTTCCATCGCGGATATGGCCATCTGGCCTTGGGCCAGCCTGTGGGAAGGTCAGGAACAAACTCTGGATGACAAACCCAACCTCGCCGCCTGGATCGACCGCTGTGCCGCGCGTGAAGGGGTTCAAAAAGGCCGTGCCCATCACGCCGATTTACGTTCGGACAATCGGGGCAAGGACGCGCAGAAGAATCTGTTCAAACGGTAGCCAGCAAAACGGTGTTGCGGTCCGAAACCAAGGGCCGCACCGCCTGCCCCACATTAACACCGCACGGCAAACCCCCGAAAATACTGAAAAATTCATCCTGAAGCGGCAGAATTCCTGCCGTTTCGGGACCGGGTAAAAAGCTTTCGCTTAACATCCCGTCAACCGAGATCACTTCATGCTGGTCAAACAGCAGGTGGAAATATTCTACATCCTGAACCGGATAGGCCGTTGTGATTGTCAGGTCATTGCACAGCTTTTTCGCAGGCACCAGGACTGAATCCTGCCCGAACAGCAACGCGGCCTGCCAACCGGATATCAAAATCCGATGCTGGGGTGACACCATCGTATCGCGTACAGGACATAATGGCCCGAAAGCCCCTGCCTTTATCCCGATCGGGCGCAGCTTCGGGTTTGCCAGTAGCGCCGCCTTTGGAAAGCGGGATCGGCCGATCCACCGCACAGGCTGCGCCCCGCGATCCTGCGTCACAACCAAATCGCCTGCGGTCAGATCTTCGATGCGAACACATCCCGTCGGCGTTTCCACCCAACTGCCCGCCACAAAACACGGCGGGCTGGCAAGATTCGCATAAGGAACACTTGGGCCTTCCTGATTCGACACAACCGTCAAAGGCACGCCGACAGGGGGGAACCCGGCAACGCCGCCCACAAAGGCCAGCCCTTCAACCGTCGCATAACTGGTAATGCCCGGTTCGTTCAGGTTGAAGCCAACAAGCGTGTAACTGTTGCCGTCAGGGTCCTGAACCACAAGGGAATACTCGGCTTCAACCCGAATGCCGCTGGCATAAGTGACGCCATCGTAATCCATCGTGTTGCTCAGCGTTTGGCTGCTGCTGGAATCCTGAAAATTTGCGTCCGGATCTTCAATCGACACAGTTTCCCAATTGTTGGAGTTCAACGTTATCGTCTGCCCCAACAGATGGTGCCCGTCCCCCTGCGTCATGCCGGATAAAGATTCTCCACCCGACACAGAAATCTGTGACGCGCCAAGCGTATATACAGTCTGCGTTGCCACGCCGCTGCTCCAATTCAATGCTTATTATTGCTGCCCACTGTAGGAAGTACCCCGCCAATCAGGCGAAAATGGGACGCAATTAGCACTAATTTGGGTCAAACTTTCAGTTTTTCGATCATAAACTGTAGCGCAAGTCCCAGCCCGTCTGGCGCGATACCATGGCCCGTGCCCTTGGAAACATGGGTGAACACCTCAAATCCGGCCTTGCCCAGAATCTCTGCCGCTTCGGGCATGGAACTTGGCGCAACAACATCGTCCATATCACCGTGCACCAACAGGACCGGTGGTTTGTTCACCACCTCGTCAATGGATTCGGCGGCCAGCAAACGACCCGAAAACCCGACGATCCCCGCCAGTTTATCAGCCAGACGCGGCCCCACATGCAGGCTCATCATGGTGCCTTGGGAAAACCCGACCAGAACCGTTTGTGCCGCTGTGACACCTTCGGCCTGCATGGTTTCGACCAGCCAGTCGCCCAGAATTCCAACCGCCTCTTCCATTCCGGCGCGCGCAGCTTCCTCGGTCGAGCCATCCATCCGCGGGATCGGAAACCATTCGAATCCCATGGGATTCATCTGGCATTTATTCGGAGCATCCGGCGCATAAAATACCGTGTCGGGCATATGATCTGCCAATGGATCGCCCAGCGAAATCAAATCCTTACCGTCCGCTCCGTATCCATGCACAAAGATTACCAGTGATTTCGTTTTGCCCGATTTCGGGGCTTTCTTGTGGCTTTCCAACAGTGCCATTATCGTATTCCTTCTCTGTTTTTTGCCACGCGGTAATAGGCCCATAACAATCGTGCGGCCACCGCCCGCCACGGCGACCAAGCCAAAGCCATCTGCGCCATGCGTTTTTCAGTTGGCCGATCCTCTAGATCAAACACCAATTTCGCCGCCTCCTGCAAGGCCAAATCCCCACTTGGAAACACATCGGCGCGCCCGAGGGAGGACAGGGCATAGACTTCGGCGGTCCAGCGCCCAATGCCAATTATCTTGCACAGCTCTGCAATAACCACTTCATCAGGAACGCCGCGCAAGCTGTTGTAATCCAGATCATTTTCCGCCAAGGCACGGGCATAGCGCACCTTCGGGCGCGACAGGCCACAGGCCTGCAAATCCGCATCCTGTGCACCGCGCACCCGATCCCGCTGATGCAGTCCTGCCGCCACAACCCGCGCCCAAATCGCACTGGCCGAAGCCGTGGACACCTGCTGACCGATGATCGCGCTTAACAACGCCTCAAATCCATCCCCCCGCCGACGCAAGGGTAACGGCCCCGTCTGTTCCAACGCCGCCGCAAACCGCGGTTCCAGCGCGGCCAACCACGCCGCCCCTTCGGCTACGTCAGCGTCGGTTTCGATGATCCGGCCCGTGTTCATCGCGGCCCTCATGACTGGGTTTCCAGCCAGGCGACACAGGCCGCAACCGTTTCCACAAAAGGCACATCCGGCACGGCTGGCCGCCGCTGCATCACCACGGGCAGCCCCAACTGGCGCGCCGCATCCAGCTTGCTGCGCGACCGCGCACCCCCTGCGTTTTTGACCACCAGCCACTCGACCGATTCTGCCTGAAAGAATGCCACTTCCTCAGCAATAGAAAACGGAGGCCGCCCGACCACAAACCGCCCGCCGTCATACGGAAACGGTCCCTGCGGCGGATCAATCACACGGCACAACAAACGCCGGTTCACCATATTGGCAAAATCCCCCAGCGTTTGACGCCCTGTTCCCAAAAACACCGTGCTGCCTTCGGGAATAATCTGCGCAACCTCTTCAAAACCATCCACAAATACCCAATTATCCCCCGCAGAAGGCTCCCAGCCGCTGCGCTGCAAAACAACATGGGCCACCCCCGCCAAAGCCGCCGCTTGTGCTGCGTGATCGGTCATTTGCGCGGCAAAAGGATGGGTGGCATCCACCAGAATATCAATCCGTGCGTCCCGCAAATAATCGACCAATCCCGATACACCGCCAAAACCACCAACCCGCGTTTCACATCCCAGATCCAGCGGCGCCCGCGTCGCCCCTGCCAAGGACGCAACAACCGAAAAACGGTCCGAAACCGCAGCAATCAATTCCCGCGCCTCGGAAGACCCGGCCAAAACCAAAACCCGCTTCAACCTGCCTTCCCCAATATTTTGCCAGCGCGGTCAATCACCACAACATCGACCAGAACATCCGCCCCGCGCAACTGCGCCAAGGCTTTGTCCCGTGCCAAGCGGGCAATTTCTACGGCCAGCTTGGGGCCCGCAATCTGTACTGCTTCCAACGCCGTATTCGCGCTCGATACATCCGCCAGTCCCAAACCGCTGGCCACACCATTCAACGCCTCAAAATCCACCTGCGATCGGGAGGAATGCAAATCTACCGCCCCTTGCGCCAGTTTGGTAATCTTGCCGATCCCCCCACCAATGGTGATGCGCGGAACCGGTTTCTTGCGCAAATATTTCAGCAATCCGCCCGAAAAATCCCCCATATCCAGCATGGCATGATCCGGTAAACCAAACAGGCCCTGCACCACCCGCTCTGACGTGGCCCCCGTACAGCCGGCCACATGATTCTGCCCCCCCGCACGGGCCACATCCACCCCCCGATGGATTGAGGCAATCCACGCGGCACAGGAAAACGGACGCACAACACCCGTGGTGCCCAAAATCGAAAGCCCGCCCACAATCCCCAAACGCGGATTCCATGTTTTCAGCGCAATTTCAGCCCCGTCTGGAATGGAAATCTCAATCCGAACATCACCTGCCTGCCCGAACCGCGCCGCCATTTCAGCCACAACAGCCTGCATCATCTGGCGGGGCACCGGATTGATCGCGGGCTCGCCCACCCCGATGGGCAGACCGGCCTTGGTCACAGTTCCAACGCCCGCACCGGCACAAAACACAACACCGCCAGCAGACTCTGACACTTTAGCCAGAACCAAAGCCCCATGGGTCACATCAGGATCGTCCCCTGCATCCTTGGTAATCCCGACCTCGGCCCAACCAGCACCACGCGCCTGATGGGCCAGTGGAAACACCGGAGTCTCCCCACGGGGTAAAACAATCCCGACCTCGCGCGGAAATCCGTCGCCCCACAGCGCCATCAGCGCCGCCTTTACAGCGGCGGTCGCACAAGCGCCCGTGGTCCAGCCACGGCGTAATTCTCCGGCAGGTTTAATAGCCATGCCCCACAGGTAAAACCCAAGCCCGCCTTTGGCAATTGCTTTAGCATCCCCACCCAACGCCCTGCAGGCTGAGCCTTCAGAATTCCGGATATTTGAAAAACAAAAAGAACGGGCGCCACGCTGCGGCTTCAATGTTCCTTAAATACTCGCTTTAATACTCGCTGCGCTGCCTCTTTAGCATCGAATTCCGTCGCAACCCGTCTTGCGAGCCTTGGCACTTCGGGTCCATAAAGCGGTTATGACATCGAATCCTCTTCCCTCGGGCGATTGGCCTGTTTTGCAACCTGGCTGGGTCTGGCTGTGTGGCGCTGGTCCCGGCGATCCGGGGCTGCTGACGCTACACGCCCTGAACGCACTGCGGCAGGCAGATGTTATTGTCTATGATGCGCTTGTGGACAAACGCATTCTTGAATGGGCAAAACCTGAAGCCACTTTGGAATATGCAGGTAAACGGGGCGGCAAGCCTTCCGCCAAACAGCGGGATATTTCCTTGCGTCTGGTGGATCTCGCCAATGAAGGCCTGCGGGTTCTGCGTTTGAAAGGCGGCGATCCTTTTGTTTTCGGGCGCGGCGGTGAAGAGGGCCAGACCCTTGTCCAGCACGGCATCCCGATCCGCATTATCCCCGGTATTTCCGCAGGCATCGGCGGTCTTGCCTATGCTGGTATTCCCGTCACCCACCGTGATGTAAACCAATCGGTCACTTTTGTGACAGGCCATGACCAATCGGGCGAGACCCCGTCGTCGCTGAACTGGCCTGCCATTTCCCAAGGCTCGCAAGTTCTGGTCATCTATATGGGGATGAAACACATCGACCCGATCGCCAGGGAATTGCTGGCCGCAGGTCGCCCCGCGACCGAGCCCTGCGCGGTTGTGACCAGCGCGACGACGCCAGATCAGCAAGTGCTTGAAACCACTCTTGGCAATCTGACCGCCGATCTGGCCGCCTCTGGCCTGACGCCGCCCGCAATCATCTGTGTCGGCAGATCGGTCCTGATGCGCCAGACGCTGGACTGGATCGGCATGGCAAAGGGCATCCCGCCGCGCAACACCGACCCCCTTGGCAGAGGTCGCCCCGCCGAGGCGTCTTAATGGCGGGTCTAATCCTGTCGGCACCGGGGTCAGCCAGCGGGAAAACCACGCTGACGCTTGGCATCCTTCGGGCCTTGAAAAATCGCGGCATCGCCGTGCGGTCCGCCAAATCCGGCCCTGACTACATCGACCCAAGGTTCCACGCTGCCGCCAGCGGGGCAGAATGTTTGAACCTTGATGCTTGGGCCATGCACCCTGATCGCATTCGCGCATTGGCCGGGGGACCGGACCCGCTGATTATTGAGGGCGCCATGGGTCTGTTCGACGGCGCACCGCCGGATGGCAAAGGCGCAACGGCCGATCTTGCGCGCATCCTGAACCTGCCCGTTATCCTGATCCTCGACGTATCCCATCAGGCGCAATCCGTTGCTGCCGTGGCCAAAGGTTTTGCCACGCTTGATCCCTGTGTCACCATCGCGGGTATCATCCTGAACAAAATCGGCTCCCCCCGCCATGAACGCATGCTGCGCATTGCGCTTGCCCCGCTCGACATCCCCGTCCTTGGCGCGGTCCACCGTCAAAGCGGTCTTCAAACCCCGTCCCGACACCTCGGGCTGGTTCAGGCGGCGGAACATCCCGACCTTGAAGCCTTTTTGGATCAGGCCGCTGAAATCGCGGCGCGTTCCGTGGATATCGACCAGCTGCTTGCCCTTGCCACAGATCAAACCGCGCCACAGGCCTCCCCTAACCTGCTCCCCCCGCCGGCACAGCGCCTTGCCATCGCTTCGGACAAGGCATTCGCCTTTGCCTACCCCCATCTTTTGCAAAGCTGGCACAGTCAGGGCGCAGAAATTGAAACCTTTTCCCCACTCGCCGATCAGCCCCCGCCTAAGGCCGATCTTGTCATCCTTCCCGGCGGTTACCCCGAACTCCACGCAGGTCAACTCGCCGCGAACACCCGTTTTTTAGACGGGCTGCGCAGCGCCAAGGCGATTTATGGCGAGTGTGGCGGCTATATGATGCTGGGCGACGGTCTGGTGGACGCAAGCGGAACCCGTCACCAAATGGCAGGGCTGTTGCGGCTGGAAACCAGCTTTGCCAGCCGCAAACTTCACCTTGGCTATCGAAACCTGCGCCCCGAAGGCGGGCCATGGATCTCTGCGCTGAAAGCCCATGAATTCCACTACGCCACAACCCTAAGCGCAAAAGGCGACCCCTTGTTTCACGCCACTGACGCCGAAGGTACCGCCCTTCCCCCCATGGGATTGCGCAGCGGCACCATCAGCGGATCATTCGCCCATATCATAGATTGCGCCACAGACTAGGGCGCACCCGCCAGTACCGCATTGCGCAACTATCCGCTTGGCATCCCCGAAAATCCAAGATACCGCTTTGCCCCATGAATACGACAACAGACCAATTCGCCAAACGCAACGTGCTGATCCTGATCATCGCACAGGCCGTTCTGGGCGCACAAATGCCCCTTTTGTTTACCTTTTCGGGCCTCGCCGGGCAGGAACTTGCCTCGAACATCTGCTTTGCCACTTTGCCGATCTCGATGATCGTGTTCGGCTCTATGACAACGGCGCCTTGGTTGTCCCAATTCATGCAACGCTTCGGACGCACGGCGGGCTTTATTCTTGGCGCAGCGGGCGGTGCCTTGGGCGCCTTGATCTGTGCTTACGCCATTTTCACCAGCTCATTCACTTTTCTGCTGATCGGGTCCTATTTCACCGGCATCTATATGTCCGCCCAAGGGTTCTATCGCTTTGCAGCCACCGATCTTGCCTCTGATGTCTATCGCCCCAAAGCGATTTCATATGTGATGGCAGGCGGATTGTTATCTGCGGTCATCGGCCCGCAACTGGGCGCAGCAACCGTTGAAGCACTGGTGGTTCCCTTCCTCGGCATCTATCTGGCGGCATTTGTGCTCAATTGCGTCGGCTTTGTGATTTTCCCCTTTCTCAAATCCTCTGATATCGCAGTGGACAAGGACAAACCCTACACAGGCCGCAGCCGGCTGGAACTGCTCAAGACGCCCCGCATCGCCACCGCGATTATCTGCGCCATGGTTGCCTACTCCTTGATGAACCTTGTAATGACCTCGACCCCGCTTGCCGTTGTGGGCTGCGGCTTTACCAAAGGCAATGCAGGCCAGATCGTCACCGCCCATGTCTTTGCCATGTTTGCCCCCAGCTTTTTCACGGGCCACCTGATTGCCCGCTTCGGGGTTGAAAAGATCATGGGAACCGGTCTGTTTATCCTGATGTGCGCAGGCCTTGTCGCGCTGTCCGGTGTAGAACTGACCAACTTCTTTCTGGCCCTTGTACTGCTGGGTGTCGGCTGGAACTTCGGCTTCATCGGCGCAACCGCTATGCTGGCCACATCCCACACCCCCGAAGAACGGGGTAAAACCCAAGGCATGAACGACTTTATGGTCTTTGGTATGGTCACCGTGGCCTCCCTTGCATCGGGCGGGTTGATGAACTGCTCGGGCGGTAGCACGATTGAAGGCTGGCACGCCGTGAACCTTGCCATGGTGCCTTTCCTCACACTGGCCTTCGGCTCTCTGGTCTGGCTCGCCATGATCAGCCGCAAAACAAGTGAACAGCCAAAGGGCTAATCCCCTTCGGCTTCAATGTTCCCCAAATACTCAGAACCGGCCGGTCGCCGCCAACCCCATCAGGCGCAAACGTTTTCCCGCGTCAGAAGCCCCTAGACCACCCGCGACAACCAAGCCCGGATCCGCGACAGCCTGACGCAAAACCCCACGGGCCAGCCAGCCAGCCCGCAAGGCTGCCCGCGCAGAGCGGGGCGCATGTTTCAGCGACAAACGCGCCGCATCCAACCGATCCAGAGCCGCCTGCGCCAAGGCCTGAACACCGCCGCTTGTGCCATCCACCAAAGGATACCGCTCGGCGGTTTCAAGCGCTGGAACCGCCTCCAGCAAAGCCGCCGCAGCGCATCCGGTGCCATAAGCCTGCGCCGCGTTCAAACCGGCCTCATCCGCTGACTCCGTCAACGCCTGATACCCCAAAGCCATCACCCCGCCGCCTGTCGCCGCCAGATAGGCCCAGAGCGCCGCTTCATCCGCGTGGGGTTCCTTGTAGATATCCCACTGCCGCCCGTTGATCACAGCGTCAAACAGCGCGCGGGGCAGTTGTTTGCGCGCGATCAGATCTGCCAGCGGTGTGACAACCTGATGCCTGCGTACCGTGGCCCCCGTGTAAATTTCTTCAACCGCATCCAGCCACCACTGCAATCGCATCTCTGCGATCATCGGTTCGGAGGTTACCCAAGGGGCGCGGGACACTTCGACGTTAAAGGCATAAAGCACCATCAACGCATCCCGATCCGCGCCGCTGGCGGTCATCGCCGAAAGAAACCGCATGGGGTCTCCTCCATGCACGGTTTCGGCGCAACTGGCGATATCTTCTGTTAAACTCATAACCTGTCCCGCATAAATTCTGTCACCAGATCAACTGTCTTTTCTTGTGTGAAAACATCCAGATGGGACACCCCGTCCAGAATGTGATAGCGCCCCTTGTCATTCACCGCCGCCATGACCGGCTGGTATTGATCCGCCAGAAACGCCTCGTCGTCCTTCCCGGCAATCACCACAAAAGGCGGCAGCGCAGCCAAATCTTTCAGATAGTCGGAGCGCGGCGAAAAAGAGGTGTTCATCCGATAGGAATATGCCCCTGCCATATGCTCTGCCAAAGCCCCTTCCGGCAGGTTGAACACAATCGCGGTCATGCCGTTCAACATCTTTAACCCCAGCATATTCAGCATCGACAAGCCGATCAGCCGCCGTGTCAAAGGCCGCGCCCAGCCGCCCGCATCGGGCCGCATGGTCGGCGCGTTATACTTCAGAAACGGAGCCAAAAGAACCGCTGCATCCACGGTATCGCCGTAATCCCCGCCCGCGAATCGCACAACCAAACCACCGCCGGACGAATGCCCCAGCAGCAGCAGTTTCTGCCCTTCGGTGCGATATTGCGCAATCAAATCTGCCAGATCGTCTTCCAACTGGCCAATATAGGCCACATCGCCCTTGGGCGCAGGATTCACTCCGTGCCCGCGCAAATCAGGCACCAACACCTGCGCCCCTGTTTGCGCCGCAATCCGCGCGCCCAGCCAGTCATAGGCGGCCCCGTGCCCGCCAGACCCGTGCACCACAACAGCCAAAGGACCACCCTGCCCGCCGTGGGTCCGAACCGCCAGCTTGGTGCCGTCACGGGCAAGGAAAGTCACAGGCTCCACAGGATCGCCTGTCACATCCAGCTTGGCGAAATCAAGACCATCGCCCCCAGCCTTTGACGGCCATTGCGACAGGATCAAAGCGCCTGCAATCAGCAGATAAATCGCCACAGACACCAGCGCAAAACGCAGAACGACCATTACCCAATCCATCACACCATTCCCCGTTTGCCCCAAAGCAGCCCTTTAAACCGCCACCGCTCCGTCGCGCAGCAGCTTCCAGTTGATCGCATCCACCAAGGCTTCAAAACTGGCATCGACTATATTGGCCGAGACCCCGACCGTAGACCAGCGCATGCCCTGCCCGTCTTCACTGTCAATGACCACGCGGGTCACAGCCTCGGTGCCGCCATTGGTGATCCGCACTTTGAAATCCACCAGATGCATGTCGTCAATCATCGCCTGATACGGCCCGAGATCCCGTTCCAATGCCCGCCACAACGCGTTCACCGGCCCCTGATCATTGCCCGTTTCATCCATGGATTCACTGGCCGACAGGTGCTTTTGCCCGCCGATATTCACCGCCACTACGGCCTCTGACAGGGTCATGCGCCCCTTGCCCGGCACTTTGGTACGTTCAACGGTCACGCGGTAACGCATGATTTCAAAGAAGCTGGGCAATATGCCCAGAACCCGCCGCGCCAAGATTTCAAAAGAAGCCTGCGCGCTGTCATAGGCATAGCCCTGATCCTCGCGCCGTTTGATTTCATCCAGAATTTCAAGCATCTGCGCCCCTTTTGGCGCTTCGATCCCCGCATCCTTCAACCGCTTGCGCAGATTGCTTTGCCCCGCCTGATTGGACATGGGAATGATCCGCTGGTTGCCCACCGTTGCAGGATCAACGTGTTCATAGGTGGTCGGGTCTTTCAGAATCGCACTGGCATGCAAGCCCGCCTTATGGGCAAAGGCACTGGCCCCCACATAAGCCGCCCATTTATGCGAGACACGGTTCAATATATCGTCCAGCATCCGGCTGACCTTGGTCAAAGTCTTCAGCCCGCCCAGCGTCACACCCGTTTCAAAACGGCTGGCGTAGGGTTCTTTCAACAGCAGGGTCGGAATGATCGCGGTCAGGTTGGCATTGCCGCAGCGTTCGCCCAAACCGTTCAGCGTGCCCTGAATGTGCCGCGCGCCCGCATCCACCGCCGCCAGCGTATTGGCCACGGCCATTTCCGTATCGTTATGGGTGTGGATGCCCAGATGATCGCCGGGTATCCCCGCCGCAATCGCCGCCGCTGTGGCGGTGCGCACCTCATCGGGCAAAGCGCCGCCATTGGTGTCGCATAACACGATCCACCGCGCCCCCGCATCATAGGCCGCTTTCGCCGCCGCCAAAGCATATTCAGGATTCGCTTTAAACCCGTCAAAGAAATGTTCGCAGTCAAACAAGGCTTCCCGACCGCTGGCCACCACATGGGCAAAACTCTCGCGGATATTGTCCAGATTTTCATCCAGTGAAATGCCCAGCGCCTTGGTCACATGAAAATCATGGGTCTTGCCCACCAGACAGACCGCAGACGTATTGGCATTCATCACAGCCGCCAGAACATCATCATTTTCGGCTGATCGCCCCGAACGTTTTGTCATCCCGAACGCCGTAAAAGTGGCCCGTTTCAGTTCGGGGGCTGTATCAAAGAAATCACTGTCCGTCGGATTGGCCCCCGGCCAACCGCCCTCTACATAATCAAGCCCCAACCCATCCAGAGCCAAAGCAATTCGCGTCTTGTCTTCTGCGGTAAAATCAACCCCTTGGGTCTGTTGCCCGTCCCGCAGAGTGGTGTCGAAAAGATACAAGCGTTCTTTGCTCATGACACCACCTCAGCCAAGAACCGCGGTGTTGCCCCGCACGGCCTGCGCCGCCCGAGGTCTGCCACGGACTGTGTTTCTATAACGCACATCACACCAATCCCTCCAGCTTGGCAGCGTCAAACCCGCCGACAGGTTCCAATGTCACGCCCTCTTTGGACATGCGAACGCTGACCCCAGCTTCGGTCAATGCCTGCTTCAACGCGTCTACGGCTGAAAAATCCTTGTTTTCCATAGCCTTGGATCGCAACACTGTCATCTTTGCCTCTAAAGTTCCAAGCAGTGGGTCTCGATCGCTGGCCCATTCGGGAATACCGTCGTTCAACAGGCCCAACACCCGCAGACTGGCCCGCAAAGACGCCACATCATCCGCATGGGAAAGCTGGTGCATCTCGGCTAAAGCCCCTGCGGTGTTAAGATCATCCGACAAGGCGTCAAGAACTGTTCGGTTCGGTTCTGAATTATCCAAAGCCTGCGCCGCCTGCCCATACCACTTACGTAACGTCGCCTCGGCCTCTTTCGCCTTCTTATCCGTCCAGTCCATCGGCTTGCGGTAATGTGTGCTCAAATACACAAACCGGATCACTTCTCCTGAATAACCCTGATCAATCAGTTCCCGCACACTAAAGAAATTGTCCAGAGATTTAGACATCTTCTTGCCCTCTACCTGCAACATTTCATTGTGCATCCAGACCTGCGCGAAATCATCTTCGGACCCGCAGGCACAGCTTTGCGCCTTTTCATTTTCATGATGGGGAAAGGCCAGATCCAGCCCGCCGCCATGAATATCAAACCGCGCCCCGAACAACGCATCCGCCATGGCCGAACACTCGATATGCCAGCCCGGCCGGCCGTATCCCCACGGGCTTTCCCATCCTGGTGTTTCCGCGTCTGACGGTTTCCACAACACAAAATCCATCGGATTGCGCTTATAGGGGGCCACTTCTACCCGCGCGCCTGCAATCATGTCATCAACAGAACGCCCAGACAAAGAACCATAGCTTTTGTAAGACTCCACCGCGAACAACACATGCCCTTCAGCCGCATAGGCATGACCCGCTTTGATCAACCCCTCGATCATCGTAACCATCTGCGGAATATATTCAGTCGCCCGTGGCGCGTGATCCGGCTCCAGATTGCCCAAAGCACCCATATCCTCCAGATACCAGCCGATTGTCTCATCCGTGATCTCGCGAATAGTCCGCCCCGTTTCAGCCGCCTTCGCGTTGATCTTGTCGTCCACATCCGTGAAGTTCCGCGCATAGGTCACGTGGTCAGGGCCAAATTCCTCGCGCAGCAACCGATACAGCACATCAAACACAATTACAGGGCGCGCATTGCCGATATGGGCGCGGTCATAGACCGTCGGCCCGCAGACATACATCCGCACATCATCCGCATCCAACGGCACAAACGGCTCTTTTGTACGGGTTTTGGTGTTATATAGTTTGATCGTCGTCATTAGGTCTTCCTTACACGCGCGCGTATCTGTCCCGCGGCGGACCTAGCACTTCAAATCACATTAAGGAATAGAGAAGCCGTCCGCCTGACACTGTCAGCGGATAATGCAAATGCAGCAAATGATGCTTTGGTTTCTCATGGCGACGACCATAGCCAAGCCCCACCAAAACACAAGCCCAACAATCCCGCCTTCCCAATTCGGGCCAAACCCCAATCCTCTTTTTGGTTCAAATATCCAATTCCCCCCCCCCAACGCCCTGCGCTTTCAATTCACACCGCATCACACGTCCCCCGCGCCCCACGCCCCGATTCCATAAAGCTGTGCATGGACCCTGTGCCCCTGCACGGTTAGGTTCACCCGAAATCAAAAGGACTCACCATGACCGACACGCGCAGCGAAGCCATCGTCAAACTGGCCAACAGCTATACGAAAGCCTGGACCTCCCACGATGGCGCATCCGTCGCGGATCACTTCGCCCCCGACGGTCAGATTTCGATCAATGCAGGGGATCCGATGATCGGCCCCAAAGCCATCGCCGACATGACCGAGGGCTTTTACGCCGCCTTCCCCGACATGCACCTGATGTGTGACGACGTGCGCGTGTCCGGCAATAACGCCCTGTTCGTCTGGACCTTTTACGGCCACCATTCGGAAACCAAAAAATTCACAAAAATCAGCGGTTGGGAAGAATGGCATGTGTCTGACGATCTAAAAATCCAGTCCTCGCGCGGGTGGTATGATGCGGATGATTATGCGGCGCAGATTGCGGGCGACACAAATTAGCGGCAAACCAAGCCCGGAGTACCCCCCCCCAAAAAAAAAGCGCGGGGCTGACGGTATCCCGGCGCTTGCACTGATCCAAAACAGCGGCTACAATCTAATTAACACGTTAGCTAGGTGCTGAAATGAAATATTCCGATTACGCCCAATGGACCAACCGCGCGACCCGCTGGATCGAACAGCATTTCGCAACCCTGCGCGATAAACCCGTGCGCGCCCAGACCGAAATCGGCGCCATTGCCGCCCGCCTTCCGGCCCATCCGCCGGAACAGGCGGTGGATATGGAAACCATCATGGCGGATTTTGAACGGATCGTGCCGGACGGGATCACCCACTGGCAACACCCGCGTTTCTTTGCCTATTTTCCGTCAAACGCCGCCCCAGCGTCCATGATTGCGGAACAATTGACCAATGCCATCGCGTCACAATGTATGCTGTGGCAAACCTCGCCTGCCGCGACAGAAATCGAACAGGTGATGATCGACTGGTTGCGTCAGGCCATGGCCCTGCCCGAAGGCTTCAAGGGCGTCATTCAGGACAGTGCCAGCAGCGCCACATTGTCGGCAATCCTGACCATGCGCGAACGGGCCACGGGGTTCACAGGCAACGACAAGGGCCTGTCCGGTCAAGGCCGCCTGCGCATCTATTGTTCTGCCCAAGTCCACAGTTCCATTGACAAGGCTTGTTGGGTTGCGGGTATCGGGCAGGAAAATCTGGTTAAAATCCCCACCAACGATGCCTTTGAAATGGACGCAGCCGCCCTCCAAAAAGCCATTACCGCCGACCGCGCTGCGGGCCATATTCCGGCGGGTCTGGTTCTGTGCACAGGCGGCACATCCATCGGCGCTTGCGATGATCTGCCCCCGCTGATCGCCATCGCCAAAGCCGAAGACTTATACACCCACCTAGACGCCGCATGGGCCGGATCGGCAATGATCTGCCCCGAATTCCGCGATGTTTGGCACGGGGCCGAAGAGTGCGACAGCATCGTCTTCAACCCCCATAAATGGCTCGGGGCGAATTTCGATTGTTCGATCCAGTTTCTGAAAGACGCGAATATCCAGCGCCGCACCATGGGTCTGCGCCCGTCTTATCTGGAAACACCCCAAGCGCAGGAAATCACCAATTTCAACGAATGGACCGTGCCTCTGGGCCGCCGTTTCCGTGCGCTGAAACTGTGGTTCCTGATCCGCGCCTACGGGCTGGAAGGCCTGCGCAGCCGCATCCGCAACCACGTGGCCTGGACCAAAGAGCTGGAGTCCAAACTGCGCGCCCACCCCGATTTCACCATCACTACAGACAGCCGTCTGGCCCTGTTCACCTTTCAATACACCCCGAAAGACGGCGACCCGAACGCAGCTTCGGCGGAGCTGTTGCAGCGGATCAATGATGACGGGCGGATCTACCTGACGCAGACCCTGCATCAGGGCCACTATGTGATCCGCTTTACCGCTGGCCAGTTCGACTGTACCCGCGACGATGTGATGACCGCCTATGACGTCATAACCGAACTGGCTGCCTGACGGTTTTTCTTGATAAACGCAGGGCTTGACCTTAGGCAAAAGGGATGAATTTTCTTACAAAATCCCTTTTCGCCACCTGTGCCGCCCTGTGTTTTGCCGCCTCTGCTTTGGCGCAGGAGCAGGCGCAATCCTATCCCGATCACAATTCGCTTTACGTCAATGATTTTGCCGATCTTATTGATCCCGAAACTGAATCCCGCCTTGATACGCTCCTGCGCCAAGCCAAAACAGATCGGGGGCTGGAGGCAACCATCGTCACCATCGACAGCCGTACCGACTATGGCAGCAGCCCGACCCTGAAAGACTTTGCCACGGGGCTGTTCAACACTTGGGGCATCGGCAATGCAGATCGCAACGACGGCATCCTGATCCTAGTGGCCCGCAGCGACCGCGAAATGCGTATCGTGCTGGGCGACGGCTATCCCCCTGTCTTTGACGACCGCGCAAAACGGGTCATCGACCACCACTTCCTGCCTGCCTTCAAAAAAGGCGATTACAGCGCAGGCATCGAGGCAGGCACGTTGGAAACACTGAAACGTGTGCAGCTTGAATTTGGCACAGACAACCGCCCCACATTTTTATCCCGCGTCAGGAACGAAACCGAAAACGCCTATGACAACGCCCGCTCTGGCGGGTTCTGGGCGTGGTTCGCGGGGTTTCTGGGACTTGGCGGCACGGGTATCGGCCTGTTCGGACTGCGCAGAATGCTGCGGTTTCGCCCCCGCACCTGTGATTTATGCAACCGCAAAATGCACCGTCTGGCGGAATTCGAAGACGACCAATACCTCGCCCAGGGGCAAAGGGTCGAAGAGGCATTGAAATCCAAAGATTATGACGTCTGGTATTGCCAATATGACGACCACACCGTGATCGAGGGCTATAAATCCTGGTTCAGCCAATTCGCCGCCTGCCCCAGTTGCAGCTATAAAACGCTTTATTCGGATCGCACGATCATCACCGCTGCAACCACATCCCATGCAGGCAAGGCAAAAGTGGATTACTCTTGTCGCAACTGCAATCACACTTATTCCGAAACCGTTATTATTCCGCAAAAATCCGGAAGTTCCTCCTCCTCCGGTGGCAGTTCGGGATTTGGCGGCGGGTCCTCTTCTGGCGGTGGCGCAGGCGGAAGCTGGTAAAACCACGCCCCCGATTCCCCCTGAAACCCGCAGGAAACAGGGTATTCCCAATCTGAAAACGACGTTTTTGACGCGAACAGACATGCCAGCAGGGCTTTGAAGCCGCAGGCTTGATCCAGTTCGGGAGAAGAAACGCCGCTTATGATCGACCTTGATTGGATGACTGCCTTGATCTCGCGCACCATCGGTGCGGATCGGGGTCGTGCGGCCCGCGGATCGCCAAAACGGCTGACCTGCTGACGCCTGTCCCCTTCCCTTTCAAAGCGAATATTCCCATGTCCGATCCCCGTTCCCGCCGCGCCGGAGGCCGCTCTGCCCGCCAGGCGCTGCGTGCAGCCCCCCTTTCCGATGCAATCCGCCCTGTGCGCGCAGGTATGGAAGGCGGCACCTACAAGCCCCTGTCCGATGCCGCTGTCCAACGCATCTATCAAGCAGCCCTTGACGCGATGGAGCAGATCGGCTTTGCCGATGCCCCCCCGTCAGGTGTGAAAATCCTGACCGACGCAGGGGCGATCCTTGGCGATGACAACCGCATCCGCTTTCCCCGCCCATTGGTCGAAGACATGCTTGCCAAAGCAAACCGCTCTGTCACGCTGTTCGGGCGCGACCCGAAACACGATATGATCCTGTCGGGCAACCGCGTCCATTACGGCACTGCCGGGGCTGCAGTGCATCTGGTGGATGTGGAAACCAACAGCTACCGCGAATGCACCGTGCAGGACCTGCATGACGCTGCCCGCATCGTGGACCGGCTGGATAATGTCCACTTCTTGCAACGCCCGATGGTCTGCCGTGACATTGCCGACAATTTTGAAATGGACCTGAACACCATTTACGCCTGCAGCGCGGGCACCACAAAACACATCGGCACGTCCTTCACCGAACCCTCTTTCATGAAGGGCGCGTTCGAACTGATCTACGAAATCGCAGGCGGAGAGGCCGCCTTCCGCGAGCGGCCCTTTATATCAAATTCGAACTGTTTCGTCGTGCCCCCGATGAAATTCGCCACGGAATCCTGTCAGGTGATGGAACATTGCATTCGCGGCGGCATGCCGGTCCTGTTGCTGTCGGCAGGGCAAGCAGGCGCCACTGCCCCCGCCCCGATCGCAGGCGCAATTGTGCAAGCGGTGGCCGAATGTCTGGCGGGTATGGTCTATGTCAATGCCATGGCGCCCGGGCACCCGACCGTTTTTGGCACTTGGCCCTTTGTGTCTGATTTGCGCACTGGGGCCATGTCGGGCGGGTCCGGCGAACAGGCCCTGCTGACCGCCGCCTGCGCCCAAATGCACCATTTCCTTGGCCTTCCTGGCGGTGCGGCGGCAGGAATTGCGGATGCAAAAATGCCCGATATGCAGGCGGGATATGAACAGGCCCATTCCAACGTCATGGCAGGGCTTGCGGGCCTTAACATGGTCTATGAAGCCGTGGGCATGCATGCTTCCTTGCTGGGGTTCTGTCTGGAAAGCCTGATTATCGGCGATGATCTGCTTGGCCAGTCCCTGCGCTGTGTGCGCGGGATAGAGGTGAATGAGGACACGGTTTCTCTGGATGTGATCCGCGCCGTCTGTCTGGAAGGTCCGGGGCATTATCTGGGTTCGGCGCAGACTTTATCGCTTATGCAGACGGAATATATCTACCCCGCAATCGGGGACCGGACCTCGCCCAAGGAATGGATGGAACTGGGCAAACCCAACCTGATCCAGAAAGCCACCCAACGCAAAACCGAGATTTTGGCAGACCGTTCCGCCGCCCGTTTTGATCCCCAAACAGACGCGCGGATCAGGGAAAAATTCAAAATCCACCTGCCCGCCTGACCGTAACACGCCTGCCCCCCGCATAGAAAACACCGCTTTTTCTTTGCGGGGGCAACGCCTATAGTGAACCTGTTAGAAAGTTCCGCACAGGCGTTATACCCCAGATGAGCAAATTTTTCGCAAAAACGGAAGAATCCCTTCCCATCATGCTGCTGCGCGCCCGTGAATCGGTGATGCGGCGCATTCGTCCCTATCTGATGGAAAACGATCTGACCGAGCAACAATGGCGCGTTTTGCGTGTGTTGGATGAAGTCGGACCGCTGGAACCCACCGAACTCGGCGAACGCTGCGTGGTGCTGACCCCCAGCCTGACCCGCATCCTTGCCCTGCTGGAAAAACGCGAAATGATCCGCCGCGAGGCCCATCCCACGGATCGGCGCAAACAGATCATCCACCTGGCCCAGCCCGGCCAAGAGGTGATCGCCTTGATTGCCCCCAAAGCCCGCAAGGTCTATGAGGATCTGGAAGAACATTTCGGCAAGGCGCAGTTGATCAACCTGTTGAACAAACTTGGAAAACTGTCCGAATTCTGACGGCGGCCTAGCCGTTTGACACCCGCACCTTTGCTGCAAACCGCGCAACAATTTCTGCGGATTCACCAAGGGCGGAACGGGCGTCGAACACCGCATCCCAATCCATCGGCAGCACGGTTTCGCGCGCAATCACATCGCGCAGGTTTTCTCCTGATGCCACCGCCTTGGCACAGGCCGCTTTGGTCACGGCACGGGCATCGGCCAGCCCCATATGGTCCGCCAGCGCAAAACTCGCCGCTTCGGCCATCATCAAACCTTGGGTGTCATCAAACACTGCCGCCATTTTATCGGCGTCCACCTGCAAGTTTTGCACCAGTTCCAAGCCATGGCGCAACGCCGCCCCTGTGGCCACAATCAATGCAGGCAGTGACAGCCATTCCTGCGACCAGGCCGCCCCGTCCCGTTCCTGCGCATGGATCGCCGCCCCGGAAATCTGCGCCACCAGCCCCTGCCCCTGACGGGCCAGCGCCAACATAGCCTCTGCTCCTGTGGGGTTCGCTTTATGGGGCATGGTGCTGGACCCGCCCGAAGCGCCGGCCCGCAAGCCATCGCCGATCTGTGCGGAAAGCAGCAAATCCTGCGCGATTTTCCCCAAAGACCCGCAGATCAACCCACAGAGATTCGCCAGTTCCGAAATTCCGTCCCGCGCTGCGTGCCACGGCAGTTCAGCTCGCCCCAGCCCTAGTTCATCCGCCAGCGCATCCGCTGTTTCCAGCCCGCGCCCTTCAAAGGCAGACAGATTGCCTGACGCCCCAGCCAAAGACACAACCAGCAAACGGGGCCGCAGTTCGGCCAAACGCTGGCGATGGCGCAAAAATGGCGCGCCCCAGCCTGCTATCCGCGCCCCCAAGGCCGTTGGCGTGGCGATCTGATGCCGCGTGCGGGCAGCCATTGGTGTGGTTTTATAAGTCTCGGCCTGATCTGCCAGAAGGTTTAGGAAAGCCCCCATGCGGCTGTCCAGAATATCAAGTACCCGCCGCAGGCGTAGGGCCAGCCCTGTGTCGATAATATCCTGTGACGTGGCCCCTTTATGCAAAAATGCGCTGTGTTCAGGCGCTTGCATTTCCTTGCCAAAGGCCGCCACCAAGGCGGGCACGACAACACCGTCCCGCACGATCCCGTCGGCCAGATATCCCGGATCAATCAGCACTTCACGTGCCATGCGGTTGATGATGTCGGCACTGTCCGCGGGAATCACCCCCAGCTTGCCCTGCGCTGCCGCTAAGGCACCTTCGACCAGCAACATGGCGCGCACCTCGGCGCTGTCGGAAAACAGAACCGCCAGTTCCGCGTCGCCAAAAAGACCCTTGAACATCTGCCCTTCGGCCAAAGAAATCGCCATTGTCACCCTCATCCTGAATTTGGCGCGACAATAGCCTTAGCCGATGCGAAGGTCATCCCGAATGTTACAGATCAGCCACCAAAGCTGTTACGGCACTGCGATAGGCGCGTTCCACGGCATCGCGTGCTATGTGCCGCCCGCCTTGCACCTGATGACGGCCCGCAGACCAGACATCTGTGACAAC
Organism: Amylibacter sp.; assembly: GCA_034670045.1. Taxonomy (GTDB): domain Bacteria; phylum Pseudomonadota; class Alphaproteobacteria; order Rhodobacterales; family Rhodobacteraceae; genus Amylibacter. The sequence goes on along the minus strand of JAXMOF010000029.1, from coordinate 3,013 downwards.
CGTATCACTGGCCGCAAAACACAGACCGTCGAGCAGTTTGTCATCGCCAAGCGCACAGAGCGAGACATGCTGGCTGTCGATCGCAAGCAGATCGGCCAACGCGCCAATGCGGATTTCCCCCGCATCCCGTCCAATCGCCTGCGCCCCGCCAGTGGCTGCCCCCAGATACAGGGTTTCACCCACCGAGCCTTCGCCCACAACCATCACATTGCGTTCCACATCGCGCAACCGCTGGGAATATTCCAAGGTGCGCAGTTCTTCGGTCAGCGAAATCCGCACATTGCTGTCAGAGCCAACGCCAAATCGCCCGCCTGCCGTCAGATAGTCGGGGCCGTTAAACGGTCCATCGCCCAAATTTGCCTCGGTGATCGGGCAAAGCCCTGCCACGGCGTTGGACTTGGCCAGCCCAATTGTTTCCGCTTGGGTCATGTGGGTGGCGTGGATCAGACACCAGCGCTCGTTCACTTCGGCGTTTTGCAGCAGCCATTCCACGGGGCGCGCGCCCAGCCATGCGCTGATCCGCTCAACCTCGGCAGGTTGTTCGGAAATATGCATATGTACGGGGCCTTGGGGTCTGTGCGCCAGCACCTCGGCCAGATCAGACGGACAGGTTGCCCGCAAGGAATGGGGCGCGATGCCCACTTGCGCATCACTTGGCAAAGCGGCAACAGTCCCCTGCGCCGCAGAAACCAGATCCAGAAACTGCGCCGGATCATTGCCAAAGCGCAATTGCCCGCCCGCCAAAGCCTGCTGCCCCGCGCCGCCATAGGTATAAAGAACCGGTAGCAGCGTCAGGCCGATGCCCGTCTGATCAGCCGCCGCCGCAATCCGCGCTGACAGCTCTGCCAGATCGTCATAGCGCTGGCCGCCAAGCTGGTGATGCACATAGTGGAATTCCCCCACGCTGGCATATCCTGCCTCTTGCATTTCAACAAAGACCAGTGCCGCGATGGCCTGAACCTGTTCAGGCGTCAGGCGATCCAGAAAGCGGTACATCAAGGTGCGCCAGGTCCAGAAACTCTCGCGCCCTGCGGCGCGGTATTCGGTCATGCCAGCCATAGCCCGCTGGAAGCTGTGGCTGTGCAGATTCGCCAGTGCCGGAAGCAGGCAATCCACCGTGATATCCCCGCCAGCCGCCCCCGTGCGCAGGCCGACAATGCGACCCGCCTCAACATCAACCAACACATTTTGCGCCCAGCCGTCGGCCAATCGGGCTTTTTTTGCGAAAATTTGGGGCATACATTTTACCTTTATGACTAGTCATAATAACATACCAACATCCCTGTCTCTATTTCAATCCCTTACTGCGCAAATGCGGCGTGAATTATTGGCTTCAAAGCGGTCATCGCGCAAAACCTACGCTGGTCACATCCTGGATGAACGCAGGGTCACAGCACGTCTGGACGTGACCTAAGGGGATGCCCGACTGTAAAGCCCAGCCCAAATTCCGGTTTCACTACCTATTGCAACCTGTTGTTTTAATGGGAAAGCGCTTGCAAAACCGCCAAACACAAAGTTTCAGTCGCAATCCATCGCCGACATTTTTTCCACCCCGCCCAGCGTTAAGAATCCCTTGCAGCCCGCCCGCCACGGACCTAGGCTGCACCCATGGATTACACAAAACACATCGACGCCGAAACTTGGGATTTCATCAATAAAACAGCGGAGTACTATCCGCCTGACACTGTTGATATGTCTATCGAAAAGCAGCGCGAAATCTACGATACCATGTGCCGTGCCTTTTTCGCAGGCTACCCCGACGGCGTCACTGCGTCAGATCATAAGGTCGACCATATCCCGACCCGCCACTACACCTGCGGCGGATCGGATGTGACGGTGATGTATTTCCACGGCGGCGGCTTTGTGGTCGGCGGATTGGACTCCCACGACGATGTTTGCGCCGAAATCTGTGATCGCACAGGCATGGATGTGGTCTCGGTCGATTACCGCATGGCCCCCGAACACAAACACCCCGCCATGTTCGATGATTGCCTTGCCGCCACCCGCCACATACTGGAAACCCGCAGCGGTCAGGTGATACTGGCAGGGGATAGCGCGGGGGGCAATCTGGGGGCCACAGTCAGCCACCGCCTGCGAAATGAACCCCGCCTGATCGGGCAGGTTCTGGTCTACCCCGGCCTTGGCGGCGACATTGATGCGGGTTCGTTCCTGACCCATGCCAACGCGCCGATGCTGACCCGCGATGAAATCCTGTTTTATGAAGGTGTGCGTTACAACGGGCCGAAACCCCAGAACGATCCAACAGCAGTTCCCCTGCAGGACACGGATTTCACCAACCTGCCGCCAACGGTTCTGATTTCAGCGGAATGTGACCCGATTACCGATGGCTGCCGCGATTACCGCGATGCAATCCTTGCCGCTGCGGGGCAAGCCGTCTGGTTCAACGAAACCGGTCTGGTCCACGGCTATCTGCGCGGCAGAACCACCGTAAAGCGGGCCCGCGACAGCTTTGATCGCATCATTTTCGCGCTAAACGCCCTTAAAAACGGTGAATGGCCATACTAACACAGCCGCCCTCAAAGTGTAGGACATGCCATGCGCGCCCCCAGATACGACATTCTGTTTGAACCGGTTCAGATCGGCCCCCATACCACCCGCAACCGCTTTTATCAGGTGCCCCATTGCACGGGCATGGGCTATCGCCATCCTCAGGCCGAGGCCGCCCATCGCGGTGTGAAAGCCCAGGGCGGCTGGGGCGTTGTATCCACACAAGAAGTGGAAATCCACGGCAGTTCCGATCTGTCCCCCGCCAATGAGGGGCGGATCTGGGACGAAAGCGACATCCCCGCCCTGCGCATGATGACAGATGCCGTGCATGAACACGGGTCATTGGCCGCGATCCAACTGGTGCACAACGGATATCATTCGCCAAACCGCTACAGCCGCGACTATGCGATTGCACCAAGTGCGACACCCACGCTCAGCTATGATCCGATCCAAGCCCGCGAGATGGATAAAACCGACATCAAAACCCTGCGCCGCTGGTTCACCG